>SUTD01000001.1 GCA_015063085.1 Methanocorpusculum parvum
GGAAAATCAGTGTACCGATACCGGCACAGAACAATGCGACAGAGACCGGAAGCCCTGTTGCAATAGGGACGAGGATAGTCGAACCAAACATGGCAAACACATGCTGAATGCCAAGTACGGTTGCCTTCCCTCCCTCCTTAAGTTTGGAGGATTCACGCACCATGTATGGTATATTGAACCCTGATGTATTTATACTCTGGCTCTATTTTGTACCAAAGATTCTATCGCCTGCATCGCCTAAACCGGGGACAATGTAACAGTTCTCGTTTAAGCACTCGTCAACGGATGCAGTGAAGATGTCGATATCCGGGTGTTCTTCCTGTAAAACGCGGATTCCTTCAGGTGCTGCAACAAGGCACATGAATCTGACTTTTTTACATCCTCTGTCTTTCAGGAATGTAAGAGCTGCAGATGCACTGCCTCCGGTTGCAAGCATTGGGTCTACGACAATCACTTCTGCATCAACGGACTCTTTTGGAAGCTTGCAATAGTACTCAACCGGCTGATGTGTGGTCTCATCACGGTAAAGACCAATATGACCTACTTTTGCTGTCGGCATCAGCTGCAGGAGACCGTCGGTCATTCCAAGTCCTGCACGAAGGATTGGAACAATTACAATATCTTCTGCTGCAAGAATTGGAGCATCCATTTCACGAATCGGTGTTTCAATGCGGATGTTTTTTGTCGGGAAGTTTCTGGTGACTTCGTATCCCATAAGCATTGAGATTTCGGTTAAGAGTTCGCGGAAACTTTTGGTGTTGGTGTTTTTTTCACGCATCATGCTGAGCTTATGTAAAATCAGCGGATGGTCTAAGATGTGAACTTCGCTCATGCCTGTTTTGAGTATTTGTTCTGCGATGACTAATAGGTTTTGGCAGAAAGCCGAACACATAAATATCCAGACAGCCATTTACTCTTAATGGCTGGAAGTTTTGAATGTATCCAGTGCGGGAAGTGCTGTCTTGGAATCGGTTCTATCGTGAAGATGGAGCGTCAGTTATCTAAATTTGGATATGTGGTCAAAAATGATGTGGTAAAAGAGATGCGTCAGGCTTTAATTACTCCTGAGTATCGCGAGATTTTTGAAAACGACCACTCGGTTCAGGAACAGCATCCGTCAGCGTGCTTTTTTGTAAGACGTCTTCCAACCGGAAAATATGTCTGCACAATTCACCCGTACAGACTTCTGATTTGCAGTTCCTATCACTGCTGTTCTGCCCGCATCTCAAAAGACGGTGTTGAGGTTGGAAAGGTCAAAGGACGCGTGTCTCTGGAATCCAAAGATGAAGCACTTTTAGATCTCTGGCGGGAGAAGATAACATCAGCTGACGATCCAAGCCGTGAGTACATTGCATCTGCTCTGCACGCGGCAGGTTTTGAGGTTCTCTTCTATGACGGTGAATGAACTGCCTGTATCTGGGGGAAAAGTAACCTGTACGGACGGACGTCTTCGAAGTACTGAGAACTGCCGGTTCTGTGTGCACTCACGCTATTTCATCATTGACGGAAAAGAGGAACGCTCGCCGTCTCTTGCATTCTGTCTTCGGGAGCGGGCAGTAAAAGAGGTTGAGTATCTGCAGGCATCAGCTGTCGGATGCGCCGAAAGCCGCGGGGATGGATTTTCCAGTATCGGAAATATTATTGCATAAACTGATTGAGAATGAAGAAATTCCTCATACTGCTCCTTCTTGGATTACTTTGCATTGGAGGTATTGTCCTGTGTGCCCAAAGCAGCGTATCTCCTGATGATATTCCGGAAGAGTATGCAGTAGGAGTAATTCAAACCATTGGAAATAAAGAAAGCAGTGACATCCTTTATTTCAATGAAAACTTAGAGCAGACAGGACGCACTCATTATCGGTATGCGAGTATGGGGGATAGCTGGTCAGCTCCGGCAAATTTTGGCGGCTTTGTCTATATCGTTCCCCAGGGGCTTGCCAACAGGAAAGATGCTGAAGTCATTCTGCAATTGAATCTTGCAACATTGGAAAACCAGGAGTTTGTATTGGAACAAACGGCAATTTATGGTGTCAGTGCTGATTCCTCCTCCATTTATGCAGTGAGCAATCTGAATCGCAAATCCTTTGTAAACAGGATTGACCTTGTTGAAAAGACTGTGCAGACTCTTGAGTACAGCGATGTGTATGTCAGTACTGCATATATTTTCAATGATGTTCTCTATGCTTTCTCAGAAGAAATGGGCGGGGACACACAAAAAGAGACGCTGCATTGTATTAATCCTGATACCATGACAGAGGTAAAAAGAATTGACATCTCTGATTTTGGCAGCGGTGTTTATTCGGTTGTCGGGGTAAATACTATGCTGTACTTTTCTGTTATGACATCTCCAACGGGCGGATTCAGTAATATTCTGGGAGTTTATAATACTGAAACCGATGAGATAACCCATATTGAATTTCCTCAGATCGTCGGTCATCTCGTATCATATGGTGATAAGCTCTATGTTACGCATGGTAATTTTGTGACTCTTGAGGGGAGCAGTCTGTCTGTTTATGATATGGCTGCCGGTACGATTTCCACTTATGATTTGGGGGTGTGGCCGGGACAACTTGCTGCACATGGAGATTCTTTATATATTCTCGGCATTGATCAGGTTGCAGGATATGATTTGCTGACACTGGAACTGCAGGCACAAATCGAAATTCCATTGGATGCGGGCTATTATTTGTCTGGAATATTTGCCAGCGGGAGTTCCTGACCTCTGATAAAATAGATTTGCGGGATAGCTGTTTTTAGAAAAAGAGAAGTGTTTACTCCCCCTCTTCATCCCGGATATTTTTCAGAACGATTTCCGGTTCGTTTTCCTCATCAAGGGTAATTACTGCATAGTTTCCTTCTTTTGCCGGGCCTGGATTAACACAGGTTCTGCCGTTTAATTCAAAGACACCTTTCTGTTCATGAATGTGTCCGCAGCAGATGAGGTCAAACTCACGGATAACGTCTGCTGCAGCATGACATCCCACGTGTACATCCGGAGCAACCTCGTCCAGCGCTCCATACGGCGGGGCATGGGTTACCAGAATATTCCAGCGGTTCTTTTTCATTCCGGCAAGCATTCCAGAAAGCATCTCTGCAATCTCATCTTCCTGATGTTCGAAGGGAGTTCCAAACGGAGATGGGTTGGAACCGCCAAGGCCTGCGACCGTGATATCTCCCATGTCAAAGGTTTTCTGGTGGATGGATACTGCAGAGGATGCATCGAAGATTTTGAGGATTGCGCGGTTGTCACAGTTTCCGGGGATGACAAATGTCGGGGCTGGAATCTCATCAAGGAATGGGATAACTCCTTCCAGTGACTGTCCCAAATCCGTTACATCTCCGCCGATGAGAACCATATCCGGTTCTTCCTGCTCGAAGATAGCAAGGGCTGCTTCGGTATTTCCATGAATATCAGTGAGGAAAACAATCTCAGTCATTATTAGTATGTGGGATGTTCTCAGATATCAACTCTCCCGCACGCGTCAGGAGAAAGCAGATCTAAGAGAGATTGTCATCCTGCGGTTATCGGTTTTCGTGTCGAACAGATATTTTCTTCGGGACAAAATGGCATGACGTATACGCAACTAAATCGGAATGGCCTCCGTGAATCAGAAATATCATAGTATAGCATCATATGGTTTATTTCTAAGGAACAATATGTGTGTGCAGAGGAAACACTTCCGCAGAGGGCAGGCAATCAAAAAATGCGGATTTCTTACAACCGCCATTTTTGAAACTATATCTCCGTAAGTGGGATGAGGTAAAAGAGAGTGGGTAATATTGCAGATGCCAAAATTTCCGTGTTTCTCTCTATCTGCATGGTGACCGTTCCAACACAGAATGGGGATTTTTGAGAGTTCTCCATCATCTCTGAGAAACAGGGATATGAGAAATCCTCTTATCGGAGATTCTTCTTTGCTGCATCCCAAAAGAAATTTCTCTCTGGATTTGTGCGTTTATATTTCTGTAAATAGGAAAAGAAGACTTCCGGATAATTTTTAATATCATTCAGGGGAATGCATTAGACATCTTTTGGAGACTCTCCGCGAAGAATATCATTGCCGACACCAATTATTACATAAACCGGGACATCATGCTCTTTTTGATATCTGAGATAATTTTGAATCTGATTGGGGCGGGCCCAGCGTATCGTCTGCGTACGATGTTCTTTTGAATAATACCATCTCGAACGATATTTGCATTCAAGTGCGATTTTATCGCCGGTTTTCTGATATCGCATAATCACATCGGGATTGCAATTTGACTCGGGACAAATACTATCTTCACAAATATCCCGCGTCCAATCAACCACACTGAAATACTTCTGAGTATCAAAGTCTGATATTTATCGGATGAGATAATCGATAAAGCTATTCATCACTGTGGGAAAAATTTCATCCCTTCGAAAAATCCCTCCTTCATATCAGGCCGTAGATTCGTTTTCTCAAACAGTCTAAGGTATTTCATCGTCCAAAAAATCAGACCTGCTTAAAATCCGTTTATTTGCGTCTCTGAATTTTCAGGCCTTACAAGCGTTATCTCATATCTGCAGAAATGTGCTGAATCGTAAATCTCTCAAATTAGGCGTATTTTTCAAAAACAACTCGTATTTTGTTTTGAAATGGTTGGTTCAAAAACCCCGATTTATTGCGCATAATACATATTATGCGCAATCATTAAATCATCTGACCGCCAATCAAATAGAAGAGAGAGATGGCACCAATCCGCAGAACATTCAACGCCTGGATCCCGCGATACATCAGCAGCCTCCAGACAAAGAACTATTCCGAACATACCATTGAAGCGTATGCACGGGTGCTCAAACTGTTTGCACAGTACGAAACATACGTCACCGAACACGACGGAGAGCTCCCGGAAACAACTGCAGAATTCAGGGAATACGGAATGGGGGCGGAAGTTGACGTTTCTGCATATGAGATTGTTGACTTCTTTACCCTGATCCGCAACGAACGCCACCTCTCAGCAGCCAGCATCCACCAGTACGACTCAGCTCTCTCATCCTTCTACCGGTACTTAATTGTACAGGACTTACTGGAAGCAAATCCTATGGATAAGGTTGACCGGCCGAAAATCAAAGACCGCGAACTCAAATACCTCCGGCACAAAGAGGTCATGCAGTTCATTGAATCGCTTGAAAACCCGCGGGATGCACTTCTTGTCCGGACAATTTATGCTACCGGGATGCGTGTTTCCGAAGTCTGCGGAATGAACGCAGAGCACATAGATTTCGAGGAAGGAACAATTCGTGTCCGGGGAAAAGGCGGAAAAATCCGGATGGTGTTTTGTGATTCAGACACGCTTGCGGGAATTTCTGCATTCCTGGACGGAAGAAAAACCGGAAGTGTTTTCGAAGGAAGAAACGGACAGCCGCTTTCCCCGCGTACCGTACAGCACATATTCAGCCTCTACGCCCCTCCGGGAATTACTCCGCACAAAATCCGCCACAGCTATGCGAGCGAACTGTACCGCAGATCACACAACATCAGAGTAGTACAGGAAAACTTAGGGCATACCTCCATCAAGACCACGGAAATCTATGTCCACACCGACCTCGATGAACGCAGAAGAGCATACGAACAGTACTTCCCTCTTGCCGCAGGCGAGTGAGCAGCAGTGTTCGGAAAAGCTATAAACCATATGATGCTATATTATAATCAGGAGAGAAAATATGGAAGAGGAATACCAGAATACCCATGAGCCGGTTTTCGAAGAACCGCCGAAACTTGCCTACTATAACGAGGAAGAACGCCAGGAAGAGATTAACAAATATCAGAAATTCAAAAAGGTTGACGGGGCGGCATACCGCAAAGTCAACCTCTTCCTCCGCAAACGAACCTACATCACCGCACGCGAATGGGCCATTGCACGACTCTGTGCTGATTTCAAAACCCCGTACGGGGCTGAGATGACCTTTATCGGACAGCACCTTCCGGAACTTTGTCCGTTCATGGAAGAACCGTACAGTCCGCAGGCAGTAAATCAGGCACGCAGCTCCTTCAAGCGCAAGGTAAAAAAATCAGCAGCCACCTTCTTCTATGGTGCGATGTGCGGATTCTTTACTCTTGATGAACTTGATGACATCCTCTTCGAGGCCAATGAAGTTGCTAAATTCTTCCTCGAAATCGAAGGCACGTCTTTAGAGATTGATGACGAAATTGAAATCGAGGACAAGATCAGCGAAATCATGAAGAAACTTGGTGACTCGGCAAATCAGATGTTAAACAGCAGACGCGAAGCTGCGGCTGAAGAAGATACTGAAGATGACGAGTGAATCCATCCTGCTTTCTCTGACAAAAGAAGAAGCAGTGATTCTTTTCGAATGGCTGTATCGAAACAGAAGAAAAGACGAGTTCTTCGAAGACAAAGCAGAGCAGATTGTTTTCTGGAACATCGAGTGTCTGCTGGAAAAAGCACTTGAACCCGATATTTCTCCAGAGCAAATCAGACTGGCAAAGGAACTCCTCCTCCAAGAATAATCTCAACCCCCTCTCTTTTATACCTTTGAAAAACCAATAAATAATCACTATGTGCTTGGAGAATGAGGTGAATACGGATGACCCTGGCAGTTGTCAGCGCCCTCAGAGAAAAGCACCGGGAGTTCTTAACCGGATTCTGGACTCTCTTAATTAGCGTCAGTTTATCTTTTATTGCAGGAATTTACTTAGGATCAGTAAACGAAGTCCTGCTTTTGATTCCGGGACTGATGGTTTTAGTTACCCCTTCGATTAATATGCGGGGTGCAATTGCCGGAATCTTAACCTCAAGACTTTCCTCCTCTATGCATCTTGGAGCATTCGAGGTTGATTTTAAGCGAAACTCCGAGCTTGGAGACAACTTACGTTCGTCACTGATTTTGACGGTTGTCATCTCCGCAGCACTGGCGATCTTTGGAAAAATCATCTGCCTGCTTACCGGAACTGAAGTAATCGGCATTGCTGAGATGATTATTATCTCGGTCATTTCCGGAACGCTTGCCGGAATTCTGGTAACGGTTGTCGGAGTATTGGTCAGCATTATCTGTTACCGGAAGTTCTGGGATTTGGATATGGTTGGCGCGCCTGCCGTGACCACAATTGGAGATATTGTAACGCTCCCCTTCCTGGTTATTACTGCAATCATTGTTATGGGCATGCCGTTTGTCGGAAAGGCCATTCTCGGATTGGTTGTTCTCGTACTGATTCTCTGGGCATTTGTATCATTCAAACGGGGAACCAGAACCATGCTTGATGTTTTACGCGAGGGTCTGCCGCTGCTTCTTCCGCTTTCGCTTCTGGGAATCACTGCAGGCGTTCTCTACACAAGCCAGCTCGATTCGCTGATTTCCGCGGCTGCCGTTCTCATTCTTATCTCCCCGTTCATGAACGGCTGCGGTTCAATCGGCGGGATTCTGACATCCCGGATTGGAACTGAGATGCACATGGGTATGATTGATCCGGTATTCTTCCCGCAGAAAACCGTCTTAAAGCACTTTGGCGAGAACTATCTCTATGCAGTGATTTTTCTGCCGCTCATGGGATTGATTGCCCATTTTGCCGCGTTGCTTTTAGGAATTACTACCCCTGGCCTTTTGCTTATGGTTCTCATCTCGCTTCTCTCAGGTCTGCTTGTTGTAACTGCCATGAATCTTCTTGGGTACTACACGGCAGTCATTACCTACCGAAAAGGATTCGATCCGGATAACTTCGGTGTTCCGGTTGTAACCAGCTCCATTGATTTAATCGGAGCAACCTGTCTGCTTGCAGTAATGATGCTTCTGCTGTGAGCGAATATTTTTTGGAAAAAAAGTTACTCGATGATTTTCATCATCGGATAGCCGTTCTCGAACTTTAAGGATGCTTTGCAGGTGGCATCCCCGAATTTGGTCTCGATTACTGCATCGTACATTGCGCCTGTCAGTTCAGAGTACCCAAACGGATTCTCATTCATTAATGAGCGGTCAAGGGTTACCTTGATGCTTGTTACATACGGCTGAAGGGAGACAGCACTCTCGATTGCTGCCTCGACTTTGTCTGCGGTTGCTCTGGAGATTGGAGTTCCAACGAACTGGTGGTAGAGTGCTCCAAGTTTAATTGCTGCTTCAAATACTGCGTTTTCTCTGTCAGTTGCCATAGTATTTCCTCAAATTAACTTTACTGTATCGTTCTTCGGCGTTAAGAGTTCTCCGTTTCGCCTCATCGTTTCAATCATCTTCTCGACTTCTTCTTTCGTGTAGTTCATCGAGACCATCTTTGCATACACTGCATCAATCTTTGCAGCACCTCCGTCCATACACTCCTTAATCGTGTCTTTTAAGTCACGGCGAAGCGTACGTCCTGCTTTTGTGGTGCCGGATGCAATCTTATCGATGTCGAGATTTCCGGTCTTTGGATCGTAGGCGACCTGCCGTAAGCAGGTATCAACGATTTTGATGACCCGCTTTGCATCCTCCATCTCGATTGTGTCAGCCAGACGGACACGGGCACTTGCTTCAGCAAGTCTGACGAGTGCTTCCAGCTGACGTGCGGTAACCGGGACTGGTTTATCCTGATTATCGTATGCAACGCTTCTGAGTTTCTTGTAATACTCAACAAGGGAATCCTTTGCTTCCGGTGTTAAGAGCGGGAAGCAGGTTCGTTTTGCATATGCGAGATACTTTCGAAGCATTACTGCATCGATTTCTGCGGTAACCGGAGCCAGTTCCTGCTTGAAATACTCGTCGTCCGCTCCGGGAATCGGGTATTTCTGATGCCGCATAATCTTCTCTCCTGCCGAGTGGGCCTTTAAGATGTGATTTGCAATGTTTAAATCGCGGGTTTCGTTTGGCTCATCCTTTAAGATAAAGATGAGGTCGAAACGGGAGAGAAGCGACGGCGGCATGTTAATCTGCTCGGAGATGTTTGAATACTCGTCAAATCTTCCAAGCTTCGGGTTTGCCGCTCCAAGGAGTGAACAGCGGGTTCGAAGGGTTGCGTTGATTCCGGCTTTTGCAATGGAGATGGACTGCTGTTCCATTGCTTCGTGAAGCGAGGAACGGTCATCTTTCTGCATTTTATCCATTTCATCAACTGCTGCCATTCCCTTGTCTGCGAGAACTAACGCTCCTGCCTCAAGTGTCCATCTGCCGTCGCCTAAGTCATCTTTTACGGCAGCAGCTGTCAGACCGGCAGATGATGCGGATTTTCCGGAGGTATAGACACCGCGCGGAGCAAGTTTGATGACATAGCGTAAAATCTGCGATTTTGCAATACCCGGGTCACCAACCAGGAGCATGTGAATGTCTCCGCGAAGACTGCTTCCGTCCGGCATCTCTTTGGCAATTCCGCCAAAGAGCTGCAAAGCGATTGCCTCTTTTACGTCTTCATTTCCGTAAATCGTCGGGGCAATTGAGCGGGCAATTTTTCCGTAGATTCCGGGATCTTTTGCCATCTCAACGATTGCTGCTTCGTCCTCTTCGGTGATGTTAACCTCTTCGAACTCTTTTACCGAGATTTCGATGGAGTTGCATTCGATGTAGAGGTCAAAGACGGTACTCTTCTGTCCGTTCTGTACACGCTGAACGCTTCGAAGAATTCCGTTAATAATGACACGGTCTCCCGGGGTTACTGTTCCGCAGATATCGTCAATGCAGTCGATATCAATTGTCTGCGGCTGTTCTCCTCCGCGAAGACCTTCCGGTGTTTCCTGGACACGCAGTTTCTGCGAATCAATGAATGTCGAAAGACTCTGAACAAGTTCGAGCTTTTTCTGCGTACACTCCGCATTTCCGCACATGTCCGGCTCGCTGTAGCTTCCATACTCCTGGGCTTTTTTCGTGATATGCCCGTTTGCACAGCGGAATGCTCCAACGACAAGCCTTGGGCGGACTTCGGTTGCACGCCGGATAATTCCATCCACACTGATGAATTTGTTGATGTGTTCGGAGCGGATATCGCGAACCAGCGTTTTTCTTGGAAGGCGGATGAACCGGATGTTTGTTTTACTGATGATTTCATCCGAGATGTCGTTTCCTTCGAGGTCTTTCCCGGAGATCAAGTGAGCGGCACGGATTGCGTCTTTGATGTCGTTTAAGGTCTTTCCCGGATGTTCGAGCAGTTCATCTGCTAAAATTGTTCCGGTCTTACCATATTTTTCGAGGACATCGTATCCGATTTCCAGAGAGCGGGTGCTCGGGAATTCACGCGATATTTTATTGAGCTGGGCTTTGCATTTCTTTTTTAAGAAGCCTGCCCATTGTTCGGCTCTGTCGATTACTTCGAGTTCTTCCACACTTCCTCCTTGTGGTAACTATATGATGCGGCTGGGGATAAGGGCTTTGGTACTTATGTTACCCAAGAGAATAATACGCTATAGAGCATACATATATCATTCAAATGGCAGGAAACAGCAGGTTCATATCACTCCTTGGAAAGCAGCTCAAGACACCTATCGTTCTTTCATCGATGGCAGGCATTACCGATGCCGCATATGTGGTTGAGCGGGCAGAGCATGCCGGTGTCGCCTTTATTGGCGGATACAGCATTGACGATGCCGCAAAGAAGGCCTCAAAGGAAATCGAGGCATGCGGCAGAAAAGAGTTCGATGTCTCTTTTGACGACATCGCAACCGAACTCGCCATGCTTGAAGATGCAGGAGTTGTTGCAGGACTGAACCTGAGGGGAGGAACAAAAGAGGCATTCTTAGAGGCAGCTGAGGTCTTTGGTTCCGATGTCATCTATGAAATCGATGCTCACTGCAGACAGCCGCCAATGGTTGATGCCGGATGCGGAGAAGCACTCTTAAAAGATACTGCCCGCCTTTGTGAGATTGTCTCTGCCTTAGCTGAGGCAGGATACACTGTTTCGGTTAAGATCAGAGCAGGCATTACTGATGATAAGGCCTTAGCAAAAGCTCTCTGGAAGGCCGGGGCACGCATTCTCCATGTTGATTTAATGGACTTTGGCGCATCCAAGCTCAGACAGATTCGAAACAGCTGTCCGTTAGTCATTATCGCAAACAATGGTGTTGATTCTCCGGATACTATGATGGAGTATTTCTCCCATGGAGCAGATTTGGTTTCCCTTGCCCGCCGTGCAGAACCTGCGGTATTGACCCTTCTTGACCGCTACATCAGAGCCATTGCTGACGAGGTCGGTTGGTACAATGCTCCAAAGCAGCTCTGCCGCGGAGGAGATTACCGCTCTCTTGCCTTCTGCTGTATGCCAATTAAGCAGTGTGCCCTGCTTCCAACCTTAAACACCATTGGCTTTGAGTACGGAGAGTACACTCAGCTCAAAGAGGAAGCAGTTGCCGGAACCCCGCTTTCTGAGGGAAGCCACACCTGCTTTGGCAGCCTTGCTTTCTGCTGTAAGTCCTCCACTCCCTGTATGTTCCGTGATATGACGTTAAAGTCAATCAAGCTTCCAAAGAACGAATACATGAAGCTGAAGCGTGAACTCTCTGAAGTTATCATGGATGAAATCTTCCGGTGAATTATGCTGAGTGCTGAAAACGCTGCTGAACTTGCCGAGTTTGCCATGCTCCTTGAGGTTTGCGCAAAGCGTAAGCCGGGAAACATTGACCGCGAGCATGATTATGATGACACCCGCTTAGAGCATTTCTTAAACTCGGCGGTTCGTGCCAGAAAGATTTTCCAGAACATTCACGGCATGGCTTTAGGGGATGCTATGTACGAGGCAGTTCGCCTCACAAACGGCCATTCCGGAGGAAACACTCACTTCGGGGCATTTATTCTGCTTCTGCCGCTTTTGAAAGGAAAAGGCATCGAGGGTGCATGCCGCGTGGTTAAAGAGACTACGGTTGACGATGCTGTAATGTTCTATAAGGCGTTCGGGCTTACTGCAGTTCGCGTCTCTGAAACTTCTGATATGGATATCAACGATCCGGAGTCGCTGAACCGTTTACGCGAAGACGGCATGACGATGTATGATGTCATGGAGTTCTCTGCAGAAAACGATATGGTTGCCCGTGAGTGGACGAACGGGTTTGCCTTAACCCGCGAAATGGCAGATCTCTTAAAGGCTGCTGAAGGCGGAAGTTCTGCGATTCCGGCTGTTTTCTTGGAGATGCTTTCCCGCCACTTAGATACGTTTGTTATCAAGAAGTTTGGACCGGCAACGGCTGAAGAGCTTCGAAACTCTGCGATGATGGCCAAAAACGGTCTGCTGTCTGAAGAGATTCTGGATGCCTGGTGTATTGCCGAAGGAATTAATCCTGGATCTCTTGCAGACATCTGTATTGCCGGAATCTTTATCGCACTCATCGAGGGATGGGAATGGGATTACTGAGTTTTGGTATCAACGAAGTTATTGCCGTCACGAAAGATAATGCCGCTCCAATCGGGATTATTCTGCGCGAAGGGCAGTGTCCGAAGATGATTCTCTTTAAGGGTTCAAAAACAGAAGAGAATATCAGAAAATATGGATGGGTTACGGCAAACTTTGTCTCCTGTGCTTCTCTGTATGCACGCTATGCCTTCGAGGATGTGAATGCAGAGGAACTTACCTCTGCTGGTGATATGCAGCGGTTATCTGATGCTGATGCCTGGATTGGATTTACTGCCGCAGTCACGCATGAGACCGGGCAGACATATATGGTTGATTTAACGCCGGTGTGCGAGGAAGTTCTTTCGCCCGGAGTTCGCCGGGTTAACCGCGGGTTCGATGCAGTAATTGATGCATCCGTTCATGCAACCCGGTACGTGTTTAATCATTCAGACGAGCTGAGGCAGAGAATTCTGTATGATTTTGAGCTTATCCGCAAATGCGGCGGAGAGGATGAGATTTCTGCTATGAAAATTTTAGGGGAACATACCGGCATTTCTCTTTGAACCGGATTGAGAAATTCTGTTTCGCGAAAGTGCTCAATTCCGAAGAATAATTCGGCAAATCAAAATCAAACCAATTATCAATCTTCTTTTTACATGATTTTTTGAAACGCGGAGGCACTTTCGTACCGCGCGGTCCGGGGTTTATATATCTCTGCATCGAAGTATGATATGTAATGTCTGAACTGACGCGGAAAATCGAACAGGCAACGCGGACGCCGTTTTTTGATCAGACCGGAAGGACTGAGGGAAAGACCCGCCGCTGCGAGCCCTTAAAGATTCTGCTTGAAGGTACCTGTTCTTTTGACTGTGCCTACTGCGAGGTCTGTACCAAAAAGAAGGGCATCAGTTTTACCCCGGAAGAGATGGCACACGGATTCCTGGAACTTCACCGCCAGGGACGTGTCGGCGGTCTTCTATTAAGTACCGGGATTCCTCGTGGCGATACGGACCTTGGAATGGAACGTCTCACTGAAACTGCCCGCCTGATTCGAAACGGAGGATTTACTGGGTATCTGCATCTCAAAGTTCTCCCGGGAGCGTCGCGTTTCGATATTGCCGAGATGGCAAAGTATGCAACAAGATTGAGTATTAATCTTGAGGCTCCGGATGCTTCCCATCTCGCTGAACTCGCCACGGTAAAGGAGTATAAATCCGATTTGCTGCTCCGCCATAAATGGCTGGCGGAAATTATGCCGCATAAGCATTCCACACAGTTTGTTGTCGGGGCTTCTGATGAAACGGATTATGATATTTTCCGGACCGTGATGACGAGTTATGAGAAATATAACCCGGCAAGGGTTTACTACTCCGCATTTCATGCTATTTCAAACACCCCCCTTGAGACTCATGAAAACACCCCTGTCTGGCGGGCTAACCGCTGGTATCAGGTTGATGCCCTGCTTCGGCTGTATGGATATACGAGGCAGGAGACATCATCTGTTTTTGACGACGATGGAATGCTTTTGAACACTGACCCGAAAGTCCTTCTGGCACGCAGTCTGCCGCAGGTAAATCCGGCAGAAGCGGATTTCACTGAACTTATCCGTGTTCCGGGAATCGGACCTGTTTCTGCACAGAGAATCCTGCAGGTTCGCGGAACAGAAAACGTACAAAACCCGCGTATTCTCAAAGACCTGGGCGTTGTGATGAAGCGTGCGCTTCCGTATCTCTCTCTTGGAAAAACAAAGCAGACACGGCTTTGTGCGTTTACGTGAAAAAAAAGTATGTTGGTTAGATGATAACCGTATTTCCCGGATGCAGGAGTTCTGCCTTCATACCGGTTGTTAAATCAATTGCCCGCTTAAAGTCTGCTAAATCCTGCTTGATTGCCGGGAAAGTATTGTAATGCATGGGAATTACCAGCGGGGCACCCACAAATTCTGCAGCAATCATGGCTTCTTCAGGTCCCATAGTATAGTGTCCGCCTGCCGGAAGAAGAGATACATCCGGATGATAGAGAGAGCCAATCAGTTTCATATCCGAGAAGAGTCCGGTATCTCCTGCATGATACACGCATGCCCCATCCATCTGTACTACAAATCCGCATGGCTCTCCCATATAGATTGGAACACCGTTTTCCTCAAGAGAGTTCGAGTGCTCGGCATGAACCATCGTGATTTTGACGCCGTCTTCCTCTACAGTTCCGCCGATATTCATCCCGACTGCATCAACGCCTTTCTGTCTCAGCCATCCAGCAAGTTCATGGGATGCATAGGTCTTTGGAAACTTCTCCGGGAAATCACCCAAATGGTCTCCGTGCGCATGAGTAATCAGTACAATATCTGCGTCAATATTTTCCCCTAAGGGCATCGGGTCGATGATGATTTTTTTCGAACCGGATAACATGAAGCAGGCATGTCCTGCAAACGTAATCTCCATGATTATTTGTAGGTAAAAGACTGCTTTATGTCTTTCGGGAAAGTACCGTATGATTCATATTTTGCGATAACAAATCTGTAAGAATTATGTACCGCGTTGTCGAAAACCCAGCCCATCAGAAACTTCTGATGCTGATTTCCGCATTTGCCATCTTCATGGACAGTCTGGATAGTTCGATTGTCAATGTGGCAATGCCGGTGATTGCAGCAGAGTACGGAATCGATATTTCTGCCGGTTCCTGGATTGTGATGGCGTATCTGCTCATCATGGCAGGATTTATTCTCGCATTCGGACGGGTTGCAGACAACGGAAAAATCCGCGAAGTTTTTTCGATTGGATTTTTCATCTTCGCAGCAGGTTCGCTTCTCTCAGCAGTTGCCCCGGCTCTTTCCGTAATGATTGCTGCCCGCGGTCTGCAGGGCCTTGGCGCCTCCATGATTGCAGCGGCTGCCCCGCTTCTTATAACCCGGTTTCTGCCGGAAGGAAAACGCGGGCTTGGAATGGGAGTGATTGCCACAACCGGAGGAATTGCCCTGACCTTCGGCCCTCCGCTCGGCGGTCTCCTTACGGCATACCTTTCCTGGCACTGGATCTTCTTAATCAATGTTCCAATCGGAATTGCCGCTATCGCCTTTGCCCGTGCAGTCATACCGAAACCGGAAAGAAAACCGGAAAAAGACCCGTTCGACTGGAAGGGAACCTGGCTGATGTTTGCCGCCATTGCATCAGTAATCCTCTTCCTGGAAAGAGGGCCGGTTCTTGGCTGGACAAGCATCGAAAGCATTGTAACAGGCACTGTCTTTGCTGTGTCTCTTATCTGGTTCATCATCCACTCGCTGAAATCAGATAATCCTCTGCTGAATGTCCGCATCTTTACCAACTGGAAGTTCAGTGCGGTTTCCCTGTCCTATCTCTTAACCTGCGGAGTGTTTGCCGGTGTCATGTATATGGTCCCCTATTACATGCAGACTTCATTATCTCTTGATGCCGCAGTTTCGGGTTTCCTGCTGATGATATCTGCGGTAATCACTGCATTGGTTGGAATCCCGGTTGGGGCATGGAGCGACAGAATCGGCTGCCGAACCCCGTGTATCTTAGCAGCGGTTTTTAGAATCTCGTTCTGTCTGATTCTGCTGTTTATCCTGCCTCAGTGGGGAGTTATCGCACTTCTTCCCGCTCTTGTCTGTATGGGACTTGCCTTCGGCATCTCCGGCGGACCTGCGACAACCCGTATTGTACAGTTTGCCCCGAAGGGAGAGGAGGGAGCCGGCACCTCGGTAATGATTACCGCTGATTTCCTTGGAGGTGTTATCGGCGTTGCGGCGTATGTTGTGATGTTCTCATTTGCTGTCCCTCAGTCTATCGGAGTTCCGGTAACTTCGCTTAGCTCTGAGCTGTTCTTAACAGGATTCCATGCAACCGCAGCACTTGGTCTGGTGTTCGGCATCATTACGCTGATTTTATCTGCGGCAGTTCCAAATCTCCTCGTCCGGCGCGAGGAGAACTGAACCGCAAAAACCGGCTGTTTTAAATGGTTTATAAGGGACCTGACGCGGAAGTATTATGGTCTCTGGCACTTCATTAATATAAACATGGATGATAATGCATATTCTTCTCTGAAGATTGAGAATATTGTTGCGTCTGGTGTTATTGCAGACGAGATTGATCTTGCAGAGATTTCCAGCAAGATTGAAGGATGCGAACTCAATACCAAACGTTTCCCGGGAGCAGTCTACCGTATCGATGAGCCGCGTATGGCATCTCTGATTTTCTCCTCCGGCAAGGTCGTTTTAACCGGTATCAGAAATGAAGAGTCTCTGGGAGAAGGATTAAACAAGGTTCTCTCCTCCTTAAAGGAAGCAGGTGTAAACATTCTGCCGGTTCCAAAGGTTGCCGTCACCAACATCGTCTGTTCCTACGATATCGGCCGCTTCATCAACTTAAACCGCGTTGTTGCAAAACTCTCCTTAGAAGCAATCGAGTACGAGCCGGAACAGTTCCCGGGACTGGTCTACAGAATCCGTGACCCGAAGATTGTCGCTCTCCTCTTCTCCTCCGGAAAGATTATCTTAACCGGCGGTAAGAACTTAGCTGATGTAAAGAGAGGTCTTGATGTCTTAGAGGCAAGCATCAAAGACGTTCTTGCAGAACAGAAATAATATCCGAGATTTTATCTCACTCACTTTTTATCCGGTTTTTCCAACAGCATATCTTCCCAAGAGGAAAACCGAAATTACTGGTAAAAAATAGATGTTTTCTGGAAGAATTATTTCTTCGCGCTCTTCTTTGGCGGAAGTTCGATGTCTTCTGAAACTCCGCGTGTGTAGTGTGCGGCAGTAACTCCGCCTGAGGCAATCTCGCGAATCTCTTCTTTTAATTCCTTCACGTTTTCTCCGTCAAGGGCTCTGGTATAGATGGAGACCATACGGCGAATGTATTCTGGAGATCTTCCTCTGGCATCAATCGAGATAACAGATACTCCGGCAGCAGCGAGTTCTTTTACGTACTCAACAAGACAGATTTCCGCTGCATTTAAGATACGGCTTCTGCAGTCAGCATCGGTTCTGACTCTGAATATTCTGTTGGTCTTGTCTTTGAGTGCCCAGGACTGATTGCATGCACGACATCCCTGTGCGGTTGCCGGAATACAGTTTTCAGTAATCATGACCTCAAGATTTCCCTGAACCATGACCTCAACCCGCGGCGGATGTGCGTAGCCTGCGAGGTTTTCCATTAAAGTTTTAATCTGCTTTCCGGAAAGCTCCGGGGATAGGCAAATCTGCCGGCAGGACTTTCCAAACAGGTTTGCGGTTCTGGCATTGGTGATGTTTAATCCGGATGCCCCATACCGCTGAACGCCGGTGAGCATCTCTGCAACACCGATGCTGTCCGTCATAATCCCTGCAGCGGATGCCGGGAGCTTTTCAAGCTTTTTCATTAAGTCATGCTCGGCAATAATCCGCGGCAGTTTGTAGATTGTTGGAAGGTTATAGATTTCCTCAAATCCTTCATAGACTACTTGTCCTGCTCCTGCTGAGTGGGCTGCTTTGGCACAGGGGATTGAATCGGTGTAGACCTGAATGACTGGGGTTGTTTTCTCAACGATTCCGGCTTCCTTTGCCAGATATGGGCGGGTCATTCTGGAACGCTTCTCGGAAAGAGCTGCTGTACAGTCTTCTAAGAATCTGCGGCGGAGGTCAGTGATGACACCAAGCGGCAGGAATCCGGTTCCGTCATACTCCATCTGAATCGAGCGGATGACAAACGGTGTGCCGCCGGTTTTTCGAATCTGTGCTTCGACTGCTTCAGCAGTTACCGGCTTGCTCTTTGCCTCCATCACCGGAATTTCTGAGACTGCCGTTTTGCCGTTTCCAATGATTACCAGATGCCCATCCGGATTCTGTGCGACAATGATGTCGAGCGGAATTTTTCCTGCTGGAGGTTTGGAGAGAATGGCATTTGCGAGCTTCTCGGTTCGCAGTCTTCGGGTAATCCAGAGTTCACTTCCTTCGAGAACGGATTCGGGAGCTGGAATCTTGTATGCGTCTCCTTCGGGGAAGATGTAGGGTTCTTTGTTTAAGGCAAAGCCGACCTCGCGTCCGGCGAGTTTGAAGACCAGCCCGTCTCCGGTATCCGGAATCGGGCCTTCGATTTTGACAATGACTTTTCCTCGTTTCCGGTCAACACCGTTTACATATCCAGCATACACTCCGCGGTTGTTCGGCTTTTCCCAGTTCATAATTGATGCCTTGTCGCCAAACAGGTATCCTTTGGTAAATCCGCGGTTGAACGCAAAGGCGAGGTTTTCCATGTCCTCGGTCTTTGGTTCGAATGTTCCTTCAGCTACTGCATCGAGGGCTTTTCGATAGATGGAGGTTACAACTGCCACATACTCCGGAGTTTTCATGCGTCCTTCAATCTTTAGGCATTCAACTCCGCTTTCACAGATTTCTTTGAGGTTTGGATAGGTACAGATATCCTTCGGGCTTAAGATGTAGTCTCCGTTTGTAGCAACCCGCTCACCGTCTGCGAGGAGGGTGTATGGTTTTCTGCACGGCTGAGCGCACATTCCCTGGTTTCCGCTTCTGCCGCCTACTGCAGAAGAGAACAGGCATTGTCCCGAGTATGAGTAGCAGAGAGCTCCGTGAGCAAAGATCTCAATACCTACACCAAGCTCTGATCCCACGCGTACCAGCTCTGCGGCATCAGGAAGTGTGACTTCGCGTGCTAAGACAACGCGGGATATTCCATGCTCTGCAGCGAACTCAACTCCGGCACGGTTGGTCACGGTCATCTGCGTACTTGCATGGAGCGGTAAATCCGGGACAATTTCCCGTGCGAGAGAGAGAAGACCTGCGTCCTGCACAAGGACCGCATCAACATCAGCGTCCGATAAGAAACGTAAGTATGCGGCTGCTTCTTCCATGTCGGCATCGCGGATTAAAGTGTTGACAGTTACATAGACTTTGACGCCATGGCTGTGGGCAAAGGCAACGGCTTTTTCAATCTCTGCATTATCGAAATTGGAGGCATAGGCGCGTGCCCCGTACATTCTTCCGCCGAGATATACTGCGTCACAGCCGGCATATACTGCCGCTTTGAGTGCATCCGGCGAACCGGCCGGGGCGAGGAGTTCTGGGATGTGCATATATGATGAATACATTTAGTCTGAGAGAATATTATTTTTGCATCGTGCGCGTTGCTAACATGTAGCATGATTTTACGGCTCATTATATATACCCACAGCAAAGAACGCATTGTTCTGAGGAAAAGATTCAAATGCTAACCGTGCTAACATGTAGCATAGATTATGTTCGGAAAACAAATTCGTCTGGAAAGAATCATTGATAGAAACTCGGGACGCGTTGTTGTCGTCCCGCTCGACCACGGCATTTCCATGGGGCCAATCCCGGGCTTATACGATATGAGAGATACCATCGGAAAAATTGCAGACGGAGGGGCAACCGCTGTTCTGATGCACAAAGGAATGGTCAAATACGGTCACAGAAATGCAGGAAAAGACATTGGTCTGATTGTCCACCTGTCTGCCGGAACAGGACTTGGTGCTGATCCGAACTCCAAAGTTATTGTAACAACCGTTGAGGAAGCCTTGGCAATGGGTGCTGATGCAGTTTCCATTCACATCAACATTGGAGCAGACAGTGAGCCGCAGATGATTGAAAACGCAGGAGAAATTGCCAGAAAATGCGAACAGTGGGGAATGCCGCTCTTAGCTATGGTCTACCCGCGCGGTCCGAATATCAAAGATTCCTTTGACGTTGACGCAATCAAAACCTGTGCCCGTGTAGCTGCAGAACTGGGAGCTGATGTTGCCAAGGTTTCCTACACTGGAGATATTGACACCTTCCGCGAAGTAACCCGCGGAGCACAGATTCCGGTTGTCATCGCCGGAGGACCGAAGATGGATTCTGACCTTGACATGCTCAACATGGTCAGAGACTCACTTGACGCAGGAGGAAAGGGAGCATCTATCGGACGCAACATCTTCCAGCACAAAGATATTACCGGAATCACAAAAGCAGTTTCAGATATCGTCTTAAATGACGCAAGCGTAGAAGACGCACTCAAACACATCAAAGCATGACACCAGAACTTTCCCCAACCCTCATCCGTGCTGACTTAAGCGAAACGTACGAGGACCGCAAAATGATTGCCGAGGCTGCCCTCGAAGCAGGATATACAGATATCGTCATCAGAAAAGGAGACGAAGCATTAACCCGTCTTGCAAGATACAATGCAGTCATCGCAGACGGAGAGTTCCTTTTCCTTGACGGAGAAAAAATCGGCACCATTGCAGATATCACAGACTCTGAGGGAATGGAGAAAGCATACAAAATCACCACACCGTATGCAGTGGTAAATCCCGCAGACTGGCGTGTGATTCCGCTGGAAAATCTTATCTCACGTTTCCAGAACACAGGAGTTAAACTCTACGCCTGTGTTGCAAATCCGGCGGAGGCAAAACTTGCACGCGAAACCATGGAAGTTGGCTGTGACGGAATTGCAGTTGTGGTATCAACTCCCTCCGAACTCTCAGCGTTTGGAAAAGCCTGTAGTGACGACATGCCGAAGACTGATTTAACAGAAGCAGTCGTTACCTCAATCACCCCGCTTTCCTTAGGAGACAGAGTCTGCATTGACACAAGTTCTCTTCTGGAACAGGGTGAGGGAATGCTTATCGGCTCGTCATCCGCATGTCTTTTCCTCATCTGCTCGGAAAGTTTTGACAGCGAGTATGTCAACTCAAGACCTTTCCGCGTAAATGCAGGCGCTGTCCACTCCTACATATTATGTCCTGACGGAACAACACACTACCTCTCCGAAGTAAAAGCAGGAACACCGCTTCTTTCAAGGCTTCCGGATGGAACTCTTCGTTCAGTTGATACAGGACGCGTGAAAATTGAACGGAGACCCATGATTTTAATCGAAGCAGAGGCTGATGGAAAGAAGCACTCGGTTGTTGTTCAGAATGCAGAAACAATCCGCCTTGGAACACCATCCGGTGCTGTCTCCGTTGCCGAACTATCTGTCGGCGACAAAGTTCTCGTACGTCTGGAGTCAGGCGGAAGACATTTCGGTCATGCAATGGCTGAGACAATTCTTGAAAAATGACAAAAATCTGTGCAGTAATCACAAAAACCGAAGACATAGAAAAAGCCAGAACTCTCGGATGCGGGGCATTCGAGTTCAGGCTTGATATGTTTGAAAATCCGGTTGAGGATTTGTCATTCGTTCAGCAGCCAGAGCTCACTATAGTTACCATACGGTCGAAAGAGGACGAGAGCCGAAGAGAGCTTTTCCAAAAGGCACTGGACGCAGGAGCAGACTTTGTTGATATCGAATCTGACTCAGTCCTTCGCGGTGAGTTTCCGGACCGCACTATCTGTTCGTACCATGATTTCGAAAAAACTCCGTCTGCAAAAGAGATCGTCTCTATCTTTCAGGATCTAGCAAAGACCGGAGTTCCAAAGGCTGCGTTTATGGTTCACGGCCCCCGCGACCTGCTCGAAATCGCAGATGCAGCAGCCGAAATCAAAAGCTGGAATATGCCGTTTATCTTAATCGGCATGGGCGATGCAGGAAAAATCACCCGCGTGAGAGCAGAAACACTCGGATCTCTTGTTACCTACTGTGAGGTTTCGAAAGAAACCGGTTCTGCTCCAGGACAGCTTACCGTAAAAGAAGCAGCAGACTTAGGACAGGATGCAGTAATCTGCGGAGTTGTTGGATATCCTCTGACCAAAACCTTCTCACCTGCGATTCATAACGCGGCATTTGCGGCATCAGGCATTCGCGGAACTTATGTAAAGATTCCAACACCAGAAGATGAAGTCTCACTCGTCCCTCAGATGATGAAGGTATATGACATTACAGGAATCAATGTTACAATCCCGCACAAACAGGCTGTTCTTTCATTCCTGAAGTCAGTATCACCAGCCGCAGAAAAAATCCAGGCGGTAAACACCATCACCGAAAATCTTGAAGGAGACAACACAGACTGGATAGGTATTGCAGAAACTCTTGACCGCTTCGAGCCTGGAGGAAAAAATGTTCTCCTTCTTGGTGCGGGCGGAGCTGCATTTGCAGCAGCATTCTACTTCCATGAGAGGGGAGCAAAACTATCTATTGCGAACCGGACCGAAGAGAAGGCAGAAGCTCTGGCAAAACGCTTCGAAGGAGCGGCTGTTTCTATCTCCGGACTGAAGCCTGAGTATGACATTGTTCTAAATGCATCTCCAATCTGTCCGGCAAATCCGAAATCTTTCGTAAAGGAAGGAACAGTTGTCATGGATATGGTCTATCCGACATCTCCTCTGCTTGAAGAAGCAGAAAAACTTGGAGCACTAACATTCTCCGGGGAAACAATGCTGATTCATCAGGGTGCTGCCGCATTTGAAAAATGGCATGGAGTATCTCCGGACATTTCCGCAATGGAAAAAGCATTCCGGGAGGCTGAATGAAAGGGAAAGGAGTATCAGGCGGGGCTCTTACCGTCATCAACGCGATAGCTAACGGATTCGGCTCAGCCTTTGGTATCGGGCTTACCACTTCTGCTGAGGTCACACTTGTGGATGAGCCCGGAGTTACGTTAACGGTAAACGGGCATGCATCAGATGCAGGATTTGCCAAAGGTCTTCTTGAAGGATTCAAAGAAGCATTCCCTGATGTAGAATTTTCCGGAGCTGATGTAAAAACAACATCAGACATTCCGCAGTCAAAAGGTCTCAAAAGTAGCAGTGCCGCAGCAAATTCCATCCTCTCTGCGGCTGCGGATGCAGCAGGAATCAAAGCAGACCCGCTCGACCTGGTTCGAATAGGGGCAAAGGCTTCGATTGCCTGCGGTGTCTCTGTTACAGGTGCGTTTGACGATGCCTCGGCATGCATGCTTGGAGGACTTGTTTTTACCGACAACAAAGAGATGAAACTTCTCAAACACACAAACATGCCTGAGGATTATGCGGTTGTCATCCATCTGCCGGATGGAGAAATTCCAACCCTTGCATTCCCGAAGGACAAATTCAAGGCACGTTCAAAAGAGATTGAGGCAGCCTTTGACAAAGCACTCTCAGGTGATGTATTCTCAGCAATCTACGAGAACGGACGCTGTGTTGGAGAAACTATCGGAGCGGGCACAGTAACAGCGGATAAAGCGTTAGCCGCAGGAGCCTCAGCCGCAGGAATTTCCGGCACAGGCCCTGCAACAGGTATCCTGGTAAAGAAGGAAAACCTTGCCTCATTCCTTGATATATTTGAAGAGAAAAACTGTATTATAACAACTGTCAGAAATCCATGAAACTGAGTGTACACAAAGGAAGCCTGAACGGAACAGTACAGGCACCTCCATCCAAAAGCCACACACACAGAGCCTACATGCTCTCGGCTCTTTCATCCGGCACATCGCATATCAGATCCCCGTTGTTTGGAGAGGATACGAATGCAACGCTTGACGCAGTCGGCATGCTTGGTGCAGAGGTCAGAGTAGAAGGAGACGAGGTCACAATATCAGGAGGCAACCTGCATGCCGCAGAGAGCATCATCGACTGCAAAAACTCTGGATCATCGATTCGAATGCTTGCAGGAATTGCCGCAGGTCTTCCTGGTAAAACATTGTTTACCGGAGACGCCTCTCTTTGCAAACGTCCGATGCTTCCTCTTCTCAATGCATTAAAAGAACTTGGTGCTTTAGTCGAGTCAGAAAACGGGTGTGCCCCATTCTCAGTAACAGGCCCTGCAAACGGCACAGAGGTTTCTATTCGCGGTGACATCTCGTCACAGTTCATCTCATCTCTTCTGCTTGGCGCTCCTCTGTCTCCTTCAGGAGTTACGATTCATGTAACAACTCCCCTTGCATCAAGGCCGTATGTGAACATCACCATATCTGCGATGCAGGCTCACGGAGTTTTCGTTGAGGAAACCGAGGACGGCTTCTTTGTTCCGGGAAATCAGCAGTACAAGGCAGCAGACGGATTTGTATCCGGAGATTACTCATCTGCGGCATTTATTCTGGCAGCCGGAGCTCTGACAGGCAAAGTCACCGTAACCGGTCTTGATGAAAACGACCCGCAGGGAGACAAAGCAGTACTCGATATCTTATCCCGCTTTGGAGCAAAAGTGTCCAGAAGCGGTGATGCAGTAACTGTGGAGCATGATACACTCAATGGAATTGATGTGGATTTAAGCGATGCTCCCGATCTCTTCCCGATAATCGCGGTTGTTGGATGTGCGGCATCTGGTATAACACGGCTCTTTGGTGCAGCTCATCTGGCTTTCAAAGAAAGCAACCGCTTAGAAACAACAGCAGCTTTCCTGAAAAAAATGGGAGCTGACATCGAGGCAACAGATGACGGATGTATAATCCGCGGAGGCATTACGCTTCATGGAGCAGAAATCGAAACTCTTGGAGACCACAGAATCGCAATGTCAGGAGCTGTCGCTGGTCTTATTGCAGAAGGTGAAACAGTAATTGATGACATCTCTTGTGCAGATGTATCATACCCTGCGTTTGTTTCTGATCTGAAAAAACTTGGAGGAACAGTATGAATACCATAGGAAACTCAATACAGCTCACTATCTTCGGAGCAAGCCATGATACCTGTATCGGATGTGTAATCGACGGGCTTCCGGCAGGACTTGCCGTAAATCCTGAAACCATTACCCGTGACCTTTCGCTTCGAAAACCGGCCCCAGGTATTGGAACGCCTCGTGTTGAAGCAGACATTCCGGAAATTATCGGTCTGCTTGACGGAAAGACAACAGGAGCACCGCTTGTAATCCGGATTGAGAATACCAACATCAATGATTCAGATTACGATGAGCTTCGCCGTATCCCCCGCCCGGGACATGCGGACTATCCTGCGTACGCAAAATACGGAGTGAACCACGACATCAGAGGGGGCGGGATGTTTTCCGGAAGGATGACAACCGTTCTCGTTGCCGCAGGAGCAATCCTTCGCGATTTCCTGTCAGAGCATGGAATCTCTGTCGGATCATACACAAAAAGCATCGGCTCGGTAAAAGACGAAGCATCATACTCAGCAGAGGAAATTATGCAGGTGTCACCTGCAAATCCGCTTCGGGCAATGACTTCAGAGATGGAAGATGCCATGCGTGAAGAGATTCTCAAAGCAAAGGCGGAAGGAGACAGTGTAGGCGGAGTTATCCGCTGTGTTGCAAAAGGACTTCCGGCAGGATTGGGAGAACCGTTCTTTGATACTCTGGATGGAGAAATAGCAAAAGCTGTCTTTGCCGTACCGGGTGTTAAGGGAATTGAGTTTGGTGCAGGCTTTGCGGCAGCATCACTTCGCGGCTCTGAGAATAACGATTCCTACCGGATGAAAGACGGCGTTGTCTCGACAGAGACAAACAATGCAGGAGGAGTTCTTGGCGGAATGGCAAACGGAGCTGTACTTAATTTCTCAGTTGCCTTCAAGCCGACACCGTCTATCTCGAAGAGCCAGAAATCAGTTGACCTGTTCGATGAAAAAGATGCAGAGCTTTCTGTAAGGGGCAGACATGATCCATGCATCGCCCCGCGTGGTGCTGTGGTAGTTGAGGCAATGACAATCTTTACCATTGCGGATTTACTCATCCGCGGAGGGTTTGTATGCCTGAATTAGATGTTCTCAGAGCAGAGCTTGCAGAGATTGACAAAAAAATTATGGCTCTGGTCGGCCGCCGCAATGAAATCGCGAAAATCATTGGTGAAGAGAAGGCAAAAACCGGTGCGGCTGTTGTTGTCCCATCTGTAGAACGGGTTGTAGAACAGAGATACATTGACGCAGGAGCTGAATGCGGAGTTACCGCAAACACAGCATTTAGAATAGCACGGGCTGTTGTTGATGAATCGGTTGATGTTCAGGGACGGCTTCCGCGTTTCCAGGAGCCGCAAAAGATTTGCATCATTGGAGGAAACGGAGGGATGGGCAGATGGCTCTCACAATTCTTTGCCGCCCGCGGACACCAGGTATCAATCTGCGATCCGAATACTGAAGGCGCAGAGTTTCCTGTTGTAAGCCTAAAAGACGGAGCAAAATCAGACATTATTGTTATCTCAACCCCTGTCACAATCGCAGATGAAGTTCTCGCAGATGTCCTTGAAGCATCCTCTGATGATGCCGTAATCTTTGATATATTATCTGTAAAACAGCCGGTTATCCCGCGTCTTCGTGAGGCAGGACGTGCCGGACGAAAAGTCTGCTCGGTGCATCCGATGTATGGACCGTCCGCTGCATCTGCTGCCGGCAGAAATGTCATTATCTGTGACTGCGGTTCGAAAGATGCAGCAGACAAAGCAGCTGTGCTCTTCAACGTGGCAGATATTCTTAGAATGGAAGTGGAAGAACATGACAAAGCAGCAGCCTATGTGTTAGGGCTTTCACACGCGGTAAATATTGCATTCTCCGATGCTCTTGTTCGAAGCGGATTTTCCTCTGAAGCTCTTTGTTCTTCTGCTTCGACAACATTTAGAAAACAGACTGCAGTATCTGTTGAGGTTGCAAACGAAAATGCAGAGCTGTACTACGCAATCCAGAGAGAAAATCCGGAAAACGATGCGGCACTGAGAAACCTCGAAGAAGCGGTTGCCCGCGTTCGAACTCTTCCAAAAGACGAATTCATCTCAATGATGCATGACGAAGCTGTTTGGTACACAGAACCGTAACTCCCATTCATTTTTTTTATTGAAAATTTTACGCCATGTCGTTTTTACGCAAAAACCAAGACAAAGCCTTTTATATTACAAAATCAGAATATTGTAAAGTGATTGAAAATGAAGAGAAATATTAACGTCTCTCATCTTGTTCAGAGTCCGATTGAAAAACAGCGTGTCGAACTGGTCGAACGCAAATGTATCGGACACCCGGACAGTTTAGCAGATGGAGTTGCAGAAGCAATCTCCCGTGCACTCTGCAGAGAATATATGGAAGAGTGCGACGGAGGAGTTCTCCACCACAATACCGACCAGGGAGAAGTTGTTGCCGGAGAGTCTGCACCAGCCTTTGGAGGCGGTAAAATCATCAAGCCGATTTACTTCCTCTTAACCGGACGTGCAACCCGTAAATTCGGAAACAAGACATTTGCGACCGATGCAATCGCAGTCAAAGCAGCACGCGACTACTTAAAAGAAACCATGCCGACCTTCAACATGGAAAACGATGTCATCATCGACTGCCGCATGGGAACCGGCTCTACTGACCTTTGTGATGTCTTCAACACCAGAAAAGGACACACTACCATCCCGCGTGCAAACGACACCTCCTTTGGTGTAGGACACGCTCCATTCTCCGAGACCGAACAGATTATCTTAGGACTTGACAAATTCATCGCAGAAGAGTTCCGTCCAAAGAACCCGGCACTCGGATATGATATCAAGCTCATGGGTATGCGCGAAATCAACACAGTAAACATCACCGTTGCCGCAGCAATGGTCGACAGATACTGTTCAAGCATCGATGACTACATTGAGACCAAGGAAAAGATGGTCGAAGAGTTTACCCGTGTTGCAAAACAGTTCACCCACAGAAAAGTCAAGGTTGCCGTCAACACCGCAGATGTCATCAAGAAGAACCGCCAGTCTGTCTTCTTAACCGTCAACGGAACCTCCGCAGAAATGGGCGATGACGGCTCTGTCGGACGCGGAAACCGCTGCAACGGACTTATCACGCCAAACAGACCGATGTCCATGGAAGCAACCTCTGGAAAGAACCCGATTAACCACATCGGAAAAATCTACAACCTCCTCGCAACCGAAATCGCAAAGGAGTGCTGTCAGAAGGTTGACGGAGTATCTGAAATGTATGTCAGACTTCTCTCCCAGATTGGACACCCGATTGACCACCCGCACGTTGCAAGCGTTCAGTGCATCACCAAACGCGGATACTCCTACAAAGACTTCGCACCGGAAATCGAGGAGATTGTTGACAAACGCCTCGAGTCCATCACCGACATCACCAAACTCGTCATCGACGGCACCTTAAAGACTTTCTAACATGACCAAAGTACGTCTTGCAATCCCGAACAAGGGAAGAATTGCTGAACCAATCAACGACTTAATGACGAAAGCCGGCATCCACGTAAAGATGACGGCCTCCCGTCAGCTTGTTGCAAAGACCGTCGATCCGAACATCGAGATTCTCTTCGTCCGCCCGATTGATATTCCGGAATATGTGGCAAAAGGAGTGGCTGACATCGGAATCACCGGTCTTGACATGATTGCAGAACGCCGGGCAGATGTCGAGCCGATTTTAGATCTCAAGTTCGGCGGAGCACGCTTAGTCTTAGCTGTTCCTGAGGCATCTGCGGTCCGCGAAGTCGCCGACATGAAAGGTATGCGGATTGCAACCGAGTTTCCAAACATCTGCGAGGACTTCTTCAAAGCAGCAGGCGTTGATGTCACAATCGTTGAAGTGGCAGGCGCATGCGAAGCAGCCCCGCAGCTCGGTGTCGCTGACGCAATCGCAGATCTGACATCGTCTGGAACAACTCTTGAAATCAACAAACTCAGAATCATCTCCGAGGTTCTGGCGAGCACCACGCATGTTATCGCAAACCATGAGTCACTCGTCTCGAAGCGCGAAAAGATTGATGAGATTCTTCTCGCATTCGAAAGTGTCATGGCTGCATCCGGTATGTGCTATCTGATGCTGAACGTCGAGCGCGAAAAACTTGATGCAATCAAGCAGTTAATCCCGGGTCTTGGAGGGCCGACCGTTATGGATATCGCAGGTTCAACCTCGGTATCACTTCATGCCGTTGTATCCTCAGACCGCGTGTATCAGCTTATCAACCAGCTCAAGAACGCAGGCGCACGCGACATCTTAGTCCTCGACATCACCCGGATGGTTCGCTGATGCAGATTCTGCCGGCAGTCGACATCTTAGGCGGAAACTGCGTTCAGTTAGTAGGCGGAGACAAAACGACAGCAACTGTCTACGGAAGTCCGCTGGAAAACGCTCTTCGCTGGATTGAGCAGGGAGCAGAGGCTCTCCACGTCGTAAACTTAGACGGAGCATTTTCAGCGAGTGCTGAGAATGTCTCCTGCATCCGCGAAGTCATCAGCGAAACAGATGTCTTTGTGGAGGTCGGTGGAGGAATCCGCAGTCTTGATGATGCACGCGGATGGCTTGACCTGGGTGTTGACAGGATTATCATCAGCACCTTTGCAGTGCGTGAACCTCAGGCAGTCGCTGAACTTGCAAAAGAGTTCGGCTCTGACAAAATCTGTGCCGGAGTTGATGCCAGAGGCAGTTCTGTCTCGGTAGAAGGGTGGACTGCTGATGCCGGAGATTATATCTCATGGTCAAAACGCTTCGAGGAGCTTGGCGCTGGCTCTCTTCTCTACACGAACATTGATGTGGAAGGGAAGCAGGCAGGAATCCAAACCGAACCAATAGCACGTCTGATTGATGCAGTGTCCATACCGGTTCTGGTGTCCGGCGGCGTCTCCTCAAGAGAAGACGTCTGCTCCGTAAAACGTCTGGGTGCCGGCGGCTGTATTCTGGGTTCTGCACTGTACAGCGGAAAGATTACGTTGAAAGAAGCATTGGAGGCAAATAATGAGAACTGCTGAACTTACCAGAGAGACAAACGAAACACAAATTTCAATCACTTTCAATCCGGATGTAAGAGGAGATGTTTCAATCTCCACCGGAATTGGTTTCCTTGATCATATGCTTCATGCATTCGCAAAACACGGGGGATTCTCCCTCAGTGTTGAGGCAAACGGTGATCTTGAGGTAGACTGTCACCACACAGTAGAGGATATAGGAATTCTCTTAGGTGATGCAGTAAAGCAGGCTGTTGGTACCGGCGCTGGAATTACCCGTTTTGCAGATGTTATTATCCCGATGGATGAGGCACGCGCAACTGTTGCATTGGATGTCGGAGGCCGCGGATATCTTGTAATGGAGGGAGCATTTACCGGAATCATGACCGGAGGAATTCCAAATGATTTATTCGAGCATTTCTTCTACAGCTTCTGTATCCACGCAGGAATTACTGCCCACATCATCTTTATCGGTGTCAACGACCACCACAAGTGTGAAGCCATTTTCAAGGCATTTGGAATCGCTTTAGGGCGCGCACTGACTGTGCGTGAGGGCTGTGTGGATATTCCAAGCACAAAGGGTACCCTGTAACCCATCTATTTTTTCTTCGCAAAATTTCTGCAATCACCCGCCAGGGGTTTTTGTTCACAAGTTGTGAACATGTTGTAAACAACCAAAAATACTGCAGTATTTTTCAAAATTATTCGAATAATTGATATTAATATAGTTTTTGGAGAGGGTATTTTAAATCAGGATTCATACTTCAGATTAACGAGGTGTTATTTCTCGCATGAAGCTGAATCGAAAGAACCGGTGTATTGTTTGCGGAGTTCTGCTCACAGTTTTCTGTTTGCTGTTGCTTCCGGGAATCGGCGTGGCTGATGAAGTCACTGTATCTACGTATGCTGAGTTGCAAGATGCATTGGAAGTGACAGGGACACGTACTGTGTATGTAGCAGAGAATATTACGGCTGCAGAGATACTGACTGTTGCATCAAATGCGAATATTACGTTGAAACCGGAAGGGAAGAATATCACAATTTCTTTTGAGAATTTGTGTGTTACTGGCATACAATCAGGATTAATTTATATCGAGACTCAGGGGGTATTAACCATATCCGGAGATGAGGATGGGCATACGCTCACGATTAATGGCACGCAAAAAGAAGGAAATAATGCATCAATTGTTCGAGTAAATGGTATTTTGACATTGAATCATGGTATAATTTTAGCCAACAATTCAGCACAAGAGTATGGCGGAGGAGTATTGGTTCGTGGTTCTGGACAATTCACTATGAATGGGGGAAATATTATCAACTGTATTTCTTCATTTGGCGGGGGTGCTATAGCAGTTCGTTCTCATTTCATCATGAACGGTGGCACCATTTCCGGAAATTCAGCAGCTAGCGGAGGAGGAATCTATATCTCACAGGGAACTGTTGAAATTAGTGGTGGGACTGTCACTTGCAATTCAGCATACGGGACAGGAAATACTGGTGGAGGCGGGGGAATCTATCTGGCAAATCCATCTGTACTCACAATATCCGGGGGAAAAATCTCTGAGAACTCTGCAGTAAACGGAGGAGACGGGATTCATATCGCAGCAAGTGCCTCCGGAAACACTGTAGCGCACTGTATTACCATCTCCAAAAACCCGGAGATAGATGGGCTGTACTTCCAAAATATGTATGACGGCAATAAAGTTTTAGGGATGCATGTCACTATCTTAGAAAATTTTATCGGGCACATCAAAAACATCTCTTTCCACACCGGAGATTTGGAGACTGAATATTTCACCTTCCATTCTTCAGACTATCAACTTGTAGAGGATGGTTCTGGATTTTTTATCAGCCGGATTTCTGAATCAGATAAGGAAGATGCTGCAGAAGATGATGAAAATCTCTCTCCCCCTTCAACTGGTACAGAAGATATGGAGGGAACTGAATCTCCAGAGATAGAAGGAGATGACACACAAGAGGAAGATACAGAACTGAAAGAGGATGAAGAGATAGAGGACGGAGATGACACACAAGAAGAAGACACCGAACAGAAAGAGGATGAAGAGATAGAGGACGGAGATGACACACAAGAAGAAGACACCGAACAGAAAGAGGATGAAGAGATAGAGGACGGAGATGATACACAAGAGGAAGACACCGAACAGAAAGAAAATGAAGAGATAGAGGAAGGAGATGACACACAAGAGGACGACACCGAACAGAAAGAGGATGAAGAGATAGAGGAAGGAGATGACGCACAAAAGGACGACACCGAACAGAAAGAGGATGAAGAGATAGAAGAAGAGGGGGACACAGGAGAAAGCGATTCTAAAAAGCCGGCAAAACAAACCACTCACTCATCTCCTCTGATACAAGAGCCGGAACAAGAAAATCCCATAACTCCCTCCTCTCCGGAACAGCAAAACACAGAAACTTTACCTCAACTCCCGAACATCGAAAAAGAAACACCCGTCTCGCCCCTGTCACTATGGATTGCCGCAGGAATTCCCGCAGCCGCTTTCCTCCGGAAAAAAAGAGAATAAAATTATTCGCGAAGCTGCTGAATCATCATATCAACCTGCTGTACAGCAAGCCCAAGATATGTCTTTGGATTCAGCAAACCGTAAATCTCCTCCGCAGAGATAATCGCTGAAATTTCCGGAATCTCTGCCAAAATATCAGCAAGCGGATGCTTCCTCTCCAAAGCCTCCTGACTTGCTTTCCGGATAATTTCATGTGCAGTCTGACGCGGCATACCGCGTTTTGTGGCCTCAATCATCACAGACTCTGAAAGATTTAATCCCTGCTGTGCATCCAGATTTCGAGACACCGCCTCCTCATGAATTACCAGATTGGAGATGACTGACACCATACTATTCAGACAATGATCAGTGAGGACAGATGCCTCAGGGAAGGTAATCCGCTCTGCTGCAGAGTTTGTTAAATCCCGCTCATCCCAAAGCGTATTATTCAGCAGAGCCGGCTCCACCATAGAACGAATAATCCGGGCCAGCCCGCAGACCTGTTCACACTTCACCGGATTTCTTTTGTGCGGCATCGTTGAAGATCCGACCTGATTTGCCCCAAACGGTTCTGCGACCTCACCAATCTCGGTTCTCTGCAGAGAACGGATTTCGACTGCAATCTTTTCCAGTGTCGTTGCAATGTTTGCCAGCAGGAAAATATACTCTGCATACCGGTCACGGGCAATAACCTGAGTGGTAACTCCAGCATCCTGCAGACCAAGACGCTGCATCATCGCTTTTTGAACACGCAGACCATCCATTCCAAGCGAGGCTGCAGTTCCCACAGCTCCGGTCAGTTTTCCAACCGCAACGCGCGGGAAAATCTCATCCATCCGTTCAATATGACGGGCAATCTCCGCTGCCCACACAGCAAACCGCAGTCCATAGGTCATAGGAAGTGCATGCTGACCATGGGTTCGGGCAATACAGATTAGTGACTTCGTCTCCTCAGCGCGGGTAAGCAGAGCATCCTGCAGACTGCAGAGTTTAACCCTCAGAACCGGAAACGCCTGTTTCAGCTGCAGACCGGTTGCCGTATCTACGATGTCGCTCGAAGTTGCCCCGAAGTGAATGTAGCGTCCTGCTTCATTGCAGACTTCTGAAATTGCCGTTACCATCCCCATAACATCATGTCCGATTTCCGCCTCAATTTCCTTTGCCCGCTGAAGAGATGCCTTCGGTGCACACGCTGCGACCGCCAAAGCATCGGCTTTTGGAACAATTCCGCATTCTGCAAGCGCGAAAACCAGTGCCGTTTCCGTCTCAATGATACAGCGGAACCGATTTTCCTCACTCCAGATACTTTTCATCTCCGGTGTCCCATAGCGAAAATCGATCGGATGGATTAACATGAAAATATATAGGCGTTCTTTGGGAAAATAATTTAAGTTACTGAAGACTCCTGTCTTCCTTGATTCAGAAAAGAACTGACAATAATTGGCTTTTTTCGTTCGGAGGGGAAGCCACGTGCTTACTTCCTGCCGTCTCCGAACGAATCGCGGAGGTTAGCTTTGCCAAATTATTACTTGTAATGGGGATTTACGGCAGGCAATGAGCCATACCTATATTCTATCTATGCTGTCTAACTATATATATCCTCTTCCTGAGGACAAAAAAAGGAAAGTTATTCCACGTTTTTCAACGTGTTCTTATCGTAACGGGAAATCGTTGCGTCCTTCTGGTTCTGATACTTTGCATCCGGCTTCTTATCGTACGGGCATTCGCAGCGCTTGGTGACGTAGAAGACCAACTGACCAATCGGCATGCCTGCATAGACACGCACCGGTCTGCAGTTTGCGTTGCACATCTCAAGCGTGATGGTTCCGGAGAATCCTGCATCAATCCATCCTCCGGTCTGGTGCAGCTCAATTCCTAAACGGGCAACACTGCTCTTTCCTTCAATGGAGGAGACAATGTTGTCCGGAAGCGTTACGCACTCAAGGGTTTCTGCTAAGACAAACTGTCCCGGCATAATGTCAAAGTATGCGCTCTTTCTTTCCTGAACATGCGTGTACAGGGTTTCGCGGTTGAACGGGTCAATAACATCATCACACGGCTCATACCAGACGAAATGGTTTCCCAGACGGATATCAAGCGAGTTCGGCTGAACAAGCGCCGGGTCATATGGATCAATTTTGATGAAGCCGCGTTTGATGTGGTCAGCGATTTCCCAGTCTACCAGAATCATACTGTATTATTTGCTGTCATTGATATAAGTTACTTACCAGTGGACGGCATAAATTAGATTACGCAACAGAACAAACAAATAGATATATTATGGCTCTGCGGCTTTCGTTCACTCTGGATTCGGCTCTCGCTGAGAGAATTGACCAGTTTGCAAAGAAACAGGAACTTGACAGAAATGAAGCTGTCCTCCTCTTAATCGAGCATGGGCTCGATCAGGCAGCAGACGCTGGTGTTGTTGAACCAATCCGTGACCGTGACTTCAAAAAGGAAGCGCGGATGCAGAAAAATATTGATTCAATCACCGGCGGTCTTGATGACCTGCGAAAAGAGGTTCGTTCCATGCATCACCTCTTGAATCTGAGCCTGAACGCAGAAAAGAAAACACCCAGACGCGGTCTGTTCAAATAAGTGAAACCATGAAGAAAACCTATGTTATCGGACACCAGCATCCGGATACGGATTCCATCTGCAGTGCTATCGGATACGCAGATCTCCTGAATCGAAACGGACGGGGAAACTACATTCCGGCATGCTGCGGAAAACTGAATGCTGAATCCCGCTATGCACTGGCGAAATTCGGCGTGGATGAGCCGGTTCTCGTCTTAAATGTCGAGCCGTCAGTATCAGATCTTTCCCGGATTCACCCGGAAAAGGCGCTTGGCTCAACACCGACCATTGATGTAATCCATCAGATGGATGAGAAGGATATGAGAAACCTGCCAATCATTGACGAGTCCGGAAAACTTCTGGGACTGGTTAGTGAACACGGTCTTGCCCGTGCGTATGTTTCCAACACCAAAATGGATACGCTTGCTGTATCTCCGATTCCGGTTGAGACGCTTACCCGCATTCTCCACGGAGAAATTCGCGTCAAAAAGCATGATGTCCTGGAAGGTGCGGTTTACATCTCGATTGATGCTTTACATGTTATCCTTTCCCGCATCACGGAAAAAGATATTGCAATTGTCGGAGACGATGAGCCGACGCAGCTTGCTTTAGTCTCTGCCGGTATCGCCGCGATAATTATTGCAGACTCTGCTCCGGTCGGCGAGCGTCTTCTGGCTTCTGCAGAAGCCCGCGGAGTCACCGTCATTGCAACAGATGCCGATGCATTCGGGGTTGCCAATCTGATTCACTTAACCCTTCCTGCAGAACGCATTATGTCGACTGATGTCCCGCGTGTTCGAATGGAGGATACCATCGAGTACGTTCAGCAGGTTGTATCCAACGCAAAGTACCGTGCGGCCTGTGTTGTCGATGCCGACGGAAAGCTGCTTGGTACAATTTCCCGCAACACATTAATGGAAGATGCCGCAAAATCGGTTATTCTCTTAGACCACAACGAGTACGGGCAGGCAGTTCCGGGAATTGAATCCGCTGACATCGTCGAGATTATCGACCATCACCGTTTAGGAGCAATGACTACATTAAAACCAATCCGCTTCGATATGGAGCCGGTCGGTTCAACCTCGACAATTATTGCCCGCCGTTTCCGTGAGGCAGGCGTTACTCCGTCAAAGGAAATTGCCGGTGTTCTCCTCTCCGGAATTCTTTCAGATACACTTGGTCTGAAGATGTCAACCACAACTCAGGTGGATGTGGATTTAGTGTCCTACCTCGCAGACATCGCTCAGGTAAACGCAGAAGAGTATGCTCAGGAGTTAATCTCCGAAGGTATGGCTCTTTCCGGCGTGAGTCAGTCAGCACTTCTTGACCGCGATACCAAGGAGTTCACACTTTCTGCAAAACGGGTAATCATTGCGCAGATTTTAGTGCCGTCTTATGAGTATGCGGCAGCAAAACGTGATGAGATTTATGATGCTCTCCGCGAAAAACTGCAGCAGCCGCATGCTCCGGATATGTATATCGCGCTCTATACCAGTGTGTCGGAGATGGGTTCGGATATGTTTGCCGTAGCTGAAGACAAAGTGCTTGCTTCTGCTCTGAAATGGGATTCTCCAATGCACCTTCCGGGTGTTGTCTCGAGAAAGAAGGATTTCGTTCCGAAATTCGGGCACATATTAGCCTCCCTTCTCTAAATTCTTCTTTTCTTATTCTGCGGGCTGCAGAATTATTCCAAACTTTAATATTATACATGAGCCTTATATTTACTCATGGCTGATAAAATCGCAGAAATTGTTTCAGAGCTCGAGTTCGTTGCAGATATCGAAGGAGAAAAGGACTGCCTGATGTCTCAGCAGGGAAACCTCTGGTTCAATGTCGATGTACCCAAGGGACATGGATTAAAGAGCGGCGACAAAGTCCGGGTAATTGTTGAGCGTGTTGAGTAATCATGAAAGACTTTCTTGACCGCGATCCCGTCAATCCGCGAAACATTCTGATTGGAGGACTTCTTGTTCTCCTTGCCGGTCTGATTATCATTCTCTTCCTCTTTTCCGGAGGGGCAGGAATTGATGCTGATACTCCGGTCTATGATGACGGAGTGTTAAAGACCACTATCTCCTACTCCGGAGATGATTCACCGGATGTCTGGGTTCAGTACAATATCTTCCGCCAGGACGGCATGTTCTTTTCCACGCAGATAGGCGGCACTCACTCCTTTAAAGAAACACTGACCAAAGGAAATACTTTATCCGAGTGTCCGGTAGAGCTTGAAGCAGGCGAGTACAAGATTTTCCTCTACATATCATCTTATGAAGATAATCCAAAGCGCCTTGCCGGATACATTCGAACCATTCAGATAGCATGAGAATATTTGATAATGCTCTTCTCTATAACCCGGTATCCGGGACCTGGATACCCTCTTCTTTCTCGGTTGAAAACGGAAAAATCAAGTCTGTTGGTGCACCCGGTTCGCTTTCCGGCCACCTGGTGTTTGACCTGGAAGGTGCACGAGTAATTCCAGGGTTAATTGATGCTCATGTGCACATTGAAAGTTCTCTTTTAACCCCTGCAGAATTTGGCAGACTGGTTTTACCGCACGGAGTAACAACTGTTATCGCTGATCCGCATGAGATTGCCAATGTTGCAGGAACCGCAGGCATTGATTTCATGCTTTCTGATGCGAAGAACTCACCGGCAGATATTTTCTTCATGGTTCCATCCTGTGTCCCGGCAACGCCTGCTGATGTCGGCGGAGCTGTTGTCTCTGCAGCAGACCTTGCCTGCTATGTTGGAAATCCACAGGTTTTAGGTCTTGGTGAAATGATGAATGTCCCCGGTGTTCTCTTCGGCGATGCAGAGGTCTCAGCAAAACTTGCATTATTTAGAAGAGTGGACGGACATGCTCCGGGACTTTCCGGCGAGCCGCTTTGCGAATATGTTTCCCGCGGAATCGCCAGCGATCATGAGTGTACAACCGCAGAGGAGGCGGAAGAGAAACTCCGTCTCGGACAGATTATCTTCCTGAGAGAGGGTGATGCCGCAAAGAATGTTGCTGCACTGACTCCGGCAGTAACACAGGCAACTGCATCGCGCTGCTGTTTTGCAACGGATGACCGCCATGTCGACAGTATTGCAGAAGAGGGTTCGATTGACAACTGTATCAGAACTGCCGTATCCGCAGGCATGCCTCTGGAACTCGCGCTCCGTCTTGCAACACTTTCTGCTGCGGAGTACTATGCGCTTTCTGACCGCGGCCTCATTGCCCCGGGAAGGGTTGCAGACTTTTGTATCTTAGAAGAAGGCGAGACATTTTCTGTGTCGCGCGTGTACAAGAACGGTCTTGCTGTGCAGAAGAAAGGCATCGTAGAAACTGCGGAGGTTTCCTTCCCGCCGTTTGTCTGCCGTCTGCCGACTGAAGAGGAGATGCAGCTTCCAAACGGGAAGCTGAAAATCATTGAGACGATTCCAGGAGAAATTATTACTGAATGCCGCATTGGTTCTGCCGGCGACTCCGGTGTCCAGAAGATTCTCTGCGTTGACCGATACCGCGGGGAAGGATTCGGCCTTGGACTGATTAACGGTCTTGGTATCGAACGCGGAGCTCTTGCAACCTCAGTCTCTCATGACGCCCACAACATCATTGCAGCCGGGGCAACGGACGCAGAAATTCTGCAGGCCGTCTGTGCAGTTGCAGATGCCGGTGGCGGAATGGCTGTTGTCTGTAACGGCAAAACCACTCTGCTGCCGCTTCCGGCCGGAGGACTTATGACATTTAAGCCGTATGAGGATGTGATTTCCGAGATGCATGTCTTAAATGAAGCACTGGCTGAGACCGGAGCTGACAAGAAGGCGTTTATGTCCTTATCCTTCATGGCTCTGACGGTTGTTCCGCATCTGAAAATTACTCCACGCGGACTGTTTGACGGCGATGCATTCTGCGATGTGGATATTCAGGGTTGAGAAACTATATCAGGAAGCGTGACTAATAGTAGAAAGATAATGAGGATATATCCTGCTCTCTGTCTGACTCTCGCTTTGATGCTCCTGGTTCTTCCAGTGTCCGGAGCTCCGGCTTTCCCGCTGCCGTTTTTATCTGCTGCTGACCAGGATGAATCCAATCCGACAACATTTGTCAACGGGGAGAACCGGTTCGGATACCTGTATGTGCAGTCTGTGGAATACACCATGAAAAACATGGACGCAGAGATTGTGGTAACCTATGATATCGAGCCGTGGATTTCTTTTCTTGTGTATCTGTTCGGAAAGCAGGATTTGAAAAAGCGGGTGCTGGGTATTCTGCAGTATCCGGAAAAAGGATATGAGAGTGTGCAGGATGTGTCATTTACCTATATTGACAGTGAATCAGCAATCATAAGCGTTACCAATGCCGCTCTTGACAACCAGGATAACTCCTATTGGATTCGTCCCCACAGTTTCGGCTGTACGATTCCAACACTGACCTTCATCATCAATGCGGATGATATCAAGACATTTACCAATGTCAAAGATATGCCGAAAGGCATTGGATACTTCCGTTCATAATTCCTTTTTTCCTCTGACTGAAGGGTGCAAGTAGGTAACCTTTACATATCGAGAAGACAACATATAATTAACGTATGTCTGATGTGAAAGTACCTTTAGATGTCCCGGCAGGAATGCGAGATGTTTACCTTGCAAATTATAATTTAATCACGCAGGGTTCCGGACGCCTGATGCTCTTTGCCGGCGACCAGAAGATGGAACACTTAAACGATGACTTCTATGGAGAAGGCATCCCGGCAGATGATGGAGATCCGGAGCACCTCTTCCGCATTGCATCCCAGGGTAAGGTTGGTGTCTTTGCTGCCCAGCTTGGTTTAATCACCCGCTATGCAATGGACTATCCGGAGATTCCATACCTTGTCAAGATGAATTCCAAGACGCACTTAGTCGGTGTTTCTCAGAAGGATCCGGTTTCCCGCCAGCTCTGGTCTGTTGGTCAGTTAGTTGATATCTGTGCGGAGAATGACATCAAGATTGCCGGTATCGGATACACCATCTATCTTGGAAGCGAAAATGAGGCGGAGATGCTCGCTGAAGCTGCATCCTTAATCAACGATGCACACTTCCACGGTCTGGTAACGGTTCTCTGGATTTACCCGAGAGGAAAGGCAGTAAAAGACGAGAAGGATCCGCACTTAATCGCCGGAGCCGCAGGTGTTGCCGCATGTCTTGGCAGTGACTTTGTCAAGGTCAATGCACCAAAGAAGGACGGTCAGTCCGGAGCTGAGCTTCTGCAGGAGGCAGTTCAGGCAGCAGGCAGAACCAAGGTTGTCTGTGCCGGCGGTTCTTCTACTTCCGAGGAGAAGTTCTTAAGCGAACTCTATGACCAGATTCACATTGGCGGGGCTTCCGGCAACGCAACCGGAAGAAACATCCACCAGAAGTCTCTTGCAGAAGCAGTGAAATTCTGTAATGCAATTTATGCAATTACTGTTGAGAACAAGAGCGTTGAAGAGGCTCTTGCAATTCTCAATGCATAATTCAGAGATTTCTCTCACTATTTTTTTGCAGCTGCTGCTGGTATCTGTGCCCGAAAATTTAATGCGGTTTATCTGAATTTTGGAAAAAAGCCGGTTTATCAGAGAGTAATCTTCTCTGAACAGAATCTGCCCACAACATCCTGATACTTTTCCGGATGGTTCATGACATCGAGCGTATCAGCAGTTCCAACCATATCATAAAGGGAACGTCCGGCAATTAATCCCAGCTCCGGGATTGGAGCAGGGAGTAAGGTGTGAATCGGAATCGGTTCTCCGTAGTTTGGATTCGGCACCCATCCGCCTTTTTTCATGTAGTAGTAAGCAGCGCCATGCATCTCGTTAATCTCACCATACTCGGAGGAGAAATCGGTTGAGACCAGATTTGCCATAATCAGCTCCTCTCTCCCCGGATTAATAGTGATATGTCCGTAGCCGGAAGGGATTAAGACCACATCTCCTGCGTGGGCTGGAACAACTATGACATCACTTCTGTCAGCTTTCTGAAGAAGATAGAAGGCATAGCCCGAAAGCACTTCATAAACCTCCGGATAGGAAATTCCTGCCGGGTTTTTCGGGTGGTAGTGTCCTTTGGTTTTGGTGTACTCGCCGTTGACAACTCCTGCCGGAATGCGCGTGATGTCATAGCGTAAGTGATGCCGTTCAAGCCAGGTATGGTCACCGTGAGTTTTGTAGAGGTCACGGTACATATAGTAGAGCGGTTTTTCGGGATTCAGATTGGAGGGGCGGACAGCGAAGACATTTTCCATGTCGGAAACGGTTCTGACAGACGGCTCCGGGAGTCCGCACTCCCATATTGTATTCATGCTATATCATAGGTTTTCTAACTATAAGGGGATTCCTGATGTTGCAAAGTCATGGTTTCCAAAAACTGAAATGCCGAAAGAACGAATAGTATCATATGACCGGAGCAGAAGATAACGACACCCTGCTTCTCCATTTCCAAAGCATACGACCGGGAGGCGAGATATTTGAGGACACCACTGCCGGTGAACCCGTGCAGGTGACTTTGGGACAAAAGCAGATTAACCCGGCGTTTGAAGAGGCACTTTTTGGGAGGACTGAAGGAGAAACCGTAACTGTTGTTCTCCCGCCGGAGAAGGCGTACGGGAAGTTCAAAAAACAGCTCATTGTCCCGATTAAACGGAAGAACCTGAAGCTCGAAAAGGAACCCTCTGTTGGAGATATTATCCCGGTTGAAGTGTTTGGACAAAAATGCCGGGTAATTGTTGCGGAGGTGACACCAACAAAAATTATTGTGGATGGAAATCACCCGTTAGCAGGGGAAACAATCACTTACAGGATAACACTGGTCAAAAATCTCGGGAAGAGAGAATCTCCATAACCCGGTCTGTCTGATAGTATCCGGTTTTTGCCATCTCTTTTTTGACCGCGTCCGGAAGGCATGCGGAAAATTTCCAGACGGTATCCGGCAGGGGCGGGAGAGTTTCAAATGCCTGCGGATCAGATGCGATTCTCTGAAGAGCAAGCGAGACTTCGTCTTCGGCGTCCGGGCTTTCAAAGCCGAAGATGCGCACAGCAAACGGTGTTGTCCGGAATTCATGCATGCCGGACAAGCGTCCGCGCAGAAGATACGACAGTACGCGGTTTGCTGTCTCTCCGGCAAACGTTGAGAGCACAACTGACCAGCCGGTAAGTTCCGGTTCTGTTCGAATATGAATTCTGCCCGGTACAATGTCTTCCGGAAGTCCGCGGATTTTTTCGGCAAGCAGTGCTGCCTCATTTTCCGGAAGTGGGAGGAGGGTTTTTCCGCGGGCGATGATTTCTGCAGCACCAAAACAAAGAAGCGGGCTTACCGCGTTTGTTCCCCCGCTGCCGCTCCAGAACGGACGCTTCAGTCCTTTCGCAGCAGACGCCGGCTCGACAAGCGCCCGTTTGTGTACATCATCCCGATGCAGCAGGCGCCAGGTTTTTCCCGTGAAGGTGAAAACCCGTCCGGGATCGCCGGCAACAAACCGGGCGTCAAGAGTTCCAATCACTGTGCCGTCAGTGAGAACTGCCAGGTATCCTCCGGTGTCCTGAATCACTGAGAGCAGAGCTTTCCAGTTTGATTTCGAAAACTCAATCTCTGCTTTTACTCCGGGAAGATACAAATCTCCTGCGCGGGATAGATATCCCTGCTCCTCCATGAAAGAGAGAATATCAGAGATGACCTCCTCCGGAATTGCGGAAAATGGCGTCAGGGCAGAAAGCGAAGCGACAATCTGCCGTCTGCCAAGCCCGGTTCCTTTTTGCAGAAGCAGAAAGAGCTGCTGAACCAGAACATCTGCGGCAAACCTTGGCGGGGTTAGACACTCGGATTTGTGCTGCATCGCAGATTCCACTGCTGCTGCTGAGATAAGCAGTTCACAGGAATTCTGGAGGATGAATACCATGCGGGCAGGCTTTCCCCGCCTTCCGGTTCGTCCAAGCCGCTGCAGAAACGAGGATACGGAAAGCGGCGGCCCGAACTGAACAACTAAATCCAGGTCTCCGATGTCAATTCCCAGTTCAAGCGTACTGGTACAGATCACACAGCTCTCGCCCCCTTCGGAAAAGGAGTCTTCTGCTGCTTTTCTCTCCTCCGGGCTTACCGCTGAGTGGTGAATGAATACGTGGGACAGCCTGCTTTGGAGTGGTTCGATTAATCGTTCGGCAAGGCTTCTGCTCTCGACAAAAATCAGGGATTTTTTTCCGCGGACTGCATCTGCTGCTGCATCGATGCGGGAGAAAAAATCCGGTTCGACCACGAATGAGAACTCCTTCTTCGATGGAAGGGACGGGATGGAGATGAGTTTTTGTTTTCTTTTCGGTGAAGACATCCAGGAAAGCAGTTCTTCCGGGTTTCCCACCGTTGCGGAAAGTCCGATTCTGATTATGTGATTTGCTGATGCAAACGAGAGCCGTTCGAGAAGACAGCGGAGATGTACGCCGCGTGAGGTCTCGATAAAGGCATGAATCTCATCGATGATAACAAACCGGAGATGGGAAAACGCGTGACGGGAGTCGCGTGACGAAAGCAGTACCTCTAACGATTCCGGTGTGGTTAACAGAATATCCGGCTCTTCCCCGGACGAAAACTTCCAGCGCTCGGCGTTTGCTACATCTCCGTGCTGAACGGCGACCTCCAGTCCTGCACGGTTTGCGAGGCTGATGACACGTTCTGTCTGGTCATTGATCAACGCTTTCAGCGGAGAGAGGTAAACTGCAGACAGGCGTCCTTCCGGGTGTTTCAGGATAGCATCAATCACCGGAAGAAACGCAGCTTCGGTCTTTCCGCCTGCAGTTGGGGCTAAGACCAGGATGTCGCACCCGTCAGCAACGGCGCAAAGTGAGGCTGCCTGTACTTCGCGGAGACTGTCCCATCTCAGGCCGGAGATGAGAATCTCCTGCAGAACCGGGTGCAGGCCGGAGATGTCACTCATGAACGAAAGACGGAGTCAAGCTCTTCGCGAAATTTGTCCTGGCTGATTGCACCAAGGCGAATCTTTTGTACCGTGCCGTTTTGGATGTACATGATTGTCGGGATGGAGTTGATTTGCAGTTCCTGTGCAATCCACCGGTTTTCGTCGGTGTTGCATTTGCAGAACTGTACCTCCGGGTATTCTTTGGCGGTTTCTTCGAAGATAGGAGCGAAGTAGCGGCACGGGCCGCACCATTCAGCCCAGAAGTCAACAACAACATTGGGTATTTTGAGAGTGAAGGTGTTGAAGTTGGTTTCATCCAAGTGAACAACGGGCTGAGCTTCGACAGGAGGGTTGGTCATGAGTGTTTGTTTGCTGTAAGAGAATAAGAGCGTATCGGATGAAAAAAAAAAGTTAGCAGTTCTCTTTTCCCGCAATCATGCGGTAGAGAAGTGCTGCACAAACGGCACCGAGAATCGGCCCGACAAGGTAGATCGGAAATGTAGTCCATAAGGCATCCGAGCCTGCAAAGATGAGTGCCATTAAGTCGGGACCAAATGTTCTGGCAGGATTAATCGAGCCTCCCGTGATATTTCCAATGACAAGAATTACCGCAAGCACTGCGCCGCCGATGGCAAGTCCGGCAAATCCGGGTGCTGCACGGCGGTCAACGGCAACGCCCATGATTACCAGCATGAGAACAAATGTTCCGATAAACTCTGCAAGTACTGCCTGGAACACTGAAATTCCGGCAGCCGGAGCTGTCATTCCAAGACCGGATACGGTCAGAGCATCCATTCCCATGATCAGAAGGATAAGGCCTGCACCAACTGCTGCACCGATACACTGTGCCGCACAGTAGGCCGCTGTATCCTTTACCGGGAATTTCTTTACCGCACAAAGAGCGATAGAGACAGCCGGATTAATATGACAGCCGGAAACCGCGCCAATGGTGTAAATCATCACGCTTACCGCAAGACCAAATGCTGCGGCAATTCCGAGCAAATCCCCTGATGCTCCAAGAATACAGGCGGAACCGCATCCGACAAAGACCAGAATCAGAGTTCCGATACATTCTGCAAGAGACCGTTTGAATAAATCCATTATCTTCCTCCGTATGCTTCGGCGCACTCAGGGCAGAGAATCCGCGGGACTGGTTTTTCCAGTTTGCGGGATGGGAAGGGATATCCTCCCTCCCGAATCTCTACATCTGCTCTGACCATATGTTCGCTGCAAAGCCCCATGCCGCAGACAATACAGATTCCGGATGCTTCCCGGTCAATCCCTAATTGTTCGCAGACATAACACTTCATACTTACACCCCTTCGCGGTACTGGCAGTACTGGTGGCGGGAACCGATTAAGCAGGCGGTTGCGCAGTTCTTACAGCCGCGAACCGGTGCTGCCGGGTTTTCTTTGTCGAGTGCAATGATGTTCGTCATCATCGTAGCTGTAACCGGCTCACTGGTTAACAGGCACGGATAGTCGGCAAGCCGCATGAGAGCGGAAGTGCGGACCGTAATTGCACAAGCCGGATATGCATAGCGCTGCGGGTTCATGAGAACCTCGTTTTCGTGAATCGGGGAAAGGTCAACCGGGATTCCCTCGACAATCGGTTTTACCGGGTTTCCGGTACCGTTCTTGACGCGGCCTGCCTTGTCCATAATCTTCCATCCGCGGTAAATCATATCCATGAAGTCACAGTTGTGCAGTTCTGCGGCAGAACCTCTGGTCGGATTCATCATAACCAGATTGTGATACCGTTTGGTTAAGAGATCCACAATCATTGGTGCATTGAATCCGTCAAGCTCTAAGAGATACTCGGATGCTGCAGCGGTTGAACCGGTTGCTACATTTAAGAGCTGGAATGGAGACTTAACCTTCGGGATTGCTGCTTCCAGGGTTTTCTTCATAACTCCGGTTACTGCATCAATCGTTGCAAAAATCACATCATCTTTGCACATGTTGTAGGTGGATTGAGATATGTGGTGCGAAATATCTCCAACACAGTACGCCGGAACGGTTGCAATATTTCCGTAGTGGACACCGTCATCGACTGCGGCTTTTACTGCCGGCAGAATCTTTTTGCGGTACTCTTCCATGTAGCGTTTTGCCGAGAAGGAACGCATGTGTGCTCTGCGCATGAGGGCTGCCTGAGCTGCTACCGGGTTTCGGTAGATGTCCTGCAGTTGTTTAACCTCTTTGCGCGATGCTTCGGCAACAGAGTCTCCGGCCTCAACACTCTTGGCAAAGACGTCTCCGATACCGTATGAAGTGTTCATACCCCAGGACTTTGCGGCAAGAATTGCCTTTTTGTGCTGCTCCGGAATCTCGGTTTTTGCCAGAATCTGGTTTACTACATTACTGGTAGAACCCGGCATTAACGCAAAGTCTACGGAACACACCGGGCCGTAGAATCCTGCATAACAGCGGGCAGCCTCACGGCCGACGAGTGCTTCGTTTTCCTTGATGGCGTCAGCGAACTTCTCCATGCTCTTGTGGAATGCTTCATCTTCAGCACAGAGAATGTCCAAGACAACCGGTGTCTGGTAGTGCTCGACAAACGGATCGTCCTCCTCGCGGACGTGTGTTGTCAGAGATGAGAGGACTTCAAAGTGGCTTTTCACCGAAGCCTTGTGCAGGTCGATGACAGCTTTGCTCTGGTTCGGCAGAACAGTCATCTTTTCAACTGCATCCACATACGGCTGAGCATCCTTCATGTGGAAGCGCAGTCCGCGGCGTTTGCGGATGACATCTAAGTCAGCATACTGGGCAGCAAGTGCCTCTTCTACCATTTTCTTATAGAGATTTTTCATATATCATCACCTTTTCTTTTGTAATGGATAATTATCCTGAAAGGTAAAAAAGGTTTAGTTGGCGGATATGTTATGCACGGCAGGAATCCTTTGCAATACGGGAGATGACATAGGATAAAACCGCACAAAATGCCCCGAAAATGCAGGATACAGCAATTCCGCCCGGTGTGAAGATATCCGCGCTTCCTGATGCCGCGGATGCGACAACAGAGTAGGCAGCAATTCCAACAACGCTTCCCACATTCATTACTGTATAGGTCAGACTTCCGGCAGATCCTTGCGTGTCCTCGGTGCAGTGGATTGTAATCCTTCGAATCGTCGGGCCTTCATTTATTCCAAGTGTTGCTCCCAGAAGAATCAGTCCTGCAAAAAGCAGAACCGGATTCTGCATCAGAACAGCAGCCGCAAGGAATAGAGACGCTGAGATTCCAATGATGGCTGAGATGTTGCAGAGCTTTTTGCATCCGAAAGAGTTGGTAAGCGTTCCTGCCGGAACACCCATGAGCATCATTGTTACTGGAGGGATAAGCATGATTATTCCAGCCAGAGCGCTTCCAAAACCAAGCGGGCCTGTTAAGTAGAACGGGAGAATATAGATGCTTCCAAGGTATACTATAGTGATGAAGAGACACGAAACTGCTGCACAGATGACAATTTTGTTTTGGAGGATATTTGCCGGAAGAACCGGGTCTGCGTGTTTCATTTCATGTCTGAGGAAGAGGAATCCAAGAACCGGAGCTGCAGCGAGCAGAATAATTACCGGAAGAGACCAGCCGTAGGAGTTTCCAATCTCAAGACCTGCAAGAAACACCAGAAGTGTTGCGGCAAGCAGAAATGCCCCTTTGATATCAAACGGCTTTTTCTCCTGCAGGACACGCTCTGCTTTGGGAATCACGAAAAGTGCCCCAATGATTCCAATGATTCCGATTGGGATGTTGATGAAGAAAATCCAGTGCCATGAAAGATACTCTGCGATAATTCCTCCAAGTCCCGGGCCGAATGCGAGTGCAGCAGCCCCAAGAGTTGCAAGCATACCTGCGGCAAGGCCTTTCTTTTCCTCTGGGAGATGGAGCATCACCAGCATTGTTGCAGTACTAACCATTAAAGCAGCGCTTGCTCCCTGAAATACGCGGCAGAGAATCAGCATCAGAATCGAGGACGAGATGCCGCAGAGGAAAGAGGCCAGAGTAAAGAGCACAAAACCTGTGATGAAAATCTCCCGATAGCGTCCGGTTCGGTCAGCGAGTTTTCCAAAGACCAGAAGCATACTGGAAAGCGCCAGCAGATAGCCTGTCATCACCCATGCAGATACGGCACTGCCGATGCCAAAATCTGCAGTGATTGCCGGCAGAGCAATGGATACGATACTCGTATCCAGATAATCCATGAAGACAGCTGACGCTGCGACAAGCATTAAGATATACTGCAGGGATTTTTTCTCCAGAATCATGATACGCACAAAAAAGCGGAAGTTCCAACAGGCGGAAAATCCACTCGGATATTTCAGCGGACCTGGCAGTACGAAAAGACACGTTTTAAGCCCTTTTTACTGCGTACTGCGGTCATTTGTCTTCTATAGTTTGGGTGCTGATTTCTTATAACTGTTACCATAAAAGGGATATCCTTATCCCGTTTCCCAAGAAAGGAATAATCATGAATGGGCACTCGCATGTATCTGAACTCATCACTGCTGTTACTGCTGCAGGATTTTTTAAACGTCTCTTTTCCTGGAAATCCATAAAGGAAAAAGCAGTCGCGGCACGGATTGAGGCAGAGAACGCAGAGGCATCGCATGCAGCAGAGCTCCGCGAGTTAACCTTCCGGTTAAACGAGGCAGAACGCCGTCTGCAGGAGGCGTCAGCCCGCGCCGGACATGATGAGGACAGGTACCGCGAGATGTCAGTCAGGGTAACCCGTGCCGGAGAGGAGATTACTGCAGTTCGGGAACTGCTTGCAAAAGAGACTGCACAAAACGAGACACTGTTCCTTCGGCTCTCTGATGCAGAGGCCGCAAAAGAACGCCTCGAAAACGAGTATGCAGCACTGAAGTCCGAAGCTGCATCTCTTGAAGATGCTGCTCAGAGTTACCGGAATACCTTAGCGCTTGAAAGTGCCGAGAGACTGACTGCCGCAGCCCGCGTAACAGAGCTGACAGCAGAGGCAGAGAAGCTCTCTGCCGAGCTTCGCACAGCCCGCGATACGTTAGCAGCCGAATCAGAGGGACACCGCTTATCTGAAGAGCAGTACACTGCGCTTAAAGGTGAATATGATATCCTCACAGCCGCATTCCAGGAGATGCGGGAGATGCGGGCAGTCGAAGCGGAACAGTGCCGGGTTGCAGTCGGGAAGGCAGAAGAGCTTACTGCTGAATATGAAAAAACCGCAGATGAGCTGCAGGCTGTACGCGACCGGCTGACCGCAGAATCGGAAGGCCGCAGAATCGAGATACAGAAGTATACCGAGCTGAAATCCGAGTTCGAGGAAAAGGCAAAAGAGCTTTCCTCGGTCAAAGAGCTTCTGGCAGCAGAGGAGAGCGTAAAAGAGGAGCGGACAGCCGAGTACGAACGCCGCGTAGAAAAGCTCAACACGTTAGTTGAGCAGATGGAAGCAGACCATGCAAAAGCCGAGGAGCGGATCTTATGCGAGGTAGCCGAGCGCGAGGAACGTCTTTCCACTGCCTGGCAGCGGCATGAGAAGGAGGTTGCCGAGTCAATGAAGAGCTTAGCCAAGAAACATGATTTCATCCGCTGTGATAAGGATGAGTATCCGAATCCGGGGACGCCGGATAATGTGTTCCTGATTGGCGGCATGTACACTATCTTCGATGCAAAAAGCCCGAAGAACCCTGAGGAGCTGAACAACTTCCCTCAGTATCTGAAACTCCAGGCGGAAGGAATGAAAAAGTACTGCAGGCATGAGAATGTGAGAAAGGATGCCTTCTTAGTCGTTCCGGCATCTACTCTGGAAGTTCTGACCACATTCATGTATGATTTGGCAGAATACACCGTCTATGTCATCACGCCGGAGTCGATGCTTCCGATTCTGCAGATGCTAAAGACAATCGAAAATTATGATTTCGCCGAACAGTTAAGTCCGGAAGACCGGGACAAACTCTGCCGTTTCATTGGCCGCCTGTCGCACACGACAAAACGGAAAGTCCAGATTGATACCTACTTCTCCCGCGAACTGGTCTCTGTGCTTCGCGAGATTGATACCCTGCCGGATGAGTTCGCCAACGATATTGCGGTATATGAACAGAAGGCAAAGCTGAACCCGCCAATGGAAAAGCGTGCGAAGATGATTTCTGTAGCGGATGTGTCGGCTGATGTTTCTAGAATCGAGAACGAGATTCTCGGTTGGTCGGTTGTGGAAGAGTGAGGAGTTTTTCCTCACGAATCGTTTTTGAACGGGTATCTGTTCTCTTTGTTTGACAGAGTTGTTTTTCTCTGGAATTCAGGTAAAAGAAGGAAACTGTTCATACGAACAGTTTTGTTAAAATCAGCATCAGTACAACCTGTACTGCCCACACAGCAGATGCAAACGGCAGAAGTGTCTTTCCAACAGCAAACGTTTCTTTGAGATTCATCGAAAGCCCGACACCAGCCATAGCCACCGTCAGAAGAGTAACAGAGACGTTCACCAGCACACCCTGAACAGCACGTCCTGCCTCCGGTTCGAAGAAGATAAAAACACTCATGAGTGCGGCAAGAGCTGCGAAGAGGATTAAGAAACCCTGAAGCTTTGGCTTCTCTGCCTCTGTTCTGCCGGAGTTTCGCTTCATCCAGAGATGGGAAAACACTGCAGCTACCACCACTAACATCGCAACACGAATCATCTTGTACGCAAGAGCAAGAGTTGCCGCGTCTTCTCCTCCAAGAGCAGTGTAGAGTTCTGCTGCCGGAATCACATTTCCAATCTCGTGAAGGGTTCCTCCGATAAACACCTCAGCCTGAGCTGCTGTCATGTCAAACGCAAAGGCAAGAAGTGGTATGAGAAAAACACCGGCAAGTCCTAAGATACTGATGATTCCAACAACCGCATGGACATACTTCTGCTCAGCATTGATTACAGAAGCTACGGAGAGGGATGCGGATACTCCGCAAATGCCTGTTCCGCTTCCGGTTAGCGCACAGGCATCCCACGGCTTCTTTAACCGGCTTCCCAGTTTCATTGCGGCAAATATGGTGACTGCAAGAACAACGAGAATAATCACCAGACCGGAAAGAGACGCGGTCATCAGCACATCAACAGTTACCCGTGCACCCATCAGAATAATTGCGAGCCGGAGAATAAACTTCCCGGCATAGGAACCGCCTGCCTTGAAATATGATATATTGATGAACAGACAGACAAGCAGCGCAAAAACGATAGGGCCTACCTTGGAGAGAAATGCAAAGACCGGATTTGCCGTAAAAAGTTCTGCCGGAAGAATCTGAAACCCTCCGTCAAACAGTGTTCCCCGTGTCAAAAGAAATGCGAGTACGGCAACGCCGCAGCAGAAGAGAATGCCTGGTATGTGAGATTTTCTCAGAGAAAAGTATGCGAGGAAATCCTCTTTATAGGTAGACATGTATTATCATTATCCTGACAAATATTTATGACTGCTGTGATAGTATGCGCAGGAATTATTTTCAAGAAAACTTACTGAAAATTCATAAAAATGAGTGCCTTCAGCCGGAATTGAACCGGCGACATACAGATCTTCAGTCTGTCGCTCTCCCTACTGAGCTATAAAGGCGCTTGTGCGATAATAATGTTGTATCTTGCAGTATTTATAGTCTTTGAAATTATGTGACAAACATCTTATCTTACTGGAGAACACATGTTTAGGTAATGGGCATCTTCAGAAAGAAAAAATCATCCGCAAAAAAGCCAACTCTGCAGGAGAAAATCGTAAATCGAACGGCAAACGTGGTTCATTTAACCCACAACGACCTTGATGCCGCAGGATCTGATGCCATCTGCCGCATGGTTTTCGGAGAAGAGCTCGTCACCCTTTTTTCCTCGTTAAACCGCTTTGAATGGTTCCTCGCGCAGGTCTCCGGATGCAACGGCAAGGGTGATACTCTGGTCATAAGCGACCTTGGCTATCAGAAAGGGATTGAGGATAAAGTCAGAAAGGCTCACGCAGCCGGATGGAACATCCGCTGGTTCGACCATCACAAATGGACAGACGAGGAAAAAGCCCGGGTGTCTCCCTTTGTCGAGAGCCTGACGGTGGATACCGCGCGCTGTGCAACCGGTGTTCTCTGCCATGCCTTAGAGCCGAAACAGCCGTACGCAGAAGAGGTTGCGCGCGTTGTCTGCGATTATGATCTCTGGAAGCATGAAGATCCGCGCTCGGCAATTTTAGGGATTGTAACCTCCGGCAGCTCCAACTTGCATCTCATCCGCGATAAGCTGGTGCAGGGAATCATTGTTGACGCGGAAGTGCAGGGAATCTTTGACAGAATCGAGCGGGAAAAGAACAAGTGCATCAAAAAATCTTTGAAGGCAGCAAAAATTCATCAGGGCAAATACAAAATCGTCATCATGCCGTCCTACGGATATCCGAGCGAGACCGCAGCAGAGGTCAGAAAAGTTCTTGGAACGGACATTGAACTGCTGGTATTTGATAACGGAAAGTTCTCCATCCGCAGTGTTCCGGAAATCAGCCACTTAATTGCCCGTGAGTTCAACGGCGGCGGACACCCGAATGCCTCCGGAGGAAACCTCGGATACGGTTGGAAGGAAAAGATGCTGTTTAAAATCCTGCGCAGAGTCAGCAAACAAAACGAGTTCCTGGCAGTCGCAGAAAAATACTAATCAAACACTTTCTATTTTTTCAAAACACGGCAAAAAAGAATTATTTTCTCAGCTGAATTATCAGCTCAGAAACATTTGCAGCAAAGGTCTGTAACGTCTGCATACCTTCTGCGTCCTCTCCGACTTCTCCCGGGGCATTTCCAAAGGCGATGTTCCAGTAGGTAGAACCGCAGACCGTCATTCCGGAGATGAAGAATGACATAAGCATCTCCTGTAACGTAGAAGTCAGACCGCCGCGGCGTGCAACAACAACCGGTCCTCCGACTTTTCCTGCAAGCCAGTTTCCGTTTTTGCGGGCAACCATTCCTAATCTCTGCAGAAGATTCATGACATCTCCGCGGGCTGTTCCAAAGTAAACCGGAGCGCCGATAATGAATCCTTTTGCTTCCTTGATTGCCGGGAGCATATCATTTAAGTCATCTGCTAAAGCACAGCAGTCCTGAGTGCCGCATTTTCCGCAGGCAATACATCCGTGAATCTGCTTTCCGCGAAGGGAAATGATTTCAGCGGTTAATCCGTGCTTTTCAATCTCTGCCTTGCACACGTTTAATGCATATTCGGTATTTCCATTTGCACGCGGGCTTCCGGAGATTAAAACTACATCTGCCATATACCTATATGTCGGTTTTTAGCGGATAAAAAATGTATGAAAAAGAGATTAGAACTCGCCGGAAACAACACGGGTGTTTTTGCCCATGAGTTTTCCGCACTGGATTTTTCCAAGGACTAAGATGTTGTTTCCTCTCACTTCCGAGGCAGAAACATCTTTTCTTAAGTAGACATCACCGGTACTTAAGATACGGTTTACGGATGCTCCGTCGCAGATTCTCAGCTCCCCCTCATCTCCTGCAATGAGGTCGCCTTCAATGACACAGCCGCGGCAGATAACTCCTCCTGCGCAGGTGATGTTTCCTTTGACATGGGATTCAGGACAGAGGTAAATGTTTCCTGATACAACAATGTCCTTCCAGAACTCTGTGCGCGGCGGCACGAGGAAATCTCCATCGATTTTAACCGATCCCTCAAAGTATGAGCCGCGTTCTGCCATGTGCAGTGAATTGTGTACAAATATTGTCATTGCTCTCCCTGAAAGTATTCTTAACTATTCCTTTTACTTACATCCTAATAAGTTATACTACCCAGCGCGTTTCATACGGGCGATGGAAAAACATAATATTACCGATAAGCAAATTATGAGCATACATTTTGGACATGTAGCCAAGTCAGGATATGGCATCAGCCTCCTAAGCTGAAGATCTAGGGTTCGAATCCCTACATGTCCGTGATTTTTATGGATCTGCATGAAATAACCGAAGGAAGTACGACTTTTTACGCACCGGTTCAGGATGAGAACGCGGAGTTTCCGCCAGGCTCTGCTCCGGTATTCTACAATACCCGAATGGAGTTCAACCGTGATATGACGATTCTTCTGATGAGCGTCATAAAACCGGAAGAATATCTGGATTCTATGGCTGCAACCGGTATCCGGGGACTTCGCGTTGCAAACGAGACGCATGTTCCGGCAATCATCAATGACTTTAATCCGACAGCTGTCAAAATCATTGAAGAGAATGCAAAGCGGTTCGATGAGGATATCCGGGTTACCTGTGATGATGCAAACCGTCTGATGTGTTCCGGAAGATATGATGCGGTTGATTTGGATCCGTTTGGAACTCCAATGCCGTTTTTGGATGCAGCATCACGGGCAGCAAAGCGCTATCTGTTTGTTACCGCAACCGATACCGCCCCGCTCTGCGGAGCTCACTTAAAAGCAGGTCTTCGCAGATACTTCTCAACTCCGATTAATACCGAGTACCACTCGGAAGTCGGTCTTCGCATGATGATGGGGTCTATGGCTCGCGAACTGGTAAAGTATGACCGCGGCATGGAGCCGATTTTATCGTTTGCGAAGAATCATTACTACCGCTCGCACGTAAAAATCATCGCCAAAGTTCCGGCGGCTGATGCAACAATGGGCGAGATTGGATTCATCCATGAATGCCCGAACTGTCTCTACCGCTCAGAAGAAAAGGGGTCACTTCTTCCAACAGAAGAGGTCTGCCCGTACTGCGGAGCAAAGACGCTTCCAATCGGCCCTCTCTGGATGGGTAAACTGCAGGGCGAGGGTATTATCGATTCCATGCTTGAGATTCTGCCGACCATGCAGTTTGGAACCGGACGCCAGATGGAAAAATTCCTGCGGATTCTAAAAGATGAACCCGACTGCGGTTTCTTCTACGACTATCATGCAATCTGCCGCGCAATTCGCGTATCTCCTCCAAAGATGGAAGACTTTGTTGCAAAACTCAATGAGATGGGGTATGTAACTTCCAGAACTCACTTCCACCCGACAGGAATCAAGACATCAGCATCTCTTGGCGTACTGACAGAAGTACTGCAGAGTTGGGAATAAATACTTTTAACCAATATTTTTCAAAAAATTATCCGCCGGAGACGGGAGGGTATAATACGACCTCATCCCCGTCTTCCAGAGAGATTTCCGCGGCATCTTCAGCGTCGATTCGCTCGCGGTTATACATCAGCACAATATGATTTTTTATGACTCCTGACTCAAAGAGCTCGGATTTTGCTGCAGGCACGGTTTCTGCAAACTGCACTAACGCATCAGAAACCGTAGCCCCGGATGGAACAGAGAGTGCTGTCTCTGCCCCGAACATTTCCCGAAATCTGGCAAACGCCCGAACAGTTATTTCTGCCATTTTACTCAACGATTTCAGCAATCGTAATGGTGAACACCAAATCTTTTCCGGCGAGCTCGTGGTTGGCATCAATTCTGACAACCTCTTCATCAATCTTAGTGATGGTAACCGGAATCTGCATGCCGTCTCCAAGCTGAATCATCAGTTTGTCTCCAATCTCTGCAGTAAAGTCTGCACCGAACTCTTTTCTCGGGATGTCGACTGTCATATCTTCAGTTCTCGGACCATATGCTTCCTCGCACGGAATAGTAACTGTTTTGGTCTCTCCGACTTCCATATCAAGAACTGCAGCATCAAAGCCCGGAACAACCATGCCGGAACCGACCTTGAACTCGAGCGGAGCTTTTCCTTCGGAAGAATCAAACTGCGTGCCGTCAGTCAGCTTTCCGGTATAATGAACACGAATCGTATCGCCTTTTTTCACAGACATAATATTTAGATGGGTTCTTTAGAGATAAGTCAGTTTGTATCAGGTTCCCATACACCCTGGGGCTAAGCCTTTTTGGCGCATGATACGTCTTTATCAGACAATCGAGTCAAGAGTAATCTCGAATGTCAGATACTCGCCGACAAGCGGCATTCTCATGAAAGCAAGAGAGACAATACCTACTTCATTATCCACCTTCATGACCTTTGCATACATCTGCTGATATCCGGCATCAGTCTGTACGGTTACCGTTAAAATCTCACCCTCAGCAGGAATCTCTCCCAGGCTTTCCTGCAGCTCAGAAATTTTCATATCCTGCATCATAGCCTCAGTAATCTCTCCGTATGCCTCAGACGGGGCAAGGCGAATCTTCTTGGTTTCACCAACCTTCATTCCGGAAACTGCAGCATCAAAGCCGGAAATCATCTGTCCTGCACCGACAACAAACTCAAGCGGAGTCTTTCCGACATTGGATTCATGAACCGTTCCATCATCCAGACTCAGCGTATAATACACAAAAACTCTATCGCCCGGTTGTGCGGTTCTTTCCTCAGCAATACATCCTGCACAAAGGATTACTGCTGCGAGCAGAAATACTGCGGCAAGTTTTTTCATCATACCTCATTATTGGTATCCGTCAGAGATAACCTTTCAGTCATTACTCTGCCTGTCTCACTAACTATTTATAGTATATTTACAAATAGTATTCACATGGTTAATTTCACCTGCCCGAAGTGCGGGGCTCCGCTTCAGGTAAAACCCGGAACACAACTCTCAGTCTGTTCCTTCTGCGGTACGCCCTCGTACATCGACCGGCGAGAAGCAATATTCTTCTATATTCTGCCGTTTAAAATCGCAGACGATGCTGCCCGCGGAATTTTCAAACGCTGGACTGCAAGTCCTGTATGCCCAAAGGACATGGAAACCGCTGCATCTATTACCGGTCTGAAAAAAACATACTTCCCGGTGTTTCGATTCAGAAGAACGGTTGACGGAAAAGAACAGGTATTCTCCAGACCGGCACGCGGAACTCTGCTTCCGGGAATGTACACAGTTGAAATCCCTCCGGGAGACATGATTATCTTCGACTCGGAAACCAAAACAGGAGGGGCAGCCGTCCTGCATCCGGATATCACAATAGATACGTACCTCCCCGAGCTCAAAGGAACGCCAATCGACCAGTCATTAGTCTACTTCCCAATCTATGAACTGACATACCGGTATGACGGAACTGAGTATGCAATGGTCATTGACGGCTCTTCCGGCAGAATCTCTGTTACCAACTCACCAAAACGAAGCTCAGTCTCATACGTTGCCGTGATGGCTCTCGCGTTTGTTTTGGGATTTATCGGAACACTGCTTGGACTCCTGATACATCCGCTCTTCTTTGTCCTCGTGATTGCCGGAATCTTTGCCGGAAAGCTTCTGGCACATAGAGTCGTCAAAAAGCCGAACGGAGGTGCAGCATGACAGCTCCGCGGAAAATTATCGTCTCCTTAACCTGCCCGAACTGCGGAGGTCAGGTTCATTCAGAAGAAGGAGAATCGTTAGTCCTCTGTAAATTCTGTGACTCAGTGTTCTCGCTCACCAGTGATGAAGGCATTCGGAAAATTATGTACCGCTTAGATGTCACCAGAGAACAGGTGGAAAGCCGGTTCTTTGAATGGCTGAAGGAAGGACCGAAAGCCAGAGATCTGGCACAGAAAGCAGATATTACTGAAGCGTACCCAATCTATCTGCCGTTCTGGCGTCTGGTCGGACGCGGAAAATCCTGTGTCTGCGGAATCGAGATTCAGAGAGGCGGAAAAGACGAACCGGATAGAAGAATTCCTCACGAGTCTCTGGTGAACCGTGAGTACATCTACTCAGACATCGCCTGCGATCCGGGAGACTTGGGAATTACTGCAATCCGTATTCCCGACCATGCAGAAGCAGTTGAGTTCGATGATGAATCAATTGTAACCTTTGGGGTTACTGAATCCCGCGATGATGCATACAGCGAAGGCTCTGAGCAGATTAAACGCCAGGCAATAGCGGATGGAAAGCGGTCAATGGATGAAATCCACTTTGCCAAGTCGTTCTTCTTCGAAAAAGCATTCAGTCTGGTATACTATCCGTTCTGGATTGTCCGCTACACGTATCAGGACAGAGCATACTTTGCGGTATTCGATGGGATTACTGCATCTGTTGTTTCCGGACGTGCTCCGGGAAATTCCGGCAGCCAGAGTACTGCGGCAGCTCTTGGAGGGACGCTTTCCGGCGCTGTCTTTGCTGTCTTCCTCTTCTTCGGATTTCTGCTTGGCGCATTGGAAGCTCTTGCCCTTCTCTTTGCCTTCGGTCTGGCAGCTGCTGCCGGCATCCTCTTCTTTGCCTATAACCGCTTCCGGTACGGAGATGAAATCTTAGAAGGAGCAATGAAGGGCAAAGGTCTCAAACGCGGAAAGAAACAGCAGAGCCTGGAGACAAACTATGAAAATACCTATGATATGTTTAACTGAGGTGGAAAAATGTCAATAGTATTACAGCCTCTCAAATGTTCCTCCTGTGCAGCCCCCTTAAAATCCAAAGAGCGGGACATGATGCTTATCTGCGGCCACTGCGGAAAAACATCCCTCTTTGCAGACGGAACAACCTGCCCGGTTGATTTTGCGATTGCAGAAGCAACGGTCGAGGATTCCCATCCGCTTCTCTACATTCCCTTCTGGGTGGTGAATGCGGATGTCAACGTACATTACGAAAAAATCTCCGGCGGAGGAATTTCCCGGACAATATCGGGAAAAAAGCAGATGCGGGGACGCTATGATTTCTATATCTGTGCGGCAGACACTATCCCTGAAGAGTGTTCACGTATCTGGAACATGGAATTGACCGTCAACCAGCCGGAGTTTGCTACGATTCCGGAGTTTAGAAACGGCAGCCGTATCGTCATGACCATGGAAAAAGAAACTGCAGAAAACAATGCGGAGTTCATCTTCCTGAGATATGAAACAGAAATTCCGGGAACGTTACAGGAGCTTGACTATGATTTTGCGGTCAATGCGACAAAAGTACTTTATCTTCCCGCGTACAAAAAAGCAAATAACTATCAGTTAGGAGTCTGAAAATGGATGCCGATACCAAAAAAATACAGTTAATCTGGGCAACAACCCTGTTAATGTTCGGCCTGGCAATTATTCTTGCAGCCGTTGTACCGACCTTCGGATTCTGGGAGGGAGCAGGAATCTTCCTCATTGGAACGGGTGTAGTATCCGGAGCAATCCAGCTCTTCGTTGGAGAGAAAGGACCAATCGGATTTTCGCTCTTTCTGACAATTGCCGGTCTTTTCCTGATGGTAAAGGCCTGCCTTGGAACTGTTCTTCCCGACTTTGGGACGCTGTTCTGGATTGGCATCGCACTCATGATTATTGCAATTGGAGCAATTATTTCCATCGTCTTAAAAAAGTGAGGCAGCTATGACTGATTTACGTGAAGCAGTACAGGAAGACCGGGGAATTCTGAAGAAGATTCAGCTCTTCATCCCCGGATTTTCCGGTTACCGGAAAAAAGAAGATTTACGCATTGCAGATTCACTGCTGAGAAATCAGGTTGCAGACAACTTCAAGACGTCTGTTCTCATCCCGATCGAGATGGTAAGAGAATATGCGGCAAACTCGCTTGAGCTTGATCTGATGAACGACATCGCAGGAGTTCTCGCAAAAGCAAAAACTCTTGAGTCATCCATTCGCCATGCAGAACAGGGGTACTCCGGAATCTCTGCAGCGGTCAGAATCCGCGAGGAGGAGTTAGACAAGCTCTATGAGTATGACTTATCCCTCTTTGAAGCAGTAAACGCCCTTGCTTTACAGGCAAAAGAGGCACGAGGTCTTGCAGAGGCAGGAGACTTTGGAGCGGTAAAGACGGTTCTTTTTGCCGTCAAGCGTGACATCATGGAGTTCTCTGCAGCCTTTGACCGCAGAATGGAGACAATCGCTGGAATTGAGGTGGCATAAATGGGATTATTTTCCAAGGTAAATCAGAAAATCAACTCCGGCTCTGACATCGAAGGAGCTGACGCACGTGCAGGATTCTACTGGGTTGAGGATTACAAAGGAGACAACCTCATCTGGCGGCTTCCGCGAAACATCATCTTAAACGACAACGTGCTTGTCAGAGAAGATGAGTATGGTATCTTCTTCCGCGACGGCAAAGCTCTTGCCGTCTTTGACCGCCCGGACCGATATGCATTAACCACACAGAACATCCCGATCTTAAAAGACATCATCGGTGCTACGATGGGTAACGTCCAGATTGGAGAGTTCTACTGGGTTCAGAAACGTGAGTTCAGAGACAAATTCGGAACTTCCCAGCCTTTGGCATTCCGCGACTCGGACTTCGGCGTTGTTCAGCTTCGCATGTTTGGTCAGTTCGCATACAAAGTCGCAGACCCAATGCTCCTGATTACCCAGTTTGTCGGAACAAAGGGCCTTACCAAATCAGAAGAAGTTGTCGAATGGCTGAAGAGCCAGATTGTGATGGTCTTAAACGACATCTTAGGCGAGCTCAAAACAAAGAAGCAGATGGGCGTCCTTGATATGCCTGCATATCTGCAGGAGATTGAGCAGATGTGTCTTGCAAAACTCACTGCCGAGACCGAAAATTATGGTCTCAAGATTATGAAGTTTGCAGGCCTTACCATCAGCATGCCGGATGAGGTTCAGGAAGCCATAAACAAGCGCGGCGCCATGTCTGCTCTTGGCGTGAACTACATGCAGTACCAGTCCGGAAAGGCCATTGAAAATATCGGCGTCGGAGCCGCACAGGGCGGAGACGGTGCAGGATTTGCCATGATGGGCGCAGGAATGGGCGCAGGAATCGGAATGGGCAACATGATGATGCAGGGAATGGGCGGAGGCGCTGCTCCGTTTGGTCAGGCACAGCCGCAGACTGCAGCACCTGCCGGAAAGGCCTGTGCAAAGTGCGGAGCTGTTGTTCCGGACGGTGCAAAGTTCTGCCCCGGATGCGGAGAGAAGCAGACATCCGGCTCCTTCTGCCCGGAGTGCGGAGCGGCAGTTCCGCCAGGCTCTAAGTTCTGTCCGGAATGCGGAAAGAAAATGGGAGCAGCCGCATGTCCAAAGTGCGGAGCAGAGTTGGCACCCGGTACAAAATTCTGTCCGGAGTGCGGTGAGAAAATATAAAATCCTGAGGCTATCCCAGAACCTCTATTTTTTGTATAATCGAAACTCTTTTAGAACTCCGTGTCCTTTGGGACACAGAGTTTATGGGTTCTGCAGGTGTTTTCAAACGTATTCACCGTCACATCAACGTTGTATACCTTCCTGATGAGATCAGCATCCAAAACATCCTCCGGCGTTCCGTCAGCAATCACGCGTCCTCCATACATCATTACCACGCGGTTTGCGTAGATGAAGGCATGATCCGGATTGTGCGTTGAGAGGATAATGGTATATCCGTTTTTGGCAAGTCCTGCAACCCGCTGCATCACGCGGAACTGGTTTCCGTAATCCAGATTTGCTGTCGGCTCATCCATGATTAAAATCTTCGACTTCTGCACCAGTGCGCGGGCAATTAACACAAGCTGACGCTCTCCGCCGGAAATTTCCCCATATCCGGCATGTTCCAGGTGAGCAATGCCGAGACTTTCCAGTGCCTTTCTGGCTTCTTCGATATGTTCCTGCTTTGGAGAAGACAGTACGCTTAGACTGCTGGTTAATCCCATCATCACTACATCCAGCACTTCATAGTTGAATGCCGGATGGGTTGACTGTGGAATATAGGCAATCTGCTTTGCAATCTGCTTGTGTGTCATTGCGGCAATATTTGTCCCGTTTAAGAAAATCTCGCCTGAATATTTTTTCATAAAGCCGAGCATACACTTGAAAAGCGTACTCTTTCCAACACCGTTCGGGCCGAGAACTGCAACTAAATCTCCTTTTTCGGTTGAGAATGAGACATCGTGCAGCACCTGCGGCCCTTTTCTGCTGTAGGCAAAACTCACGTTTTTGATATCCAGGGTTTTCATGAACGTCTGCCTCCCATCATCAGGAGATAGGCAAAGATTGGCGCACCGACAAATGCTGTTAAAATTCCAATCGGGATTTCGGTTGTTGTAAGACACCGTGCAAGATCATCGACTACGAGCAGAAATGCTCCGCCCATAACGATGGCTGAAGGGATTATTCTTCGGTAGTCGCATCCGAAGATCATCCGGCAGAAGTGCGGGATTACAAGACCAATCCAGCCGATGATACCGGAGATGGAAACGGCTGCTGCCGTAATCAGGGTTGCACAGGAGACGACAATCAGCCGAAGCCGGTTCGGATTGATTCCCATGCTCTTTGCCTCGTCTTCTCCCAGGGTCAGAACATTCATCCTCCAACGGAGGAGGAAGATAGGGATGATGCCAATCAGAATCAGCACACCGGCAAAAATCACATCACCCATATCTGCATCCGCAAGGCTTCCCATCAGCCAGTAGGTAATTTCCGGCAGCTGGTCTTCTGTGTCCGCGACGGTCTTCAAAAACGAGGTCATTGCGGTAAACAGACTGCTGACCAGGATACCGGCTAAAACCATTGAAAGCGTTGCACTTCCTTTGGTGAGCCGGCTTACTACATATGCAGCCCCGACACAGATGACGGCACCGGCAAACGCAAATGCGGTAATCCAGACAGGGCCTAAGTTCATGAAGATGGCAAGGGCAGCTCCAAATCCTGCTCCGGATGATGCTCCCAGGATGTCTGGAGACACCAGCGGATTCTGGAACATTCCCTGATATGCAGCCCCGGCTGTTGCAAGAGCTGCGCCGACAAAGAATGCCGCCAGAATACGCGGGAGACGGATGTTGATGACCGTGCTCCAGGTCGCATAATCCCAGACGATATCGAGATGGAAAATCTCTGTTGCGAAGATCATCAGCACATCCGAAAGCGAAACCGGGAATCTTCCAACGGCAAACGAGAACAGAATACACAGCAGCGCCGCTGCGCTGAGCAGGATGAAACGAAGTGTATAATTTGGCACATGCCGGGTTTTCTGTTCTGTCATTTCTTATCTGTTGACTCCGATGGAATAATAATTTAATTCTTTTTTCCGAAATTGTAAAATATATTTATTTAACTTAGAACGCCGCAGAGCCGAAGAGTTATCTTCTCGCGAAGCAAATCTGTCTGGTATGGCAGAAGAAAAACGACATATTTTCCTTACCGGCAACCGCCGTGTCGGAAAGACGTTTCTTTTGCAGCGGGTCTTGTCAGAGCTGTCTGTTCCGCTCTCAGGTTTTACCACTTCATGGAAGGAGGAGGAAAACGGGACAAGTGCGCTGATTCTTTCCCGTGCGGACGGGACAGAGAGTGCCGTTGCCGCGTATCGATATGCCGATGACCGTCCGCGGCAGGTATTCGAAGAGGTCTTTGAGACATTTGGCGCTGCATGTCTCACAGATTTGCAAGGTCTGGTGCTCATGGATGAACTTGGACGCTTTGAGTCATCGACTGAGAAGTTCCGTTCCTGCGTGTTTGCTGTGCTGGATTCCGACCTTCCGGTTCTTGGCGTTGTCCGTGATGCAGAGAATCCGTTTCTGGATGCAGTGCGCAGTCACCCAAAGACCGAGGTCATCTCTGTGACAAAGGAAAACCGCGAAGAGCTGGTCTTTGCGGTTCGCAAAAAAATCAAGGATATTCTTACATGAAAAAAACCATCATTATCAACGGTTCTCCGCGTCCAAACGGAAATACCGCGTTTCTGATTGGAGAACTGAAACAGTATCTGGAAGGAGAAGTCATTGAAATCTCGGCCTTCCGCTCCAATATCGCTCCCTGTGTTGACTGCAGAGCCTGCTGGACTACCGCACAGTGCGTGGTAGAAGATGATATGCAGTATATCTATAATGATGATTTTGACAATATCGTCATTGCTTCTCCGGTTTACTACAGCACGCTTCCCGGCTCGGTTTTGAGTCTGATGAGCAGGCTTCAGCCCTGGCATGCCGCAATGTTTTTCCTCAAAGAACCGCTTGCGCAGCGTGCGAAGAAGGGCGCGGCAATATTAACTGCAGGCGGGAAAGGAAACGAGGCAAATGCATTTCATCATCTGCGGGCATTCTTCAAGCAGGTGAATGCTGCCGGATATGAAGACCATATTGTCTGCTCCGGAAAGACGGATACGATTCCTTCCTGGGATGACAAAGACGCGGTTTCTGCTGTTGCCGGGCTTGCCAAATGGCTCAATGAGGAGTAAATGACACCTGCCTTTCCTATCTTAGACGATCATTTCCACCTAAACCGCAGAACCGGAAAAGGTCCCGAGGTGATTAAAGAGTTCATGCGTTCGGGAGGGACGCACATTGTTTTAGTCACCCTGCCTTCCTGGTCCTGCGGAGTAACTCCCTCATCTCCGGAGGATTTCCGCGCGGTTTATGACACAACGCTTGCAGACGGCAAAGCAGTACGCGAGCTCGGCTGTGTCTGTTACTGTATGGCAGGAATCCATCCCGCAGAAGTCGGCAGACTCCTTGAACGAATGAGCCTTTCAGAGGCAGAAGAGCTGATGAAGGGAGGACTGGATCTTGCAGCAGAGTATGTTGCAGAAGGGAAGTGTATCGGCATTAAGTCCGGACGTCCGCACTATCCGGTGTCTCCTGAGGTCTGGGAGATGTCAAACCGTGTTCTGTCCCATGCCTTAACGCTTGCCGGAGAGCTTGACTGCCCGCTGCAGATTCATGCGGAAAGCGGCCCCTGTGCTGATGTTATCGGGATGGCAAACGCTGCTGGTATGGATACTGCACGAGTCATTAAACACTTTGCAACCTGCGAGACTCCGCTTCATCCGTCCGTTACTTCCCGCGAACCGTTCCTTGCAGACTGGTTCTGCGAGGGCCGGGTTTTTACGATGGAGAGTGACTATATGGATGATAATGCAAGGCCAGGTGCAGTGAACGGTCCGCGGTCAGTTCCGCGAACTATTCAGCGGATGCTGCAGAAGGGAGATATCACAGCAGATGATGTCTGCCGGATTCATTCGGATGTGCCGACGAAACTGTACCGGGTTTCGTTTGAGGTCTGAACAGAATCCGGGTTTAACCTGCGTTTTCGTTCATCAATTCCTGAGGATTACTCCCCAAGAATCTTTTTCAGGAACTGACCGGTATAACTTTTCTTGACCTTTGCGACCTCTTCCGGCGTTCCTTTGGCGATAATTTTCCCTCCGGCATTTCCGCCTTCCGGTCCTAAGTCGATGATATGGTCTGCAGATTTGATGACATCCAGGTTATGCTCGATGACAATTACTGTATTGCCCTTTTCGACTAAACTGTCGAGAACGCCGATTAACTTTTTTACATCATGGAAGTGCAGACCGGTTGTCGGCTCGTCTAAGATATACACCGTCTTGCCGCCCGAACGTTTTGCAAGCTCGCGGGTGAGTTTGATTCTCTGTGCCTCGCCTCCTGATAAGGTAGTTGAGCTCTGACCGAGTTTGATGTAGCCGAGACCGACATCTGCCAATGTCTGGAGTTTTGCCCGGATTCCCGGTCTGTTTTCGAACAGTTCAAGTGCCTCGTCCACACTCATGCGGAGAACATCAGAGATGGACTTGCCCTTGTACTTGACCTCCAGCGTCTCGGAGTTGTAACGTGCCCCTTTACATTCTTCGCACTCCACATAGACATCCGGCAGGAAGTTCATCTCAATCTTCATCACGCCATCGCCGGAACAGGCTTCGCAGCGTCCGCCTTTAACGTTGAAGGAGAAACGTCCGGGGCCATAACCGCGAATCTTTGCTTCGGTTGTTTCGGAGAAGACCTTTCTGATGTCATCGAAGACCTTGGTGTAGGTTGCCGGGTTTGAACGCGGGGTTCTGCCGATTGGCGACTGGTCGATGACAATGACGTTTTCAATCTTCCCGTCATAGGTCAGGGACTCGTATTTTCCCGGAGTTACCTTTGCTCTGTTCAGCTCTTTTCTCAGTGCCTGATAGAGCGTGTCATAAATCAGCGTGGATTTGCCGGAGCCGGATACGCCGGTGATGACTGTAAGCGTTCCAAACGGAATCTCTGCAGTGACATTCTTGAGGTTGTTTTCCGTACAGCCGGAAATCGTCAGGAACTTGTCAGCCTTGCGGCGGTTTTTTGGAACCGGTATAGTGAGTTCTCCGGAGAGATATTTTCCGGTAAGAGAGTCCTTTGCTGCTGCAATTTCTGCAGGAGTTCCGGCTGCGGTAACATTTCCTCCGTAGATTCCCGCTCCAGGGCCTATGTCGATTACGTAATCCGCCGAGAGGATAGTATCTTCGTCATGCTCGACAACCACAACCGTGTTTCCCATGTCACGGAGATGCTGAAGCGTTGCAATCAGTTTCTGGTTATCCCGCTGGTGCAGACCAATCGACGGCTCATCCAGGATGTATAAAACCCCCATCAGATTTGAGCCGATCTGGGTTGCAAGCCGTATGCGCTGAGCTTCTCCGCCGGAAAGCGATCCGGCACTGCGGGAAAGGGTGAGATATCCAAGGCCTACTTCCTGCAGGAACTGTAAGCGGGAGTCAATCTCACGAAGAATCAGCCGTGCAATCTCTTCTTCCTTTGCGGAGAGGGCAAGGCTTCTGAAGAATACAAGAGCATCATCAATCGACATATCCGTTACATCCGCAATCGATTTGCCGCCGATTTTTACCGCGAGCACGGTATCTTTCAGACGTTTTCCGTGACAGGTCGGACACGGCAGAATCCGCATGAACTTTTCGAGCTCTTCTTTCCGGTAGTCGGATTTGGTTTCGCGGTAGAGACGCTCGGTCTGGGGAAGCAGGCCTTCCCAGGTTCCGTTGTAGGCAAACTCCGCATTCTTTGAAACCTGCTTGAACCGCATCTGTTCGGTAACGCCGTACATTAATCCGTTGTACTGCTCCTCGGTTAAGTCTTTGATGGGAGTCATCAGAGTAAAGCCGAGATGCTTTGCAACCGCATCCAAAAACTGCACGCGGTAGCCGTCAAGGAAATTTTTGTAGACATTGACTGCCCCGTCAGCGATTGAGAGATTTTTGTCGGAGATGATTAAGTCCGGATCAAAAATCATCTGAAACCCAAGACCGTTGCAGGTCGGGCATGCACCAAACGGGCTGTTGAAGGAGAACATTCTCGGCTGCAGTTCCTCAAAGGAAAGCCCGCAGACAGGGCATGCAAGGCGTGCAGAGTACACAGAGTCCGCTTCTCCTTCACCGCCTGCGTTTGCATAGACCAGTCCATCCTCGGCACGGGAAAGGGCTGTTTCTACTGCGTCATTGATTCTGCTTTTATCTTCGGTATCACAGCGGTCAATAACGATATCGATGTTGTGCATGATGTATCGTCCGAGTTTGATTTCGTCATCGGTTCGATATATCTGTCCGTCAACTCTGACGCGGGCAAACCCTTCTGCATTGAGGTCTTTGAAAAGCTGCTCGTAGGTCCCTTTCTTTTTGCGGATTACCGGAGCGAAGATGGTAACCATTCCGGAATAATCCTTCATGATGGCTTCTGCTATCTGTTCCGGCGTCCGGGATTCGATTCGGACTTTGTGTTTCGGGCAGTGCGGGACTCCGATTCGGGCAAACAGGAGACGCAGATAGTCGTAGATTTCTGTTACGGTGCCGACGGTCGAACGCGGGTTTTTTGAGGTGGTTTTCTGTTCGATTGCGATTGATGGGGATAATCCTTCGATGGAATCCACATCCGGCTTGGTCATCTGGCCTAAGAACTGCCGTGCATATGCAGAAAGAGATTCCACGTATCGTCTCTGGCCTTCGGCGTAGATGGTATCAAAGGCGAGTGTGGATTTGCCGGATCCGGATACGCCGGTGATAACCGTTAATTTGTCGCGGGGAAGCGTGACATCAATATTTTTGAGGTTGTGCTGTCTCGCTCCTTTTACAACCAGATTTTTCATCTGTTAATGTTCGCGAGAACGATATATGAGGTTTTGGGATGGGACACCTTTGGAGTGGGAAGGGTGTTCCAAACGAAATGAATATCCTTCATCAATCACAAATATATGAGAATCTCTGAGCTTACCGCATCGACCGTACGATGCACAGAAGGAGCACTATCGCACATGAAAGTTATATACAGCGACGGAACAAATGGCGAGTGTCCGAAAGAAGACGAACTTCACGTCCTTCGCCACTCTGCAGCCCACATCTTAGCCCAGGCCGTAAAGAACCTGTACCCCCATGCAGCATTCGCATACGGTCCGGCAACTGAGAAGGGTTTCTACTATGATGTCGATTTAGGCGATGTCAAACTCTCTGATTCCGATCTTCCGGCAATCGAGGCTGAGATGCGCAAAATCGTCAAGGCAAATCTCCCAATCAAACCGTTCATTCTCCCGCGCGACGAAGCCCTCAAATTCATGGAAGAGAGAGGCGAGCCGTACAAGGTAGAACACATCGGCGACTTAGCGGAAAGCGAACCGCTGAGCTTCTACCAGCAGGGCGATTATGTTGATATGTGTCTTGGCCCGCACTTAACTTCCACTCAGTCCTTAAAGGCCTTCAAACTCACCGGACTTTCCGGCGCATACTGGAAGAACGACAGCAAGAACAAGATGCTGACCAGAATCAACGGAACTGCACTCCCGTCCGCAAAGGAGCTTGAAGAGTTCTTAAAGCTTCAGGAAGAGGCCGAACGCCGCGACCACAGAAAAATCGGCAAAGACATGAAGCTCTTCATGTTCGAAGACGTAGCTCCGGGCTTCCCGTTCTTCCTGCCGAACGGAATGATTGTCAGAAATGCCCTTCTTGACTACTGGCGCGAACTCCACCGCGAAAACGGATACCAGGAGATTGTAACTCCCTTAATTATGAACCGTTCTCTCTGGGAGACCAGCGGTCACTGGGATCACTACAAGGACAATATGTATACCACAGTCATCGATGATGAGGACTTCTGCATTAAGCCGATGAACTGTCCGGGAAGCGTTTTAACCTACGCAAACGAGCCGCACAGCTACAGAGAGCTTCCGATGCGCCTCGCAGAACTGGGAACTGTTCACCGTCACGAGCTGAAAGGAACTCTGCACGGTCTTTTCCGTGTCAGATCGTTCACTCAGGATGATGCACACATCTTCATGAGACGCGACCAGATTGCAGAGGAAATCGCACGCGTTGTCAACCTCATCGATACTGTGTACTCCAAGTTCGGCTTCGAGTACTTCCTCGAACTTTCCACCAGACCGGAAGACAGCATGGGTTCCGACGAGGACTGGGAAGCAGCAACCAACGGTCTAAAGAATGCTCTGGAAACCTTAAACCTCCCATACACCATCAACGAAGGTGACGGTGCATTCTACGGTCCGAAGATCGACTTCCACTTAAGAGACTGCCTTGGCAGAACCTGGCAGTGCGGAACAATCCAGCTCGACTTCCAGATGCCGATTAACTTCGACTTAACCTATGTCGATGAGAACGACGAGCGCCCGCGCCCGATTATGATTCACCGTGTCTGTTTCGGTTCCATCGAGCGTTTCATTGGTATCTTAACCGAGCACTTTGCCGGAAGATTCCCGGTCTGGCTTGCCCCGATGCAGGCAAAGGTTCTTCAGGTCTCCCAGAAGAGTGCAGACTACGCAGAGAAAGTCTATCAGATGTTAAAGGACGCAAAGGTTCGTGTCGAGCTTGACAACAGAAACGAGAAGATCGGATATATGATTCGTCAGGCTCAGTACACGGAGCGTGTCCCGTATATGCTTATCATCGGCGAAAAAGAGGTTGAGACCGGAACTGTGTCTGTCAGAACCCGTGACAGCAAGACGGTTACTATGACTGCTGAAGAGTTCGTCGAGAAGATTACCTCAGAGATTCGCGAGAGAGTATAAGGCTCTCACACACTATTTTTTTACCCGCATTTCTTCCGCGTGCCATCCTGTTATCACCCTCATCCGCATATCTATTCTATACTAATATAGTATCTCATGTCGTCAGGTTTATCACGCGGAAGAATTAAACGTGTACACCATAACTTCGAATCAGACCTATGATAACTGAAGAAGACGTAATCCAGATTGCCGGACTTGCGGATTTAACCGTCCCGCAGAGCGAGCTTACCGCATTTACCGGTTCATTCAACTCAATCTTAGAATACTTCGACATCTTAGACACCTTAGAGATTGAAGGCTCCTTAGAGAGAACCCTCTTCAATGTCTTCCGCGAGGATGAAGTAACAGAATCCCTCTCTCAGGAAGATGCATTAAAGAACTCCCACAACCCTGAAGAAGGATACATCCGTGCCCCGAAGGTGGTCTAAATGGCAGATATATACAACGCATTCTTAAACGAAACCGAAATCGCAGGGGAGGGCGACGGAATCTTAAAAGGAGTACGTGTTGCAGTAAAGGACAACATCTCCACAAAAGACATCGAAACCACCTGCGCATCCAAAATCCTCAAAGGCTATATTCCGCCGTATGATGCCCACGCAGTAACCCTGCTCAAGCAGGCAGGAGCAGTCATCGCCGGAAAGACCAACATGGACGAGTTTGGAATGGGTTCCACCACCGAAAACAGTGCATTCGGCGCTGCATTAAACCCGAGAGACACAACCCGCGTTACCGGAGGCTCTTCCGGAGGCTCTGCCGCTGCAGTTGCCGGCGGACTTGTCCCGATGGCTCTTGGATCGGATACCGGAGGATCTATCAGATGCCCTGCTGCATGGTGCGGCATTGTCGGATTAAAACCATCCTACGGACGCGTCAGCCGTTTCGGATTAATCGCCTACGCAAACTCCTTCGAACAGATTGGTCCGATGGCAAACAACGTCACCGACACCGCAAAACTCTTCAGCGTCATTGCAGGACACGACGTCCGCGACTCTACCTCAGTCAACAAACCGTACGACTTCGCAGGCCTCAAAGCAGACATCGAAGGAAAGACCATTGGTATTCCAAAAGAGTACTTCGGAGAAGGTGTTGACGAAGCAGTCGCAGAGACCGTCAGAAACGCAATCGCAAAACTCGAAGAACTTGGAGCAAAGACCGTTGACGTCTCTCTTCCGTCCATGAAGTACGCACTTGCTGCATACTACGTCACCTGCACCTGTGAAGCATCATCCAACTTAGACAGATTCGACGGCGTCAGATACGGAGAAATCGCACCAGACACCAACATGCCGTGGCATGATGCATACACCAAAGTCAGAACCGCAGGATTCGGAGACGAAGTCCGCAGAAGAATCATCCTGGGAACCTTCGCTCTCTCTGCCGGATACTACGGAAAGTACTACGTCAAAGCACGCCACGCAAGACAGCAGATTGCAAAAGACTTCGCCAAAGCATTAACCCAGTGCGACTTACTCGCAGGACCAACCATGCCGAATGTAGCACCAAAACTCGGCGAGTTAACCAAAGACCCGCTGCAGATGTATCAGGCAGACATCTTAACCGTACCTGCCAACATTGCAGGAATTCCGGCTATCTCTGTTCCGTGCGGTACCGCACACAACATGCCGGTCGGTCTTCAGATTATGGGAAGAATGTACGACGAAGAGACTGTCTTAAACGCAGCACTTGCATATGAGGAGGCATGCTGAAATGTCCGAAGAATTCCAGGTAATTATCGGTCTTGAGGTACACTGTCAGCTCAACACCAAGTCCAAACTCTTCTGCGGATGTTCCGCAGACTTCAGAGCAGACGCACCAAACACTCACGTCTGCCCGGTCTGTCTCGGTCTTCCGGGAGCACTTCCGGTCTTAAACAAGAAGGCAGTCGAGTACGCATTAAAGGTTGCAAAAGCATTAAACTGCACTATCCCTGAAGAAGGCGAGTTCTGCAGAAAGAACTACTTCTACCCGGACTTAGTCAAAGCATACCAGATTACCATGGGCGACGATCCGCTTGCAGTCGGCGGATACATCGAGATTGAAGACGATGCCGGAAACCCGAAGGTGGTAAACTTAACCAGAATCCACGTCGAAGAAGATCCGGGACGTCTTGTCCACATGGGCAACAAGGAACGCGGATACTACACCTTAGTTGACTATAACAGATCCGGTATCCCGTTAATCGAAATGGTTACCGAGCCTGAGATGTCCTCTCCAAAGGAAGCACGCCGTCTCTTAAACAAACTCAGAGCAACCCTCGAATACTTAGACGTCTTCGATCCGGAAAAGGAAGGATCTCTGCGTGTTGATGCAAACATCTCCATCAAAGGACACGAGCGTGTCGAGATTAAAAACATCACCTCCTACAAAGGTGTCGAGAAGGCATTAACCTTCGAAATCACCCGTCAGAAGAACTTAATCCGCCGCGGAGGACGCATTGTCCGCGAGACACGTCACTTCCAGGAAGGAAAGGGAACCACCACCTCTGCCCGCTCGAAAGAGACCGCAAACGACTACCGCTACTTCCCGGAGCCGGACCTGCCGGTCATCCGTGTTGCAGACTGGGTAAAAGACATCGAACTTCCGGAACTCCCGGATGCACGCCGCGACCGCTTCATGTCCCAGTACGGCATTGCCGTAAACCATGCAAGAACCTTAACCGGCGACTTAAAGCTTGCAGAGTTCTACGAAGCAATCGCAGAAGTCGGAGCTGCTCTTGCTGCATCATGGACTGCTGATATCTTAATGGGAGAACTCAACTACCGCGACATGCATGTCTCAGAAGTTGCAGGCCACGCAGATCAGTTCGCAGAACTCATCGGTCTTGTCCGCGACAAGAAGATTACCGACAAAGCAGGTGTCGAGGTTCTCCGTGTCTGGCTTGACGCCCTCCACACCGAAGCAAAGAGCGAATCTCCGTCTGCAATCGTTGAGCGTCTCGGTCTTGCCCGCGAGTCCGGCGAGAGCTTCCGCGGAATCGTTGAGGCAATCCTCGAAAAGAACCCGCAGGCAGTAGCCGACCACAAGGCAGGAAAGAAGGGAGCCTTAAACTTCATCGTTGGACAGGTTATGAAGGAGACCAAAGGCAAGTCCGACCCGCGTGAAATCCACGCAATGATTTCAGAGATTCTCGGAGAGTAAACCTCAATGCACCTGATAATTGCCGAAAAGAACATCGTTGCAGAACGGATTGCCGCATTTGTATCCGGACCGGGCAAGGTTCAGGCAAAACGTGACGGCAACGTTGTTCAGTACTTCGTCAATGACTGTGTTGTCATGGGTCTTCGCGGACACGTGGTTGAAGTTGACTTTGTTGAAGGATACAAAAACTGGAGAAGCGAAGAACACCCGCCGCGCTCTTTAATCAACGCCGGAATCGAGAAGAAGCCGACCGAAAAGAAACTCGTCTCAATGATGCAGAGGGAAGCACGCAAAGCTTCCCGCGTCACCATCGCGACGGACTTTGATACCGAAGGAGAGCTCATTGGAAAGGAAGCCTTTGAGCTTATCCGTGCGGTCAATAAAACCGTTCCAATCGACAGGGCACGCTTCTCTGCAATCACCAAGGAGGAAATCTTAGCCTCCATCCGCGATGCCCAGAGTCTGGATATGAACTTAGCAGCGGCCGGTGAATCCCGTCAGATTATTGATCTTGTCTGGGGTGCATCGATTACTAGATTCCTCACCATTGCCGCACACCGCGGAGCAGAGGGCATCCTCTCAGTCGGACGCGTGCAAAGCCCGACTCTTGCGATGATTGTTGACCGCGAGAAAGAGATTGAGGCATTCGTTCCTGAAAAGTACTGGATGCTCTCTCTTTCCGCACAGAAAGGCCGCGACGTCATCGAAGCACGCCATGTTCACGGAAGATTTACCGACCGTGCTGAAGCAGAGGCCGCATACAATGCAACAAAAGCCCCGCTTACGGTAACTGACATCACAACCGGCCACAAAACAGACAAAGCCCCGACACCGCTCGATACCACAGCATTAATCGTTGGAGCGGGACGTCTGGGAATCTCTGCGGCTTCTGCCATGAGCAGAGCAGAAGAGCTCTACATGCGCGGATTTATCTCATATCCGAGAACCGACAACACCACGTATCCGAAGAGCTTAAACATCTCCGAACAGCTTCAGCTCTTTGCAGGCGGAATCTTCAAAAAAGAGGTTGCCTTTGTCAGGGAAAATCTCCGTGCAGCCCCAACCCGCGGCAGAAAAGAGACAACCGACCACCCGCCAATCTATCCGACAGGACTTGCAACTCCGGAGGATATTCCGGATACGGTCACCTGGAAGCTCTATGAGTTTGTCGTCCGCAGATTCTTTGCAACCGTCTGCCGCGATGCAGAATGGGAAACCATGAAGGTCAACCTGGCAGCATCCGCCGAACCGTACACGGTAACAGGCGGCCGTCTGCTTGTTCCGGGATGGAGAGGTGTTTATCCGTACAGCAAGGCTGAGGAAAACATTCTCCCGGTCTTCACGAAAGGTGAAACCCTGACCTTAACCGGCAAAGACATGGCTGAAAAGGAGACCAACCCTCCGGCACGCTACACGCAGAGCCGTCTCATCCAGAGAATGGAGGAGTTAGGTCTTGGCACCAAATCCACCCGTCACGAAGTCATCAGCAAACTTGCCAGCCGTAAATACATCGAAGGAAACCCCATGAAGCCGACCGTTATCGGACGCGCGGTAATTGAATCGCTTCAGCAGTATGCAGAGACGATTACCAAACCGACGATGACCAAGACCTTGGAAGAGTCGATGGGCGAGATTGCTGCAGGCAAGAAAACCATGGCTGCAGTTCTCGACGAGTCCAAAGAGATGCTCTCCTGTATCTTCGATGAACTCGAAAAGAACGAAGAAGGCATCGGAACCGAGATTATGAACCGTTCCCGCGAGGAACAGTTAATCGGCCCGTGCCCGGTCTGCGGAAAACAGCTGGTCATAAAGCGTGTGGGAAGCTCTCAGTTCATTGGATGCTCCAGGTACCCGGACTGTTCCTTCAACGCAGGAATTCCGCCTGCAGTCTGGGGCAGTGCGGTAAAGACTGCTGAGGTCTGTCCGATTCATGGCGTAAACCATGTTCAGCTCTTACGGAAAGGTGCTCCGCCGTGGAAGTTCGGCTGTCCGGTCTGTTCCCATATCGAGACCAATGCAGAGTTCTTCCGCCAGATGGACTGTATGACCGAAGAGATGCTTGCCAAACTCCATGCAGTGCATATTTACACCACAAACGATCTGCTGTCTCACAGTGCAGATGAGCTTGCTGCAAAGCTTTCCGTCTCCCGTGCCGCAGCGGAAATGCTCAGGGAGGAGGGAGAAGAGGTTATGGCTCTGCTGCGAAACCGTGCGGCTCTTCGGAAATTTGTCTCTCCGAGAATCCCGGTAAAACGGGGAAGAGGGGCAGGAAAGGTCTGTAAGGCTCTTTACTCCGAAGGAGTGAACTGTCTGGAGGATTTAGCAGTCTGTACGCCGTCTGATCTCCGGAAGGCTTTCTTAAATGAGGAAGAGGCCTGTGCGTTAATCGCCGAGGCAAAGGACTCGGTGAATATGGCCTGGATGAAGGAAGCAGGAATCCCGACTGTCACCTTAAAGAAGTATGCAGCAGCAGGACTCGCCGATCCTAAGAGATTCCTGACGGCCCATCCGGCGGGAATCGCGCTTGCTTCCGGTGTTTCTATTACCACGGTCTGTTCCCATCAGACAAAGGCTGCAGAGGCAGCAGGCGTCGCTCCTCCGGAGAAGCTTTCCAAGCCGCAGTTCGAGAAGGGCGTTGCCACGCTTTCCGGAAAAGCAGATCCGGAGATTCTGGCAGTTCTGGCACTCGCCGGAGCATGGAATGCAGAAACGCTTGCGGCTGCTGATGCAAAAACACTTGCGGGCATCACCGGTGTTGATGCAAAAGTCATCGCAAAACTGCAGAAGGCGAAAAAGTGATGCGCAAAACGGTAGATGAGGATTGATAATGCCGCAGATTGATATTGTTCTTGTTGAACCCTTATATGAAGGAAACATTGGCTTTGCCGCCCGTGTTATGAAGAATTTCGGATTTAAGAACATGGTTCTGGTAAATCCGCCAGAGTTAACCGTCGAAGCCCGCGCCCGTGCATCGCATGCAAAGGATGTCTTAGACAACGCAGAGCGTATCTCCTTGGAGGAGGTTTTCGAGAGAAGCACGCTTTGTATTGCAACCACCGGCGGGCTTTCCAAGTCGGTGTCTCATCCGATGAGAATGCCGTACTATGCTGTCTCCGAGCTTCGCGAGATGATTGGCGATATTGACGGCAGAATTTCGATTCTGTTCGGCCGCGAGAACTGGGGGCTGAACAATGAGGAGATTTCCCAGTGCGATATTGTCTGTACCATCCCGACAAGCGAGGAGTATCCAATCTTAAACATCTCACATGCGATTGGAATCGTCTGCTATGAGTTAGCCCACCTGCAGAGAGGCGAGTATATGCTTGCCTCCAAGCAGGAGATGGATTCTCTTTACAAGCACATCGGTGAGTTCTTAGAGCTTGCCGGACACCAGATTGAAAAGAGAGGTCCAACGCTTCTTCTTGCAAAGCGTGTGTTTGGAAGAACCAAACTCACTGTCCGCGAGGTCAGTACCATGCACGGAGTTCTCCGCCGTGCCGAGCGTAAAATGAAACTCGCAGACGAAGAGCTTCCGGAGTATCCGGAAATGGATGCGGTTTTCGAGGACGAGGAGTAATTCCCTCGTTTTCCCCATACTTTTCTCAACACATAACTATTTAAAAAGCCAGTTCTAACTCTATAGTATGACGGATATTATAAGTACGATAGTTCTGATTATCCTCGCCGTCATTATCTGCATTGTGTTATACTTCGTCTTCAAAAACGGTATGAAGCTGTTAATCAATGCCTTGTGCGGCGTGGCAATTCTTTTTGTGGTTTCCTTCCTTCACTTAGCGCCCATTGGATCTCTTTCGCTTGCACAGGTTATTGTTTGTGCGGTTGGAGGGGTTATTGGCGCGGTTCTGCTGATTGTTCTGTCATTCTTCGGAATCGTCATTTAATTGAGGACATCCCCTCCTTTTTTTAAAAAAGAACTCTTCGGTCTCACTTGATTTTGCACATACTCTCCAGACAGCGCAAAACAGGAGGCGGGAGGCAGATGAAAGCAGTTTTTGAAAAACAGTGTGGGATTCCTTTTGGAATCTTAGTCCATCCCGATTTTGATGAACTTTGCAATTAAGGCATCCATCTGGATATCCGCATTTGCCCCTTCGCTTAAGCGGAAGTCTGTCTCTCCGATAGCATCAATTAAATCCGTTTTGACACGGCGGTCAAGGTCTTTGGCGGAAGATACGGCACGGTAGAGCTGGTTTAAGAGTTCGTTTGGGGCGATTCCTTTGTCGTACATCAGCATATGCAGCATCCGTTCAGATGTCTCGAAGTCTCCTTCTTTGCAGAGCTCAACAAGCAGGGCAATCTCTTCGGGCTTTGCAGTTGAGGTTACGGCATAGACGTTTGCGGCAGTAACTGAGTCTGCGACAATTGCTGCTCCCTGTAATGCGTTGATTGCCTTTCGCATATCTCCCTGGGAAACATAGGTGATGGCAGAGTAGGCATCCTCTTCGATTACAATTCCTTCTGCTTTTGCGATTCTGTCCATCTCTTCGCGGACTGCATCTTCTGTCAGCGGACGGAAGCGGTAGATTGCACAGCGGCTCTGAATCGGGTCGATGATTTTTGAGGAGTAGTTGCAGGAGAGGATAAAGCGGCAGGTCTCGGCATAGTTTTCCATGGTTCTGCGAAGTGCTGCCTGGGCATCATTGGTTAATGCATCCGCTTCATCGAGGAAGAGTATCTTAAACTCTGCATCACCCAAGGGAGAAGTTCTTGCGAACTGTTTGATCTGGGTTCGGACGACATCAATTCCGCGCTCGTCAGAGGCGTTGAGTTCGCGGAAGTTCATACTCCAGGTGTCACCGAACATTTCGCGGGCTAATGCAACTGCGCAGGTGGTTTTTCCTATTCCGGCAGTTCCGGTGAATAATAGATGCGGAAGGCTTTTTGCGGCAGCATAGGTCTTTAACCGCTCGACAATTTCCTGCTGTCCGGAGACTTCGTCTAAGGTCTTCGGGCGGTATTTTTCTATCCAGATATCAGGGGATGCCTGCATATCTTACATATTGAATTCAAAGGCGGATAAAGACTGTGATGGGGGTGTGCAGAAGAGGGAAACGATACTATCTAATTAAAGAAAAAAAAATATGATGTGCCGGTGTCTGTGTTTCTGATGCGGGTTTTGCTTATGCAAGATAGGAAAATGAAATCGATACGTTTTGTTTGTTTACCGGATGTCTTTTTCTGGAAGACATGGTTGATTTGATTTTTTTGAGCTTTCATTTCCGATTTTCAGCGCTGAGGAAATGAAAACCATAGCTTTGGTGAGCTAAATGATTGCATCAGATACTGTCCAGCCGGTGAGGCAGACTGCTCTAAGAGAAAAGAAAGACGAGGAGTCTTTCTTTTGCAGACTGTTATAACACATCTTACTGGTTCAGATTAGCCTCATAAAGAACCTTACTTTCATCATTCGCTAACCACTGTAAAACATCGTGGTCAAAAGTACCGTCATCAATGGTCAGAGCTGGAGCATCTCCTTTGTATCCGGAACCGATAGATACAGTACCGCCAAGGAAGCTACCTCCTTTGATGGTAATCTTTGTGTTTGCATGGCTGTTACCGTCGGAGTAAGTGTACATGACGTTTGCTTCATCCGGCTTCTCATTAGTGCTCTGGAAAGTTCCGTCGTGGATGGTTACGGTAATCTTCGGAGCTACAGATGTATCAGAACCCGGAAGCTGAATCCATGCTGGAGTTCTTGCCTGGACTGAACCAGATTTCATGATGAACGCAGAAGAATCACCACTGTATAATGCAACACGCAGTGCACATCTATTACCAATCAGCGTACCGCCGTCAAGGGTAAACGTGCCACTCTGTACGTCAACTGCATAGGATGCTCCGCCATCAGAACCATTAGTCACAATCACATCCTCACCAATAGTCAGAGTTCCGGTGTTGGTAATAGTGTTGGTTGCATAAGCTGGGATGGCCTGCATATCTGGGTTTTCGGCAACGAATGAAATCGTGCCTTTACCGGTGATGGTTAAGGTACCCTTATTATTAATAATAGCCGATGCTCCGGTATTAGAGACAGCATAGGAAAGGTCGTTTCCATTCAGGTCAAGAGTGATTTCTTTTCCTGCAGAGATAGTGAGAGTCTCATCTAAGATAACATCGTTCAGCAGAGTGATAGTCTTGCCAGGTTCTGCTGCGGCGATTGTACCCTGGAGAGTGCTATAGTAGGTATCTCCAATCTTAGCCTCAACAGGCTTGCCACCGTCGTAAGCACCACCAATGTTGCTCGAAGCGCCATCCACGTTTGTAACAGTAATATCAGTTATAGTGGATGTTCCACCGAGAGAACCGGATACTACTCCTACACGGCTATCATCACAATTAAGAACAACGTTCTCAACCTTAGCGGTATTAAGAGTCTGACTGGCAATGATACCGGAAATACCACCTACGCACGTTTCACCGGAGATAGTTACACCGGATACGCAGAAGTTAGAGTACTCTGCAATCAAACCGTGATTCATCTGAATGTCTGAGATTACACCACCTACGGTCCTCTGACCAGTAATAGTAGATCCATCATTACCGGCAACTTCGAGGTTGCTTGCATCAACACAAAGTCTTGTATAAGCAAGAACACCGGACGTATAGTCACCACCAGTGATATGGATATTACCGCATACTTTGATGTTGTCTACGATAGTGTAGTAAGGATAGGCGATTGCAGCCGATACGATGTCACCAGTAGTAGAAATATCAACGTTTTCAATAATGAGATTCTTGATAGAGTTCTGATTATCTTTATCGGTTCCCTCGGTAACACCGAACAGACCAGCATATACGTATCCATCGTCATCGAGAGGGAGAGTAGTAATCTTAAGATTCGAAATTTTATGATTATTACCATCGAAGTGACCCATAAATCCATGTTCAGCGGAAGCACTTCCAATAGGAGTCCACTCCTCATTCTTGAGATCAATGTTATTCATGAGGGAAACGGTCTTTCCGCTGAAATAATCTTCACCAGAGTTTACAGCATCACGGAACTCTTTCAGACCTTCAAGAGAGTAGATATCAAGATATCCGTTCTCGTGGGTTACTGATTTTACAACGAGACAGTCGGCAGTGTTTGCATCATTGTCAAAGGCAACTATCTCATCATTCAGATAAACTTTGATATTATCAGAACCATCTTTGAGTACATGAATTAACTCGAATTTCGTATACTTCAGAGTTGCGGCAAAACCGTTACCATCGATAATAACCGGCACGGTGATTTCAACCGGTTCATCAATGATAGCCTTTAAGGTAATAGTCCATTCAGGTTCAGATACAGGTTCATCTCCAAGAGCAGTCGGAGCAGGCTCATAGAAGAGAACATTCCAGCCATCCTGAACATGTTCAGTCGGAGCGTCCTCAGCCGGAGCGGCAAGCGGTCCGCTGCTACTGCCGGAAATCATATCTAAAAGGTGCTGCAGACCATCTGCGGTGAAAGCATCACCAACCTGATTCTCCTCATCCACCGCTGCGATTGGGACAAGAAGACCGTCTGCAGGTGTATCATCAAAGACAACTTTCTTCTCAGTTCCTGCATCAGAGTCAGTAATAGTTACTTCAACTTTCTCAGGACTATCAGCCTTAATCTTGATTTCAGTATCCTCTGCATAGGTCAGAGAGACAGGAGTGGTCGTAGCATCAACATCACTGCTAATTTCGATGGTTACATCTTTATCTCCAACATTAATCGGAGTTTCTGGGGCAGTTACTAAAGTAATAGTCTCTCCCGCCTCTGCATTAGTAATTGCTTCATCAACAGAGGTGTAGGACTCACCATTAATCTCAACAAGGTACGGCTTAAAAGATCCACAGGAACACAGTAATCCCTGCTTACCATCTTTTTCACCCTCGACATAGTTGTGTGTGTGGCTTCCAGACGAAACTCCCATAACATCCCAGTCGGCATACAGAACTAAATCTGCAGTAACCGGAGTTGCGAAGTCATAGGCATTCCTGTTCTCCTTGTCAGTAGTCCACTTGACAAAGATGTACTGTGCTGTCGGCTTTTCCGGAACTTCCGGCTCAGCGACGCTTTCTCCTTCATCGACATACACTGTCAGATAAACACTGCTGTCAACAGCAGAATTCATCATGAAAGTAACCGTAAAGTCTCCTTCCGCCGGGACAACTGGGTCAACCGGTTCTTCAGGAACTACCGGATCTTCCGGCTCTTCCGGGACAACCGGATCTACTGGCGGTGTAATCGGGTCGACAGGATCTACCGGGTCAACAGGACCGGACGGCAGAATACAGCCCGCACAGCACACAATAGCAATAAGAGCCAGTGCAAGTACGATTGCAAATTTCTTAGTCATTTTTACAAACCTGTATAAGCCAATTTGCAAATCCAATCCCAGACAATTCTGCGCAGAAATAATCTGAGATGGAGGCAAATCCTTATACAGAAGGAATGAAAGAGTATTCTGCGGCGAATTGAAAATTGAAGCAATTTGCCGATTTGTTTCATGAAAAATACGGTTGATGATTGAAAAGGAACAGATGGTTTTAATTCTTGGAAAAATAGGATTTGACTATCTTATTTTTGAGGATGGTTTTCTTTTGCCTCTGTCCTTACTCATGGAACACGAATCCACACGAATCGCCAGTCCTTCGGACTTGCTCACGGCTCGAGCAGGCTCTCGCCATCAAAACGAATCGCGTGCCTATACACGGCTTCTTTTCCGGCTTATCGCCGGAAGCCGCGGCACGCTGACGCCCTCGCAGTCGGCTCGGGCGGAAGGTTTAGATATTTTACCATACGCCCGAGCCGACTGCGAGGGCGTCAGCGACCGTGTGGCAGTTCCGCGATAAGCGGAACGAAACTGCCGCCTTTAGAGGTCGCGATTCGTATTGATTCGTGTGGATTCGTGTTCCAACTATCCATCCCAAAGCCGGAAGAAAACTTACCTAATTTACCCACAGGATTACCATCCTGTCAACACCATTAAGCCTATAGAAAACCTATATTCCTTCTGTATAAGGATTACACACCCGAAAAGCCTCACAAAACCACCCGCGCATCATCCCCAAAACACCAAACAACCAGCGCAGAAAACAGAAAATGAACACTGCAGAACTGCAGAGCTGCGCACGAAAAAACCATTCTTATACCCATCAAAACAACCATTCCCCGCTGACCGGAGCTGAAAAAACGCATGGAGTATCATATACTCCGATGCCGTCATCAGAATACTGATGGAAGAAGAAAAGTGTCCTAAAGCTTACGGAGCGTTTGGAAGAACCGCGAAGAACACCACGTCCTCAGAGCCCTCGTTAAGTATTGTGTGGGACTGACCTTTTGGACAATAATGCACCTGCCCCGGTTTTACCGTCAGCTTTTCTCCATTGTACAGAATTGAAGCCTCTCCTTCGAGGAAATACATAACCTCATAATTAACCTCATGAGTATGCAGCCCGATAGAGGCTCCGGGAATCAGTCTTCCCTGCACAATTTTACCATATTCATCAACAAACATACGGGAGCGGTACTCCTTTTCCCCGCCGAAAAAGGCAGGTGCAATGTTCTCTTCAATTGTTTCGAAATCAATAATCATCTTCATCTCCTCTCAAAATTCCGGATTACCGGTCACCCCATTTTGCAAGAGCCGCTGCAAGCTCCGGATGCGAAAGTGAATACTCGCGGGCAGGAATTCCAAGAACAGCCGCCTCTGCTGCCTGAAGCATAGCGCGGGTTCCGGCAGTCGTTCCCTCTGGATGACCGTGAATTCCCCCTCCTGCCTGAAGAACAATATCTGTTCCAAGCTTCGAAATCTCAGCCGCAACCTTTCCAGGATGCAGACCGCCGGATGATACCGGGAACACAGGCTTTAGATATGAAAGCGGTTTTGTAATCTCCATGTTGTCTGCGATTACCTCACCTGCCTTACTTCCCATCTTACCGGAAACAGAACCCGTATGGAGCTGATCTCCTCCGGCAGAACGGACCAGCTTTGCAATAGGACGCATAGCGATTCCATGATGCGGATTGCGGGTTAACGCCCCGTGCATTGTCCGGTGAACATGGATTGGGACATTGATGCCCGGAGACTCTGCAAGTGCCTGAATCGCCGAGAATCCTGCTGTCAGCACATCGACCATGAGCATGTTTGCTCCGGCTTTGACCGCGCTGTGGGCAAGCTCCACAATCCGATCCCCTCCGGTTGTCACATTGACCGCATACAAAACCTGCTTACCCGTTTCATCCTTTGCCCGGTCGAGGGCATCCATAACCGCTTCGAGCCGGTCAAAGAGCGGACAAAACGTCTGATTGGTTAAGGTCTCATCATCCTTAATCAAATCAAGCCCGCCAAGCGCTGCTTCGTAGGCTACCTGTGCGGTGTCTTTTGGATTCAGACCGACCTTCGGTTTGATAATCGTTCCAATGTGCGGGCGGCAGGAAACCTCGGTTCCGACAATTTTCCGAATCCCGTCAATACCAAACTTCGGACCGCAGCCGGCAAGACTTTCCGGCAGATCAATATCAAGCAGACGGACAGCCTCCAGTTTTCCCAGACCGAATAAATTCCCGGCAATAACCGAGAGGTACTGAGGAATATTTCCTCTCTCGAAAATCTCGTGCGGGAAACAAATCTTTGTCAGATAGCCGCCGTCCGGGAGCTCGATTAAATCCTCAACCGAGCCGTCTAAAGCATGGACATATGCGGTTTTCTCATTGACCGTTGAGATATCGGTCCAGGTTCCGGTGGTCTGTTCTTCTCGGATGGCATTTGCTGCATAGGCAGCGTCAATGCCCTCTTTGGGGCGGAAGTAATACGTGGCAATCAGGTCTTTCATGATTTCTCCGGGAAATAATCTTTCATATCGAATCCTAAGTGATTCTGCATAATGGTATAGGCTGCTTCTGGCGGAACCGCTCCTGCTTCGGTTACAATCAGATCAATATAGCGGGCAGGCGTTACATCGAACACCGGATTTCTGACGGTTACAAACGGGAGCTTTTCTGCAGCATCGTCCGGCAAAACCTCGGATGCGGGACGTTCTTCAATTTCTATGTGCTTCCCGAGTATTGTCTGCGGAGCGAACTTGTATGTCTCTGCAGCAACCAGAACATTCTTCCGTGCTTCATGAGCTGCTAAAGCAATCTGTGATGTGCCGATTTTATTGACCACTGCCCCTTTGACCGTTACCGCATCTGCCCCGACAATGACAAGATCTGCCTCTTTCATGAAGGTTCGAACCGCGGAATCCACAATATAAGTGGTGGGGATTTCATGATCATTTAAGGTCTGAATGGTAAGCCTTCCCTGATTCCAGGGGCGGACCTCGGTGGCGATAACGGATATGGTTTTGCCCTGCTCTTTTGCGAGCAGAATTCCAGCCAGTGCCGCTTTGGAGTTGCAGTGCGTCATAATAGTCATACCGTCTTTGATTCTGGCGGCACAGATCTCTGCAATTTTCCGGACTGCTTCGTTGGATGAAGTGATGAACGCGTCTGCCTGATTTTTTACCAGAGTCCGCGCTTCTTCCTCGGTTTTTGCAGAGGAGAGACCGCGCAGTACCTGATGAACAGCGTTTGGCAGGGATACTGCAGTAGGCCTGGTTGCAAGCAGAATATCTGCTGCATCTTCCATTGCGGAGAAAAACACAGAAAGCCCGTGTTCCGGAAGGTTTTCTGCATGGTCACGAAGGGCTGCTGCCGCTTCCCGGGCAATTTTTCCTGCCCCGCGAATCTGCATGGTTTTGATTTGTTCAGCGGTTTGTAGCAGAGACATATCGTATGTAAAAATCGGATTCAAATGATTATATAGTTATGGAAATCAGAACCGGATAATCTCCGATTCCGTAATCACTGCATCAAGCCGGATATCGTTTTCCTCGGTCGGCACTGCATCAACTTCCTGACAGGCGTAGGCAAGTCCGATTTTTTCCAGATGCGGGTTGTCTGCAAGGAATCGGTCGTAGTACCCTGCCCCGTATCCGATTCTGTTTCCGTTCCGGTCAAATCCGAGGAGCGGAATTACAACACAGTCTATCTCAGACGGCTGAACCGGCTTTTCTTTTGCAAGCGGCTCGGGGACATTGAAGGTGCTTGGCTCAAGGTCTGCAACCGACTCAAGAAGAGAGAGGCGCAGGGTTCGTGTTTCCTTTTCGATGATGGGAACAGACACCGTCTTTCCTGCCGAAATCAGGCGATTGATTAACACCAGCGTTTCCACCTCCGGATCTTTTGCAGCATAGGCTAAGATACTCTGCCTGTCTTTTAGAACCGACTCCGCCAAGGCTGTTATTCTGCATCCCTTCTCTCTTCGCTCGCCAAGTGAAAGAGCAAACCGCCGTTCTTTGAGTTCCAGACGCAGAGCTGCCTTATCTGTCATAGAAGGATATTTTCCTGTAAACAGATATAGAGATTTTGGTAATTCCGGCAAAAGAGCGATACAGAGTAGGAAGCAGTGGAAAACAATCCAAAAACCACTGCTTCCCGATATTGGATGGAGTACTGGAAATATTTTGATGCGTTGGAATCCAGCCTCCAATTATATCTGTACGCGATAAGAGATGATAAAACATTTCCCCGGGTACCGGTTTTTCTGACTCTGATTTTTCCGGGAAAATTCATCTAAATACTGCTGACAATCCATATCCAGAGCGAATACATCAGAATTGCGGAAAGAGTAATGGGAAGTCCTGCCTTCAGATAGGTCAGAAACGATACACTCCCGCCTTCTTTTTCTGCGCGCTGAATAATGATAATCGTTGATGCCGCACCAAGAATCGTCAGTGCTCCGGCAGCTGTACATCCGGCAGAAGCTGCCATGTAGAGGGGAACTGACGAAGCCGCGGTTTCTAAAAGCGGAAGCACCATTAACACGAAAGGCACATTTGAAACAAACTGGGAAACAACAGCCCCGGCTGTTACCATAACAGGAATTGAGTAAGACAGGCTTTCCGGGAGAAGAACCTGCAGGACACCGCTTTCCCAGACAGCCTCCATTAAGATAAACATCGACACGAAGAAAATCAGCGTGCGGTAATCAACAGCCTTCAAAAGCGAGAAACGCTTCGAAGAGAACAGAAGAAGAGGAACAGCCCCTGCTGCTGCAATCCAGATAAAGGAAACCTCATATCCGAAAAATGAACCCGCAATTCTTGCGGCGACCGCGAAAAGAATCAGAACAAAGCTTACCTTGCAGATTTTAGAAAGCCTGTCATCAAAAACACCATCTGACGTATCCATAACAACCGCATCTGACGAAATTCCGCGGGAGAGAATCAGATACGATAACATCAGGCAGACAACCGACGGCACAGCCAGATAGACGGCAAACGTCACAAATGCATCGGGAACTCCCAAGAGCGCAATCAAAAGATTCTGGGGATTGCCAATCGGCGTTGCCGCACTGCCAAACGTTACCGCAAAGCAGAGCGCAAGAAGCATACGAACTGCCGGAATTCCAAACTTTGCCGCACAGAACATTGCAATTGGAGCTCCAATAACAGCCACCGTATCGTTCATGAAAACGGCTGAAGCGGCAGCGGTTGTCAGCATAAAAATCAGCATAACCTGCCGCTTGTTCTTCGCTTTGGTAAAACCCTTGAGAACAATACTATGCAGAAGCCCTGACATATCCAAAGCAGCCCCAAACACAAACATTCCGAAAAGAAAAGCAATCACATCCAGCTGAACTGCAGAAACAGCGGACGGGATAGATATCGTCTGAAAAATTAAAGCGGCCAATGCCCCGCCGGTCATAATTCCCCAGATTGGAAGACGGAACTTTCCAACGCGGCGAACCATAATCAGTAAGAAAACAACTGCTAAGATTCCAACCGCGGTCAGATTCATAAAAAAAGTTAGTGTCCGAGAATAATCTCGATAGATGAAACGTTCGTTGTTCCCGCGTCAGTCTCAACCGAATCAGTCGAGATGGACACATGCTTCTTTACCACATCAGGCAAGAACTGCCGGATTACAATCTCCACGGTATCAACAGCACGAACGATGGATTTACCGCGTGCCTTAATGATAACCTCATCTGCCCCGCTGTTGAACTGGGTTACAACAGCCAGACAGTAATTCATAACCGGCTTTGTTCCGACAAAGATGATGTTGTCCTGCATGACCCTCAGATGTATTTTAAGGTGTGCAGGAGTTCAGCATTGAGAACGGATGCGCCTGCCGCCCCGCGAATGGTGTTGTGACCCATTGCAACGAAACGGATACCGTCTCTTACACGTCCGACAGAAACGGTCATACCGTTTCCTCTGTTTCTGTCAAGACGCGGCTGCGGACGGTTGTCATCGCCTAAGTATAAGACACTCTTCTCCGGCTGGGTTGGAAGACCTTTGAACGGTGCCTCCCAGGTCTTGAATGCATCAATGACTTCATCGACAGAAGCCTTGACATCAATCCAGACATTTAAGGTGTGTCCGTCGATGACAGGGACACGGTTGCAGGATGCAGAAACCGTGAACGGAGCTCCGGTAATTTTTCCATTCTCAAACGTTCCGAGAATCTTGTTTGCCTCACGTGCCATCTTCTCTTCTTCTCCGCCAATGTAGGGGATTACATTGTCGTAGATTCCAAATGCCGGAACACCTTCGAATCCTGCACCGGAGATTGCCTGAAGTGTTGCTACATTGATATTGGTAAACTCGAACTTCATGAGCGGGGCTAAAGCAGTTGCGAGCATGATTGTAGAACAGTTCGGGTTTGTTACAATAAATCCGTCACGCTTCTCTCTCTGGACATCGATTAATGCTGCATGCTCCGGGTTGACCTCGGCAATCATTAATGGTACGTCTTCTGTCATTCGGTGAGAGCTTGCGTTGCTGCATACGCCGACTCCTGCATCTGCGATATCGGATTCGAGTTTGGTTGCAATGTCTGCCGGCATTGCGGAGAAGACGATGTCACAGTCCTTTACTGCATCAACAGTCGTTGGGGATACGACTAATTCGCCGACAGATTCCGGGAACGGAGAATCAAGACGCCAGTTGACAACAGAGCCGTATGTCTTTCCGGCAGAACGCTCTGATGCGGTAAGCGTGGTTAAATTGAACCAGGGGTGGTTTGCAAGGAGCTGGACAAAACGCTGTCCGACAGCTCCGGTAGCACCAAGGACACCTACGTTAATCATGAGGAACTATATTGGTTCTCACTCATAATAAGGAGATGTGTTTTACTGCTTTGTATGGGGCTTGCAATGTCGCACTCGGTAATCTTTAAACGTGATAATTTACATAAGTTACTAGGAGATTTTTACTATGGAAAGAATGGTAGGAACCGTTGTTCGTGGCATCCGCGCTCCAATTATCAGAAGCGGTGATGACCTGACGAAAATTGTAACGGACTCAGTTTTCCTTGCGGCAGAATCCGAGGGCTTTTCCCTTCAGGATCATGATGTAGTTGCAGTAACCGAGGCAGTTGTTGCCCGCGCTCAGAACAACTACGTAACTGTCGATGACATCGCATCTGATGTTCGCGAAAAACTGGGAGGGGAGACCATAGGTGTTATTTTCCCGATTCTTTCCCGCAACCGCTTTGCAATCTGCCTGCGCGGTATTGCAAAGGGTGCCAAAAAGGTTGTTCTGATGCTGTCTTACCCGTCTGATGAGGTTGGAAACCACCTTGTCTCCTGGGATCAGCTTGATGAGAAGGGAATTAACCCATACTCAGATGTTTTAACACTTGAGAAGTACCGCGAGTTATTCGGATGCTGCCTGCACCCGTTCACCGGTGTCGATTATATCGACTACTACTCTGACTTAATCCGCGGCTGCGGAGCAGAGGTAGAAGTCATCTTCGCAAACGACTGCCGCGCGGTTCTTCCGTACGCAAAGCGTGTCTTAACCTGTGATATCCACACCCGCGAGAGAACAAAGCGTCTCTTAAAGGCCGCCGGTGCAGAGATTGTGCTTGGTCTTGATGATATCATGACTGCACCAATCGGAGACAGCGGATACAATGATCAGTACGGTCTGCTTGGTTCAAACAAGGCAACCGAAGATAAGCTGAAGCTGTTCCCAAGAAACTGTCAGCCGTTTGTTGAAGCAGTTCAGCAGGTTATTCTCGACAAGACCGGAAAAGTAGTTGAGGTTATGGTCTACGGTGACGGAGCATTCAAGGATCCGATGGGAAAGATCTGGGAACTTGCAGATCCTGTAGTCTCTCCGGGATACACCGCAGGACTTTCCGGTCAGCCGAATGAGCTCAAACTGAAATACTTAGCTGACAATGACTTTGCAAACCTCGAAGGCGAAGAGCTGAAAGAGGCAATTAAAGACTCCATCCGCTCGAAGAAGGAGAACTTAACCGGTTCGATGGCTTCCCAGGGTACAACTCCGAGAAGACTTACTGATTTAATCGGTTCCCTCTGCGATTTAACGTCTGGAAGCGGTGACAAAGGAACTCCAATCGTTCTGATTCAGGGTTACTTTGACAATTACATCTCTGAATAACAGCATCCTTTGATGCATATATCAAATCATTTTTTCTCATTTTTTCACCCCCTGCGGCCCGAAGACCGCAGAGTTAAACATCAGAACTTAACAAATCATCTCCGACACGCACTTTCGCGAAAACAGGCACTTTCGCACCGCGCGGTCAGAGTTTATATACCACCTCGACGAATAATTGTGTGAGTCGAGATGGACGACTATACTAATTCCCCGGATTTTCAGCCGCCCAGGAGATGCAGCATCACAATCCATCACCGCAGCAGCTGCGGAGGACGAGCCGCAAGGCAGTACGCCCCCTCCCGCCAGGGATGACGGCTGAAAGTATCGAACAGTTGATTAGAAGGATTCTGGCGGAGCCGGAATTCCGGGAGAGGCTGGGTCGGTGACCCTGCCATATACACCCTCCCATCAGGGCATTGCCGCTCATGATTTTTTTTGGATATTCTAAATTATAGTGAACTGAGTGCCGCACTTCGGACAGATATATACTCCAAGACTCGGCTCGGACATCTGTACCAGCTCATGATTCAGGTCCCAGCAGTTTACACAGAAGATTGCATTTCCTCTGCCGGCAATCCGAAGATACGGATGCTCATCATCCCGGGTCACACTTACTTCCAGTTTATCGTGAAGCTGTGCCTTCAGCTGTGTGTTCTCTTTCTCCAGACTGTCGATTTTTTCATAACATCTCAGGAGTTCGATACGCAGCTGGAATACCTGCTCAAGTAGCTGTGTCATTGCATTAACTGCTTCGGGATTTAGAGCAATAACACTTAGCTTCGCTACTTTGTCAAATGCGTCTGAGAATGCACCCATCAAAGTCCCTTCTCAGCCAGAACCTTCTCGATAAGCGCGCGCACCATCCCCTCAACATCCGCGTCCTGCTCCGGACTCAGCTCAGTATGCGGAACCGCAACCATCTTCTCGCGCTCTAATTTTTCCCGCATCGCACGCCGAATCCATTCGGCAAGAGTCTGCCCTGCTCCCTCTGCAGATTCCTTACATGCGTAATGTAACTCCGAGGACAGGCGGAAACTCATCTGAATTCCATCATCAGTCATACATATGATTATAATCTAACAACAATATAAAACGAATTGAAACAAACAAAGACATACAACAACAAATATATATTTCAAAGTCCTATTATGTTATTGTGTTACAAACAAAGACAAACAACAACATGAAGAACTCCCAGGTTGTAGGAGTCCGGTTCTCCGGAGAAGAACTCACAACCCTGGACGAACTTGCAAGCGCAGACGGAAGAACACGCAGCGGACTCATCCGCAAAGTCATGACCGACTACCTCAAGGAAGTAAAAGCATGAACGTAAAAAAGAACCACGAGGCCAGCGCCCACCCAACGACCAAGAAGGAAGAGCAGTCTGGCAGAACAGTATTAGACGCAGAGAACTATGTCTTTTTCCGTCCGCAGGCAAGACCAAGCAGCAGAATCATTGATGCAGACACCATCCAGGCAGAGGCAAACGAGATCAGACCGCGCCCGCAGCCGGAGGTGATTGTAGCATGAATGAGGAAATCTGTGCATGCTGCCCGTATCACTTCACTGCAGAAATTCAGCGCGGCAGTACCTGCCGAGACGTCCCGTACTGCTATCTCGCCTTCAAGGAAGGAAGAAAAAGCCGCACTGCTGTGCTCAACTACACATCCTGCCAGACTGTCAAAGTCAAACAGTGCGCAGAGCTGAAGGAAAAAGCAGAAGCAGAAGGCACCAGGATGCCAAAGCTCGAGACATACTACGACAGGAAAATCTGCTCCAATCAAATTAGATTCCTTGGAGGAAAAGCATGAACGTCCAGGAACTCATCGAAAACATGGCAAAGAATGCCGTCCGGGACGCATACGAAATCGCCGAAGAATACACGTACAACACTCCCTTCGCAGCAGTCGAAACAAACCTGCGCAGTCGCAGAAGAGACTTAAAACATCTCAGAAACGACCTGAAACAGAACGGCATGCCGGAGAACAATGTGCTCAACGAGGCCATCGAAGAAATCACCCGCATCCTTGCCGAAGTATCAGACACAGAAGCAGAGATCATCAACCACATCCACGAGGCTAAACACGAGCTGCGCAAAGAACTCAGGAGAATGTTATGACGAAAGAGTTTTCACACCGCGTCATCCTGGAAGTGCTGACCGCATCCGGGAAACCAATGTCTGCCGCAGAAATCGCCAAGCGGATGACAAAGTACCACCTGACCTCCTATGAGGTAGGAGGCATGCTCCGGACCTGGGAATCAGTGGGCAAAGTCAGGCGCATCTATGTCAAACACCTGGGTCGCAACCTTTGGGAGGCGGTACAATGATGAGACTTGACGAAGAGGACACTGTCGTGATTAAATCAACAATCGAACTCCTGGACGAAACACAGAGCATCTTCTGCGCAGAGCACTGCGAAGTCTGTCCGATCCACGCCGAAAACAGCGTCGCCTGCATCATAACCAGAACTCTCCGCTGCCTGAACATGATACTTGGAAACTACGGAGCGGAGGAGGAGGAGGAGGAGTGATGGACGAAGCATTCTTCTTTGAAGCCCTGGTCAGATGCGGCTTCGCCAAAGTAGCAGACGACGGAGAAATCACCGTCTTCATCGGAAAAGATCCAAAGGAGGAAGCCGATGATTAAAACCAGAGTGCGCACAGTCCTGTCCGGAGACCTGGCAGAGCTCATGTCGGAAGAATCAATGAGCGTAATCCGCGGCTTAACCAAAGATCTCGTCGACAGAATCTCCGATATCTTCCTGACAGCCGTCTGCCTGGAACGCCTCGACCCTGCAGACCATATTGGAGAAATGCTTGGAATCATTATCACCATAGAGAACCCGGAAGGGGAGGAGGATGAGGAATGCCGGAATCAGCCATCCACACAGTAACCATGAACAACCTGGCAAAGCTCCAGGAGTGCTGCGACGCAGATACAGCTCTCGCCCTCTGTCGGGAAATCTACGAGCTGGCATCTATTCAGTACCCAGGACACGAAGTCCTCCGGGCAATCGAATCCCGCCTCCCGATGCCGACAGCATCTCAGGCAGAGTGCGTCAGCACAGTCACCATTAAGGACATCACCATAGTCACCCGTCCGCTTGGCGCCATCGGTGACCAGGTAATCTATTGTTTATCCCACCTGCTCCCCTGGCAGGAAGGACCTGTCTTATCTGTACAGTTCGCATCCGTCCGATGCAGAGCCGACCGGGAACCAGATACCCCGAAGTGGGACCCGCTCTTCCCCGTCCACCGCAGAAAACCCATCCAGGTAATACCATGTTAATCAACGAAACCCAGTTACCCCACCTCAAAATCACATCAGAGAACCTCAACCGACACATCGCAGCAGCGAAAAAACTCGCAACATGCAGCCGCGACGGCCTCTGGATAACCATCACATACAACGAACAGAAAGGCTTCGAAGGAGACCTCTTCCGCATACCGGGCCTCGGCCTGGTGGTTCTGACAGGAGTCAGAGTGTACGACTTCCGGGAACTCAACAGGATGGCACTGGACACATATGAGCAGGAAGGCTTCAAAAACCCGAGAGACTACCTCTCAGAACTCGTCCGCCTCTACAAAGGAATCCCGGAGACCTTCTACGTCCACACCTTCCTGGAAATCAACCGGAGTGAGAATGACTGAGGAGAAGAAGTACTGCGGAAACTGCCGCTGGTGCAACAGAGACCTAAGAAACCCCGCAAAGATGGGACTCTGCCTGAACATCCGCACAAAGGAATACCACAAAGCAGTCCGGACAAACACCGTCACTCACTGCCCGCACTGGGAGCCGAGACAATGGGAATGACACCGCAGAAACAACACATCGTCGACCTCTACCGCAGAGAAATCGACACAGAACGGGAAATCCAGCGCCTCATCCAGGAGCAGAAACCCATCAGAGACAGACGAACACTCGGCGCAATCCGCGACGATTCCCGCAACCGGATACAGCACCTCAAACGCTGCATCGAATGGCTGCAGGAGGACTAATCATGACTACAGACCTCGAACCGAAATCAATCCTCGACTACTTCAAAGAACAGGCAGCAATCGAAAAACAGACCGACCACCGCGTACTCGAAGCATACCACCTCCAGGAAGAAATCACTCGCGTCGAGAGGACTCTGACCGAGATGAAGAGCCAGCTCCAGGAGCTCCTGAAAAGCATCGGACAGTACGACAACGGACACTACACAGTTACCGACCTCAAGCCCCGGCGCATCATCGACATGCAGCTCATCCGGGAAAACTTCCCGGACATCTTCGAGACCGCAACCCCGTCCGACAAATACCTGCTCGCAGCACTCGAAAAGGAGTTCGGCAAAGACACACTCCTGAAGGTTGCCCGCAACCAGGACCCGGAAGACTACGACGCACACCGGGAAATTACCCTGGCAGAGTTCGATGCCAGGACAAAAGACAGCAGCAAGAAGCGGCTCCATGAAGGAAAAGCCTACCACCTCAAATGGCTCCCGGGCAAAGAGTCACGCGTAGAACGCATAGGAAAACCGCTCATGCTCACCGCTCCGAGCAGATATGCAGCACTCGATGACGGAGAGGAGGATGAAGAATGACAGACACAAAAATGCCCCCCTGTGCAGAAGAGTGCCCAAAATGCAGCGGAGACTGTGAACAATGCACCAACCAGAGATACTGCGGAGAGGTGTGATGATGAATGCACTGAACAGAGAACACATCAAACACATCCTCTGCCTGCACTGCGAACACATGCTCGGCCTCCATGAAGCTCACTTGGAGGACGACGAATACATGCCTGTTGCCAAATGCGACATAGGAAATGGAGAGTCCTTCCACACTCCGCTCCGGACAAGATGCAGCAGATATTATGCAGACTGCTCAAAGCAGCCGGAACCCTGCAACGGAGACTGCGAGAAGTGCCGAACCAGAACTGAGTGGAAGGAGTGGTCAGAATGACACACGAAATCTGCTGCAGCAAATGCGCACACGGAAAACTCCTCGAGCAGAAAACCCCGAGCTCCAGGAGAACCATGCTCATAGTAAGATGCCGGAAATACGCACCGCCGGAGCACGAATACGGATTCCTCTACCCGTGCACAAAATGCGACCTGTTCGAACCAAAGGAGGAAGCATGAAAGGACAATTCCTTGTGAGCAGTCCGAGAATCACCCGCTTCTCCCAGCTCACACTTGCCACCCTAGCAACATACGAATGGGCAGACGGTCCGACAGCCGCAGGCATGGTGACCCTCTACCTCGCACTCCACAACAGAATCTTCGGAGGGATGGGATGAGACAAATCACCCTCAACCGCCCGCAGCAGTGCCCATACCGCACAAAAGGCTGCAACGGAGTTCTCTGCGGACACCCGGCAGGAAATGCTCCGATGTACTGCGACACCGCAGAAAACGCACTCACAAAAGACCGCTTCCCGGGCCTCTGCCCCTTACCGAGGTTGGAAGAATGACGCCGGAATTCATCTCAAGAAGATACATGCTCGGGAGCTGTTCCCGCTGCATCCACTCAGTCCTGGAACGCATCGCCCCGAGATGGTACCAGGGACTCCCGGCATACTGGTGCCATGGAGAAATCCGGGACTGCCAATATCGCAGAACGAACCTCAAAGGAGAAGGAATCTGCACAAAGACCTGCCGGAAATGGAGGAGAACATGAAGCAGAGACGCTGCTACGAATGCACCCGCTGGGCTGATGCAACAAAGCGGGAACAGAACGAAACAGGAACCTGGGCAATCCACTGCACGAAAAAAGATGTCTGGGTTCAGGCAATGTGCCACTGCCGGGAAGGAGAGTGGGACATCAGAACGGAGAAAGAAAAACACGGAGAATGAACATGACAGACACAATCACATTCACAATTCAGACCAGGAAAGACAAAGACGGAACATACAAAGGAGGAATAGAAGCCCTCGGAATCTTCCACAAGGACATGGAATCCTTAGGGGATCTCATCGACGAATGCGTCAGAGACACCATGAACCTCCTAAACGGAGCAGCACAAGGACAGGGACACCTGGAAGGAAAGCGCTTCTCTCTCACAGGAACTGTCGCACAGGTAAAGCTGAATCTGGAAATCGAAGTATCACAGAACCGCTCCCTGGAAGACTTCTTCAAAGCCCGAAGAGAAGAACGTATCAAAGCAGATCCGGAACGCGGAATCAGATGTGGAGACTGCAGACGGGCGCCAGGTTGTCCGGAGATTGGAGACATCTCAATCTGCCAGGACTTCCTCCCGCACGAAGACGTTATCTGCTGCGGCACCTGCTACAAATTCATCGAATGCGCCAAGAACAACGGCCAGACCTGGCAGAGGCCATGCGGAGAATACGGAGCAGCAGATAAACCCATGGAGGACTAAGAGATGGCACTGCAGATCCGCAAAGCAGAGCGCCGCCAGGCAAAAGCCCGCGTCGCCTTTATCGGCACATCCGGAACCGGAAAAACATACTCCTCAATCCTCTTCGCCAGAGGTCTGGCAGGACCGGAAGGCAGAATCCTCATGGTGGACACCGAACACCACTCCGGAGAACTCTACAGCAACTTAACAGACTATGACTACGCCGAAATCGAGCCGCCGTATGAGACCGAGAAATACATCGAAGCAATCCAGGTAGCAGAAGAGAACGGCTACGACGTATTAATCCTGGACAGCATCAGTCACGCCTGGGCAGGACAGGGAGGAATCCTGGAACAGCAGGACACCATCGCCGGAAGAGGAGGAAACAGGTTCGCAGCCTGGGGAGAGGTCACGCCGAAGCAGCTCCGGTTCATAGACGCCATGATTAATGCAGACATCCACATCATAGTCACCATGCGTGCAAAAACTGCATATGCGCTCATCCCGGACGCATCCGGAAAAACAAAACCGGAGAAATTAGGGCTTGCACCAGTCCAGCGAGAGGGCATAGACTACGAATTTACCCTCGTCCTGGACATCGACCGAAGCCACACGGCACAGGCATCCAAAGACAGAACCGGACTCTTCGACACCAGAATCTTCTGCCCAACCGAAGCAGAAGGAGCGGAACTTAGAGAATGGCTCAACAGCGGAACCGCAGCGCCCGCTCCTGCACCACAGACCAGACACATCATATCAGCTCCGGTCAAGCCAACAGCACAGACGCCTGCCAAAGCTCCGGAACGCACCCCGCCGAAGAACAAATACACTCAGCCCGAAGTAGAGCGTATCAAACAGAACACCTACATCCCGAATGGATGGAGCACAGCAGTCTTCGATAAAACCATCGAAGAAGGCGGCGCATACTTCGAGGATGGCATCTGGGACAGAGACAGAGTAGACGGAGACTTCAAAATGAGAATGGCGGCCCGAAAAGCGGCCGCCCCAAAGCCAGCCGCAGCACCCGCAGCACCGGAGACCCCGCAGATCACCTGCGACAAATGCCACAAACAGCTCTCCGCAGAAGAATACAAAGCAACCCTCGCCCCGGGAATCGAAGGCATCTTCTGCAAAGAATGCCTGGAAGCAGAAACTGCCGAAAAAGCCAGAATCCCGAAATGCACTGACTGCGGCAAGAACTGCACACCCGAAGAAGCAGAGCGAAGCACAAAACGCCATGGAGTACCGCTCTGCCCCGACTGCCATCTGAAAAGATCCACAGCAGCAGTAACCCCCGAGAGGAAAGAATGACCGCGAGCGACGAAGTCATCCTCGAAACTGCAAAGAAAATCCAGGAAGAGAAAGGCTACGTCACCGTCAGGTGCACCTATGCTGCACTCCCAGGAACAGCATCTATGCACCACAACGGAAAGAGAGACCCCAGCCTCACATACATCTCCCGGGTGCTGACGTCAAACGGATACCGCCCGATTGGAAAAACCCGCGGCGGATACACACACTATCGAAAAGAGGAGTAAGCAATGTCAGAGGCCGTTGAAGCACCAAATATCTGGAACAAGCCCGAAGCAAAACACCGAGCAGAACTGGGCGGCGGATATATCATGGAGCTGGCGGCAGTAGTCTCCCTGGAACCGGAATACCTCGAGGGGCTTCTGATACCCAGGCACGCCGCCAAAAAATGGCAGCTGAAACAAAAGAGAGGAGGAGAAGAAACAGTCATCAACGAATGGGAACTGCCTGCAAACGTTGTCCCGCAGACCATCTGGAGCCTGGCAGAACCCTATCTGGACGTAGACAGTCCAAGAGAACTCAACCGCATGCGGCTCGCATTTTTGCGAACCTGCCCGGAGACGGAAAGCGACGCAGTAAAGGAACTCGCTGAAGATATCTGGCAAAGCGGAGAAGCCTTAAACTACATGTGTGAATCCTGCGCCAAAATCCACGTAGGAGACAAAACAGCCATCCGGGCAATGCTGCTCAGCTACGCAGCAGTCCGCGTCCTCAATGGCGAAGGACTCCACATCAGCATCAGCGGATCGGCCGGAACCGGAAAATCCCATGCAGCATCCACCGCGGCAAAACACCTGCCTGAAGGCGCAGTCATGGACGCACGTGTGAGCGACAAAGCACTCTACTATCACCAAATCAAAGAAGGAACTGTCCTCCTCCTGGATGATCAGGAACTCAGCGAAGACCTCCAGGAACTCCTCAAAGTCGCATCAACCGACTGGTCGAAAAGCGCAACTTACTTGACAGTCAACAACCAGAAGGCAGTCGAACTCAAGCTTCCGGCAAAATGCCCCTTCTGGGTGGTCAAAGCCAACTTAAACGGAGATGAACAAATTCTGGACAGGCAGCTCGTAATCTGGACCGATGAATCTGTAGAACAGCTCCGAAGCATTCAGCAGGTAATCTTCCACACCGCAGCCAACCCGGATCTCAAAATCGGTGATGCGGATGCTGCAGTCTGCCGGGAAATCTGGAACTACATCGAACCAGCCGTCGTCACCATCCCCTACGCTGAAGGAATCGGGTGCGACGAACACATGGACCCGAGAAACATCAAAATCCTGCTCTCCCTAATCCAGGCACACGCCCTCATGAAAGGGCCGCAGCGGAACCATGAAGGAGAACTCGTCGAAGCAACCATCGAGGACTTCATGGAAGCCGCCAAAATCATCAACCCTCTCCTGGAAAACACCGGAGGAAGTCAGAAACTCAAGCTCAGCTCCGGAGCTGCACGAGTGCTCGCCTTCCTGTCACAGGAAGAATCAGGCATCATCCCCTTCGAGAACATCCGGCAGGCAACAGGATTGTCTCAATCCTATCTCAACTATGCCCTCTACGGAAGAGAAGGAAGGCAGACAGATGGACTACTCGCAGTCTGCCCGGCACTGGAAATCGTAGAAGACACAGTCACCCGACAGGGCGGCGGAACTGTCCGGAGAAAAGCAGTCAACTGGTCCAAGAACACATACCAAGTATGGGTTGGAGCAACAGGCATGTTCTACATGAACCCTCCCTACAATGTAGGACTTTGACCTGACTTCAACAAACCTCCTCTTTTTTCATCCAATGTAAATTATCCTCGGGAAAATGTTATTTCAAAAAAATAACTGCAGAGATAAATTATTTACAAACACTTGAACCCCCGACTTCAACACTTCAACAGTTTCAACAAAGTGAGAGAAGCACGAGGCAAAACACCCAAACCAAGAGCAGAAGCCGGGCGATTCTACATTTTTGTTGAAGTATATAATAATAATATATTTATTTTTATTATCTTCCGTTTAATTGGAAAAACAAAATAGTAGCGCAGAGCGTTTGACTTCAACATAAATGTTGAAAACGCGTTGAACTTGCGTTGAAATGTTGAAATACCCTCTGCCTCCACCGAGAGACAACTCGCTCCTGACTGCAAAACCACTGCACCCAAGAAAGAAGAACCCACCGGAGACATAACTGAGCATGGAACTCATCACCATACTCGGACTCTGCATCCTCACAGCAGCCGCTGCGGGATGCATCTTCTTCCTCATCCGTAGCTGGGCAGGATGGACCGACAACACCCGTCAGGCGGTAATCACACAGCTCTATGCAGTCGCCAAAACCCTCTGGCTCTCACTCTCCGACGGCAAAATCACCCCGGCAGAACTCCGGCAGCTCTTCACTGCAGTCCTCAGCGTCATCGCTGCCATGAGGGGAACGACACTCGATACCGTCGAACAGGAATTCCCCACAGTCAAAATCGAAGACGAAGCACCCGCAGAAGAACCAGAACCGCCTGCACCACCGCTTCGCCTCCTCTCCGTCACCCTCGACAGCGACAAAGCAGTCAACTGCAGCATCATGTATGAAGACGAATTCGGATTCCCCGAAAAGCTCGAGCTTGACAGAAAGACCACCATCTACGCAGTAGTCGAAGCCCCGGCAGACCTCGCCTTCCACGTCACCGCAGAAAACGCACGCGGCCAGAGCAGAACTCTCTTCCACAGCCCGGGACCAGAAGAGCCATCCGAAATCAGACGTCACCCCTTCGTCCTCAAAGCACCGGAGCCAAACGGATGGTCTCTCAACAGTGACGGCACGGATGCAGCATACGACATCATCATCACTGCCGACTCCGGAGACTACTACGAACAGATTACTATCCCGGCAACAGTCACACTCAACAAATGAACCTGCTCGAAAAGCAAATCCTACAGGTCGCAGCTGACATCTGCAAACACAGCCCGTCGGGAACCTGCGACCCGCGTGACATCTACTACGCACTCATGCCGAAGTGGAAAGGGCACCGCGGTCAGAACCAATCTGACCGCCCCCTAACTCTCACAGCAATCAGCCGCCTCCTCATAAAAAACGGCTACACATGCATCGAAGTCCGCGCCCGCGGATACAGCAGATACAAAAAACTCCCGTAGTGTAGAGGCCAAGCACCCTGGACTTTGAATCCAGGAACGGCGGTTCGAATCCGCCCGGGAGGACCAGCTGCAGGATAGAGAAGAGGGCAATCTCACCAGGCCCATAACCTGGAAACCGTCGGTTCGAATCCGGCTCCTGCAATCCCGCCAAAGGGGCGGAATATCAAATACCGACGACCGTTCTTTCATCCCGCACAGGACAGACATATCCCCAGAGCGTGAACGTGCGGGCACGCCATATAGTGCCTGGTGACACATCAGCACCGGAGCCGGAGCAGCCCCCGGCAGGCACAATCCCATGACAACAGACCAGATAACCAAAAAACTCTCCCAAATCCCCGTCACACACATCCCCCTCCACCAAATAAAAACCGACGGCAAAAACCCGAACCGCATGAACGACGAACTCTTCCAGGGACTCGTACAGCACATCAAAGACAACGGCATCTTAAACCCCATCGTAGTCACCGAAGACATGCTCCTAGCCGATGGAGAACACCGACTCAAAGCCGCCAAAGAACTCGGCCTCGAAACAATCCCCGCCCGAATCATCCCAAACGACGAAAGACTGCGCCGCCTCATCCGGCAGACCATGAACAAACTCAGAGGCCAGCACGACCAGGGACTCGACGCCGAAGAATACCGTGCCTTAATCGACCTCGAAGGAATCAACCAGCTCGCAGGATACTTAGGAGAAGACACAGGCGACCTCCTCAAAATCCTCGACAAAGCAATCACTCCCAAACAGGACAACCCGGACGACTATGACATAGACGCAGCACTCGAAGCTGCATCAAAAGCCACTATCACCCAATCCAAGACGCTCTGGGCGCACCACAGAGGGTGGATGGGGGAATATTTGGAGAAATAGGGGGGGGGGGCAATGAGCACCAACCAGGCACAGAAAAAAGAAAGAATCCACGAAATCTACCGCCTGCTCCTCACCGGGACTAATCGCAGAAGCATCATCAGATACGCCAAAATCAAAGAATGGAATGTTAGCGAGCGAACCATCGATGGCTATATCAAAGAAGCCATGGAGGAACTCACCACCACCCTCAACATCGACCGGGAAAAGAAAGCAGCGCTCGCACAACATCGCCTCGACGATCTCTACAACTGCTCATACACCATCAACGACTTCAAGACTTGCCTTGCAGTGCTCAAAGAGAGCAACGAACTCAACGGACTCAAGAAAGACAACGTAGAGCACACTGTCATCCTCTCTGACATGGACCTGCTCCGCAGCAAACTCGATGCAGCACTCCAGGAAAACCAGGACAACAGACAAAAACTCGTCCAGGCACTCCAGGAGGAACCGTGAACACCAACGACGCACTGCGGGCATACATCGACCTTCCATCGTTTTTATCCATCACCAACCACGGAACCTGGAAAAGAGCTGCACATCTCGACCTACTCTGCGACGCTCTCCACAAAATAGAGGCAGGAACCATAACCCGCCTCATCGTCAACATGCCCCCTCGGCACGGGAAAAGCGAAGTCATCAGCAAAGGCTACCCTGCCTGGCACCTGGGCCGCCATCCGGACCACGAAATCATGCTCACCAGCTACGGAGCAGAACTCAGCGAAGACTTCAGCCGCATCAACCGGGAAAAACTCCGGGAATTCGGAGAAGAAATCTTCGGCATCCGCATCAGCAAAGCATCCGCATCAGTAGGCCGCTGGGGAATCTCCGGACACCGCGGAGGCCTCGTAGCAGCAGGAGTCAACGGACCACTCACCGGACGCGGAGCCAACGTCGCCATCATCGACGACCCCATCAAAGGAGCACTCGAAGCAAACAGCACAACCTACAGACAGCACCTCCTCGAATGGTACCAGACAGTCCTTCGCACCCGTCTCGCACCTGGCGGCGCCATCATCGTCGTACAAACCCGCTGGGCAAAAGACGACCTCGCAGGATGGCTCATAGAACAAAGCAAAACAGGAGGTGAACAATGGACCATCCTCAACATGCCTGCAATCTCCGGAGACGAACCTGACAGCCTGGCACGCCCTCCTGGACAGGCACTCTGGCCAGAACGATTCGGCGTTGACTACCTCCGCTCCGTCCAGGCAACCCTCACCCCATACCAATGGTCCGCCCTCTACCAGCAGCAGCCAATCGACTACGAAGGTGCACTCTGGAAATTCGAACACATCGACCAGCACCGCTGGGACAAGAATCGCCCGCTCCCTCAGCTCAAACGTATCGTAGTAGGCATGGACCCCGCAGTCACCTCCGCAGAAGGAAGCGACGAAACAGGCATCATCACTGCAGGCATCGACGCAAACGGCCACTATTACATCCTGGCAGACTCAAGCGGAGTCAGAAGCCCCCTGGAATCTGCCAGAGAAACCGTCCGCGCCTATTGGCTCTGGCATGCCAACGACATCATCGCCGAAAGCAACCAGGGAGGAGACATGGTATCAGACCTCATCAGAACAGTAGATCGTCGCCCCCGGGTCAAACTCGTCAGAGCTACCCGCGGCAAACGCATACGGGCAGAACCTATTGCATCGCTCTATGAACAAGGCCTCGTCCACCACGTAGGCAGACATCAGAAGCTGGAAGAACAGCTCTGCACCTGGAACGCCCTGTCCGGAGACTCACCGGATAGATTAGACGCCCTCGTCTGGGCACTCACAGACCTCAGCAGCAACACCAGACTCGTTCCAACCCCCATCTTCCTCTCCGGAGGAGGAGTACACACATGACAAACAAACAAGAACAAGACAAAGTGACCGCACAGAAATCCGAAGGATACGAAGCAGTCTCCGCATCGTGGAAAACCGCCCCGACCAAAGTCAGACCAGACACCATCCCGAAACTCCAAAACAACGTCCATTACCAGGACGCACTCACCAGCAAAACCATCCAGATCTACCCAGCCCCCCCGGAAATCTGGGTCACAGACGGCACTGGTGAAACTGATGAAAACCTCACTGCAGAAACCCTCGAAACCTTCGAACGCATCAACGGATGGGACCTCATGCGAAACGTAATCCCGGACATCATGGGATACGGATGCAGCATCTTCTCACCAGGTATCGACAAGAAAGACAACCACTGGTACATCACTGAAATCAGACACCTCCCACCGCAGACCTTCTCAACACACCCCCCAATAGGAGGCAACGTCACCATTGCAAACCCGCTCCTCCCAGGCATCATCGTCACCCCGGAAGGGGAAACACAAGTCTGGCAAATCAACCACTCCACCGGAGCACACCTGAGAATCCAAAACTTCCGCATCATCAAAATGCCGGGAACCCCCACTCCCTCAGGCATGGCCTACATGTACCCGGTATACCACCTCATCGCCATGATAGACTTCGCCATGCAGGCAGAGATCCAGCAAGTGAACAGAGTTGGCGCCCCCATCCTCCTCCCCAAAGTCTCCGAAGAAGCAGACGACCTCGAATACGACCTTCTCGCCAAATGGTTCAAAGAATTCGGCAAACAATGGGGAAAAGACACAACCGCTCTCATCCCCAAAGGCATCGAATTCCCCGCCCTCAACATCCGCGAAGGAACCGTAGCACAACAATTTGTAAACCAATGCGTGAGCTGGATAAGAGCATTCAGCAACCCCATGTCAGAAATGCAGCAGACCGGAACAGGCATCGGCACATCCGACAGCGGCAGAATGGAAATCTGGGCAACTCACATCGCAAGCTTCCAGAACACCTGCGAACAATGGCTCGAGCAGCTCTTCGACGAAATACTCCGAGCAAACGGCTACAAAGACCACCACACACACATCCGGCTCAAAAGACCAAGCGTCGACAAATCCGCCCTCAGAATCGAAGCCCTCCGCCTCGCATACGACACCAAATCCATCACCAAAGAAGAAACCCGAGACAACCTGACAGACATCCTCGACCTCAAAATCTGGACACCGGAACTCGAAGCCGAACTCAACACATTATACCCGCCATCCGCAGCAGGAATCTTCGGCAACACCAAGGGCATCAGCAGAAAACAGAACACCATCATCGAAAACACCCAACGAGAAATCGACAAAATCACCGACGAAGCAGAAACCGCAATCCTGCGCATCATGGGGTACGACAAAGAATGAAGAAAAAACAGGCAGAAAAAATCGAAGAAATCATGATACTCCGGCAGACAGCACTTGCCGGAGTCTTCGCCAAAGCCGCCGCAAAAACTGCAGTCCTCACCACACAAGAAGCAGTAAGCGAGCTCCGGAGAGGCCAATATACCATCAGTGAATGGGAAGGCATCACCGAAGAAATCACCAAAGACTACGCATCCCAAATCCACAAAGGCGGCTCCCTCTGCATCGAACGCATCGCCAAACCAGCAGGAGACGGACACGTAGCAGTATCCACAAAACAGACATTCATCCCCTGGCTCACTGATATGCGGGAAAGAGAAGCAGCAGACATCATCAAACTTATCGCGGAAGCAGAAGCCAACCAAGTCCACCCGAAAAACATCGCAAAGCAGCTCAACCAGTACTTCACCGGAACCAAACACAGCGCAATCACTGCAGCACGAACCGAAGCTCAGAAAATCCGCAGCGACGCCCGGAGCAAAGCCTTCGAAAAAGCCGGAGTCAAATACGTCCAGTACATCGCCGCCATGGACGAAAGAACCCGCCCGGAACACGCCGCCCGGAACGGCAAAATCTACAAACATGAAGATGCCCCCTATCTCGGCGAATACAACTGCCGCTGTGTATTAGTCCCGGCTGACTACAAAGTCGAAGAGAAAGGTGCGAAGGTCGAAGACACTCATGAAGAAGTCGTCCCGGAGAAGTCGCCGAAGGCCGAGACTAAAGAAGCGCCAGAGGCAGAAGTGCAGCAACCTAAAGAAAAACAGGAACCGGAATGGAAAGAAGTAAACTTCGAGAACATCACCACCACCAAAGAACTCAAAGAAGCACTCGCAGCAGCATACCCAAACATCACACTCCCACTCCGGGCGCTGAGCAGACTTGACACCACAGCAGTCGCTCAGAACTTCCAGAAAGCAGAAGACATGCGCAGAGATTTCCCAGAGATAGCCAAAGAAGTCACCGTCCTCAAAACCGAGAACGAACACTCCTACGCATACACACAACCCTCGCATGACCTGACAGACCTCCGCCTTGTACTATCTACTCGGTGGTTCGCAAAAGACAAAGTCGAATACTTCGAAGAGAGCTACAAAGACCAAGTAGAATGCAAATTCTTCCCTGCTGGAACCACCTACAAGGACACCATCGCTCACGAAATGGGCCACGTCCTCGAATACACCATCATCAAAAAAATCTACTCAGATAGAGACGATATAGTCAATGCATGGATCAGCTGTGAAGTAGCAGAAGAAATCGTCCAGAAAGCACAGGCAGAATTGCGTGAAGAACTCGGCAAAGACTATGACCCGGCACTGACAGCACTCAGCATCTCACAATATGCCAACAAATCCGATTCTGAAACCCTTGCAGAAGCACTCTCAGACTACTATGCAAACAGAGAGTCCGCAGTCTTATTATCCAAGAAGATCGTAAAATATGCTAAAGAGAAATACAAGGAGGTGACAGAATGACACGAGGCCCTATTCTTTTTGACTACTACCCATGGGCAATATTCGACAAGCGAGGTCACCCCGTCGGAATCAGAGATGATGCACCAAAGGAAGCCAAAGAAGCATACGAAGAAGAAGAACGCATAGCATCCCTTCGTTTCTCCACGGTGATAAAGAAATGACCCGCGCTCATCCTCTCTCCGACTCCCAGAAACGCATCATCGAAAACAACCTGGGAAAATGGGACAAAGACATCTGCCAGCTTGACGGCATGGCAGGAACCACGCCCCGACAGATAGCCGACTATCGCAAACGCATCACCAGGACAAGTCAGAGCGAACACCGCCAGCTTGCCGAACACCTGCAGAACTACATCAGGGACAACGGCCTCCCGTCGAAATACGGAGCCGTCATCTCATACATAGATTACTTGCAAAACAAAGGCTAAATAGCCAGATATAAACGTAACGGCTTCCGTTAATGCCCGCAAAACTCCCATGCATATACATGGGAGATCCATTTTTTCACGAAGTAACTCTCCAACGGCTGGGAACATACCTGCCGTATGGAGACACTGAGGTGTTTTTCTCTCCCGAGTCATTCCGCGACACACGCGTATGGGAAAACATCCCTCTCATATACGCAGAGCCAAAGGATGACGCAATCTCGCATCCTGACTTCGCGAGCGTCACCACCGGACACCTCCCGGAGAATATGCGCTTCGTTGGCCATGTCTATGGAGCATACATCCCTCAAGAAGGCCAGCCGAGACTGACAGCAACACTCGCAATCACCGATGTGAAAGTAGAAGAACTAGTCCGACAGGGTCGCGTTGGCCTCTCAACGGCCTTCGCATCCGCAGAGCTGGAGCTCTCGGAAGGAGTAAACCGTATCATCGGCACAATCCTCCCGAACCACGTCCTGCTATTCGAACAGGGAGCATGCCCAAATTGCTACCCACGAGACAACGGAGCACTGTTCTTCAACACAATGGAGACGGATAAAATGCCGGAAACAGAAGATAACGAAACCAAAGGAATCCTGAAATCCATCAAGGCACTGCTTGAAAACATGAAAGCAGAGAAGACCCTTCAGGAAACCAAAGAAGCAGAAGACGCACACTCTGCAGAAATCGCACAGCTCAAGAACACTATCAGCGAACTCGAAGCCAAGCTTGCAGATGCGGAGAACGCACGGCTCCAGACCGAGCGCGACAACGCATGGAACACCATTCGTGCAAACGTCCCGGAAGGCTGGCTGGGAGCCAAAGAAGGAGAGACCAGAAAACTCTTTGAAAACGACAAAGATCTCTTCTACAAGAACCTGATGGAGCACAACAACACCTACGCAGCGGGAATCAAAGCCGAAGGCTGCGGATGTTCCACCCAGGACAAAGAAGCACAGCTGAGAAACAACATCAAAGAGTCTGAAAAGAAAACAGGCTACTCCTTCGCATAGGTGAAAAAACATGCCAACTTCTGGATATATCACATCCGACGACCTCGAAAACGTACTCTATCAACGTAAAATCGTCGGCCAAATCCTCGAACAAGCACAAGGATACGGTACCCTTGCCAACGACTCCCTTGTGAAACAAGTCTCGGTCAGCGCAACCCACGTCAGCCTCTCCACCATGGACTCCGTCAAAGTCACCCCTGACCTTGGAGAGCTCGAGGCCGCCAACATCGACAGCCAGTCGTTCGGATCTATCGATGTCGACCTCAAGGCAGACATGATTCGTGTTGCATTCTCTGATGAATCCCTCCTCAATGCAACCATTGCAGACCCTCTTGCACTGACCACCAAGAACGCAGCGGTTGGATTCAAACGCACTCTTGACAACAAAATCGCCACTGCATTCGGCACCACTCCACAGACCACATCCTGGGACACGGCAACCCAGAGCTTCCTGGAAATCGTCGGTACCTGCGTCGGCCTCCTCGAAGGAGCTAAACTGACCGGACTCGCAGTCAGCCCGGAGACCTACTGGAAGATTGCAAAATCCCTCACCACAGGAGACGGACGCACCGCAGGAGTCTATATCCAAGACAAGATGCAGTTCCTTGCAGGCTACGACGCACCAATCAACATCTCCACTTCCGTCCCGGCAAACACCGTATACTTCACCAGTACCGAAGTACCAGGAGCCTACCTCATCCGCGGCCAGGCAAAGACCGAGACCTACAGAGACCACGACAAGCGTGCAACCATCCTCCAGGCAAACATCTGGAACGCAGTGGCCACTAACATCAGGCAGACTGACGACGACCTCAACGCTGGTGTTGTCAAAGTAACAGTCACCTGAGTGGGAGGAATAAGGCGATGACAAACCAACAGGAGATAGCAGATCTTCTCCCTATTGTATCGCCATACTCACTACCCGATGGTGCTGCTGGAGCATCGCTGATCGCTTCCGCAGAAGAACGCACCCTCGCAGATGCGCCCGGACTGGGAGATAACCAGCAGACACTGGCCTGTGCATACTACATCGCCCACATCATGGCGGTGCAGAGCGGCAAATCAGGCATCACCTCAAGACACCTCGGGTCGTGGTCCGAATCCTACACTCACTCAGAAACCACCGCATTCCTGGAAGAATACACCCGCATCGTAAAGCGACACGCCAGAACAGCAGGCATCAAAGCATCCCAACTTATCCACCATGCCGACATCGCAATTGCAGACACACTTGGCATGGACGACTCGGATGCAGGAATCAGACTGCACAAGGAGACGAGCTGATGCAGGCAGACGACACTCGCATCATCCTGCAAAAACTCGGCAAAATAGAAGCCGCGATGGAATACACCGCAGAAACCATTGCAGAGCTGAAGGACGACATGCGGGAACTCAAACACGAAGCAGCGGAAAGAGAATACCGCATCGCTCAGATAGAGCAGTGCCAGGCAGCATGCGAAGAACGACGGAAAATCACTATGGGTATAGTTGGAGGAGTAGCAGGAACAATCTCTGCAGCACTCACCGCCCTCATAACCCACCTAATCGGAGGCTAGCATGACACCAACTCCTATTCATGACCTCCTGAGGCAAACCATCGCAGTCCAGAAAGCAACCAGCACGACTGATGGAGACCATGAATACAGCAACCCCGTCCAGCACCCTGCAAGAATAGAACACACAACTCGCCGGGTGCTAAACACCAAAGGAGAAGAGGTAGTCAGCACTGCACTCATCATCACTGTCAACCCTATCGGGAAAAACGACAGAATAACTCTCCCTGACGGGACTGCGAAAACACCCCTCCAAGTATCCGCACTCCCAGACGCCGATGGAGCCATAGGACACTACGAGGTGCTAATATGAGCGTAGGATACGACATCCGGAGCCTGCTGGAAACAGCAGGCATCCACGCGGATGTCAACAACATCAACAGCGCCCTGGCATCGACAATCTCCGTAATGGAAACAGGAGGATACCCGCCAACCCGGTGCAACTCCTCAAACACACCCGCCCCGGTAACTGAACGACTCACCGTACAAATCATAGTACGAGACCCGCAAAAACCAGCGGCAAACAAAACCATCACGCAGATTATCGCCGCCCTGGACGACACCACAAACTGCGTAGTGAACGACACACACTACGTAAGCCTGATGATCAGCATCCCTCCTGTCTTCCTCGGAAGAGTCCAGACAGGCCAAGGTGAAACAAACGAGTATTCGATTAACTTCGAAGCCATCATGTGGAAAACGTACAAATGAACCCACCACTTAGCACCCACAAAATCACCGTAACGATTGATGACAAAGTACCAGGATGCCTCCGTAGCATCACCGGCCCCAGCATCTCAGTAGAAGAACTGGACATCACATGCCACAATGCAGAATCCAACATCAGAAAGAAAATGGCTGGACTGGTGAACCTGGGAACCGTATCAACAACCATCGTCTATGACAAAACAGCAGTCTCCGGATTCTACAACGACCTGGTAGACGGCAAAAGCCATAGTATCGAAATCACCTTCAACTATGAGACGCCGGAAACCCTCACCTTCTCCGCATTCATCACCAGCCTGAGCATCGATACCTCCGGATCTGATGTAACCGCATCCATCACCTGGACGCTCGATGGAACGACCGCCCCGACCTGGAGCACAGCATGATTCCAGTAAAATCAATAGACATCCTCGGCGAAGAGTACGAAATCAGGTACCCTGTATCTGCACTCATCGCCGCTGAACACGAACTTGGACAACCCATTGCCTCACTCGGGAAAAACCCGCTTATGGGTCAGCTTGCAATCATCCTCAGACATGGCCTCTCCCGGGACGGCAAGAAGCTGACCAGAGACGACCTCGCGATTATGCTCGAACAGCTCTCTGCAACAGAGTTCACCGACATCGTCACCGAAACCATGGAAATGATATTCCCCAGAGAGGCAGAGAACACCAGACGCAAGAACAGAAACGGTGCCAACCCAGAGTCGGAAAAAAACTGACGGGAGTGTGGAGAGCTGCATACATCTATGAGTATGTAGACACCCTCTTGTCATCCGGCATGTTTCTGAACCCAGACACCATCTACAATGCAACTCTGCACGAATTAAACCTGCTGATCACAGGGATCCGAAGAAGAAACAAAGAGCAGGAACAGATACGGAACATCAGATTCGGAACAATCGCCGCCGCCATCTACAACGTACAGAGGACCCGCCAGGAAGACAGAGTATTCCAGTGGAATGACTTCTTCGCAGACCTCTTCAACGAAACCGGACCCACTCCTCGCAATGAGATGACAGACGAAGAAATCTACACCGTACTGGACATGATGTTTGGAGGATACAGAAATGAAAACTGATACCACTAACACCATCACAGGCGACGATCGCTTAGTAGCAATGCTGGAAAGGAGCATGAAGGACATGACAGAAACTGCAGCAAAAGCTATGATGAAATTCGCAGGAGAAATCATGGGACGTAGCGTCGACCTCGCACCAATAGTCACAGGCGAACTGAGGAGCCGCTCCTTCATCGAAGGCCCACTCATAAACGCCAGCGGCACCGGATATATTGCAGTCATAGGGTATGAAAAACACGGAGTATCAAGCGGAGGAAAAAATCCGAATGCAAAGGGAAACTTCTACGCCGTCCCTGTACACGAAAGGCTCGACGTAAGACACCCCAAAGGCCAGGCAAAATTCCTCGAACAACCATACAAAGCAGCATCCGGAGAATACCTGGAATACATCGCGAACGCCGTTAAGGAGGAGCTGAATGACAGACATTAAGGTAGGAAACCTGATTGCAGGGTTCGAACTAGATACTGACGATTTTATAGATGGCATCAAAGGGATAGAACTGTCCCTCGATGGACTCAAAGGTGCTGTCAGCAAAGTCATGGCGTCATTCACTGCCCTGATGGCGAACCCTGTCGCACTAGCCGCGGCAGGAATCGCTGCCGTCGCCGCCCTCGGTAAAGCATCCTACGATGCATACATGGAGATGGACGAAGCATATGACAAGATTGCTGTAGGAACCGGAGCCGTAGGAGACGCACTCGACGGCCTCACCGAATCATACGACAAATTTTATCGGACTGCAACATATGTCTCCGAAGACGCTGCAGACACCTTCGCCAACCTGAACACATACCTGGGAGTCACAGGAGACCGACTTGTCAGCCTCGCCGAGCAAGTATCTGACCTGAAAGGAATCGGCCTCGAAATAGACGAGCAAGCCTACTCCCAGCTCATGAACAGATTCAGCATCGCAGAAGAAGAGATGGGCCTCTACCTGGATTATCTCCTGAAAGTAAACCAGAACACCGGAGCATCAATCAACAGCATCATGTCTGCGGTCCAGACCTCCGCCAGTTCACTGGATATATTCGGCTACTCACTGCAGGAAAGCATCAACCTCATAGGTATGATGAACAAAGCAGGATTCGAAACTAGCTCAATCCCGATGGCTCTCAAGCAGGTCACTGCGGCAGGGATCACAACCAGAGAAGGATTCGAAGACCTTATCACTACTATCAAGAACACCACTGACACAACAAAAGCCCTCGAAATTGCACAGGAAGCATTCGGAACCCGCGTGACGAATGAGATGGTAGCAGCAATCCAGGCAGGAGCCTTCGCCATCAACGGCCTGTCCGAAGACATGGAGCAATACGATGGACTAGTTGTTCAAACAGCAGAAGACACCGCCGACTTCCCGGAAAAGATGGACAAAATCGGAAGGAAGATGACGGAAACACTCGCTCCGGCAGGAGCAGTCCTGGGAGACATCCTCGTCGTAGTCGCCGAAATTGCGATAGCAGTACTCGACCACCTGACCCGGATGTCCGAATGGATACGCACCAGAGTTTCCAGACTCATTGAACCGTTCGTGAAACTGTTCACAAACCTCAAAGAAAAATTCTCTAAATTCTGGAACGATGCCGAACTCTCGTTCGTAGAAGGTGCAGCTTCTCTCATCAATCCGATCACCTTGATTGTAAACAACATCTCCAACGTCTTCGAAGTCCTGATAGACACGGTCAACTGGTTTGTAGAAACATTCGAACCCATCATCACTGCTGGTATGTGGCTGGTTGTCCAGGTGATTGATGTCGTCGCATCTGCAGCGACAGGCGACTTCGACAGCATGTTTGCAGCACTCGCAAAGATTGCTGCAGCAGGCATGACACTGCTCTACAAAATCATGGAGACAGGATGGAACGCAATCACCGGAAACCTCGAAGGAATCCTGCAGGGAATTGTGAACTTCATCTTCCGCACAATAAATACTGCAATCGACATCGTCGAAAACAGTATCAACGGCATAATCTCGCTCATAAACGGACTCATCAGCGGCATCAACTCCCTGAACATCTTCGACAGAATACCGACGATAGGATACGTATCCTGGCATCTTAACACACCGGACATCCCAGAATTCTCCCGGTTCGAAGACACAGCCCTCGGTAAGAAGATGACAGACAGCATCGAAGATCTCCTGGAAACATCTGAGAAACTATCTGCAACAACGAACCACACCATCGACACAGGAATTGCCGATGTTACAAACTCGCTTAGTAACGGGTTTGGAGGAGTCACAAACAACCTGAACACCGGGTTCACTGATGTGACAACCTCGCTTAGTAACGGGTTTGGAGGAGTCACAAACAACCTGAACACCGGGTTCACTGATGTGACAACCTCGCTGGACAAAGTCATCAGCAGCTCCGCCGAGAACTCCAGGCAAGAAATCGCAGCGATAAACAACCTCCTCACCGAGACAAAGACACTCGGCCAGATCACAGAAGAGACTGCTGGCCTCGTAGGCACAGTGACAGACTCATACTATGACTCATCTGGAAACTTCGTCAACAGAGACGACTACTACTCCGGAGACTACTACTTCGCCAACGCCACTATCGAGTACCTCGACGACGGCCGTCTGGTGATGACGAGAGAGAACGGAGACAGGCTCGTGATGGGTGAGATGAAGGCAGGTGACCGGGAGAAGTATGGAATTGATTCTGTGTTCAATGTCGGAGGAGGTGTCGGAGGATTGATGGGCAACATCGCTGTAGATACTCGGCTGAAACAGGAGTATGAAGCATACCTTGCCGCAAAAGAAGCCGCAGAAGCAGCCGCCAGCAAGAAACAGAACAGCTCATCCGGAGGTAGTTCTACCAGTGGAAGCTCAAGCAGCAAGAAGCCAACAATCTCCGCAATCCAACAGGGAACGATCGTCGGAACCCCGACCGTCACAACCCCTCAGAAGGAAAACAAGACCTATGACTCAGGAGGAGTGACCGTAAATATCAACGGAAATGTCAGCAACCCCTCCACAGTCATCGGAGGAATCATCAAGGCAGGACAAGATCTGATATCCAATCTCTTCAACTGGTGATAACATGCAAATAACCTTCATTCCCAACACAAACATCCTCCCGACACTCATCGTAGAGGATACTCCGGATGCAGACATAGCCCTCGTCCGCGGAAGCCCGCAAGGATTCAGTGGAGTACAGTACATCCACATGTCTGCCCAAACCCCCAATCAGAATGGAGCAACCTACTTCTTCAGTCGAATGTCAACGAGATCAATCTCGTTCTCATTCAGAATCCACGCGAAATCCATCGATGAAATCCAGAAAAAGAAGATGGAAATCGCACAGATTCTCTCACCAGCACTCGGAGAAGGAACGCTGCGAGTATACCCCGGAGAAGATGGAACATACTACGAACTCGCGTGCGTCCCGGATGGAAAACCCTCCATGTTTTCATCCATGGAAGGCCACAACGGCACTGCAGCAGTCGCAACTGTGAGCTTCACTGCATACAACCCCTGGTTCACATCACCAGTCCAGAACACAGTCGAGTTCACCGCATACGCAGGAGGATTCCAGCTCCCATTCAGACTCCCATTCACCCTAGGAGAATTTGGAGAAGGATACATCCACTATGCAGGCTCGACCCCAACACCTGCGCTGATCACAATCACAGGACCCTTCGTAAACCCAGTACTCATAAACACCAGGACCGGAGAGAAAATCGCCATCATAAAAGCCCTCAACACAGGAGAGAAGATAGAAATCAACACAGACCCGGCAACATCATATGTACACCACATCGATGCAACTGGAGCTGTGACAAATGCCTTCTCAACAATCTCCACAGATTCTGTGTTATGGCAGCTCCAGCCAGGAGAAAACCACATTCAATACACAGAATCTGAATCGATTGGAAACACCCCAATCCGCATCTCCTGGCACGACAGATTCGAAGGAGTGATGTGATGCAGACATTCTCCACCCCGCCCACTATCCAAGTATACGGGAAGAACCTCGAACTGCAGACAGAAATCTCAAGTGAAGTATACGAATACTTCCGGTATGAGAGGAACTTCAGAGTAAATGGAGCATTCACCCTCCACATCAACAAAAACCACCCGAAGGCACCTTACCTACTAGCACCGGATGCACTGGCAGTAGTGTACTACGACGGGAAAAAAGCACGGGCAGGAATCATCGAAACAGTAGAGTGCTCCATTTCTGAGAACGGTGCGGCAGGAGAGACACTTATAATCTCTGGAAGAGAAGGAGGCACATTGACAGAACGACTGGCAATTGCCGCCACCGGAATCAACACAGGTTATGATGTCTGCAGCGGAGACGCCGAGTCATGCATGAGATACTTCGTCGACCGGAACTGCATCAATGCACTGGACTCCGCGGGAAAACCCGCTCCAAACAGGAAGATACCTCACCTGATCCTGGAACCCCAGGACGAGAACAGAGGAGAGCAGGTCGCATATTCTGCCAGATTTGAAACTGTAGCAGACATCCTGGAAACACTCGGATATGCTGGAGGCATTGGCTGGGAGATTATCTTCGACCGCGCCAGCTCTGCATTTGTATTCTCTATCCTTCCAGGGGAAGACCACACACAAGGCACATCATACCCAGTAATCCTCAAACCCGAATGGCACACGGTAGAATCACTGTCTTACATGGACGACAGAGTCAACTCGAAGACCATGGTCTACATAGGAGGAGATGGAGAAGCGGCAGAACGGACTGTCGCACAGTCATACTTAGGAACGGCAGAACCGAGTGGATTCGAGAGAAGAGAGTTCTTCGTCGACGCTTCAGACTCGACAACTGCAGAAGAGATAGGAACCGTGGCCCTCTCCGAACTGCAGGCCCACGCCCCCTCCCTGACAATCTCCGCCGTGGCTGCATCATCCTCCCAGAGATACGTGTACCAGACCGACTATGACCTCGGAGACTGGGTAACTGTAGACTACACAGGCATTGCAACAATCGACATCCGCATCATCGGAATTGTCGATGAAGTTGTTGCCGGGCAAAGAGGCAGCATCCGGAAAATCACCTTGCACATGGGCACTGAACCGGCAGACATCCGGAGAATAGTCAAACAACACTCAAGAAAAACGATAGAGGCACGCAAATGACAATCAACACCGGATTCTTTTCCAACGGAAAGTACTACACGCAGAACGACTTCGCACCATTCATAGCCGATGCTGTATCAACAGGAGTTGTACACGGAGTCGACGATTCTCTCGCAGTCACTGCATACAACCCAGCGTCAATGGCAGTAAACGTAGGACTGGGAAGGGCATACATCGACGGATACTTCATCTCGGTCACCGGAGAAAAAGCCATCCTCACCATCAACCCATCAGGAAGCGCCCCGCGTATCGACAGAGTAGTACTGCAGCTGAGCCGTGCAGCAGCACAGAAAATCACACTCTACGTGAAGCAAGGAGTCGAAGCAGCATCACCTGTTCCGCCAGCCCTCCAGAGAGACACAGACATCACAGAAATATCTCTGGCCCAAGTGAATGTAGGCGCAGGAGTCATCGCAATCAATGCACAAGACATCATCGACGAACGGTACAACGCAGACGCCTGTGGCAGAGCACACCCTGGATCGTCCCCATCGACAATCTATGCTACATGTACCACCGCCAGAGCAACAGCAGCAAAGACAACTACACTCCCCGACTTCGCACTTATAACCGGAGCACTCGCGGTTCTCAGATTCCCGAACGGAAACTCTGCACCATCGCCGACACTCAACATCTCTGGAACAGGAGCGAGACCAATCACCGCACGCGGCGAACCACTCCCATCATGGGCGATTCGAAAAGAAGGAGTCTATGCCTTCAGCTACAACGGCACGTCCTGGGAATTTGTCGGCAGCTTGACCGAGAACAACCCGAACATGACAGTGTACGGATTCATCGTCGATGAAACCAACAGCGACCCTTCGGCCTGCATCACCTACACCGGAGCGTCTGCAGGATTCTCCGCAGCGGATGCACAGGCAGTATTCAAGCAGAAAGTCAAGCACTGTGTCGTGAAAGGAGCGAAACGGCAGTTCTATGTGAATGAGGCCGATTGGTCGAAGAAGACAGATGGATCAGCATCCGGAGTCGCAAACGGCACGTCGCTGTCGGGCAACTTCATGCTTGAATACCCGTCCTTCTGGTGGAGAGTCACCCCGCTCGGCACAGACATCCATCACGTGGAATTCACATGGGATGACCCTGGAAGCAACACAGACTGGATTCCTTGCCACCTCTACGACGGCAGAATCGCAGAGTACATCTATGTCGGCGCCTTCAAAGGGTACAACGACAACGGCAAGCTCCGCAGCATCTACAGCACCTCACTCAAGCCGACAGTCAGCCTGACAAACGAAGCATTCCGGAACCTGGCACAGGCAACCGGGTCTGCAGAAGGACTCAGTGGTAAAGACAACACATACACCATCAGCCAACCGCTCCCGTACATCATGCGCACGCTGCTGAAGTACTGGGCATATAAGACACTCGACCTGCAGACCAATGTTGCACGCGGCATCTGCAATGGAACATGGGACGATGGCGGAAGAGAAATTTGTGTTGGCATCAGTCTGACCGGAGGAAACACACAGGGAATTCCAGGAACTACAGGAACACGAGCTGCTGAAAAATCAGCAGTCGTAAATGGGGAGATTGACCCATACGGAGGCTACTGGGAATTCATGATTGACTTCGCATACCGCTTCCGCGAGATGGCATTCGCAATAGATGGGGCGGACCATCTCAACATCACCACGCTCACCACTGCAAACTGGGACACAACTATTCCCACAGTATGGCGCAAAGTGTTCGGAGTCGGAACAGGAGCAGGATATATTCGCAGAATGCTCTGGGACAAGTTCTTCCCATTCGTCTCGCTCGATGTCGCAGGAGGCAGTGCCACCACGCACTGGTCCGACTACACCTATCGAAACACAGCCGACACAGAGACATCAAAGACGCCGCGCTGTTGCTTGGCCGGCGCGGATTGGGATTATGGCTCGTATGCAGGTCCCGCGTGTCTGCATTTGAATTTTGCGGTGGGCAGTTCCGACTCGAGTATCGGCGCCCGGCTGCAATGCCACAGCCTGACGTAAGGCAGGCGCGGCATTGCACGGCTGAAAAGGAGGTGCAGACATGATTTAGTAAACACAGAACCCCGAACAGGGGCGGCAATGCTTTGCTCGTGTTTTTCGCGAGGAACGTGTGAGCTGAAAAAACATACATTACACCACACTGTTGCTTAACCAGCACGAATTGGAATAATGGCTCGAATGCAGGTCCCACGTATCTGAATTTGAATAATGCGGTAGGCAATTCCAACTCGAATATCGGCGCCCGGCAACTAGGAATGAATGGCGTTTGTTGGACTGCCCCTTGCCCCTTGGCAAAAATCAGACTAGCGCTGAGCTGTGCAGAACAGCTCAGCATTACCTAGCAGGCAGATAGCATGGAAACCACAACAGCAGTACAGACAACATCGTTTTTCGGAAACTCATTAATCGGTGACATCGGCAAATGGTTTTCATTCTCGCTCGAAGATGTCGCATCATACGCAAATGCACTCATCGCATACGGAAAAGCGGCGAAGGGGAAAAAACACTACAAGCAGGTTGTCGCATTCGACACTGACCACGTCCGGAACCTGAAAGCCCTCGCAGCAGACTTCCTGAGCGGAGAATATCGTACCGGGAAGTATGAGCTGAAGACTATCAATGACTCTGGAAAGGAGAGAGAAATCGCAAAGACACTCGACTTCCGCGACCGCATTGCGCAGTGGATGATAGGCAACTATCTCGTGCCGCAGCTCATCGCGAACTTCTTCTCTGAGCATTCGCATGCAGCCATTCCTGGCAAAGGAATCCACTCAGCACAGCAGGAAGCGCTTGGCTATATTGAGCAGTATGCTTGGTGCCTGAAGTGCGACGTCCGAAAGTATTTCCAGAGCATCAACCGATATGTCCTGAAACACATCTGTGACAGTATCTTTGAGTCCTGTCCGCTCTTGGGAATCATCGTTCGCAGGATCATCGACGATGCACCAGGAACAGGCGTGCCGATTGGAAATTTGTTGTCACAATTTCTCGCGAATGTCTTTCTGACACCGCTCGATAGATGGCTTGAGTCTATCGGTGCAGCATTTGTCAGGTACATGGATGACATCACTATCTTCGCCAAAACAAAGGAGGAGCTGCAAAGGATTCTCAGAGATTTGTCATGGTTCCTTGAGAGCCGTCTGTTTGTCAGACTGAAAGGGAATTGGCAGATTTTCAGAGTCGCGTCAAGGGGAGTTGATTTTGTCGGATATCGTATGTGGAAAGGACTTATCCTCCTTCGGAAGACCACGCTCGCAAAGCTCCGGCGTGCAAGTTTTGACATCCGGAAGCGCTTCGAGCAAAGAGGGTTTGTCACAGACTCAGAGAAGAGTTCGATATTCTCATACCTGGGTTGGCTTGTACACTGCAGCAGATGCGTGCGGGATAAGCTGTTCAACACGTACTTCCAGGACATCATCTGGGCGGCAAACATCACTATCAAGAAGAAGTCACGTTTGCGAAAATTCTACGATTTACCACTACCATGACAGAAGAAGTCATTCACAGCCACAGCGTCGGTGAGATGCCGACGAACCCACTCATCGACGAGAAGTGGGTGCGATACATCACGAACATCCAACAGGAGGATGCTCCGGAAGGGATGGACGACGGACAGACACACTGGTCTTATGATATCGTTGCGACAATTCCCCTTGCAGAATATGTCCAGGGTATTCAGGGCGAGATTGAACTTGCAGCAGCAAGAGCAGAGACTAATGCCTTCGAGACCACACTCTATCTGATTGCGGCAAGCAATGAGGAGGGAGCAGTATGAGCGGAGAAACACCACTGAAGCCTGCCTGCTTTGAATCTCTGGCACAATCCTACGCCATGAGGATTGAAGCAGGAGACTTCGGACTAGACTCAGTCCCATCAATCCCTGTAAGCCTGAGACCAAGAGTAGAGTATCTGGTCAGTAACTGACCAGGAGCATTCTCTCTTTTTGTTGCGATTTTGAGACGCTCTTTTTTCGTGGCCATTGTCGCCCGGCTTTTCATGCAACCCGCGTGTTGCCCGCTGTTCGCCCCTCAGGTAGCCCTTCCTTGCCCTTTTGAGACTCGCCTAAACCACCAGGAAAGGTGAAAAAATCACATTTTTGTGACAACGTGCGGACCGTCGCATTCCAATTCGTACAAGGTCAGAATGCTTCGACGAAGCAGTCGCGAGGATTCGAAAAATAGAGGAAGATGTTGAGAGATTCATTCGAAATCCGGAATCAGAGGTTGTTCCGGAAGATTCTGTGGTACTACCGCCCGAGCTTTCAGCTCGGCGAGCTCCTGGCGAAGTGCAGCAAGGGCCTCGCGGTCCGCATCCTGGGCATCCCGCATCTTCCTAAGTTCGGACTCATAAGAGGACTTCACTTTGTAGTAATCCGGAGGCAAAGACACAGTGACATCCAGCTCGCACTTCAAGTATTCCTCTCGCTCCTCATCCAAAGAAGGACGATGATACGAGGAGGAAAGATACCCCGCATGCCCCACCCAGCTCTCAACATAATCTGGATGGGCAGAACGCTTCGCTTGAGTGATAAACCACTTCCGAGCAGAATGCACGTGCAGCATCCTCCTCCCAGTGCGGACATCCCGCTGACCATATCCAGCTGCATCAATCGCGGACCAGAAGAACCTGTTTTCATTCCGATAGTTCATCGGGAATATTTCACGGAGGTCGTGCCGGATATTGCAATTCTGGCATTTTGCTAACCCCTTCGCAACCTCAACATCACGAACACGGAGGTATGCACGCAGTGCATCCGCAGCCTCCCGAGATACAAAAGTCCGCCGAGGCAGACCATTCTTTGTAGCAGCACCCCGCAGCTCAATGCGACAGGGAGTCTCGTCCAGGAACACATCAGACATCCACAAGCTCAGCACCTCGCCAATCCGTAAACCTCCAGACAGACAGAGCAGGAGCTCAGCACGATGTCGAGTGTCAAGGTGAGATAGCACAGCCTGCCATATTTCCCGAGTAGGGCATAGCTCTTGGACAACTGCGACAGTCTTCTCCCGCTTCGACCGCTCGCGGAGTTTACGTTGTAGAGGAGGGAGCTGGAACTCACACGCATCCTGCAGGTAGCATTCGATGGATGATAGGTACGACGCCCGGGACATAGGAGCCAAGGCATCAATATCCGGGTGGACATAGTACTGAGCAAGATCCCGAGCGACAGCAGCAGAATCACGACTCGAGAGATACTCGCGCATCCCGGCATCAATGTCTGTCACATCAGGCCCGAGATACAATCTAAGGTATTTAAGAATCCCGCTCTTCCGAATACGCCTCGTAGACTCCTTAGAATAAGTGGCAATATACTCGGACGGAAGCATTATCCAGGACAGCATACCTCTCATTTCACTTGCCACTATTTATACCCCCTACCGCGCGGTGCGAAAGTGCCCCTTTTTGCGAAAGTGCCATCGGGACAAATTGAGATATAGTTATCATACAGACCCTATATCTCTGAGTAAATCTCAGACTGAATACTTTTTTTTTTAAGATTGAGAATATTGCAGGATTTTATTGTGCGTCTTTCATTTCCGGAAGTCCTGCCGGAAGCCGGTAGCCTCCGGTGATTCTTTCCAGAACCACGCACTCGCGAAATGCCTCGATTGGAATACTTGCCGCCGAGTCAAAATACTCCAGAACCAGTTCCCAGGGCATTAAGTATGCTTCATTCTTCTGTCCTCCGCGAAACTCTGCAGCGAGATATCCGCGCCGGCCTGTGTAGCTGATGAATCCTGAGATGTTATCAATCTGATGTACTCCGTCCTTGTCTTTATGGAAGTTGCTCGAAAAGGACAGACGCTTTCCTTTCAGCGATTTGCATTCGATTGCAAGATAATAGCCCGGCTCTTTTGAGTCAACGATGATATCCACATACTGGGTGTTAAACGTTGACTGCTTTAAGCGGTAGGCAAATCCGCGCTTCCGGTTTTCAGTAAAGAACCGGTTCATACACATCACCATTTCCCGCTCAAAGCTGTTATTCATTGGATATATATTAGGCGGGAGAAAAGATGAAGGGAACGGTTTGAAAAAGGGGAAAATCCTTAGTCAGTATTCTGACGCATCAGGATTGAGGCAAAAAGAGTTACCATACGCTGGTAATCTTTCTGGTCTCCAAAGTCCAGAGCCATGGTGTAGAGTCTGGTAAATGCAGAAGGGAAGATTACCCGCGGGTAGCCGCTGCAGGAAAGCAGGAAGTTGAAGATTTCGCGTCCGACCAGTCCGTTTGCGGTTGCAAACGGGTGAATAACGAAGAAGCGGTAGAGGAAGAGGACTGCCTGTTCAAAAGCACAGTATCCTGCTTCAACCTTCTGATAATACTCATCGAGCGTCATCTGCAGACGCAGTTCAACATTTCCGTCTTCGCGAAAAACACCGGTTTCCTCCGGGAGTTCCATTAATATGAGGCTGTGGATTTCCCGGATGAATTCAGGAGTGACCTTTTCGACTGCAGTCTCCCGGCAGGTTTTGACCAGGCGGAAGTTTCTGGTGAGTTTTGCAGAACCTGCTGAGATGTCTTCGAGGCCGGCTGTTCCTGCGATGTATTTTGCATCATAGAGGTCTTCATACTCTTCGCGCTCGGTATCGGAAAGTGATGCGAGATAGGTGTTGTGCAGGTAGCAGGTTTTTTCCAGTCCTTTTCCTAAGAACTGCGGAATGTACTGGTAGATGAGTTCTTCTGAGCGGAACTCGGAGTATTTCTCTGCCGCACGCTCGATGAATTCGTCCCTGTACTGCAGGACTGCAGTTTCGAACTCGGCATCATTTGGTGCATCGCCGGTTTTTATCAGGCGGGAGATTTTTGTTTTGCGTTTCGGAGTGGCTACCGGGCAGACCAGATAATATTTGTCTCCGCTCTTGGTCGAGCGTTTTTCCATTCTGAATTTGCTATTCATGCGTGTGTCTGGCGGGGAGGACCGCTTGCTGATAAATAGGTGGGATGTGCAGAGTATTATTAGTTACCCGTGCAGTTATCCCCAGTACTGATGCGTCTGCACAAATCTTCTCTCAGCCTTCAAAATCTCGCGGTAGAAATTATCCCCTTTTGCAAACGTCGCTAAGATGCGGGCTGCAGAATCCGGGCCCACCCCGCGTCCGGAGAGAGCAATTATCGCATCACGTCCGCTGGATAAAACCATGTTGGCATTCTTCATCATCCGCTTCTCCGCTTCCTTTTCCTCTGCCGTCAGTGTCTTCTTCTTCAAAGCCAGAAACATCGGCTCTTCATACGGCTTTAATACTGCAATGAGCCTCGCCCCGCAGACAGGACATACCGGATTTTCTGAAATACGCCCGGTCTTTGTCCGCGATTTCCATTTCCTGCAGTGCATACAGGCAAGAACAACATCCTGCTCGGCAATCCGGTGCTTCACCGATTCGAGAATCGCCTGATCCTCTCCGGGAGGGGTTACCATATCACGCTCGGAGAAAAGTCCCTGTGCTCCGATTACCGAAAGACGGCTGGTTCTGGTCTCCATCTCATGATTTTTGAGACGCCGTACAATCTCTTTTGCCCCTTCCACATCCATGTTCGAGAAGAACAGCTCACGAAACGCCTCCTTTTCCACAATCGTCCCATCGAACAGTTCCAGGAGACGGTTCATACTGATTTTTTCATAATCCGCATCCGCATCAATCGCACCGAACTTCTTTGCCGCCTGTACCAGACGCCATTTGTAAAGAGACGTCTTCTTCAAAGCAAGCTGCAAAATCCCCTCCACATGTTCCGGTTCTAAACCGAGCAGAACCTCTTCCACATCAGGTGCTGCCAGAAACTTTGGAAGACGCAGATAGAAGCGGTACGCATTCGTCTCGATACCCACAGCCGAACCGTAGCGTGCGGAAAGGAGAATCGACAGGACTCTGCCGATTGCCTCGTTTACCTTGTGTCCCGCACAGAGATTTACCACCACACCTTCGTCCGCATCCTCTAAGACAATGACCTTGTCCGTTGCCGTAATCGAACGGTTCTTCTTCATCTCATCAAGCGTCTTCTGTGCGAAAACAACCGAGCGTTCATCAGAACGGTACTCAGAGAAGGCCTGCGTTCTGCGCAGCCCTCCAACCTCCAAAGCCACGGTAAAGGGAACCGGAATCTGCTCTCCTTCCCAGGACGGAAGCTCGCCTTTTGCGTTCTTTGCAGGCTCAACCATTACCTTGTTTTCTTCCAGCTCCAAAACCCGCCAGACCTGTCCGCGGGCAACAAATACCGCGCCGGAACTGATCCAGCTGATGACAAACGACTCATCAAGCGTTCCAACCGGTTTTCTCGAAACAACATCGAAGATAACACACTTCTTTTCGTCTGCAATCATCGAGAGGTTAAGCGAGAGGTACTTGCGTGCCCGCGCTTTGGTGATGACCATGCCGTCCTCGGTCCGAATCAAATAGTGTTTTTCCATCTGAGAGATGACATCACGGATAAGAGAGCCGGCATTTTCGAAGCAGTAACAGCGGGCAAAAATTTTCTCGATATTCTCAATCGAAATCTCCCCACGCTCAACTGCCAGAGCTGCAATCTGGTTTGCGATGACATCTGCCGGGTTGATGTGCGGTCTGACATTTTCCGGGCGGTTTTCTGTTGCCAGGCGAACCACGACCATCGACTCTAAAATATCGTCAAAGCCGGTTGCAAGAATCATTCCCTTCGATGCCGCACCAATCCGGTGTCCGGCACGTCCGGTTCGCTGCATCAGGCGGGCAACTTCTCTTGGCGAATTGAACTGTACCACATGATCAATCTGACCAATGTCGATTCCAAGCTCCATCGAACTGGTACAAATCATGCCCCGTGTCAGCCCGTTTCTAAACCGATCCTCAGCGTCAACTCTCACCTCGCGGGAAAGAGAGCCGTGATGCACATCAATATCCTCACGGGAAACAAGTGCGTTTCCGATAGCCTCAGCAACGCTTCTCGTGTTCGTGAAAACCAGTGTCGAGGTGTGGGAGTCGATACATTTTTCGATGAGTTTTACCTGCTCGCCAAATCCTTCGCCGGCAAAGCGTACCGAGAGGTCGAGGGTTTTTGCAACAGGCACGGCAACAACCTGACAGGGACGGTTTCCGCAGAGGAACTGCCCCACAAGTTCAGGGTTTCCGACTGTTGCAGAGATGCCGATTCTCTGAAAATCACCCGCGAGCTCAACAATCCGCTCCAGAGCAACGGAGAGCTGGCACCCGCGTTTGGATGCCGCAAGCTCATGGATTTCATCTACGATAACGTATCTGACTCCGGCAAGGTGTTTTCGAAGCACCTTTCCCATGAACATCGCCTGAATACTTTCCGGCGTTGTAATCAGCAGATCGGGAGGACTTGCTGCCTGCTTTCTCCGGTCATTCTGCGTGGTGTCCCCATGCCGGACAGAGATTTTTATTCCAAGCTCTTTTCCCCACCATTCAAGGCGGTTCATCATGTCTCGGTTCAAAGACCGAAGCGGAGTGATGTATAGGGCAGTAAAGCCATCGGGATGTGCTTTACTGAGCATATTATGAAAAACCGGAAGCAGAGCACTTTCGGTTTTTCCGCTTCCGGTCGGTGCGATAACGATTGCGTTTCCGCCTTTAATGAGCGTGGGGATTGCCCGGAGCTGAATCTCAGAGAAATCATCGAAGCCGCGTTTTTCCAAAACGGCCTGCAGTTTCGGATGCAGGGTTTTTCTCAGTTCATCTACTGCGTTCATCTTCCCTCCAGCGGATCAGGGCGAAGCCCGGTAAACGGGGCAACATATGTCCCGTCGCGCAGGAAGACTTCTCCTGTCTCCGGACGAATAGCTTTGGCGATTGGGGATATCCGGTTTCCCGGAATCAGCCGGACATCCATCCCTCCGGCGAGTTCATAAAATGCAGGCATGAGCAGAACGCGGGTTGGCGTCTTTGGAGGATTGTCTGTCCATGCTGCAGTATCCACTTCTGCAAGCAGGTATCCCGGAGTCCCGCGAAGGGCACACCCAACGTCATCATAGATATTTACCACCGGATGATGGTGGCCGCAAATAATCAGATGGCCAAGCAGCGCAGAATCCGGAATCATATGTCCATGGAAATATCCGGTTCCGTCAATGACTGCCCCTGCTGCAGGCAGGAGTTCTCCTTTCTGCAGGTAATGTTCAAGGCCGGTGTCATGGTTTCCGGGAGCTAAACGGAATTCAGTCTCGCGGCGGATGGCTTTGAGAATCTGCGGCATCTCTGCTTTTTCCTGCCGGGTTACATAGGGAATCATGTGTTTTAAATCCCCTAAAACCACCAGATAATCCGGATCGCTTTCTTCGATAATCTCCATCAGCCGGGTAAGACGCAGAGCACTGCGGCTTTCGAAGTGGAGACCTTTTCGATGAAGGTCAGCCTCAACCCCGAAATGGGGATCCGCAATTGCGAGAACTTTCTCCCGCCTTTCTATAGCGACCGCAGGCCCTGATGCATAAAATTCCGGTTCCATGTCAGGCGAGTTTGATGATATCCGGCTTTGGGGCGTAGCACTCTCCTTCTTCCATTAAACGGGAGATGGTATCTTTTGCCTGCTTTTCCGTCATGCCCCGTTCCTGTAAAGCATTGAGAACTTTGTCCCGCGGGGCACTCTTTCCTTCGTAGAGCGATTCAATAAGGGACAGTACCGCCTCGTCTGAGACTTCCGGTTTCTTTTCGGCGGGCTTTGCAGCAGAGACTGCATTGATGAGGAGAGTGCGAAACTCTTCGGTATTTTCTGCAGGAAGCCGTGCCAGACGTTCTGCGGTCTCTTTGGCGGTTTCTAAAATCCAGCTGTTTCTGGCATCACGGCTGACCTGCTGAATTATTGATGCAGAGATTTCTGCGGTATCAGATACTCCGGACTGTCTGGTCCGGATGGTGCCGAAAACATAGACAAACGAGGGGACATCCAGTTCCTCTGCTTTTTCATAGAGGCTTTCGGCTCTTGGATCAATATTTACCACACAGATTCCGGTCGGATCACTCATGCGAAGAGAGACGATTTTATCTCCTGCGGCAATCGTCTCGATAACCGTTCCAATATATGCCGTCTCTTTTGAAAAGATGCCAAATGGCGTTCTGCAGCGTCCGTTTGCCCCGTAGACTGGCGAGGCATGTGCCATTTCCCAGGCAAAGAGGTGTGATGCAGGGGTAAACGGGGCAGACGCATTCATATGTAATGTATTGGTTAGAGAATGGTATGAAGGTACTGGTTAGAAGAAACTCCCGGTCAATAGAAAAACCTAATATCTGCCGTCTGCAATATTATACTGCACGGGGCCGTAGGGTAGCCTGGCATCCTAGGAGACTGGGGGTCTTCTGACTCGCGTTCAAATCGCGGCGGCCCCATAACTACGTTTTTGGAGAGAGATTATGAAATTAGCACCGGAATGCCGCAGTTGTCTTTTAACCAAAGTCCGCAGTCAGGCTGCGTCAGTACTTTCTGATGCTGAGCAGATTGACCGTCTGGTTGAGCAGTGTGCAGAAATTTTTGATGCAGGGGCAAAAGAACTTGCTGGAGCTGCGATTGCTGCCGGTGAGATTCACCGGTTCTGTTATGCACAGGTAAACAACAAAGACCTCTATGCGGAAATTAAAGTCCGCGACAATGAACGGGCAAAAGCAGTTGCTGAAGAAGTACAGCCAATGCTGCATACTCTGCATGATACGCTGATAGCCTCGGTTCTGGGAAACGCGATGGATTACGGAGTTACCGGGCACAATGTTGCAGAGGATTTTGGCCGGTACTTTTGCGAGGTGTTCTCGCACGGTCTGGCAATTGATGATTCTAAAAAGTTCCTGCCGCTTGCAGACCGGGTGGTCTTTTTTACTGATAACTGCGGAGAGGTTATCTTTGATATGCTCTTCATACAGGAGCTGAAAAAAGCAGGCTCCCATGTGACAGTAGTTGTCAAAGACGGTCCGATGCTCAATGATGTAACACTCAAAGAGGCAAAGGAAATCGGGCTCTTTTCAGCAGCAGACGCTGTCTATACCGGAGGCGGGGGAGCACTTCTCGGAACCCATCCGCATGCCTTCCCTCCCGAGGTTTCTTCTGCAGTATCGCAGGCAACGCTGCTAATCGCCAAAGGCCTGGCAAATTACGAGAGCATGACTGAGTATGAATTTGCCAAACCGATTGCCTATCTGATGATGATTAAGTGCGATGCAGTCGGGCGTGATTTGTCTGAATACAGCGGACGTACGGTGAAAAAAGGCGATCTGGTTGCGTATCTTCGCGAGTAAAAGCGTTATAATCCGGAGATTCGCTCCGGATGTGCATAGACGGTAAACCGTCTGTCCCGCGTAAAGCAGATTAACGTCACTCCGCTTTTCTCTGCCGCTGCAATTCCGGCAGAGGTTGATGCCGCACGGGAGACAATAATCGGAATTCCGGCATTTGCTGCTTTGGAGACCATCCCAAACGGCTGCCGGCCTGTGCATCCGATAACACATTCTGCCGGATTTAATCCGTTTAAGATCATATAGCCGATTGCCTTGTCAACAGTATTGTGGCGGCCGATATCAGAGAACACGGCTGCCTGCCGGTGGTTGTGATAGAGAACGGTACAGTGCAGACCTCCGGTCTCTCCCCAGGCGTCTCCGTTTAATGCCTCGCGGATGGCAAAAATCTCATCCGGAGCGATTCGGGCATCTTCTGCAGTGACAAAACCGGCTTTTCCTGTGTCACAGCCGCCGGCTGATTCCAGAGAGCAGTGGACGGTTTCCACTTCCTCAGCATCTACAAAGACATCCACTCCTTCAACGGAGACCGTTAAAATCCGCTTTGCAATTCCTGCTGCGATAAAAAATCCGGCTCCAAGCTCGGTCAGGGAATCGTTTGTTGCAACAAGGGTCAGATAGAGTTTGCCGTTTAAGTAGAGATTGATTTTATCCTCAACCACAACCGGTTCGACAATCTCCTCAACTTCCCCTCCTTTGTAACGGACAGCGGGAATTTTTACAATAGCTCCATTATTCATAGTTTCTTACCTCAGAGAAATCTGCATCCGGGTGTTCTTTTAAGTATCCGGCACGCTTTGGTTCATGCAGAAGCCGGCAGTCAGAGCATGCCCAGATTTTTGTTCCAAGCGATGTGCTGTCAATCCATTCGCCCAGTGTTTCATCTCCGCACGGGTAAAACGGACAGTAGCAGAAATCGCAGGACTGACCTTCGAAGTGGCAGGGATAGTACGGGCAGTCTTCTTTTATCCATTCAAACCATCCCTCTTCTCCGTAACGGCTGTAGATAAAATATGACGGGCGTCTTCTGATTACGGTCTCTTCATGACGTTTTACCGCTTCCATTACCCCCTGAAGAACTGCTGCATAGATGCGCTTACCCGGTTCTGTACAGGTTCCAGCATACGTATGAACCGCCTCTCCCTCACAGGCAGCGATGACTGCATCCGAGGTCGTTCCCGTAAAATCCCTGCCCAGGAGACGGAGAGCATGCGCTTTTGCCTCAGTTGCAGTGATGATGGTTTCTAAGAGCGCTGCATCAGACATTCCCTCTTTGGAGACAACGATAATATTGATGGTATGCGGCTTTGTCGGATCGGGATTCGGATTGGTGACTCCGGCTGTGACAAACACCGTGATGTAGTCATACTGCAGAACACAGAGATTCTGCATCCAGACAGCAGTCAGCAGACCGAATGCATCACATCCATATCCGCGTTTTGTCAGTAACTCCTGAATATATGCACGAGGGTCTTCGTGATCGAAGTTTTCCGAAACGGTATGATTCAGGAGGGTTGATACCGCACGAATTCCTCCGTCAACGCCGGTACTGACGGCTTTGAATTTTCCTCTGACATAGAGGGTATTTTTTGTATAATAGTAGCGCATCTCTCTCCTATGATGATAGGTGTCCTGAGTAAAGAAACCTACCGTTCAAGCGGCAGGAGTTTTTTCAGCAGACTCATGCTGTCTGCGGTACAGACTCCGCCTTCTGCAAGAATCTGTTTCCGTGCCTCTTTGGCAGCCCCTCCGGTATAATCGTCAAACTCACCAACAATATACACCGGAACTCCGCAGCCGACAAGTGCAGTCAGATTCGAGAGATTGCCAAAGCCGACAGGCATGGCAGTCACCACAACCGCATCGGAAGCCTGCACCATCTCTTTTAACCGGACAGCGGACTGTTCACTGACTTCAGCAAACGGAGGCTCCAGGATTGTCTCGATTCCCAGAACCGATGCTGCTGCCGCGTCCGAGTCATTTGCAGAAAGAACACCGGCAGTGACGGTAAATCCGTGTAAGGAAAGAGTATACAAAATCTCTGCCCCGCTTCCTCCGCCGGAGATGACATGGACATGTTTGCTTCCCGGAGCATGCGGGATGCCGTACTCGGGAATCAGATAGGGTTTACCGGTTACCGGATGCGCAGAGACAAACATCCGAACAGAAAAGACCTGATAAATCTGCTCAGGCGTTAAGACTTCTGCCGGGGTGCCGACGGAAAGAATCCGGCCTTTTTCCATTAAGACAATCCGGTCGCAGAAGTAGGATGCCAGGTTTAAGTCATGCAGAACACCAATTACAGTAATCTTTGGAGTCAGGCTTCGAATGAGCTGGAGAATTTCAATCTGATGACAGACATCCAGGTGGTTTGTCGGTTCATCAAGAAGCAGAATCTTTGGCTGCTGAGCAAGAGTTTTGGCAATCAAAACCCGCTGGCGTTCTCCTCCGGAAAGTTCCGTTACCAGCCGGTCTTTGAACTGGAGAACATTAGTAAACCGCATCGCTTCCTCTGCGATTGCATAATCCTCTGCTTTCAGCGGCGTCAGCCGTCCGATATGCGGATGCCTTCCCATTAACACGATATCCTTTACCGTGAACTCAAAACCCGTCTCGGTCTCCTGACTTACACAGCCGACCGTTTTTGCAAACGATTTCGCATCATATGCGGCAACTGATTTTCCGTCAATATAGACAACGCCGTCTTCCGGCTTCAGAACCTTGGAAAGAGACCGGAGAAATGTCGTCTTTCCACAGCCGTTCGGCCCGAGGATTCCGATAAATCCTCCCTGCTCGATGGCAAGAGAGACGGATTTCAGAACAGTATGTTCTCCGTAACCGACGGTGATGTCTTTTGCTTCTGCGGCAAAGTTCATACGCGTGTCCTCCGACGCAGCAGGTAGATGAAGAACGGAGCCCCGATAAAGGAAGTAACAATACCTACCGGAATTTCCGTTGGAAGTGTTCTTGCAAAGGTGTCTGCTGCAAGAAGCAGAATGGCACCTGCTGTCATTGATGCAGGAAGCAGAATCCGGTGGTCGGGGCCGGTTATCAGGCGGACGATGTGCGGGACAATTAATCCGACAAAACCAATACAGCCGGCAATTGATACTGCAATTGCGGTAATGAAAGTAGAGACTAACAGTAAAATCCGTTTGGTCTTTTCTGTTGAAACTCCTAAGTGGACTGCTTCTTCTTCACCTAAGGTCATGACATTCATATCGCGGGCAAAGATGAAGAGTACCAGTGCTGCTGCGAGAATCAAAAGACCAAGCCGCACGTCATCCCAATATACATTCCAGAGCCCGCCCATGGTGAAGAACATAATCTGCTGAATGCTGTTTCCGGAAATATAGGTGATAAAGGAAAGCATCGCAGACAGCAGAAATGATACCGCAATTCCGGTTAAGAGCAGAGTTTCAACAGCCACTCTGCCGTTTCTCTTTGATGCAAAGTAGACAACGATTATTGAGAGAACTGCTCCGGCAAAGGCTAAAACCGGCATGAACATGCCGCCTAAGAAGACAATCGAGACAGCAGCCCCCAGTGCCCCGCCGGAACTGGTTCCTAAAAGATAGGGATCTGCCATGGGGTTTCGGAAAAGTCCCTGCATAGCGCATCCTGCAGCCGCAAGCCCTGCCCCTACCAGAACCGCTGCAATAATTCGCGGGAGACGAACTTCGAAAAGCAGTTTCTGAATCATTTCGCTTTCGAAGGTGAATAAGGAAAATCCGGAAACGCCGATGCAGAGAGAAAGAAACATGGCAGCAACCAGAATTACCAGAAGAACGGGAAGTAAGAGGAGGGGGCGACGCATCATTATTTGTACTAATAGATTTGTGTTATGACAAATTAAATGTGATGGGTGCAGGCATCCAGGCTGTCTGCCGGTTTGGAGAGAGGATGGATACTATGAGAATATCCAATCCGGTATCAGACGGGATGCCCCGTCACAAAAAACGGGATATCTTACGGCACATGCCGGAGTTTTGCAAGTTTCAGATTCTTAATCCCTTTAGGACAGGTCTCCGAGTATGATCCAAGAACTTCCAGGACTACGTATTTTTCCCCTTCAATAACTCCATCCGGGTGACAGAACGCATAGCCTTTACAGAACCGCTCATCGCAGACCGGAGTGTACACAATCCGCGTCCGGCGGGTTGCCTGACTTGTTGGAATTACAACAGTAATCTCTGCATCAGAAACCTCAACCGCTTCAGCCCCGCCTTCATGCAGGGGACATTCATGATGCGTCTTTCTGGTAGATACCACTTTGTATCGTCTTCCGGCACGCAGCTTTGCATTATGACAGACACGGGAAACTTTGCATCCCTCGCAGAGTTCAGTTGGCCCGGCATAGACAAACTCTGCCCCTTCTTTTGCAAGAACCGAGCCGACAATAGTGATAATACGTTCTTCCTCCATTTACTCCTCCTCGTACAGTGCCAGAACCGCTTCACGAGCCTGGTCTTCGGTAATCGAGTCAAAGATTGTGTAACGCTCACGGCGAATCTCTTTTGCCCGAACGAGTGCTTCAATGACCACTTCGTTTGAGAGACCAAGGTCTGCAGGCGTTGTCGGGGCTCCAATCATCCGCAGTGAATCGCGGATACGTTTCCAGTCACCTCCGTGCACATACATCGAAAGAATCGTGCCAAGTCCGCATGCTTCACCATGAAGAACTCTGCCCGGAACAAGTTTTTCGAGCATGTGGGCGAATTTGTGTTCTCCGCCTGATGCCGGACGGGAGCTTCCGGCAATACTCATTGCAACACCGGAAGCGAAGAGTGCCTTCATCACAATCCAGGCAGCACGCTCATCATACTCTTTGATGACATCCGCATTTTCGACCATGAGCTCTGCCGCAATCATGGAAAGTGCTGTCGCATACTCGCTTCCCCGCTCTCCGGTCTCACGAATCGACATGTCCCAGTCAAGGATTGCCGTATAGTTTGCAATGGTATCCGCATATCCGGCAGCCGTTAAGCGATGCGGGGCTGAAGCCAGAAGCTCGGTGTCTGCAACGATTGCCAGAGGCGGATGGGCTGCAACACTAACGCTTCCATCCTCTGTGTGAATCGATGCGCGTGATGAGGCAATTCCATCATGCGAGGCTGCTGTTGGCACACTGATGAACTGAATATCAATATTGTATGAAACGATTTTTGCGATGTCAATAACTCTTCCGCCGCCAACTCCGATTAATAATACAGCCTTCTTTTCCTGCGCATAATTGGCAACCCTTGTGACCTCTTCGTAGGTAATCTCTCCTACAATTAATGAATCTACCGCAAAATGCGCCTCTTTTAAGAGTTCGACAACCCTTTGTCCAACACTGCCCATCGTGTTTTTACCAGACAGTACAAGGAGCGGGCCTTTCATTCCGAGATCGGATACAACAAGCGGAAGCTGCTTTAATGCATCATGCCCGGCAATGACATCGCGCGGCAGCTGAATCCAGCGCGACTTGTCAAAGGTTTTATCTTTTAATATCCTATTATCATTTACACTCATAGAAGGCCCTGATATGTTTGAAGAAATATACTCCTGGATTGTAAGTCTGGAAGCTTCTAACTATACAGTAGTTCAGACTATCTTATATGCTTTATTAGTGCTCCTCGGTCTGTATTTACTTTACCGATGGATTCGCAAGGTCAATATTGAAATTTCAACCCCGCTGATGCTTTCGTCTCTGACCTATGTACTCTTTGGAGGGCTGCTGCGTGTGGTAGAAGATACAGGAACTATTCCGGATCCCTGGTGGATTTTGTTCATCACGCCTCAGGTTTATATCCTGACACTGGTCTTTGGAATGATTGCGCTGTTTATCTCGTATCTCCTCCAGAAAAAGAAGGTTGTTATCTCATACATTCCGGTCTTTGCAGGGATTGGAACAGCTGCATCGGTTCTGACCTTTGCGTATCTTACCTGGTTTGGCATTACAAATGCGGGCGCAACGTTTGATTTCTTAATCATCCTGATTGTTGTCGGAATTGCCGCGGCAGCAACAGCCGCTCTCTGGGCAGTTCTTAGGTATCTCTGCCGCTGGAATTATGTGTCCCACCCGATGTATCTGACATTAATCGGAAGTCACTTCCTCGACTCATCGGCAACCGGCTATGCACTTGACCTGCATCCGATTCACTACATCGAGCAGCACGTTGCAGGAAACGGAATCATTGAACTGACCGGTACTGCATACAGCATGTTCCTTCTAAAGCTCGTGGTTCTTGTGCCTTCAATCTGGGTTCTTGAGAAGTTCAAGAAGGAAGAAGGTATGGAAACTCTCTGGTATCTGATTATCTTCGCGATGATTGTTGTGGGACTTGGACCTGGTATCCGCGATTTACTGCGGATGGTTCTCTGGATTTGAGAACATCCAACATACTTTTTTCTATTTTTTTATTAAGACACACTCACACTAAGTCAATAGCCCTATAATCTTTTAGCGCATACCATATCCTCATGTCTATATCATTTACCAAGCTTCACGGAAACGGAAATGATTTCGCGTTAATTGATGAGATGGCAGGAGTTGTCATCCCGGACGATATGAAGGCAGGATTTGCCGCTGCATACTGTGACAGACGCTTTGGAATCGGGGCAGACGGTATTCTTTTCATAGGACCTTCCAACGAGGCAGATGTGAAGATGTCCCTTTTCCAGCCGGACGGAAGCGAGGCTGAGATGTGCGGAAACGGTATCCGCTGTCTTGCAAAATATGCCGCAGATAAAAAATATGCAAAGACCAAGGCATTCAAGATTGAAACTCTCGCAGGTGTCCTTCCGGTCAGAGGAAACTATGACAACGACGGAGACTTCATGGCAACCATCAACATGGGTTCTCCGGTCTTCGAAGGCTCAATCGAAATTGACGGAATGACTGTACACTCCGTAAACACCGGAGTTCCGCACGCAGTCATCTTTGTTGATGATGTCGATGCAGTAGACATCGATGCAGTCGCTCCAAAGATCAGACACCATGAGCACTACAAAAACGGAACCAACGTCAACTTCGTTCAGGTAACCGGAGAGTCTGACATCAAAATCAGAACCTTTGAACGCGGTGTGGAAGGAGAAACGCTCTCCTGCGGAACCGGCTCTACTGCCTGTGCTTTAATCGCAGAAAATGAAGGAAAGGTCATTGGAGAGGTAATCCACGTAGAAACCGCAGGCGGACCGCTTGATATCACCATCGCAGAACTCCCGCTGATGACAGGACCTGCCGAGACCGTATACGAAGGAACGATTAACTTCTAATCTCTTGACCGGCATACGATTCGCAGATTACCGGCAGTCTGCAAATCAGCATAACCGCCGAATCACCCCACACTTTTTTCACAAAAATCTGAGAACTGTTCATCTCTCCGCACATTTGTCCGCAAAATATCAGCGTTAAACACCCATCCTCAACCATAAAACATAGGGTATTTATACTAATCATACATGATAAATAATGTACAATTAATCACTCTGACAAATACGTCAGAGGATTATCCAACATAAAATAAGGAGTATCGAAAAGTGTCCTCTAAACCTACCAGAATGTTATCTGAGGCAGACGGCTATGCCCTTCTGCGTCAGTATGACGTACCAGCCCCGGCTTTTGAAATTGTGCAGTCCGCAGACGATGCAGCAAAAGCCGCCGCATCGATAGGTTATCCTGTTGTTATGAAGATTGTCTCCCCGCAGATTATCCACAAAAGTGATGCAGGAGGAGTTATCGTAGGCGTCAAGGATGACGCAGCAGCAAAGGAAGCTTTTGATAAAATCGTTGCAAACGCAAAGAACTACGATGCATCAGCTGAAATCAAAGGCGTCATCGTTGAAGAGATGGCAAAGCCCGGACTTGAACTTATCGTCGGCGGAAAAATTGATCCGGCCTTTGGACGTGTCTTAACGTTTGGTCTTGGCGGAACCATGGTTGAGTTCCACAAAGATGTCGGAATCCGTCTTCTTCCGGCATCCGATGATGAACTCATCTCATTAATCCGTGAGATTAAAGGCTACACCTTAATCAAAGGATACAGAGGAGATGCACCAAAGGATGAAGAGTTCCTCTTACAGGTCTTAAAGAACGCATGCCGCTTCTTCGAAGACAACGAGAATGTTGTTGAGTTCGATATCAACCCGCTGAGACTCTACGAGAAAGGCGGATGTGCTGTTGACGCACGTGTTATCGTTCAGGATGAACCCGTTGTCCTTCCTCCTCACTACGACCCGGAAAAGATTGTCCCGCTTGACTACTACAAGCCAAGAAGCGTTGCAGTCATTGGAGCATCCGATGACAAGACCAAGATGGGATATGCAGCATTCCACAACCTTCTCCAGTTCCCGGGAGAGGTTTACCCGGTCAACAACAAGCGTGCTGAGATTCAGGGCGTCAAGTGTTACCCTTCTGTCGGAGATATTCCGGGACCGGTTGACATGGTCGTCATCACTGTTCCGGCACAGTTAGTTCCGGGAATCATGGACGAGTGCGGTAAGAAGGGTGTCAAGATGGCTGTCGTCATCACTGCCGGATTCAAGGAGATGAACGAGGAAGGCAGAGCTCTTGAAGAGCGCATGGTCGCAATCGCCCGCTCATACGGTGTCAGAATCGTTGGTCCAAACTGTCTTGGTCTGATTCTCCCGCCGTACAAGTTAGACACAACCTATGTCGCAACCTCTCCGCTTCCGGGAGACATCGCATTCATCTCCCAGTCCGGAGCTATTGCAAACGCAGTTGTCGGAATCTCACTCTCTGAAGGTTCCGAGATGGGTTACTCCGAAGTTGTGTCTGTCGGTAACCAGTGCGACCTTGACTTCCTTGACTACATGAGCTACGCAGCCCGCGACCCGCACACCAAATCCATCATCCTCTACATCGAGGAGATCAAAAACGGTGTTGCCTTCATGGAGATGGCAAAAGAGGTCACCAAGCTTAAGCCGATTGTCGCCATCAAGGCAGGTTCTTCCAAGAGAGGACAGGCAGCAGCAGCATCACACACCGGTTCCTTATCCGGAGCATACGAAGTCTACATGGAAGCATTCAGAAAATGCGGTGTTGTTCCGGCAAAGACCCTTGAGGGTGCTTTCCAGATTGCAAAGATCCTTGGAGGCTTAAAGAAGCCGCTGACCGGCAAGCGTGCTGTTGTCATCACCAACGCAGGCGGTTTCGCGGTTCTTTCCAACGACTATGCAGAAACCTGGGGAATTGACATCTGCGACCTTCCAAAGGAAGTCATTGATGAGATGGATACCTTCCTGCCGCCGTTCTGGAACAAGAACAACCCGATTGACTTACTCGGCGATGCAGACGAAGCACGCTTCCGCGGAGTCTACGATGTTCTCTGCAAGAACCCGGACCTCTGGGATATCGCAATCCTTGTCAACTTCCCGAACAAAGTTCTCTCTCCAGAACAGGTCAGCCAGGTTATCATCGACTACCAGAAGAAGACCGACAACCTCCTTGTCGGATGTTTCGTCGGCGGAGACAGCTTAAAGCCGGGAGTTGACCTCTTAAACGAGCACAATATTCCGGTGTTCGAAGAACTCGAATTCACCTACCGCGTCTTAGGTCACCTGACCTGGACCGCAAAATAACTTTTTTTTATGCTGCTGAATGATATTTCCGAGTTTTACGAGAGAATCGGATATACATTCCAGAATGAAGATTACCTCATCCATGCTCTGACACGCACGGCGTTTGCCCGCGAAAACAATATTCCGCTTGATTATACGATGGATTATCTTGCGGTGTTAGGCGATGCGGTTATCGAGATTTTGGTAATCTCAGACATCATTGCATCGGGAGAAACCGTCAAAGGAGAGATTACCCGGCAGAAGGTTGACCGGGTGAATATGTCTGTTCTTCGTTCCCTTGGAGAAAAGATTGAGCTCGCAGATCTGGTTCTCTGGGGCAAAGGCGAGATTTCGATGCACATCTGGACCAGCGGACGGGTTCTTGCAGAGTGCATTGAAGCTCTCATGGGTGCAGTCTATATGGACGGCGGAATGGATGCGGCAAAAGCAGTTTTTAAAACTGTTGGCGGCCTGTAATCATCAAAAAAAAAGAGATTGGGGAATTATTTTTTCACTTTCAAGAATTTCCCGTCTCCGGCATATTTTGCAAATGAGCCGTCTTCCATCTGGTAAATTCTGCCGATGGTAAAGTCCGGCTGCGGTTCTGTTTCCGGTTCCGGCACTGCCGGGACAGCTTTGGCTTCCTTGTTCTTTTTCAGCAGTATTTCCAAGAATCCTGTTATGATAATGACAGCGAAACAAACAGCGACAAGAATTATGCACAGTGTCAGAGCATCCATACCTAATTTATTCCTCCTCAGACACGATAATCTTCTCTATCAGTTCTGCGGTATTTCTGCATCCTTCCTGCTTTGCTATGCGGGAAAGCATCTTCGAGACACCGCTTCCATACTGCATGGCTTTCTTTGGTTTCCAGGCGAACTCTTCCGGGATGTATTTTTCAGCAACTTTTCTCAGGGCAACTTTTCTCAGTTCTCCGGAGACGAGATCTTCTGCTTTGAGTGCTTTCGCACAGCGGACAACCCGTTCATCCATGTAGGGAAGCGAGTACCAGACACCGAAGTGAGAAGCAGCAGCAGAATCCCGAACCCGCTGGCGTGAGAGGTCTTTGAAATCCGCATCCAAATCTTCCCGCAGCGTTTTGGTTCTTCCGTATCGTGCATACCCGGCAAAGAGTTCATCAGCCGCCTGGCCGGTTATGATACGCTCTGCTCCGCATTGTTTTGCAAGCCGGCAGATGAAGTATCCGGTAACCGCGAGTTCTAAATCCATCGGGTTCTTCTGCGGAAGGAAACGGAGGACTTCCGGGAGGGCTGCCCCTACATCATCGAGGGTGATAGGAGAAAGCGTCAGTTGTATGCCCAGTGCGTCTGCAGCTTTCTCTGCGGCATCTGCATCGTGCGAGCCTTCCACTCCGACGGCAATCGCCGGAAGATTGGCGAGGGCGGCAACGAGCGTTGAGTCAACGCCTCCAGACAGGGTGACGACAGCATTTTCGGTACAGCGAATGCGGACTGCTTCGCAAATCGCATCTTCAAGGGAGAGATGAGGAACTGCCGGAGTGACAGGGTATGTGACTCCTGCAGACGTTACCACTCCTGCCGGATGCGCCGACGGCATGATGCCGTAACAGTCCCGTGCGGTAAGTGTCTTGGTTTCTAAAACAAACTCTCCGCCGCAGACCGCAGCTTCGTCTGCAGTAAGCATCTCTGCTTCTGCGGCTGAAAGAATTCTGCTGTCTTTTTCTATCCATCCAAGCAGCATCAGAATCCTCTCTCTAAATCAGAGAGACAGTCGTTTACTGCGTTTCTGATGAGTTTGTCCAAGGCTTTCATGTCAAATGCCTGCCCGCTTCGCTCTTCAAGTTTTGCCTGCATGAGAAGGATTGCAGTGCTTAGATCAGGAGAATACTGTGCGGCAACGGTTAACGCTTCTTCACTTACCCGGACAACTTTTGAAGCCATATAAGAAAAATAGGTGATGATGATATTTATAAGTAACAGATTGTAACATTGCATCACCGACCTGTTACAAATTGTAACAGATGCGTTGAAGGGCTGTTACAATTTGTTACTCATTGAGTGGGTTCTCTTCCGGGCAGCACATTCACCGTACTGCAGAACAGAGCCCCTGCTTATCAGACCGTGGAAAAAAACACTCACGAAGTTTCGCTTCAAGCCTACCTGATGAAAGCCTCTTTTGAATTAATTTACGGTGGATTAGAATTCCTTGTCCTTACTCGAGAAACACGAATCCGCACGAATCAAAACGAATCGTGACCTCTAAAGGCGGCAGTTTTGTTCCGCTTATCGCGGAACTGCCGCACGGTCACTAGTGTCCTCGCAGTCGGCTCGGGCGAAGAGTAGAAGAAATAGGAAAAAACGCCCGAGCCGACTGCGAGGGCGTCAGCGTGCCGCGGCTTCCGGCGATAAGCCGGAAAAGAAGCCGTGTATAGGCACGCGATTCGTTTTGATTCGCGTGGATTCGTGTTTCTCGAGTAAGGCAAAAGTATCTTAATGAATTATTAGGTAAGGGGGGGGCTTTCATGTAAAAAATGATTGGTGCAGCGAATCAGCACTTACCAAAATCCAACCGTAAACCAGTCCCATGAACCGGATACCGCACAGCAGATGATAAACCCGGCAATTGCACATCCGTTAATAAGAGGCAGTCCCGGCTGCGGTTTTCCAGACCGCAGAGGAATTGCCAGAAGAATCATGCCAAGCACAGCGCCAGCCGCTGCCCCGAGTGCCGGAAGCGTTACACCAAAGACAGACAAACCCGCGCAAAACACCTGTGCGGATACCGCCAGAATGCCCGGGAAAATCACATCTCCCAGACCAAGCATATATGCCCCCCGCTCCTCCTTCTTATCCTGAACTGCAAGTCCGTCACGGGCGTACGAATACTTCAGCTTCTTTGGAACCAGGAACATAATCGGCATCTTCTGCTGCATCACCCCGTCTGCTAAAGTCAGCATATGTTTTGTTTTGTGCACTGCCACATAATCATAAACAACCAGCAGAATAAGGAGAATTACTACCAGAAGCGGAGACAGCGAAATACCAAAGACAGCCGCACATCCCGCCGAAGTAATAAGACCGACAGCGTCAATTACAAACCACTCCGGATAGAACTTCAACAGCAGAATGCCGCCGATACCAATACCAACACCGACAATATGTGCCGATACCACCGGGATGAACGGATAAAGGAGAGCGAAGGCTACATAATAAATCACCATCGCCAACGAGACTGCAATTACCGCGCTGATAACAATACGAATCTTTTTCCGGATAAGAATCAGCAGAATCGCGGTAATGACAAGCATCAGAAAGAGGAAGTAAATCACATTTACAATAGACTCCGGATCTTCAAATGCGAAAAGACCTGCATTCTGCATTGGATTGATTAAAAGCAGAGCAAAAACATTTGCCGCAGCCATCAGAAGAATCATACCGGCATATGCCGGACTTACGGGAAATTTCCTCTCCTTCATACAGTTGATGTAATATTTGTCTTCACCGAAGTTAAATCATACACATCGCCCATAGCTTCGCTCCAAAACACACTGACAAAAGACCGGATACAAGGCGTTAAACTTAATAATCATTGTCACCCAGATTAACTCATGAATATTCGAGACATTCTCCCGGAGATTTTATTAATCGTCTTAATGGCCATCTCGGGAATCGTTGTCGTCAGCCGCTTATGGCAGGATGCATTAATCGCAGTTGGCATTCTCGTCCTGATTTTATGTTTCGGCGGACTGCTGCTTCAGTTAATTATCCGTGTCAGAAGACTCGAAGAAGAGTCCGTTCACCGCGAAAAGATGATGCGTGCTGCCTTAGAAGACTTAGGACGCCAGCTTGTTGCAAAGCAGGACAAGACCTCCCAGACCGTTGTTGAGGCGGTCAGCAGTCTGAAATCCAGGATGTACCGCTAATGGGAGTTGCTCTTCGGGCGCTTCTTGACGGCTGTATCGAGAGCCCAGGCTGGGACAATATCGGAGGCGTTGCAGCAATAGATGCCTACAACGCCCTCTATCAGTTTTTATCCGGAATTCGTCAGGCGGACGGAGCTCCGCTGATGGATGACGAGGGAAGGATTACCTCACACTTAAGCGGACTGCTGTTTAGAACAGCAAACCTTGTGGAGAAGAATATCACTCCGGTCTATGTTTTCGATGGAAAACCTCCTGAGTTTAAGATGGAGACGCTGGAAAAACGCCGGCAGGTTCGCGAAAATGCGGCAGCCGAGTATGAACGTGCGGTAAAGGAAGGCGACCGGGACGCAGCGAGAAAGTATGCCATGGCATCCTCGAAAGTGGACGCATATGTAAAAGACTCGGCAAAAGAACTGCTCACCGCTCTTGGCATCTCCTGGATTCAGGCTCCGTCCGAAGGAGAAGCCCAGTCTGCGTTTATGACGCAGAGAGGAGATGTTACCTACGCAGTATCGCAGGATTATGACTCCCTGCTCTTCGGCTGTGAAACACTGGTTCGAAATGTTACGGTATCGGGAAAACGGCGGATTCGGGGAAAGGTTATCTCAGTCTATCCGGAACGGCTCATGCTCGCCGACACCCTCGCAAAACTCGGTCTCACCCGCAAAGAGTTGGTCCAGGCAGCTCTCCTGATAGGAACAGACTATAATTCCGGCGTCCCCGGTGTCGGTCCGAAGACCGCGCTGAAAATCGTCCGAGCCGGAAATTTCTCTGAGAGAATTGAGGAATCGGAAAATGCCGCACCAATAGAAGAGCTGGTAAACTACTTCCTCAACCCTGAGGTCACAACCGGGTATGAAATCACTCACCGCTCAGCCGACCGCGATGCAGTGATGGAGATTCTCTGCGAAAAACATGGATTCACCCGCGAACGAGTGGATGCCGGATTAGAACGCCTTGGAGCGAAAAAAGGTCAGGCCACGCTTGATGCGTGGTTCTGAACACAGATTTTCGTGGTGAGGATTTCTCACAATTAGCCGAACAGTACACTCTTGGCTTCGGTATATTCGTACACGAAGTCCATACCGTTTTCTCTGCCGAATCCGGATTCGCTGACTCCGCCAAACGGCATCTCCGGCGGAAGAATCAGATGCTTATTTACCCAGACAACGCCTGCTTTTAACTCATCTGCATATTTGTGAGCGACAGCTAAGCGGTCTGTCCAGACCGATGAACCAAGACCGTATTTGGTGCTGTTGGCAATACTTACTGCTTCATCATCGGTTCTGAAAGGAATTACCGACATCACCGGGCCGAAGATTTCCTCGGATACGGCATCCGCTACGACATCGCGTAAGAGAGTCGGGCGGTAGAAACAGCCGGCTCCATCGATGCGTTCTCCTCCGGTAACCAGCGTTCCTTCCTCATGGGTGACAATCCTGTCAACCGCATCGGAAACAGACCGAAGCTGGTCGGCATTGTTCAGCGGCCCCATCGTGTTTCCCAAAAGGCCGTCTCCAACAGAGATGCGTTCGATTAACTCCCTGGCTGCAGATACAAAGATGTCCTCGCAGTCCTCATGAACTAAAATCCGTTTGGCAGATGTACAGACCTGCCCGCAGTTATAGAACCGGTGGCGGACAGCAGCTGCGGCCGCACGTTTGACATCCGCAGACTTTGTGACAATAAAGGCATCATTTCCGCCGAGCTCTAAATGAACCCGCTTCAGATTTCGTCCGGCAGACGAACCAACCTCCCGGCCGGCAGCAGTAGAACCCGTAAAGGAAACATGACGGACAAGCGGTTCTTCGATTAGGGCACGGCCGGTTTCATCTCCGTTTCCGGTGATGATCTGCAGGATATCCTCCGGGATTCCTGCCTCATGCAAAGCGTGTCCCAACGCCTGAACGGTAAGCGGGGCAGTGACCGAAGGTTTTACCAGAACCGGATTTCCGCAGGCAAGAGCAGCGCCCGCTTTCCACGCGAAGATGATAGCCGGCATGTTCCAGGGAATAATGGCAGCACAAATACCGACCGGCTTTCGAATCACATTCAGGTATCCATAGTTTGGCAGGTTCAGTGCATCCCCTCTGATACTGCCGCAGACGGATGCGTAGTATTCGAAGACATGAGCCGCTCCCTGAATTTCGTTTTTTGCTTCGGCAAGCGGCTTTCCCTGCTCACGCGTCAGAAGTGATGCCAGGGCATCCTGACGGGCGCGAATCAGAGCAGCCGCATTTACGAGTCGTACTGCTCTGACGGAAGCGGCGGTATTTTCAAAGGCTTTTGCAGCTTCTGCGGCACGTTCTGCTGCGGCTGATATATCTGAGGCGGAGAATACGGGAAGAGAAGAGATGTGTTCTCCGGTTGCAGGGTTTCGGACATCGAACATCATGATTTGTTATAGGACGGGTTGGTATTTCAATATGAGGTTGGAGATAATTTCTTCGAAACCTTCTTTTCCATCGCAAGCAGTCCCTTCTTAATTTCAATGTCCGGAGAGAATCCGCCAAGCCCGTCTGTTCCAACAACTCTGTGGCACGGCACAATAAGCGGAGTCGGATTTCTGGACATTGCATTTCCAACAACGCGTGCATGGGTGCCTGCGGCCTCTGCAATTTCCCCGTATGTCCGCGTCTCCCCGTAGGGAATCAGTGATACCGCACGGTAAATCTCCGCATAAACCGAATCGCCCGCAAGAGCCGCGGATGTCAGCGGGGAAAAGTCCGTACCTTTTCCAGAAAGAAACTTCGTAAACGGTACCGGAACAGAACCGGCATTTGCTGTCCGCACAAACCGGACGCGGAAAACGGTTGTCCCGTCCCAGTCAACCAAAACCTTCCAGAGCTGAAACGAACAGGAACCCGACTGCATTTATGCATCCCACGAAGAAAGCAAGGCTTTCACTTCTGCTGCCGTACAGCGTTTCATTTCCTGCTGCATCCAGGGAGACACACCGGCAAAGATTTCCGGACTGAAGAACCGCTGATCGCCCAGAATCAAAACCCCGCGGTCAGTCTCTGTCCGAAGAACACGACCCAAGGCCTGCATCGATTTGTTAATAGCCGGAAGCGTATATGCAATAAACTCCCCCTGCTCACCAAACTTGCGTTTGAAATAGCTGTTCACCATACGCCTGACAGGCGTAAACGGAGCGAGCGGAAGGCCGATAACCATCGCAGCAGTCATCTGATCACCGCGATAGTCAAGCCCTTCGCTCCACTTTCCTCCGCATACCGCAAACATAATCCCGGACTTCCTCTTAGACGGGAGACTGACAAACTCTTTCAGTGCCTCGGTTGCCTCGGCAGACTCACGCGGTTCAATAAAGACAACCTTGTTTCTGATGCGGGATGCACAGGCGTTGGCAAACTGCGTCTGAAGCTGATAGGACGGGAAGTACACCGCAACATTTCCCGGCAGTCTGGAAAATGCCATGATGTACTCCTCGATAGCCTTCGTATTCTCCGCATTCTGACGTTTGGAAAAGGCCGTCGTGATATCGGAAGCGCCAAGAACCATACGGTTCTCCTTCGGGAACGAGTTCGCAAGAGAAATCGTCTCCACCGGCATATCACCGAAATAATATCTGCGGTAGGCATCAACCGGAGACAACGTTCCGCTGATGAGAACCGTTGCCGCATGCTTGGATGCTAACTCCTGCAGCCGGTCTGCCGGATCGATGTTTCTGACCTCAAGCGTGATTGTCTCCGCATCCTTCGTGTACACGGTCAGAAACGCAGAATTGGTCGAGGAACGGTACAGACGGATTAAGAACTCGCAGAGCTTCTCGATTGCCGTTTCCCGGAAGTCGCCTTTTTCGATGCTCATGGTGTGCAGAGCTTCTTTTATGGCGATGACGTCCTCCATCATATCGTCCGGTTTGGTGTAGAGCGAACCGCGGATAATAATCCGGTTGAAAATCTCCGGATCGAACCAGTCTTCAACCTCGGTAGACCGCCGAAGACCATCCATGAACTGCGCAATACGCGGAAGAATATGGAAAATCGCCTCGCTTCCCCGAACCCGCTCCCGAAGCCCGGCAAGCTCAGAGGCGGCTGCTTCAATGTCGGACTCGCGAATCCGGATACTCTCGATGGTCTGTACCACATCGCCTAAGTTATGGGCTTCATCCAGGAGCAGAATGACATTCTTCTCCTCGCATCCGAGATTTACATAGAGCTGTTCGCGGATTTCATCATTGAACAGGTGGTAATAATTACAGATGAGAACATCCGCCCCTTTGGCCGCCGAGAGCATTAAGTCATACGGACAGCAGCGTCCGGCAAAGGAATGCAGGTCTGCAGGAGTTACCACTTTTTTCTGTGCAGTCTCGGATTTTTTGCGGAGATCCGGAGACGGAACCATGCGGCGTCCTCCTTCTTCGGAGGGGACAAACACACGGCTGTTGACAAAGTAGGGACAGATAAGCGGATGGTCTTTGTCCTGCCGGGCAATCTGATCGCGGATAACCTTATCCTGAGACGGGTCATACGAACCGCGCTCTGCTCTCTGCTGCATCAGCGATGTGGTAAAGGCTTTGACGCCTTCACATCTGCGGTACACATCCCCGTATCCGCCGAGAGGGCACATATTTCCCTTGCCGATCAGGTACGTGAACTTTAAGTCCCGCTGTTTTTTGAGACGAATCATATCAAGCTCGCGGATGAAAATCTGCAGCTGGGAGATGGTTCGAACAGCAATGATAATTTTTTTGCCGGCTGATTTTGCAAGGAGCGCTGAGACAACACTGGATTTTCCGCTTCCGGTTGGTGCATCTATGAGAAGGACGCTGTTATCTGCAGCAGCACGGGCGGCAGCTGCAAGCATCTCCTGCTGATTTTTCCGATAACCCTGATAGGGGAAGTAATCTGATATATCCGGCATACGCTGTATTAGTATTAGTCTCTGCGGAGATATTAATCCCATCACACAAATCAGCGAAAAGAAGCAAACATGTTAACAATACCAAGAACCAACATATATACAGCATATGATCACCATCCGGAATTTTACTGACAGCGATTACCAGGTTCTTTGTGAGCTTGACGCTCCGATGTTTTCCGGCATGGGAGGGCCGATTCTCTTCCGCCACATACAGGAGCTTTTCGGCGAACTGTTCTTCGTTGCTGAGTTTGAAGGGAAAATTATCGGATATGTGTTAGGCGGAGTGCATCTCGAAGACGCAAAAAAAGGAAAACTCATCCGCATCGGAGTATCCCACGGATACCAGAGAAAAGAATGCGGAACAAAACTGACTGAGGCACTTTTTGCACAGATGAAAAAGCGCGGAGTAAAATCCGTTCACGTAACCGTATCCGAGGAGAATCTGCCGGCACTGTCGTTCTATACAAAAATCGGGTTTACGAAAACCGAAGAGCGGGAGAACTACTTCTACCCGGACATCCCGCGTCTGGTTCTCGAAAAAGTATTATAATCAGATTTTTTCAAAAAAACTATTTTGGGAGCAGAACTCCCGGTAAATAATTGAATAAAAGAAGGATTACTCCTTCTTCTCATCCTTTGGGAACATGAAAAATCCGGTGTAGGTCTTCTCTAATGCCTCTTCCGAGTTCTTCTTGGTGAGCAGACTTACCACAACCATCGCGATGATTGCGATGACAAACGAGTAAATCGAGAAGTGCATCGGAAGTGCCGGACCGAGCTTGAAGTAACTGTAGCATCCAAATCCGAGTGCTGCAATGATACCGCATGCCATCGAAGCAATAGCTCCAGCGGCGGTTGCTCTCTTCCAGTAGAGACCGGCAAGCAGCGGGACAGCGAATGCGGAAAGCATCATTCCGATACCAAGCCAGATTAAGAATGCAAGCATCTCCGGCGGGTTGATTGCGAGGATAAGCGAGATTGCTGCGGCTAAGAAGACACAGATCTGACTGATTCTGACAACCTGTCTCTCGGTTGCCTTTGGCCTAAGCATCGTCTTGAAGATGTTCCAGGAGAAGTCAGTACCGATTGTCAGCATTAACCGGTCGGTGGTGGACATAACTGCCGCTAAGACAATCACCGCAAAGAGTGCGGTAATCAGAATGGTCGGACTTGCCGCCTGGATACCGTAGAGCAGAGCAGCACTCGGATTTGCCATCACAGCAGCAGACGCCTCAGCCCCAAGAGCCCCGGTTTCTGCCAGAGCACGGACGGCAAAGCCGCTGATTTTAACCAGCATCATGATTACCACATAGATACCGAATGCAACAAGCGGAGACCACTTGAAGTAGGAAGCCTTCTTTGCTGCAAACACGTTGGATAAGACGTGCGGAGCACAGGCAAGACCTACCATCAGCATAATACCAAACGATACTAAGTATTCAGGAGTACAGTATGCGTATGCTGCATAGTTTGTCTCGAACCACGGCATAACGAGGTTCGGGTCGATGGATGCCAGGACATCATTAATCGCAGTCATACCGCCTGCGTAGCTGATAATGAACGGGGCAACAAGCAGAACACCGAAGATTAAAATCAGTCCCTGCACAAGACCAGTCCAGGAAACCGCGTAGAGACCGCCGATAACTGTGTACACAGTAATAATAACACCAGCGATTAACAGAGCCTGCCAGTGTTCCAGACCGAATGCCCACATCAGAACAACGCTGATTGCCGTGTACTGACCGACTAAGTAAATCAGAGAGACGATAATACTTGCAAATGCAGATAATGCGCGAAGTTCACGGTTGTTTTCATATCTCAGGGCAAAATAGTCAGCAACGGTCATACATCCTTCTTTTCTTCCAATTTTGTTCAGTTTTGAACCGAAGAAGATGATACAGAAAGATGCTGCAAGCGGCACAAAAATCTGTTCCCAGATTCCCGGCCATCCTGACTTAAAGCCGAACTCGCTTGTTCCAATCAGCGTCATTCCGCTGCAGATGGAACAGACGATAAGAAGCGTAAAGAGCCAGAACCCAAGGTTTCTTCCCGCTAAGATGTAGTCCTCGGAGTTCTTGATTTTCTTTGAAGCCCATACTCCGATACCTAAGAGTACAACAAAGTACACAATCATTAAGACCAGAGTAATCAGGGTAGTTCCTTCTCCAAGCGCCATTAGTTATCCTCCACCTTCGGGTATATGATACCCCACAGTATCAGGAGAACTAGTACCAGAATAATGGTTCCGCCAACGGCAAAGACCGTCAGCTCAGGTAATCCCAATATCATACATACATATGACACGTGTTGACATATAACATGAACGGTTCGAATGGGGAAAAAGTCTCAGGAACAGGTCTGAAAAAAAGAAGATGCGGGGTTAAATACGGATGTATTTTCCAACGCGCAGGATTCCCTTTGCATTTCTGTGTGCAAGGTCTCCTTCGAACTCGGTTAATGTGTGTCCCTCAACAGAGACCGTTCCCTTCTCACGGAAGGTTGCAAGGAAGTCGGTAACAGTTCCAAAGATATCGGCAACGCCTGCAAACATATCTCCGCACGGCATTAATGCATCTCCTTCAATGATTAAGTGTCCGCCTTTCATGTTGGCTCCTGCATGGATTCCGGCATTTCCTTTAACGCGGACGGTACCGCCAAAGAGACACTCGGCACAGTAATCTCCGACGTTTCCTTCAACAAGGATTTCTCCGCCCCGCATTCCTTTTCTGCCGCCGCGGTATCCGGAACCGCAGTAGTTTGCGGCATTTCCGTGACAGACAATTTTTCCGCCGAGCATCTCGCGGCCGAGCCAGTCGCCTGCATGTCCCATGATTTCAATCTCGCCTCCGGTCATGAAATCTCCGCAGTGCATACCGATATCACCTTCGACGATGATTTTTCCAGCCGTCATGTACTCGCCGACACGTTTTACCCGGCTGCAGTCTCCAACCAGGATGATTTCGGTTGTCGCAGGTCCTGCGGCTTCTCCGTCGACTCTGATGTCGAAGACGTCAGTAATCTTCTTCTTCTCGTTTCCAACGAAAATGGAGAGGTCAATGGTCTTTGACATCGTCTCCGGACAGATTGCTTCTGCTTCGATTGGAAGACGGCAGTCTGCCATCTCTTCTCTCATGATAAGAGTAATTCGTCTCATAATGCAGTCTCCGTTTCAATCTTCATACTGCGTTTGATGTAGTACTTCTCGTCAACCGGATAGTTCTCCATTCTGACTGTGTAGTACTTCTCAAAGACACTGATAAGCTCCGGATCGTTGCTCATCTCATATGCTGCAGGAACCTTTGGTGAGCACCAGAAGGTTCTGTTTAAGTCGTCTGCGAGGATTACATCATCGCGGGAGACAAGAACTCCGCCTTTCATGGTGAATCTGGTCTGGGCAAATCCGCGGATGATTTCTGCGTACTGCTTGGACGGGTCAATCTTATCCGGTTTGATTGGATAGACTGCGATATCTGCGTCCGCTCCAACGCCTAAGTGACCTTTTCCAAACTGGTCAAGACCTAAGGCTCTTGCCTGTCCTGCACGGGTCATGACTGCAATCTCCTCGAATCCGAGTTCGCGGTCGAGAGCAGCTAAGCAGGTACGCTTGCCGGTACTCTTGTGAACGGTTGCAAACTCTTTGTCGCGGTACTCTTTGCTCATGAGAAGTCCGATGATTTCCGGATACTTTACAAACGGAGCACCGTTTGGATTGTCGGTTGTAAGCAGACACTGCCAGGGGTTTTCAACGAGTAACGCAAGCTCTAAACCAATCGCCCACATGATACTGTTGACGAGGTTCTTTCTGCGGTACATTACCGGAATGACACCGGACGCTGTTTCCATCTCGACATCATGGTTACTCCACTTGTCCTGGTGGAGACGGTAGAGGTTGAACTCCATCGGACCGTCTGCGGTCATGGTGGTGGTTCTTCCAAACATAACCTGTCCCATGTCGATGGTAATCTGCGGACGGCGGTTTACCATGTTCGAGACAGGTTCACTCTTGGAACAGAAGTCAGACCATCCGGAACCTCCGTACGAGTGGAACTGTACGTGGGTTAAGTATGCTGTCTGGCGTTTCTCGTTTAAGTCCGGGACAAGCCCCATCGTTCCGATGGTACAGGTGTAGTTTCCGGGCTTTCCTAAGTTGTTGCAGTGGAGGTGAATCGAGTGCGGCAGTCCAAGCATCTCGTTTGCCTCAATCATGCCGGTGATAAACTCAGCAGGAGAGAGGTCGAAGGTTGGAATCGGTTTTCTGATACACTCAACGTTTTTACCCCAGCTCCACATCTCAGCGCCTAACGGATTGGTGAGTTTGACCCCATATCCTTTGACCGCATTCAGTCTCCAGGCAATAAGTCCTGCGGCACGCTTTACGTCTCCGTTGGCGATTGCCCGCATGACTTCCCAGTCACCGTCAAAGAGCGTTAAGACCAGACCGTCCTGAAGCGGGGTGTGTCTGAACTCTTCGTGCGTGTGACGTGCCTCTAACGGGGCCATGGCACCTTCGGTTAAGGTGGTGTATCCCATGTGGGCATAGCGGTAACTGTTTCCGTAGGTGGTCGGGATACTGTATCCGGATACCGCACGCATACCGTTGTTTCTCGGGGCACGGCCTGCACGCATGTCTTCTGGGCTCATGTAGCGGCCGAAGTTTACCTTGGTTCCGCAGATGTGGGTGTGTGAGTCAATTCCTCCGGGGAGAGTGAGACATCCGCCTGCATCGATTACCTCGGCGTTTGCAGACGGCTCTTCTGCGATTTTTCCGTCAACAACATAGATATCGCGGATCTCTCCGGCAACATTGTTTGCCGGGTCATATACACAGGCATTTTTGATGATATAGTCAGTCATTTGTATGCCTCCTGTACTGCCTGAACAGTTCTGACAACGTGGATGGACTGGTTTGGACAGGTGTCCATGCAGACCTTGCATCCTTTGCAGAGGTCATTGTGGAGAACTTTGTTCTTTCCGCGCTCAACACGCATTAAGACATCATCAGACATGGCTGTTCCGCCGGCTCCGATGTGCGGGTCGATTTCGCGGTTTGCAGGGCATGCAGTACTGCAGTTTCCGCATCCCATACACGTCTCTTCATCAACGATTACTGTGTACTCGTGGATGAACTCAAGTCCTTCGAGACGTTTCTTGTCAAGGATGTTTCCGGATGTTAAGACCTCTTCCGGACATGCTTCGACACAGTATCCGCAGCGGACGCAGTGTCCGTAGGTGATGTACGGAACCCATTTGCCGTTTTCTGAAATGACATCGATTGCTCCCTGACAGGGGCAGATCATTTTGCAGGAGAGACAGTTGGTACATTCTTTTCCGGTAATCTGCGGGAAGTCGCGGAAGTACGGCGGGTTGTTCAGCGGGGCAGTCTTTGCGAAGAAGAACGTCTTAAGCCACGACGGGCGTAAGAACTCTTTGAGGTAGGATAACACAGACATTGCTCAGCGCTCCGCACAGGCGATACACGGGTCGGCACTAATGAAGACGGATGTTACATCTGCGGCAGATGCCAGGTTCTTCATCATTACGTGTGCTGCTGTTTCAACGTTCATAATCGACGGAGTCTGGATAGCAACGGAAATCACTTCTCCGTTCTCGTCGACTGCGATATCATAGGTTAAGTCTCCGCGCGGTGCTTCGATGGTGTGTTTCACATGGCCTGCGGTTACTTTTCCTCCGAGACGAACCGGTCCTGCTTCAAGTTTTGCGATTGCATTTCTGATAATCGAAGAGGACTGGAAGAGCTCATCGAACCTGAGCATGATGCGTGCGAAGTTGTCTCCTTCGGGGCGGGTAATCATGTGCCAGCCAAGCTCGGTGTAGATTGGTTCATTCGCTCTTGCATCGCACTCCATGCCGGATGCTCTGGCAGTTGGGCCCACCACACCGGATGCCTTTGCATCCTCGACAGAGAGGATGCCGATTCCCTTCGAACGAAGGGCGATGAGTTTTCCGGTCTCAAACATCTTCACGTAGCGTTTAAGCTCGGTATCAATTTTGTCAAGAGCAGAGAGGATGTCAGAGAGTACTGCATCCGGGACGTCTTCGCGGACACCGCCCGGGACGACATATGCAGACATGATACGGGTTCCGGTCATCTTCTCGATTGCATCCATTGCCGTCTCACGGAGATTTAACAGATACATGGCCAAAGTTTCGTGCTCGATGGTGTAACAGTACGAGTAGTTTGCCAGAAGATGGCTCTGCATTCTGTCAAGCTCGTTTAAGATGACGCGAAGAAGCTGTGCTCTTCTTGGGACTTTGATTCCGCTGATTGCTTCAAGAGCTCCGACGATTGCTGTGTTGTGGACAACAGAGCAGATACCGCAGACTCTTTCTGCCAGAAACATGGTTTCCTGCCAGGGGCGGCCAACCATAATCTTCTCGATTCCCTTCTTGACGTATCCAAGCTCAACCTCGGTTCTCAGAACTCTCTCACCTGCGGTTTCGCATTTGATGCGAAGCGGTTCTTTAAAGCATGGGTGAACCGGTCCTACCGGAAGAGAGACGTCAACGACTTTTTTCATTTCTTCGCCTCCTTTTCCTCATGGTTTTTGAAGAGAATATCAGCCGCAGAGAGAATCGCGTTGATAATCTCAGTCGGTCTTGGCGGACAGCCGGGGACTGCTGCTGCGACCGGGATGTATTTGCTTACCGGCGGGTCGATGACACAGCCCGGACGGTTGAAGACACATCCGGAAATCGGACAGTTGCCAATGGTAACCACTGCCTTCGGTTCCGGAACTTTGTCGAAGAGGTCAGGAAGTTTGTCAATCCACTGCGGAGACATGCCGCCGGTGACTAAAATCACATCAGCCTCACGCGGGTTGTTGTGAACGTAAATTCCGTACTGCTCAAGATCGTACCGCGGGGATAAGCATGCAAGAATCTCGATATCGCAGCCGTTACAGGAACCGGTATTTACGTAACATACATGAATGGAACGTTTGCGGACACTGTTTTTGATACTCTGCAGAAGACTCATTGGAGAACCTCCAGAATTGCTTTTTTCACAGACTCAACAGACTCTCCTGCTTCAACACGGGAGAGGAAAGCTTTTCCTTCCTCATCAGAGAGAAGGCCTAAAGCGGTTGTCAGGTGCGGGATGGATAATGCATCGGCATTTCCGTTTGCCGCAGCATCTGCGGCCTCCAGTCTCGGGCCGATGTTTTCTAATGTCATCATGTCACATCCGGCAATCAGAATCTTTCTCATCTGCTGACGGGAAAGACCAAGCCGGCCTGCAAGGGAGAGGACAGCCGCATCCTGACGGGTTCCTTTGAGGACAAGGAGTTTCATCGAGCGAAGGTCGCGTTCATAGACTAATTCCATTAGAATGCACCTCCGATGAAGAAGAATACCAGACCGTAGACAACAAACAGCAGAACCATTGCCCAGAGGACGATAATCTCGCCAAGGTGTACGGTGTGTTCGTTTTCCCAGATGAAGACCGTTGCAAGAAGTCCGAGAAGCACTGCTCCAACGGCTGCTGCCGGGAGAATTGCCGGATGCATGGCACCTTCAACAACCATCAAAGCGATATAGAATACTGCTCCGATGAGAACAGCTTTAAAGATCGGGTTCTTCATAATCCCATCACCACCCATACAATTACTGCATAGATACAGACAACAACCGTCCAGATAGTCTGGATGGTAACTGTCTGATAGGGAGTCAGCATCGGTGTTGTCGCACAGACAAACGAGATGATGACCATTAAGACAATCATTGCGATTACAAACAGCCACCAGGGAAGAGCTCCAAAGAAGAGCATGATGAAGACTGAGAGAAGCACAACGGTCTTTAATGCGTTTGCGATGTTTAAGACAGCTCTCCATCCTCCGAAGTGTTCTGTCCAGTATCCGGAGACAAGCTCTTTTGCCTCAATTACCGAGAACGGTCCGTAGTGTGCCTTCGAGAGGATAATCAGGAAGAGAGACACTGCAGCCGGCAGGGCAATCCAGAAGAGCGGGCCGTTTACCGCTTCCCATGCGGAAATTCCGGATAAGGAAAGTGTCCCGGTGAAAAGGTAGATCACAACAACGGTAACTAACAGCGGAAGCTCTGCTGCTGCGGACATAACGGAACGGATTGCTCCAAACTTGGTGTACGGAGAACCGGACGAAAGACCGGTTCCGTGCTCAACAATTTTGTGGAGCATGTAGCATGCGAAGATGATAAGAAGGCTTCCGCCTGTCCATACCGTAAAGAGTGCGCCAATCCAGATTGCAAGGGACAGACAGATTACGGCAACGTAGACGGTCTGACTTGCTGTTCTTGGAATCCAGGTCTGCTTGAAGGCAAATTTGAGCGTGTGTAAAATCTCCTGCCATACAGGCGGCCCTGGTCTTTTCTGGATTCTTGCGATGACTTTTCTGTGCAGTCCGTGAAGCAGGAGACCAAAGATTACCGCAGCTATGAGAAGCGGGATAAAGGCCAGATTAAGCATAACAGTCATCATGATCAGTACCCCACAAAGGGAATGTCTCCCTCTTTTCTTCCGGCAGATACGCCAAGCATAAGTAAGACAAGAGCTGCCGGGAATCCAATTACAGTCAGCACTAACGCATATCCTGAGAGGACAAGGCCGAGAATCCCTGCTGCGAAGGCAAGCAGGGCCAGTAAGTAATATCCTGTTTTACTCATGATTACACCGTCAGAAGAATTTCAACAACACGCAGGAAGAGCAGCAGGGAACTGACGTGAATCATTAAGATGTACGGAGCTCCAGGGGCTCTGGTGATTTCTGCTTTTCCGATATAGAACGGAGCCATACCTTCTCCTAAAACTCCAAGGAGTAAGAGGAGTTTGGCAATTAACGGAACCGCTCCGGCTCCTGCCAACTCCCAGATGGATAATGTTCCGGTTGCGGCAGCGGCGATGGCAGCCCCTGCAAAGAGCGGGACTGTTCCCATCATGACAACCAGACCGTAGGAGAATGCTGAATCTAAGACATGCCGGTTCTTTACGCCTGCAACGATTCCGATGTTTAAGATACCAATCAGAGCGGCAAACAGGGTAAAGTTGAAGAGATCTCCGGAGATGATTGCACCAACAGTGGCAACTCCGCAGGCAATCGCCATGAAACGCTGGAATTTCATGGTGTCTTTCGGAATCTCTTTTAACGTGTATCCGTCTGTACCAAAGACGATATCAACCGGCTTTTCCGGCAGGGAAACAATGGCTAAGACTACGAACAGGGCGGCCACTGCGAAAAGCAGAACCGTGTACCCTGAGAGGTAGTGAACCATATCTCCGAACGGAATCTGAACAAGAATACTCTCCATCATTCTTCATCACCTCTCATTGTTCCAACGAGTGCCATCTTTGCCATGACCTTAATCATGATACCGACGGCAGCCATCATGACAGCCAGGAACCACTGGTTTGGGAAGACCATGAAGACCAGGAATGCAATAACCCATAATCCCCATGCGTAAACACTGGCGTTTTCGATGACTGCGAAGCGTTCGCGGACATTCTTTCCGAGGAAGAAGAGCATCATTCCAAGACCTGCAATCAGACCGCCGGTAAATCCTGTACAGAAGATACCGTATGCGACAAGGATTGCTCCAAGGATTGGCGGGGCTGTTTTCAGTACTTCGATGTCGAGGGTTCTTGCCGGTTTCTGGTTCTGAAGACCTTCTTTTGCAAGCCAGAGCTCGGATACGGCAAGAATCTCTGCGATTCCGACAACCAGTCCCGGAAGAATTAATGCTTCGGCTAAATCTGTTGCAAGAAGTGCAATTACGACAAGTCCCGTAATCTCGATTAAGTCAACGAGAATCAGCTTGTGTACATCCTCTTTTTCGCGGAACATCGCAAAGAATGCGATGATAATCGCGGCAAAGGCAACAGCTAAGCCTATCGGATAGAGGGAGGGTACGTCAATCATGTTCTCGACCTCCGGTAGAGGAAGGATGCGATTGCAAAGGCACAAAGCAGAATGCTTGCCTCAACGATGGTATCAAATCCTCTTGTATAGTAGAGAATCTCATCAAGGACACCTCCGGGGTGGGCAGCGATTGTTGTTCCAAGGTATAAGGTATTGTCTGCCATCCACTGTGATGCCGGGGTTAAGTATGCAGTAACCCATCCAAGAGCCGGAGCGTTTTTAGGATACTGGGCGACAAGATTTGCCGGTTCTTCGAACGGGACGCCTCCTCTGTCATACGGAGAAAGCGGGCTTGTCATATCCACACTCTTCGGGTAGAGCTGATCTGCATCATAGGTGATTACCGGAACCATGCAAAGACCGATTATCGCGACAAGGCAGACTGCTAATGCATAGACCTTTGGCAGGTTGTCGGTTTCAGCGAAGTATCCGGCAAGTCTCTGGATGATGTTCACTGCACATCCCTCCCTTCTTTCTTTTCGATTAAGCGGACGAAGATGAATGTGGAGACCACGTTTACCGCAACGAAGGTGACAAGAGCTAAGACTTCGCTGAAGGACAGCATGATAAGTACCAGTCCGAACTCGGCAACTTCGATATTGATGAGCCGTGTGATGTATCGTCTGTCACGCGGGAATGCGGTAAATAATCCGCCTGCGATTAAGAGGATGCATCCTAAGATGAACTCAATCATTTGCTGCCTCCTTCTTTTTTCCAAGCAGGAAGAGGATGAAGAGTGTTCCAACCGGCATCAGAAGAGATACCGCGATTGCTGCATCCAGGAATCCGTCTTTTACGAAGAGCATGACAGCTCCGGCTGTTAATACGCCAAGCATGATGAGTTTGTTGAACGCTGATTTGGAGATGAGAGCTGCGATTCCTCCGGCAAGGATTAAGAATGCGGCCATGAGGGTTAAGATATCCATTATTCCTCACCTCCGACAGCAAGAGTGCTTGCGATGGCGTTTGATTCGAGCGTTGCCCCGACAAAGTATGCAACGGCAGCCCCGATTGTTATCGGATGCGGGAGAAGAAGTACGATTGCTCCGGCTGCTGCAAAACCAAGGACGTTTAAGTAGGCAAGTTTCTTGAACGTACTCTTTTCGAAGATGATGCGGATTACCGCGTAAACGGCTGCAAGAGCACAAATTGCTTCAACAATCATGTTCTCTTCCCCCAGAGTTTTCCAATAATTTTCGAAGAGATCTTTAAGGACAGTCCTTCGACAATCAGGATTGCAAGTACGATTCCGGCGATGAATGTTTCCGGGGCGAATCCAAGAAATGTTGTACATGCCCAGATAACAGCTGTCGCAGCGAGGGCTCCGGTGAGTCCTGCAAATCCTTTGTCAGCACAGATTCTGGCACCGATAAAGACAAGGACTGCTGCGACGACCGCGCCGATTACTCCGTAAATAAAGAATCCGCATGCGGCAAGAAGCGTTCCGGCTGAGGCGTCCGGAGATGTCACGATGTTGCCTATCATGTACCCTCCGTGTCTGCTGCCGCCGGATGCTTCGATATCATTTGCGATTGCTTCCGCCCCGCTGACGCCTCCTTTTTTCGGAAGCTTCCAGATTATGTCGATTACTACAAAGAGAACCAGACATATGACGGTTGCGGCTGCAATATATGGCAGTTGTTCCAGCATAGATTTAATCTCACGAGATTAGCTAAAAGATTCAGCTAGTGATGTTAAGGTTTGTCAGGAAAGGTTATTAATTGTACTCTCTTGTGGTTTCCCACTGGGTGGAAAAAGAGAGTTTGCGCAGATAAAAGGAAGTGATAGTTACTGCAGCCGTTCAAGCTGCTGACATGCCGCACAGAGCCGGTTTGCCGTAGGCTCTCCGCATCTCTCGCAGCGTCCAAGAATCTTCATGCCGCCGTCTGCCTTCGGCATCTTTGACAAAAGCTCCTCCTGGCCGTCTGCGATTTTCAGAAGTGTTCCGGGACGCTCATACTCAAGCTTCCCGAGAAACGCCCGCACATCCTTTCGAAGCGCATACCGCGTATACGGGCATTCCGGAAGCGGAACTAACAGATTATTGCAAAGACCGTACGCCACCGTTGCCCGTTCCGTTGAACGGCACAGCGGCTTGATTCTTTTGATGAACAAATCAGCGGAGTTCGAATTAAACGAAGCCGTTGCCCGCGTCACATCACCTCTGAGATAGTTCATCACAACAGACTGGGATTCGTCATCTAAACAATGCCCGGTCGCAATCGAATCCGCAGAAATTTCGCGGGCTGCAGCATTCAGCGCACGTCTGCGAAGCGTCCCGCAGACCGAACAGGCAGCCTGCGGAGAATCGGCAAGCAGCTCGTCTAACGTCTTCCCGCAGATATCCGTGAAGGAGACAATTTTGTGTTCAACACCGAGGCGGGACGCCGTATCTTTTGCCGCAAGAATCGTATCATCACGGTATCCCCCGATTCCCTCATCAACCGTTACCGCAACAAGTTCGCAGTCAAGATTCAAACGGCAGAGAGCTGCAAGAAGTACCGTACTGTCCTTTCCGCCGGAAAATCCCACACAAATCCGGTCGCCCGGACTCACCATCGAATAGCGGGATATTGCATCCGCTACCCCGTCCTCATACCATTTTGAAAAATGCTGAGCACAAAGCGGACCGGATGCAGTCCGGAATACCGCACGGTTTCCGCAAAGATAACAGTCCGCCATTTACCCTCCGTGAACAATTGAAGTGAGTTTCAGTTCTGTTCCCTCATCACAGAACTCATCGTCTAAAAGGAGTTCACCGTCTGCAGTTGCCAGAACCTCATACGGATTAAAGCCTAAACGGGAGAGAATCTCCAAAACCGTACCTGCCTCTGTCTCAGCCAGAGTTCCATCGGGAAGAATCACTGTTGTCATACTTTTACCTCGCGGTCTTTTGCCTCGCGGCGGAGAATAATCAGCGTCGATATGAATCCGGATGCCAGATTGAAGTAATAGATAATCAGTCTCCAGAGAAGCACAAACACGCCTAAGAGATTTGCCGGCACAATAAGCGAGAAGAATCCGGCCATGGAAACCTCGGCAACCCCGGCTCCTCCCGGTGTGATTGGAACCATCAGTATGACAGTAATCAGAATCATGAACAGGAACGACAGGGCAAAGTACGGTTCAAGGCCAAGTGCCATTAAGAGAACGGAGACCAGAACGAACTCGTTTACCCAGAGCAGCGCGGTAAAAAACAGCCCGATAAAAGTACCGTAGCGTGATTTGCCCATGAAATATCCAAGACTCTCATAGAACTGATTAACCGAGTTCAAAAGCTTCGCAGATACTGCCTCCCGTTTTTCAGAATCCTTCTTTCGAAGGAAGAAGTGTGCTGCACGGGAAACAACAGCTTTGCCTAAGACCGGCTTTCTGGCAAAGACAACAAAGATGACAAGCACTGCAAAGAACACCGCAGACGAGAAGTAGGAAAGCGTCATCATGTAGTCCGGAATCTCGATGCCGAAGGTGGTTATATTCAGCAGTACCAGACTCACCATAGCTCCGATTAAGAGGACAACCGCATCGAATACCCGTTCCATGATAACAACGGCTGTTGCATCTGCGACTGGGACTTTTGCTTTGACCAGCTCATAGATGCGGACCGGCTCTCCGCCAACCTGCGACGGGGTGACCGAGGCTAAGAACTGGTTGGAGCAGACCAGATTAAAGGAATGCAGAAACGGCACATGATAGCCCAAGGATTTACTCATAAGCTGAATCCGCAGTGCCCAGAATCCAATGGATACAATGTGCATGAAAAGGGCTAAGAGAATCAGCCAGAGGTTTGCTGACTGCAAAGCCTGCAGGGTTTGCCTGTCTATCGTAAATGCCAGGAATAAGAAGAGAACAGTAAAGCTGATTCCAAGGGAAATCAGCAGAAGACGTTTTTGTGTTTTATCCATCCGCTCTAGTTACTATTTGGTTTTAAACGATATATTCTTTACAGAAAAGCACTTAAAAGAAGAAGCCCATAGATGAATAAGTATGAATGTCCTGTTTGTAGTATGCGGAGAGGGACTTGGCCATGCGTCGCGTTCAGTGAAGCTGGCAAATTATATAAAAGAACAGGGGGTAAACTGTTCATTTGCGACATACGGCAAGGCATACTCATTTATTCAGGACAGGACGGACTGTCCCGTGTATGAACTATCACGCGAGGTGATGCTTGGGGGTACCGGCGGATATTTCAGCATTGGAAAGACGATTGCCGGCATCCCGGTATCGCTGGTAAAGTCATTTCTGACCGCCTGGAAAATTTTGCGGCGGGAAGATATCGATGTTGTGGTTTGCGATACGATGTTTGCGGCAGGCGCTGCTGCAAAGATTTTGCAGATTCCGGTACTCTTTATGACCAATCAGAATTACTTCGGATCTCTTACCAATCCGAATGCCTGGTACTGGAAGATTTTCGGGAAGGTTATCCGGACGTATCTTTCCTTTGTGCCGAAGAAGGTTCTGGTGCCGGATTTTGCGCCTCCAAATACCATATCCGAATACAACTTCAGATTGACGGAGAAGAACCGGGAGCAGTATGTCTTCATCGGCCCGATTTTAGATCCGGCCATTCATGAAGTGACGCCGACACGGGAGACGGTCTTTGCAAGTTTCGGCGGCGAGTCGTTTAATATGCCGCTGTATTGGATGCTCAAGGAAATTTCGGAAATAAACCCCCGCGTTACTGTGCAGGTGTGCTCCCCGTCTGAAGGTCTGCCCGAGGAAGGAGCGAATTTCAAAATTGCCGGCTATGTGAAAAACACGTTCCCCTATATAGCACGGGCAAAGGCGGCAATTATTCACGGAGGGTTATCCACGCTCCATGAAGCGGTGTATTTAGGAAAACCGGTTCTGTTAATCGTTGACCCGAATCACCCGGAGGAGGGAAACAACGGCAGGAAGGTCGAAGAGCTTGGCTGCGGAATAATGATTCGCAAGGATTCGGTGACAAAGGAATCGCTGCATGAGGCAATCTGTTCCTGTATGGAGATGGAGGCAGCAGATATGCGCGGACTGTATGAAAAAGAGGATGGAAGAGTGGGATTCAGCCGGGTTTTGGAAGAGGTTGTTTCTGCAAACAGCAGGCGAACACGCAAGCCGTAAAAGGCATGCAGAAAGACGGGCAAAAGAGGGTAAGTATTTGAGACATGCATCCGTTTTTCGCGGATGCAGACCCAGGTTTTTCCTTACTCTTTCCTGGTGAACAGGAAAGCTGCTGCCAGTCCGAAGAGGACAGCGGCTCCAAATCCGGGAGTTTGTACTGACGTCTGGCTGTCGTCATACTCGCCGAAGATTTCCGGATGAGTAATCATTACCAGCGTTTCCAATGCTTCAACAACTCTTGGTCCTCCGCGGTCGAAGATGTCTGCATCCATGACATAGACATCATGATTTTTGACTGCGGTGATGTCGGCAAGACGCGGGTCTTTGAAGAATGCCTGTTTTAACGTGTTTTCTCCAGGGGAACCCATGTCTGCTCCCGGATCAGTTAAGATGATGTCCGGGGATGCGGTAATCAGTTTTTCGATGGTAACCGTTCCCCATCCTTCCACATCAGAGAAGGCATTGACGCTGCCGGCAAGTGTCATGAGTTCGTCCTGGAAGGTTTTTGAACCGGATACCCAGTACGGGTCAACACTCATGGCGTGCATGATTGTCGGGACAGTTTCAACCCCTTCGAGTTTGTCGGTGATTTCTTTGATGCCGGATTTGATTTCCGCGGTTAATGCGTCCGCTTCGGTGTCTGCTCCAAGGGTTTTTCCAACAATGCCGATTGCGTTGTAGATTCCGTCAATGCTTTCCGGGTTGATTAAGATGACGGTGTATCCGAGGGTTTTTAAGTGTTCGATGTTGTCGTATCCGTTGTTCTGGTTTGCGTAGATGATGTCCGGATTTAAGGCGACGATTTTTTCGATGTTGATGGTTGAGTAGCCGCCGATTTTGGTGACGGATTTGGATTCCTCCGGGTAGTTGCAGTAGTCGGTGTTGCCGATTACGCTGTTTCCAAAGCCGAGTGCGAAGAGGATTTCGGTGTTGGTCGGTGCAAGGGAGACGATGGTCTCCGGTTTTTCGGTGACGGTAACTGTGAATCCGCCGTCATCAACGATGGTGACCGGGAAGGCGGATTTTTCTGTGATGATGTCTGCAACGGTAATCTTTGCGGTGTACTTGGTTTCAATCGGTTTCCAGTCTTTGTCGAACAGCCGGTATTCGAGTGTGATGACAGCTCCTTTGACAACCGGGTCTGCAACGCTGTAGACTTTGGTGTCTGCATTGTTTTCATAGTACGTCATCCAGAATTCGATTTCGGTGTTTTCGATTCCGTTGATGTCAGCAATGGTTCCCCATGGTGAAATGGAGTAGGTAAATCCATTGGCTTTTGCGACTGCTTTGTAAACGTCTTCGACTGTGGCTGTTCCGTCTTCGGTAATGACGGTGACTGAGCCTTCATAGATGGATTCTGCGGCCGATGCAGCTCCTGCTAAGAAGAGCAGGGCGATTAATGCTGCTGTGATGATGTGTTTGAATTTCATACTTTAATTTCTCCTGAGCTAAATGGTCTGTCGGTTTTGTCGTAGAACCGATAGGTCAGATGGTCTCCTGTCGATACGAAGTCATCGAAGTCGAGTGTGAACCGGTCTCCGAGGAAGATGGTGTTTGTCCCGGATACGAGAGGTATCATCTCAGTTCCTGCAAAGGATGCTGTTTTTGTGCTGTCTTCTCTAACTCCAAGGACTACTCTGATGTCTGATAAGGCGAATGGTTCTCCGGAGATGAGTTCAAAGATGACCTCACCTCCGGACACGCCAACAGCCGTTATCTCTGCTTTAAGGGGCGTTTCTGTGTCGCCAACGGCACTGGCTGCAACGAGGGCAACTACTGCTGCCAGGACGACTGTTATTGTAAGCAGTATCATGACGCCTACAACTTCGGATACTGCGTCTTCGTTTTTCATGCTGCCTCCAGAAGGATTGCTGCCTGATAGATGACGTTGGATGACGGCAGGTGATAGATGCCGATTTCAACCGGGGTGGAGAGGGAAGCGGCAGAATTTACATCACTGATGCCAAGCAGGCTTTTGGTTTTGTCTGCGGTAAGCAGGATGCTTTCTCCGGCATTCCATGCGGTGTCATCTCCGATGATGTCTTTGATGATGAGCTGTTCTCCGCTTGAAGAGGCGGAGGCTACATAGGCAGTCACTTTGATGTCTTTCGGGTTTAGGGCATCTCCGCCGTTGTGCGATAAGCGAAGGACGGTGTCACTGCCGTTTTTGACAAACTCAGACGAGAGGTCAACCGATGGGGTTGCGGGTTTGTCATCTGCCATTCCTCCTGCAAAAGCCATGAGAACGGCTGCGATGATAATCGTAATTGAAAGCATCAGCATGACGCCGATGACGGGAGATACTGCATCGTCTTTCATTCTACACTCACCTCGATGTTGAGCAGGCGGGCGTTGGTGTATGTTCTGGTTGTATCATCAAGATTCACGGTCATTGTACCAGATATTATATCACCAAGCGTTGCATTCAGTCTGAGTTTTACCGCAGAAGTTCCAGTGATTTCCGACTTTTTCTCAACAACACTGAAGTTTGGAATGATTACATTTTCTGTTGGTGATTCAGGATACCATTTTGCCAGAATTTCTTTTTCTCTATCCTCACCGTCTTCAACATCATAAAGTGTCAGCATGGCAGGGGTTTTCTTTTCGTCTTTGGTAATCCAGACAACACCGTTTTTGTATAAATAGCCCTGCTTTTCCCACGCGGTAAAGGACGGTGTATAACGGACTTCGATGCCGTTTAGCACAGTTTCCGCACCTTCATCTATCTGATACTTTCCTATCTCTTTTGTCTCTATCTCAATCGTCCCGCTCGATTTTGTCGGCGACAGCGGCACATCCCCGCCGCCAAGCTCTAAAACCTCCGTGTAGACAGCAGGCTTTCCAAGGGCTATTACATTGTCGATGTCAGATGCAAATCTCTCAAAGGCAAGCTTCACCTCTCCGCTGTGCGTGATTTCGTCCTGCTGCTTCAGTCCCGGGACATATGTTGCCGTATAGACAGCAAGGCAGGTTGCAAGAATTGCTAAGATGAGCATTAATGCGATTACCGGAGAGACTGCATCATCCTTTTTACTCAGGTCTTTTTTCCCGTTCATGGTTTCAGCACTCCGTCAAAAGCATACAGCACACTGTCCGAAGATGTCAGACGGATGCTGACTTCGCCTGTTGGAATTGGATCAGGCAGTTTTACGGTATAGCATCCGCCAAGGTCGAAAACAGCCTTTGGCTGTCCTTCCCAATCTACAAGGGGTTTTGTCTCAATCGGTTGAAGAATGTCTTTTGTACTGTCTTTAGTCATCGTCACCGTCAAATCATCTCCTGCAATCCAGTCTCCTCCCTTATGCCAGAAGGAAAGCGTGTTATCATCGTTCACCGACATCGACACATCCGCAACCGACTGCCTATCGCCCGGAAGCAGGTCAAAAGCGGACGCTGCAAACAGCGACACCAAAATGATGACCAGAGCCATCAGCAAAATCTCGCCGACGACAGACGTTGCCGCATCGTCCCGCTTGTTTACATCATATTTCCTGTTTATTTCGTTCATGGTTAGATTAAGAAAGTAAAGGTCACAATCACTGCCGCAAGCATAATGATTGAGTGTTTCAGACCGCAGAGAATACTGTTTCCGGAAAGCTGTCCTGCCATGATCCCGGAAAAGCCTCCAAGAATCATGCCGATATGATACATATCCCCTTTGTTCTGTGAAAGGTCAAACGTCACACCCATTCCTTCAAAACTTGCAATGAATGCCACATTCATCTGATACGCACAGAAAAGATAGATACCAAACGACAGGTAAATGATTGCAAGATACACAAATGACGTGTTGAACCGCTTGCTTTTCATCTTGAGATAATGCTCTAAATCAGCGATTGCAATCGTTAAGATTTCACGGATGTAGTCTGTTACTTCGCTGGCTTTTACCAGAAGCGAGATGGCACGCTTAACGCTGACCAGACCGATTCTCTCCTCCATGCGGACGAGTGCATTTGAGAGATGTGCCCCGTGTTCTAACTCGCGTGCGACAACTCTGACCTCGGACGAAAGGATTCCGGTTTTAGAGCTGGAAATCATCGCAATCGAGCTCTGCAGTGTCATACCGATATCTCGCATGTCCGCAATTTCGCGTAAGAACTCCGGCATCTGCTTTTCGACATTGTTTACATAGTGTCTGCGGATTTCATAGGCTGCCGTCAAAGGAATCATGGCAGCAATTATGAGAATGCAGACGAATGCTTCTAAGGTGTACTCCGGAAAAATACTCTCTATCGTGCCGTTTAACCAGAAGATGGTAACAATCAGTCCGAAGATACCGCTGAATACCGCAGGCACTGTGTAGTCCGAGATGAAGAATTTAATCGGATGCCGGATGATGTTTAAGAGACGGAGAATCTTCTTTCTGGCATTGACCTGCTTTAAGAACTCGGCATCCGGGCTTGTCTCTGTGTTTTCCGCAAGCAGGTCAGAGCCGAACTCGTTGTCGCGAATCTCACGTCTGGAGATGCCGAGGTTGTCCGGGGGAAGCAGGATATACAGGATTGCAATAAGGGCGATTGCACCAAGAGGGAGGCCGATGTATAAGAGCGGCATCATGTTTCCGATGCTGTTGGAACCGGACAGGTTTTGTGCTACCAGCATGATGATAATTGCAATCGGACCTGCAACGAAAGCCGTTACGTAAATCTCGGCAATCATTTCCATGAACTGCAGAAGGGAATCCATCTGCTGACGTGCAAGTTCACGGTAGCTTTCGGATTTGGCGTTGAAGAAGTTGGTTAAGTTTCCTCCGCTTTTGTAAACCAGGGCAAGATCGTTTAAGAGTTCGCGGAAGTTTTCGGACGGCGTTACTTTGATGGTGTTCTCGATTGCAGTCAGTAAATCTTCACCGAAGAGTTCGACGTCTCGGACAATGAGACCGCACTCCTTTGAGACCTCGCCGTAGAGGTCTGCTGCGTCATACACATTTCTAAAGATTGTGTAGAGGGTAACCGTAGACGAGAGTGCCTGCATGTAGGTGATTGCATACGGCAGATCCTGTTCGATTTTGTTCTTTCTGCCGGAGGCTTCCAAGGCCGGGTAGTAGTAGAAGCAGAGAAACATTCCAACAGGGACGAGGACAACGGCCGCACAGATAATCAGCCATAAGGTCAGTTCCGGGATGAAGTGAAAGGAGACATCAAAGACAGCGATGCACAGCCCGATTAAGACGATGAGAAGACCTGATAAGACGGATACCAGGATGGTTATCATCATGTAGACGTCGACTGGTATCGTCATGTGGGCTGAGCGGATGCTCTGCTCGAGTTTTTCGTTGAAGAAGATTTTGTCGAGGAATGTTTCCGGATGTCTCATGATGCCTCACGTTCTCGCATGCGTGTCTCGATGATTGCTTTGTCGACTTCGGAGACGCTGGTCTTCCCGGAGTTTGCCATGTTTTCCAGGGCAATGCGTCTGGTTTCGATACGCTTTGCAAGCTCAGCGTCTGTCCAGTTGTTCTGGTATGCGATGTTGTCGAAGACAGCAGACCGTGTGTAGACTTTGTCGAATCTGTCTGTTTTGTTGTTCCAGACAAAGAGCGGATTCCAGGAGATTTTGTCCTCTTCGACGATGATTTCGTTTAAGGAGAGGCAGCGTCTGAAGCCTTTTCCGTCTCCGTAGAGTAAGCTCTGGACAAGGACTAAGTTTAATGCCCCAAACATGGCAATAGGCACATTAATCGGGTCATTGATGAGACGGTTAATGGCTTCTTTGACGTTTCCTGCGTGGAGTGTTGAGTACGTGGTGTGTCCGGTGTTCATTGCCTGGAAAAGTGTCTGGGCTTCTTCTCCTCTGACTTCTCCGACGATGATGTACTCAGGACGCTGACGAAGGGCTGCCTTTAAGAGGGTAAACATGCTGATGTTTCCCTGAGAGCCCTGTGTTCCAAGGCTTTCTCTGGTTTTCATTGCAAGCCAGTTGACATGCGGGAGCTGGATTTCTCTGGTGTCTTCGATGGAGACGATTTTTGCAACGGACGGGATGAAGAATGATGCCGCGTTCATGGTAGAGGTTTTACCGGATGCGGTTCCGCCTGCGATAATCAGGCTCTTTTTGTTTTCGACTGCAAGCCAGATATGGGCCATGAGTTCTGAGCTGTAGGTGTTTGAACGAACCAGCTCTGCCGGTGTCATCGGGTCGGCTTTGAATTTACGAATGGTAAAACTGCTGCCTTTGGCCGATACGATGTCAGAGTAGGTAATCTGGGCACGGCTTCCTTCGGGTAAGGCGGCGTCGATTAAGGGGGTTGTTAAGGAGACCTGTTTGTCTGCTTTCTGGGCGAGTTTTAAGACATATTTGTTGAGCTCGTTTGCGTCGAATACGATGTCTGTTTCGACGTTTGCAAACCGCCGGTGATAGAGGAAGATTGGAATTCCAGCCCCGTTGCAGGTGATATCCTCGATTCTTTCGTCATGGAGGAGTGCATCGAGTCTGCCGTATCCAAGGGTGTTTCGGTTTAAGTAGTAAACTAATGTGTCCCGTCTCTCCGGGGTGATCTTTGGATCATACCCGGTGATTAACTCGCGGCAGAGTTCGCGATCAAGCTCGAACTCTCCTTTTTTTCTGACGTTGTCGTAGACGAGGATTGTCTTTAACTGTTCGTAGGTCTCTTCGAGGACTACTAACTCTTTTTCGGTGAGTTTTGGTTCGACCATCTGGTAGTGGACGTTTCCATATTCGTCGCGGTAAAGGTTTGCGTATGCGTACGGCGGAGTGAGCCAGTATCTGTCGACTACTTCATAGTCTGTCTCGAAGGGCGGAAGTTCCAGGATCTGCGGCGGTTCTTCGAAGACGGGTTTTTCTTTTTTGGCGAAGAGGGAGGAGAAGGATTTCTTCTCTTTGGGTTCTTCGGTTTCCTTCTTTGCGAAGAGGGAGGAGAGGGATTTTTTCTCTTTGGGTTCTTCGGTTTCCTTCTTTGCGAAGAGGGAGGAGAGGGATTTTTTCTCTTTTCCTTCGGCTGCGTCAGTGACTGGCGTGTCCTTTCTGGTGAAGAATGATTTTCTCTCCTTCTTTGGACTTGTGGTTTCAGCGGCCTTTTTTGCCATCAGATGCCTCCCTTGTAGGTTACTTCGTCTAAGTCATGGGAACACTGAACGGTGATTTCGACTTCTGCATTTCTGACGTAGAGACCGACAGCATATTTGCCCGGCGGGTAGACCGGGGATGTCTGGATGCTGTCTGCGGCATTTGTGCCCTGCCAGCCGAAGGTGTCTAAGAGGACAGGCTCTTTTCCGGAGATGTCATAGACAGCGATTTCGACTGCTGAGTACGGGGTGAGACCTGTTACATCGACGATAATCGGATCTTCCTCGGGTTCTCCGAGAGTTGCACCTGGAAGTAATGGCGGAAAAGATGGGGATCCTTCTTCCTCTTCGTCTTCATCTACGCTTGGTGTACCAAGGGTTTCTTTTCCGACAAGTCCGTCAACGGTCGGCTTTACCGTGTAGGAAAGCCGCCAGAGAGAGCCCGGGAGAATTCCGTCTTCGGATGCTTTTGCGGTCGGGGTTGGTTTGACGTTTAAGGTGTGCTCATAGAACTTCCATGAGGCAGAGGATTTCCATGAGATTTTGGTGTCATACCATTTTCCGGCATAGAACTCAGACATCTCTTTCTTCCAGGTGTTCCATGTGGTGTCTGGTTCATAGGTGATTTCGGGGATGTGGAAGAGTTCTGCAAGCGGCAGGCTGTCGTCTGCTTTTTCTGCGAAGGCTTTTCCTTTCCAGAAGTTTGGAGCGGTGATGATGTCCGGTTCGTCTACGAAGTAGGCGACACTCGGGAAGCCGAGTTTTGCTGTGTCTGCAACCCAGATGACTTCGAGAGTTTTGTTGACAGAGTTTTTGGATACTGTATAGACCGGTCCGTTTTTGCTGCTGTCTCCGGGGATACCGACGGCTGCCGCGGACGGCACATACGTTCCGCCGAAGTTGTTTGCCGGATAGCTGAGGACGGCAGCAGAGTATCCCATTTTGTCGATGACGGCTGCTGCTAAGATTGAGAGGTCTTTTGAGTCTCCGGTCTGTTCTGCTAATGTGACTGTTGGTGTTCTCGAGTATGATGCAGCATGTCCCGAGGTTTTGTCTGCCGCGTAGCTGATTGATGTTGTAAATGCGGCAACGAAGTCCATCATCTCTCTATCAGAGAGCCCTTTTTGTTTTGCGAGGTTTCGAAGATTGGAGGCAAGAATGCTGACTGTTCCTTCTTCATCGTCTATGATGTAGCCCGCCAAATCATAGCCGCCAAGCGGGTTGTTGGAGTTTATGTAGGCTTTTTTGGATATGAACAGTTCGGTCTGGAATTTTTCCCCGTTGTATGTCCATGAGTAGACTTTCTGTCCCCACGGGCCTTCTTCCTCTTCGGTTCCGGGTTCATCCGGGGCAAGTCCCGGGATTACGGCTCCAAGGAGACCGGGAATAAACCCCGGGGCGAACTGCTGAGATAAGAGGACACCAACCATTATGAGGATGAGTACAACTACGATTCCGACAATTACTGCGAGGATGGTAACCATGCGTCTGGTGCTTTTCTGTTCCAGCTTTCCTTTCGGCAGGTTTCCTCCATCATGCGGGGTATTGTCCGGTGTTTCCTCAGATTTTTTCCCCTTCCAGTTCGGGCGAATGGATACCATTTACTCCCTCCGAAGGATAAATGCTAATCCTAATGCAAGCGGGGCAAGGATGAATCCCGGAGATTTGGGGGCAACCGGCTCGGTCGGGTCTTCGTATCTGTCGATTGGCGGCAGCGGGTCGAGTGTCTCGTGCGGTTCTGCGGTTGGATCGGAAGGGACGTTGAGTGTGGAACTGTCTTCCACGGTTCCTTCTCCGCCTACGGTGAAGGTGATGGATTCTGCAAATCCGGTGTCGATGTTGGTAACGGTTGCCTGATATGTTCCGGCAAACCAGGTTGCGGTGTCGATTTCGGCGAACTCAAAGGTTCTTTCTCCTTCGTACGGGATGATGTTTTCCGGAACTACGCGGTCGACAATCTGGAGCTGCATTGCGGTGTTTTCTTCGGGGATGTCGAAGTTGAGCCGGTCAATTCTGAGGGACAGATGGTCTTCCACTTCGGTTCCATCTACTGCCATTCCATCTCCTGCGTAATTGGTGGTCCCTTTGATTTTGAGTTTGTCACCGATTTCGAGGTTAGCAACCTGATCAATGGTAATCTTCGGGGCTTGGATGTTGATTGAGGAGATTGCGTAGTAATCGTCACAGAGAGGATTGTCGATGAGTTGTTTAAGGACTTCAGCACAGTTATCACTTGGTCTACCGGAGAGGGATGAGGATTCGCCGAAACAGGTGTTGAGTGAGGTGAAATCAGTGTTTTCATAGTCCGGCCAGACATCAAATTGACCGTTCTTTCCCGGGTGCTGATAGACAAGATAGTAGTTTCCAGCGGCCATATCTCTGGAGAAGTACCGATCATAGACAAAACCCCAGACTCCCTGCGGGGCGTCTTCTCCAATTTTCTGGTCTTTGGTGTAAACGGAGAAACCTTCCTCGATTCCTGTTTTCAGGAAATTTTGTCCGATGATGTACCAGCGGACTTCCTTTGGACTGCCGCGGGCTGACCAGTAGGAGTACAGAATGTCTCCCTGTGCGAAGGTTCCGCCGTTTTCTTCAGCGAATTTGACGTGGATACTTCTGTCACTTAAGTAGAGTTCAGTACTTCCCGGGGTGATACCTGTATCTAAGGCAGTAAGATGTCCTTTCGGCTGGGTTACCACATAGATGGTGTAAGTTCCCGGTTCAAACTCTCCGGTGTTTTCCCAGAGATATTCCCACTCTCCAGTTTCCTGGTTAAAATCCCTTGGTTTGACCTGAGTAAATGTCTCCACATCTTCGTCAACGACTGCTTCTTTGTCATCAAGGCTTACACCGTTTGCGTTTAAATTGCGTCCGGTGATATAGAGGTAGACTGCTTCAATTTTCGGATCGGCATATTTGATGTTTTCAATAGTTCCTTCGAGTTTCAGTTTATCTCCACTTGCAAAATATCCGGCTTTTGCATCATCCGAAAGCTCTACTGTGATCTTTACCTTCTGCCTTTTCGCATTGACAGAAATAGAAATATGCCTGCTTTCACGTTTTTCATCATCATCTGGAATAAATGATTTGGTACAATCTGCGGTAATATCATAAATCGCGGCTTCAGTTGGCGTGAATGTAATATCTACATATGGTTTCCGCTTATCACGAGGCATAGTTATCTCATCCTCATCCTCGTAATAAAGCAGTTCTCCATTGACATAAACTTTGTATGATTCTCCAGGATTTCCTGTCAGACGGATGGTCATTTCAGTATTAACCAGTGGTTCGCCCCGAGTAGCTAAAGAGAAAGAAGAATCTGCAGGTAAGACAAAACAAGAGGCAGGAGGATGTATAAATGTGTATCCTGCTGTTTGAGTATAATTTCCCGCGAAATATTCGACACCATTGACATCACTTTGTACCGCCGGATCATCCTTTTTGAAAGACACTAAGTTGTTCTCAATATCAATCATACATCTAATGTTTGGTGCGTTATTATCATTCGCTTGAGCTATGTATGTAGCACCAAGAGCTGAAAAGGAACTAAAGTCTAAATTTTCTTCACCAATCCGAACATAATACCCTTTTTGAATCTCTGCTCCGTCTGCGGCACCTGCGGCTGATACGGCCGGAGAGACAATTCCTGCCGCGAAAAGTGCGGCGATTACGAGTAATACAAATGTTGTTTTACGCATGATGATATATTTCCTAATCTAAACTGACTTCTAAGAAAAAAAATGGTGATGACACCATTTTTCTAAATTTATGGGGCGAAAGTAATGTCTGTTTCACAAATAATTCCGCCATCTGTTGTAATGAGCTGGAAGTGTGCATTTGTCGGGAGCTGAATCGACTGTTGCAGCAAACCAAACTGATTAGTAGAAGTAATGATGATGGTCTCCCCTACATTCCAATACCCATCGTTTTCACTAACTTCATAGTTATCACTACCCTTCGACAAATCAAAATAACTCATAATTCCATTTCGAACCATTACGAGTTTTATCTCATCGAGATCGAGGGTATCACCAGACATGTGTTTTACCGACAGCTCCATCCAGTCATATCCCTCATCCTCATTTCTGAAATCCATTTTGTAATCATTAATTTTAATCATGGCAGTGGGAGTCGTATCCACATTTGATACTACCCCTGTTGCAAATGCAGTAACGACAGCCGCGATAACAACAGTGATTACCAGCATCAGCATAATACCAATTACCGGAGAAACGGCGTCTTCAGTATTCTCAGTAATTCTCATTTTACAATCACCACCTCATCATACAACATATACTTGCCATGGGTAATTGAAATAGAGATTTCCGTTCCTTTTTCAATAGTATCATAATATGGACCAAAGATTTCTTCAAAATATGTATAATCTTCAATCGGTGTTGGCTCACCAGTCATCATTGCTCCCCATTCCACATTTGTTGCGAAAGATTCTCCTGCTTTGAAGGTAGCAATACCAAACTCGTTCTCGCCAGTTCCAGTCGTACTCCACATATTATCATTATTACGTAAGAGGAGATTTGGAAGGTGACCTGATGCAGTATATGTATGGGTTTCATCATCATTTCCGCGCCATGTAGAAACGATACTCATTTTTGAAGTGTCGAGTTTTCCATCGCCTGCCAGATAGAGAATCTGGAATGACGGGTGAGAATAGAACATACCTCCATCATTTGAGTTAATATTCTCATAAACGGCAACGTCTAATACAGCAATAGGTGCTGTTTCGATATCTGCTGTGGTATCACTTGCAAATGTCATGACAACAGCAGCGATAATAATCGTCACCACCAGCATCAGCATAACACCAATAACCGGCGAGACTGCGTCTTCCTTGTTAGATTTTTTCATAATTGCCATACGAATCACTTTGTACTAACTAATTCCCGAGCCCCAGGAACTGCTTACGTTAAGCTCAACCTGCGAATCGGATAGCAACCCCGAAAGGGAGTACGCTTCCGAATGTTGCTTAGAACAGTGTCTGTTTCAGAATGTATATATAACAAGTATCTTTGTCAAAATTTACTTGATGAAAATAAAATACACTTGATTTACAAAAAGGATTAAAAGAAATAATGCGGATAAATCGCAGGTTTTAGAAACGAAGCGCGGATTTAGGGCAGATAGTTTTAATCCTATACGTAAATGTTTGCAAAATAAAATTGATGAAAGAAAAATAAAAATTGTAAAAACGCGCATTGAAGGAGAGGATTAGTGTGAGAGAGATGAAGAGCGTTATCAACCGCAGAGATAAATTGGTCAACAAACTGCTGAGTAATTACAGAGAATAAAGAAAACAGAAAACTCACCTCAAAACGAGGTGTCTTAGTGTTCGGGTAACCAATCCGAACAACACCACGCTTTGTAATTCTCACTAAAAGAATAATCTAAGAATACAGCGTTAGCTGATGTATATAGATACAACCTTAAAGAATAAAAAATCTTGCAGAACTGTAAAACAAAAAGATTAACTGAGAAAAACGGCAGGGTAATTTAGACATCAATCCAGAAACAAAACCCGCATCAACATATGGATTTATATCCAGAGAAAGTGAATCATAAGATGCCGGCCTCACCAGCCGAGTAAGATAAAAAGGAGGTGATAATATCACCCAGTTTATCATAGCAGCATTCACAGTTGCTGTTCTCATATCCAGAGAACTCAGGTTATGGTATCAGCTACTGATGAGAAAATAGTGGGAGGTCAAACCCCCATTATTTTATACTCCTTCACCCGAGGGAAATTCCTATATACTTACACAACATAAGTATAACTTGCAAGATAAACTGGGTGGTATCCGGTTGAACAGGATGGTTACCTGTTCGAAGAAACCGGTTTCACCTTCTTGTTTCTTTTCCAGAATCTAATTATTGCATAGATACCTCATCTCGGTCTTCACTCTGTATTCCTTTTTCAATTATCAAAACAATTAACCCGCACCACTTACAATCTACATGAGAATTTCTAACAACCTCTATTTTGAAGAAAAGGAGAATCGGCCTCACTTGATTTTGAAAAAAATCTCACCTCTTATCTGCCCTGCTTCACCACAACCCAGAAACCAGACTATCTCCTTCCTGTATGTTTCAGAATCTGCTTCTTTCTCAGAGAATCAAAAAGACTCCTTGCCTGTTTCAACGACAAACCAAGCTCATCAGCAGCTAACGGAATCATAATAGATGGAGTGGCAGACACAAAATAACAGAGAATGAAAAACCGTAAAACTTACCCCAAAACGCGGTGTCTTAGTGTTCGGGTAACCAATCCGAACAACACCACGCTTTGTAATTCTCACTAAAAGAATAATCTAAGAATACAGCGTAAGCTGATGTATATAGATACAACCTTAAAGAATAAAAAAATCTTGCAGAATTGTAAAACAAAAAGATTAACTGAGAAAAACGGCAGGATAATTTAGGCATGCATCCGGCAGTCAAACCCTGCGGATGCATAGCCGGCAATTCAAACAAAAACCGGAACTATCTTCGCATCAGCAGACTGGTAATCATCAGGAATCTGACCAATCTGCCATCCCTCACCTGTGGTCTCAAGATAGTAATACCTCTTTCCTTCATACATATAGTAAGTACCGCGGGTATTTTCACTTCCAAGCACACCAACGGCTGCATGTCCGGGCAAATCAACAATAACAACCCCGTATCCCATCTCCCGAAGCAGTGCCGCCATAAAAATTGCCGTGTCTTCACAGTCGCCTCCGTAATCCACCAGCGTCTCTAAGGGATACCGCGGATACTCATCATGACCTGATGTTACATCATCAGATGTGTAGGGAAGCGACTGAACAAAGGCAACCGCATTCATAATAATATCATAATCACTGTGTCCTGCGGCTTTTCCATCTTTAACGAACAAATCAGCAAGACCTGACAGATACTGCCTGCCGGACTTATCATTCGTATACTGAGCCCAGTTTCGACTGCGATGATCAAGGTTCCGGCATTTTACATAGGTCTTCTTTGGAATAGAGACCGAATACGACCAGTCATCTCCCCCGTACGTCCAGGAATAACTGCGGATATAATATTCATTGGGATTTGCTGAACCTGTATCAGACTCATCATTTCCAAAAATGCCGCCAATAATGCTTCCCACAATTCCGCTTTGTACAAGGATAAATATCAGAGAAACTGCGAGTACAATTTTCACCACAGTACGGATAAGAGACATGCTGAAAAAAGATAGGGGTAGTGATATATTTATAAGTATTAATCCTCAGGAAAAATCATAGATGGATTTTAGATGATTTCTCTAGCATCCATATTTTTCACGGATATCCCGCTTATGTTTCTCTTTTACTTCGTCTGACACTTTTGTGAGTGGTTCAAGACAGGCATAAATTGTACCAATGTCATCAGCGCTCAAACGAACAGATGAATGATAAATCTGATTCATGAGTTTTCTTTCTAAATTCTGATACTTTGAGATAAAACAATGAGAATCATCTTCCGGTACTTTTTTTAAACATGCCTCACGACCAAGAACAACACATGAGTAAAAACAACTCCTCTGCATCTTTAGATAATCAGATAATGCATTGATATGTCCGGCATTTTGCCGAATCGGGTTTGGCGGATTATGTTTCTCACCGCCCGGATAGAATACAGCCCAGGTGTTATTACCGACAGAGCCATAAATATTTCCCGCGTGATTTTTGCATTCGAAAACATAAATTCCTGCATCATGAATCATAATGAGATCAATTTCAGTAGTGGAACCATCCGGCCTCTGAACATAGACATTCCGCAATTCCCGATGATATCCGGGAATATTTCCCGGTGAAGATATAAATGAAAATACTGCATCTTCAAGTTCTTTTCCTTTTCTCTCGTTTTCAGTTAAGACTTCATCAGTAGAATGTTCTGTATCTGAAGTAGATGGAATGTCGAGTAACTTGGCAGGATGTATCTTTATCTCTGTATCCTGTGGAGATTGTTCAGTAGCAGGAGGAGAAAGAGTAGAATGTAACTTTACAGAGTCAGTTTTTGTTTCTGTTTTCTGTGGAAAATGTCTTGTGACTGAAATATACGGAGTATCGAGTAACTTGGCCGGGTGTATCTTTGTTTCCCGTGTCTCAGAGAACAGTGTCCCATCTTTGAACTGTTTGAAAATCTTTCTTAGATAATCCGGATTATCAACTCGTCCAAACCGATAACTTTGCGAATTTGTGTGCAGGGTGAGTATAGAATTTCCACCAGTCTTTGTCCGAGTCAATGAAACACCGGTAAAATCCTCGCTCAAAATTGTCACAGTTGAAAATAAATAATGGATAACAATCTTTGAACGTGATACATGAATCCAATGTTTATCCCAGTGGATTACCTGATAAATAAAATATGAACCCACTATTGGAACCAGAATAAATCCAATTCCAAATGGAAGTGTGAAAAGACTCAGTACAAAGAATAGAATCGATGATTCAAGAGGTATTTTACCCGGATTAATTATATGATAGGATTTCCCCTGAGACATAAACAAGCCCATCATTTAATCCCAGACTTTCTTATAGATATTGAGCCTTGGAATAAATCCAAAAAAAAATCACCGGAGGGAAAGCCTCCGGCGTGCCTCCTTTGACGCAACAAAATCCCCCCGGCAAAGCCCGTACTTCTTCATCGCCTTCGACACCGTCTGCCTTGAGCAGCCAACTCTTCTTGCAATCCGTGTTGCCGAACCCTCATCCTCTATCAGACGGGACAACTCCTCGCGGCTTCGAAGCCCTTCCATCCAGTACCAGTGATTCATCGATCAACCACCGCAAAGCGTACAAACTCCTCAAAATCCTCAACATACAAAGCAGCCGCCGAATCCGGCAGAAGAGATCTCACATCCGTTACCGTCACAACCTCATACCGCGAAATCTCATCACCCAAAACGTCCGCCACCAAATCATAGAGCGTGCGTCTCCCAAGCGTCTTTTCCGCAAACGCCTGCTTCACATGAACAGCCGCAGAAAACACATCAGGACGCTCTGCCTTCAGGAGAGGCACATTCACCCGCGAAAAAGGCCTTGTCAGCTCCTTTAACTCATACTCATCCGATGTCAGACCTTCGGTTCTGATTCTCTGCGTCAAAGACGATTCTATGCGGCGGTATCGCTTCGAAAGAACACCGCACGCATCAGCTGCTTCCCCCATCCACTTCGCACGTGCGAAAACCTCATCGGAAACCGGATAGGCGGCAAGAACTGCCGCCTCAAACGCATCCGCGTTCATGTATTCCTCCAGGCAAGATACCCGCCTTTTGCAGGACTTTTCAGATGCAGACGCGGTTTAATCTCTGTTCCCGGATACAGCTCCCGTACATACCGCTCGTTTGCAACGATATTTCGAATCATCCGCGGACTGTACTGATACTTCTTCGCAAGCTCAGCCGTAGTCGCCCCTGCTTCACGTTCCGCACGGATAGCCTCGGCTCTTGCAAACTTCTCCGGACGGTTTCTGTGATTCTCGGAAACCGTCACAAGCCGCAGATTGCAAAGCCTGTTGTCCTGCCTGTTGTGGTTGATGTGGTCAACCTCCATATCAGGATTGCAGGGAATTCCGTGCCGCATCACCCAGAGAGCGCGGTGAACCATTATCGAATGACGGGAAAAACCGCTGTCGAGATCCAACATCTGATAACCATCATGACTAATACGAGGCGTCAGATACCCGTCAATTGCGGTCGAGTAGATCTTTCCCTCCGCAAAGTTTGGAATCCAGTCGCCCCGCATCTGTTTGCAGATGACAAAGTAGTCATTGCGTCTGATATACGGGCTGTACTTAGTCATAGGCCTCTCCTGCAAAACGGATGTATGCGTCAACAATCTCCTGGCGGGTAAGATACAGACCGGTTCTTTCCTCGAATTCGACCTGAATGAGCCTTGCAGGCTCGATGAGTAACGATTCCGGGAGGTTTCCGGAAACCAGCCCTTCGAGGTCGGCAAAGAGACCGAAAAGTTCCTCGTATGCCTCGGAGTTTACGAGTTCGTCTGCAATTCTGTATTCGTTTTCTGGTGTTTTTGTGTATTTCATACGTATGCCTCGTTTTCTTTTTCTGCTAATTCTTCTGCGAATGCTTTTGTGGTCTGCTCGATTCTGTAGCTGATAATCTCTCCTTTTTTGACAGCAGCGTAGATTTTCATCCACTCTTTGATGTCTGCATCCTGCGGGACTGCTCTGCATTTCTTATACATCCAGGCTTTGATGTCTTCGGCGAGTACTCGGTATGTGTAGTCTGCTCCGTGCATTGCGATTACAGGGAATGCGTATTCGTCGATTACTTCAAAGAATGCATCCCGGATTTCGGATAGTCTGCTCTCTGCGGTCAGGATTGCGTTTAGTTCAACGGTATCTTTTCTGAATGGTTTTGAGTGAATCAGGCATCGAAGAAGAGCTGTTACCAGTTCGGTCCTGCTTGCGTATCCGATTTTTTCTGCGATTCTGTCGACGAGTTTCATTTCATCGTCGGTTACTGTTGTGTGAAGTCTAAGTCTGTTCATGGTTTTTCCTTGTATTTTGTGATGTCCGCGGGCCATGGGACATGGGCCACGGGCCATCTGCAGGACAGAAAAGTATGCGCTTGTCTGGATGTTTTTCTCACACGGTTTCTATCGCGCTTGTTTTCTGCCTTGTTTTCATTAACATTCTTGATATATTTAATACAAATTAATTACAAAAATAAACAACAAGGAATTTTTCATCATGCGGCAGGCGTGCTCCTTTGAAGGAGTACGGCTTGGATGATTCTGTTATCCTTTCATTTTCCAGAAACTGGTATGGCCCATGTCCCATGGCCCATGGCCCGCTTGAGGAATGTTGATATTTTTGCAAATCCAAAAGAGTAGTGTCTGTTTGTTACCTTGCTTGGCGGCTGTAATGGGCAGACTTGTCTTTTGGTTTTTGTTTTCTGGTTTTTGTTTTCCTCCTGTGCTCAGCGTTGTTAAATTTACTTTCACCTTGCACACTAATCTATTGGCTCTCTGGTGATATAATGCATCTTGTGTTAGTAAATTTGACAACACAGATATCTTTATATGATAAGTATATATTCAATGTTGACATAGATTTACTAACAAATGGTTGCTGTGAAGAGTAAGAAGATGCAGCTCGGCGTCAGGGTGAGCCGTGAGCTTTATGAGAAGGTAAAGGCGATGACGGAGGGTGAGAGTCCGGCGTTTGAGTCTATCAGTGATTATCTGACGTTTGTGATTACGGCAGATCTTGCCCGCCGTGAGTCGGGTATGTCTGTGACTGCTCAGGAGATGATTGCTCTCCTGGATGATCCCGCGGTTTCTGCACGGTTAAAAGAGGTTTTGCGGTAAAACGGGTTTTAGTGGGTTTCCACTGTTTCCCGTATATGTTCAATGAACATTTCCGAGAGGAGGATTTGTTTCATCTCCTCGATTTTGTGGTTGAGGGGTACATCTTTTCCCACGCGTGCCTTGGATTCCTGCCTCGACGGGCTCTCCTTAGCTAAATCGTTCTGCGGCGTACTATGATTTCGACGAGCCGCGAGGGTTTCGACGTACCGCAGAGTTTTGGATTTCATAGTACGTCGATGATAGGTTTGCGGTTTGAGTATATAAATACCATACCGCGCGGTACGAAAGTGCCCATTTTCGCGAAAGTGCCTCGAACGAAGTGAGAGGCACTGAGTGAGAATGGGCATGAAGCAGGTATGAAGGAGCACTACTTTTGCATTTTTGTTTTTGGAGAGGGAAGTTTACTGTTGGCTCTTGGTGTTACTCGTGGAACACGAATCCACGCGAATCGACACGAATCGCGACCTCTAAAGGCGGCAGTTTAGTTCCGCTTATCGCGGAACTGCCGCACGGTCGCTGACGCCCTCGCAGTCGGCTCGGGCGAAAATGTTCGAGAGGTGAGATATTCTCATATAATTGTATGAGAAATATACACTCATGAGCGATGGGTTGCTTTTCAAAGAAGAGGTCTATGCTGTTGTTGGCTGTGCAATGACAGTGTACAATGAATTGAAAGCAGGATATCTGGAAGCAGTATATCAGGAAGCTATGGAAATAGTAATGCGGAAAGAGGGAATTGAATTTGAATCACAAAAACCCGTAGTAATCTATTTCCAGGGAGAGCCGCTCAAAAAAAGCTATTATGCAGACCTTATCGCAGATGGAAAAGTTCTCATTGAACTAAAAGCCAAGAAAAGATTGGAGAGAGAAGACGAAGCACAGCTTCTAAACTACCTGCGAGGAACACAAATGAAAGTAGGTCTTCTCATCAACTTTGGAAACACAAGAAAACTTGAATGGAGAAGATATCTCTTAACTGACACATATAATCTGATTCAGGAAGAACAAAACGAATCAAACGAAGAAGATTTATTCTAAACCTTTTCGCACGAGCCGACTGCGAGTGCGTCAGCGACCGTGCGGCAGTTCCGCGATAAGCGGAACTAAACTGCCGCCTTTAGAGGTCGCGATTCGTGTCGATTCGTGTGGATTCGTGTTCCATGAGTAAGGACAAAAGTCAAAAGACCATAAACTGCAGATATAGTATTCAGAGTTATGCAGACTGTTTTCATATATTTATCAACAACTGAAAAATCATGGAGAGAAGGTTTGTATTTTTGCGCGTTTCACTGATTCATGATTGTCTCCCGCTCTGATTTTTTGCGATTGATTTATTCTGCGGATTATTTTATCAGAGATTGCAGCAGGTCTGTTTTCTGATTCCGCGTGTTTTTCTTTGGAGGTTTGTTTTAATCCTCTCAGTAAATCAATCTGACTTGTATTAACACCCGTATACTTACTAAAGTTAGATAGATTTAAGTGTTTTTTTTTTTAGATAGATTTATCAGCAACTGAGAAGTCCGTACTCCAGCTTTTTTGTTGCCGCAAAGCTGAGGCATACAACCCTTGGCTTTGGGTTGTATGTTTAGGAGATTCTTCATGAATGCTGATATTATGTTAAAGAAGAAAGAAGATGCAGTCTCGCCGGTCATTGGTGTCATGCTGATGCTGGTTGTCACAATCGTTATCGCGGCTGTCGTTGCAGCTTTTGCCGGAGGAATCGCCACAGATACCGAGCCGACGCCGTCTGTGGTGCTGAGTGCTGATGTTTATGCAACTGGTCCAAAAGTTACTCTTCAGTCGCTTTCCGGTGACAGATTAGAAGTCTCGAAGCTTGATGTGAAAGTGTACAGCGAAGACGGAGCACTGATTGCCAAAGAGAACGCCATCACTGGAAATGACGGAAACTACTTCAATCCAGGAACGATTCTTACCGTGACACTGACTGTTCAGGATGGTAAGGAGATTAAAGCAGGAGACAACGTTCAGATTGTTGTCACTTCAAACGAGAAACACACCGTCTTCAACAAAGAAGTAATCGTCAAGGCATAAAGCTGAGGGATTCTAAGAAATGATTCAGAAAAAATCTGATGACGCCGTCTCCCCGGTTATAGGCATCATGCTTCTGGTGGTGGTTACTGTAGTTATCGCTGCAGTAATTACCGCATTTGCTACCGGCATGGTTGGAAGTACCGAGCCTGTACCCGTTGCGGCGTTGGATGTGGAAATTTACTCCAACCAGGAAAACATGTATGGTTTGTCCGGACCTGAGTTATTTATCTCTCATATTTCCGGGGATGCAGTTGATACTGATGATATTGAACTTCGCTTCTCATGGACGCACAAAACTCGTGAAGGAGAAGAATGTTCACATTCCAGTACTTTCACCGCAGAAGGGTTTAAGAACTCTGGAACAAGTCTTGAGAATAGAAACCAACCACTGTATGTGAAATCCACGATGTTAGTAGACCCTGAGAGAGATGAATATGGCTCAAATGGTATTAATCACTACTTCGGCGATGTCATCTTAACCCCTGGATTGAGACTCTCGGCATCATCTGAGTTCCTTAACTTAAACGTAGAACGTCACACCCAAAGTCGTTTCATGGATGTGGTTTTTGACAATTACAAAATAACTACCAAAGTAACAAAGGCATATGGATATAGAGCAGAGAGTTGGTGGGAGAATCAAGTAAATAACGTTCAGGTAATGGCTCATGCCTCATCTGAAACATTACAGGAACAGTTCCCCGGTGATGCCTGCTTTACCGGACAGGGGACATGTATGTACAAGATATATTATGACTATGTTGCTCAGGGATACTGTGGAATATGTAAGCATCCCATTAGTCTTTGTAATGAAGAAAATGACCCATATCATGAATGTAAATGTGTTACAGAAGACCCATGGGATGGCGTACCTGTATATACAGGGGGAATTATGTCCCATCTGACACCGGGAACTGCTGTTGATGTGATGATTATCCACATTCCAAGCAACAAAGCAATCTACGATAAGACGGTGATTGTACAATGAAGCAGCATAAAAGAAAAGAAGATGCAGTATCACCTGTGATTGGTGTCATGCTGATGCTTGTTGTAACTCTTGTAATCGCTGCAGTCGTAACCGCGTTTGCGACAGGAATGGCAGGAGATTCAACCGCTACCACCCCTATGGCTTTGTTTGAAGCCGGAAATCAGCAAGTTGTTTCAGGTTCTGTAGGAGATAGACAGACATATCTCTTACAGACTTTTGACCTTGTACACAAAGGCGGAGATGAAATAGAACTGGAAAATATCAAGGTAGTTATTGACCCCAAGGGAGGAATGGCATCATACGGAATTATGGTGGTAAAGACAAAATCTGACCTAACTGTCCCCGGAAAAACCGGTGATGACGTAGTACTTTCAACGGGCGACAGAATCAGGATTAAACTCAATACTGGTTCTGACCATGAAAAGAGTGAAACTGGATCTCTCGTTAAGTGGACTCTCTCTGACACCAGAACAAACGGTGTCATCGCCAAGGGTGAGTTTGTCGTCCCGAAGGCATAAAGGAGTTTGAACCCTTTTAGAGGTTCACTCCTCACCAATTTCATCCGCAGGGAAAATGCCCTCGGTTTGAGAAAATCACTTTGTACTAACTAACTATCCCCAAAGCCCCGGGGGCTTGGAAAGCCCAGGCCGCCTGCTTTTCACTGCCGCATCTTGCGGGATGGATGCAGTGGGGGCAGGCGGGGCATCACTTTTGCCTGCGGATAGATGCGGGCGACTTTTTTTAGGATATTTACACACAAGGAGGCAGGATAACTCCACCGCGAGCCGCTCCGCGCCGGAGTCGCGGCTCCGCACCCCGGATTTTAGAAAAAGGATTTGGGATTTTGTATGATTAATTCGGTTTTGTGTTATGCTCAAATAGATTCACGTTCAATATAGATACTGGTCAGTCCGCAAAACTGGCCATTGTAGAAAATGATTGAAAATATCTGTATCATAATAACAGCTTTCGCAGCTGTATCCCGTGAGATACGGGAGTGGATAAAACTAAGAACACGAGAAAAGGAGGATGAATCTCATCCTCCTTTTCTCACTCTTCAGTTTTCCCCCTATGGGACAACAATTTATACTTGATGTGACAATATATTATTCAGAGTTAAACTGCCTCAGCAGCACTCTATGTTCTTAGTGTCGTTTCGGCATTTTCTACAATGGACATGCACCTGCGGAGTTTGCAACCGCTTTACAGGGGTGCATGTCTAAATTATCTAAACTGTTTTCTCCATCTTTCTGTACGCTGTCGATGCCTTGGCTCGAAGAAAAGACAAAGCAGTCTCAGAAACATAAACCAAATACGCCCAAAGAATCCTGCCGCCGGACATGACATAGAGCCGAAGAAAGAAAGGGCGGATAGAAAATATACGGACAAAGCAGGCAGGGCACGCGTTTGCCTGCGGATAGATGCGGGCGACTTTTTTTAGGATATTTACACACAAGGAGGCAGGATAACTCCACCGCGGGCGGCTCCGCGTCGGAGTCGCCGCCCCGCACCCCGGATTCAAAGAAAGAGGTTTCGAGAATTCATAGGAAGCAAGCAAAGCAACGCCAAAGCGGCTGCGGCAGCAGGTCGCCGAAGGCGACAGCGACGCGTTGCGCGACCGAAGGGAGCGTCTGTGTAGTCTGCGTTCATTCCAAATAAAGACAAAAGCAGTCTCAGAAACATAAACCAAATACGCCCAAAGAATCCTGCCGCCGGACATCACGAAGAGCCGAAGCGGGAAGGGACAGATAGACGAAATGGGGACAAGGAAGGCAGGGCACGCGTTTGCCGCAACGCTTTTTTTACTATTTTTGGACTGGTGTTATGCTCAAATAGATTCACGTTCAATATAGATATGGTCAGTCCGCAAAACTGGCTAGTAGTATTAAAAATGATTGAGACAATCTGTCTAATCATAACAGCATTTTCCGCTGTTTCCCGCGAAATTCGCGGATGGATTGAAGTGAGAACAAGAGAAAAGGATGATGAAAAACATCCTCCTTTTCTCACTCTTCTTTCCCGTTGGGACAACATTTTATACTTGACAAGATAATATATTACTTAGAGTTTAACTGCCGCCGCAGTCGCTCTACGTTCTCAATGCTATCCAGCATTAATACTACTTGACATGCATCTGCGGACTTTGCAACCGCTTTACAGAGGTGCATGTCTAAACCTTATTCAAACTGTTTTCTCAAAATTCAATCCATGAATTTGAAAAAGATATTTGTTCCTGCTAAGGCTCGAAGAGCCGCATGCAGGTAAGGGTCGCAAGCCAAAGGCTTGCTCATGACTCGAGCAAGCTCTCGTCCGTCGCGGGAATACGGGCGAGTAACATATTATACTTGATAAGACAATATATTATTCAGAGTTTAACTGCATCGCAAGTCTCTTCGAGCCTTGCTCAAAGCTCGAGCCTTCGACTCTCGCCCGCCGCAGTCACTCTATTCTGAGTGCCGTCTCTGGCATATTCCACAAACAGACATACACCTGCGGAGTTTGCAACCGCTTTAAATAGGGTGTATGTCTAAAATCATTCAAACTGTTTTGCATTTTTGTTTTTGGAGAGGGAAGTTTACTGTTGGCTCTTGGCATGAGTAAGGACAAAAAGCAAACAACCACATTCTTCGCGCGAATTAACCAGACAAAAAAGCCCTGAAAAAATCCGCCGCAAATCTGAACGCCGGACATTAACGCCGTCCGCCTGTTTATCCCTCAAAAGAGCCAACCTAAGTAATAGAGAAAGGGAAGCGGAATGCAAAAAGGCCACCCTTTCTCTCTAAAACCAAACCGCCTTTTTTCCATTCCGTCTCCCCTTTCAGGAGAAAATCAAAATGACATCTAACTTTGAGGAGACCTCCGTCTCCAGAAACGCAAAAAGAACCTACGACAAAATCGCAGACCTCGAAACCTTCGAAGAAACTCTTGCCGCATTTGCCGCAGACCAGACCATGGGACTTACCAAGCGGGAACGCAGCAATGAGACCTACAAAGCAAGAATCGACTACTTTGACGCTGACGCAAACGACAAGGGATACCTCACCTTCACCGCAGCAGACAAAGACCAGTTCGAATCCTTCACCCCGTACCTTGCCGGAAACGAAACCGCAGAAACTGCCGCTGGAATCGGGGCTTCCGCCTCCCGCGACGAAGACGAAGACAACTGGAGTGTCAGATACTCCTGTGCGATTGGAGACGACACCTTCAACGTCACCATCACCAGAGAATACATGCTCATCTCCGGATTCGCCAAAGACGAAACCAAAGCAGCACTTGAAGCATGGGCTGATACGCAGACTGCGCTCGGCGGAACTGCATAACCTTCGCGACAGAATACTGGATTTTCTTTGCGAACCGCTCATCAGAAAAGCACTCTTCTGCCTTCTTTGGGTATGCCTCGTAATCGAGGAATACCTGATCCGGGCATTGATAGAAGAATAAACTGCCGGAAATTACCGGCAAAATAAGAAAATCAGAGAATACCGCACCCCGGGTGCCGCCGCTGTGGAAAAACGCGGGTTTTCGGCTATTCTCTCTTTCTGTCTGCAGCAGCACATAACTCTGCAATGGTTTCAGTAAATTTACTTGTTTTGATTACAATTACCTTCATATACCATCCTGCCTGACCGGCACGCGTGCAGAATCGAAACAAAGCCGGAAAACACCGGCATACACCAATCTATTCTGCAACATTTACCCATATGATGAATACAGTTAAATTGAAATAACAAAATATAATTTTATCAACACATGCCCGCCCTCCGTTCATCCCCCAATCGCAATACCAAACCCCAATCCCCGCTTCCGGAAAAAATCACCGCCTGCCTTCAGGCAAACCCCGGAGCCCAGCTCTGCAAAATCGTAGAAACAGTCGGCGGATCACGGGGGGCAGTCACCTACCATATACGGACACTCGCAGAAAAAGGCATAGTAACCGTCCATAAAGAAGGAGGATACAACCGCTACTACCTCCACACCTTTGCTTACGAAAAAGACAAAGCAGCCCTTGCAGCAAACCTCGAAAATCCAATCAAAGCAGACATCATCAAAATCCTCCTGGAAACCCCGCGGCTCTCGAGAAAAGAACTCGCAGAAAAAACCGGCATCAAGGAAAACACCCTCTTCCGGCATATCGCATCCATGGGAAAGTCAGGCATCCTCAAACGGGAACGCGATGGACACTGCTGGCGCTACCGGCTTGCAGAAAAAATCGTACGGGAACACCGAAACGAATAAAAAAACGGGAAGCCCTGCTGTCAGCAGCTACTTCCGGTACATAAATCCAAGAACCGTCGCATAAATAATCGACACCGGAAGTGCGGCCGGAAGATACACAATCCCGATACCCCAGATTAAAAGAACCGCAACATCAAGCAGATCGCCAACCTGCCCCTGAACCGAATAGACCAGCACCAAAATACCAAACACCACAACCCCTGCAATAAACCAGAACGGCTTTTGCAGACAGTAATAAAACCGCTCATTCCAGGTCATATCTTCAGGAGTTGCCCCCTCACGTAATCTCGGCACCGGATTAATTCCCATAATACCAATACTATACGCACGCTGCACAAAAGAGGCTTATGCAAAAACACCCAAATATATACACAACTGTGCCGCACGAATACAGACCTCCAAAGTACCGGCAGAAAAAACGAAAGCCGGAACACAAAAAAACCGCACCAAGGGAAAAACCAAAATCCTTAGGACGCGAAGTCACCAGAAAAGACAGCATCAGAGCAAAGCTCATGAAACAGCTCTACTGGTGTCCTGTCTGCAACATACCGCTTTTAGCAAAAACCTGTGCCTGCAAAACCGATTCGATTAAAATCGACCTCCAGCAGCCCTACGATGTCCGCCCTGCCTTACAGGCGGATTACGCATTAATCCTCCGCTTAATTCAGGAACGCTTCGGAGAGAAAGTCACCCTCCCAAACATCCTTGTCTTAAACAAAGCAGGCGGAATGGACAGAAATGACTTAATCATCGCAAACGGCGTACGGTTTGCATGGCTCAGCTTTGACCAGTCAAAGCGGCGGTTCTCGCTTGACATCGAAGCAGAGGCTCTTCCCTGGCTGATTGGAAAAGCCGACCGCGGAATCGTCAGATTAGAAGACGCTGCAGTCTCTGTTCCCGAAGGACGTCTGGGAGGCAAAAAGATTGCCGTAAAACCGCAGGAAATCGAGGACGGAGTGGTAATTGTCCGCTACAAATCAAAGTACGGAACCGGAATTCTCAAAGGCGGTTCTCTCAAAATCAAAGAGCTGGGAGCGGTCGAACCGGCAAAACAGCTTCCAAACCCGACATGGGATGACGCAGTAGCCAAAAACGCATTCCACCTAAAGAACATGGAGCGTACCGCAGTCCGTGAAATCCGCCAGAATTTAAGCCTCAAACCAACAATCAACTGTTCATTCTCCGGCGGAAAGGACAGCACGGCCGTCTGGCACATCGCACAGAAAGCCGGCGTTGAGAAGGCATTCTTCATCGACACCGGACTTGAGTTCCCGGAGACCATTGAGTTTGTAAAATCCCAGAACGTTGCGTTCATCAGCAAAGCCGGAAACTTCTGGCAGGCTGTTGAAAAAGCAGGCCCGCCTGCCAAAGACCACCGCTGGTGCTGTAAACTCTTAAAACTCAATCCGTTAAAGGTTCACTTAAACGAAACCGGCGAATGCTTAACCGTTCAGGGCAACCGCTGGTACGAGTCATGGAACAGAGCAGAACTCGAAGCAGTAACCCAGAACCCGAACAACCCGTTACAGCTCAACATCTCGCCGATTCGCTCATGGAGAGCACTGGATGTCTTCTTCTACCTCTGGCTCAGGGAGATTCCCTACAATCCGCTCTACGAGATGGGATATGAGAGAATCGGCTGCTACTTATGTCCTGCCATGCTTGAAGCCGAACAGGAAACAATGCACAAAACCCATCCGGAGATGGCACAGCGCTGGGATGAGTTTTTACTTCGCTGGGCAGGCGACCGCGGACTGCCGCAGGAGTTTATCTCCTGGGGACTGTGGCGGTGGAAAGAGCTTCCGCCGAAGATGAAAGAGCTCGTCCGCGAAACCGGCTTGGACTTGACCGAAAAGCCGGTAAAGCGCAGCACTCCGGCATCTGTTGCCCACTTAATGCCGGAACACCAGAGAGAAGATCTGGTAGACGACACCGCAGCAGACGTCCCGGAGATCGACATCGAAAAGGTTCGGGCTGACTTCCCGATGATTGGAGACATCATCTACATGGATAACGGAGCAACGGCATTTTCTCCTACTCCGGTAATTGATGCGGCAGCGGCATTCGACCAGAACTTCCGGGCAAATGTCGGCCGCGGTGTTCACCGGCTTTCGAAGATTGCAACCCAGAAGTACTGGCATGCTCACCAGAAGGCTGCACGGTTCATCAACGGCGAGGCAGGAACGATTGTCTTTACCCGGAACTCAACCGAGGCATTAAACATGGTTGCCCGCGGTTTCCCGTTTAAGTCAGGAGATACGGTTGTTCTGACGATTTTCGAGCATCACTCAAACCTTCTCCCGTGGCGGGCACTCAAGGCAAACGGCGTCAACGTCAGAGTTGTCGGAATCAAAGAGGATTTCACGCTTGATATGGATGAGCTGCGCAGAATCCTGAAAGAGGATGCGTCTGTCCGGCTTGTCACAGTCACTCATGCGTCCAATGTCACCGGAACGGTAAACCCGGTTGCAGAGATTGGAAAACTCTGTAAGGAAGCAGGAGCTGCCCTGTGTGTCGATGGAGCACAGGCAGTTCCGCACATGAAAGTTGATGTCGAGGCGATTGGTGCGGACTACTATGTCTTCTCCGGACACAAGATGTTTGGGCCGACCGGAACGGGTGTTCTCTGGATGAAGGAGGCAAATCTCGAGCCGCTGCTTCTTGGAGGCGGTATGGTTGAGAGTGTATCTGACGACGGGTATGTTCCGGCAAAGGGCTATGCGAAGTATGAGTCCGGGACGCCGAACATCTCCGGCGGCATTGGTTTAGGTGCGGCTGTCGATTATCTGGAAGGCCTGGGAATGGATGCGGTTGCAGCCCGCGAGAGAAAACTCACAGATCTGCTCATCGAAGGCCTGGAAAAAATCGAGGGCGTAACGGTGTATGCATGCCGTGATGCGAATGCACGGGTGGGGGCAGTCTCGTTTTCCGTCAACGGAGTGCATCCGCACGAGGTTTCCGCCTGGCTTGACGAAGAACACGGAATTGCCGTCCGTTCCGGCATGCACTGTGCAGAACCGCTGATGAGACGGCTTGGTGCATCCGAGGGTACGGTTCGGGCAACGCTTTCCTTCTATAATACGGAAAGCGAAGTAAATACGCTGGTATCTGTTATCAGAGAACTGCTGGCGTAAAAAACAGGGATTTTTCCCTGCGTTTTTTTTTCGTGAAAGGGTTTTTGCATGCGGACAGAAGAGGAAGGATGCAAAACCGGTGATGTCAGACATCACCATTTCAAAAATACGGATTGGAGAAATCCGCAATTATATTTTCCGGGCAATCGTCAGATAGCCCGTGTGACCAACTCTGGTCGAAGGACGCGTGCCGCGTTTGCCTCTGGTTAATTCACGTTCCATGCATTCAACGGTCTGCACAGCCTCTTCACCGAAGAGACGCTTTGCGGTATCCATCACAATAAACGTCTGCTCGAGGAACGGAGTGTATGTTGCAAAGTATCCGCCTGTCTTTAAGAGACTGTAGGCATGTTCCACATGACGCTCGTCAATCTGCATATCGAGATGCACGATATCAAACGGACCGTCGGTGACTTCCAAAACATCGCAGGCTCTTGTCTCGACATTGTCAAGACCGGCATCAGCAATATTTCCTGCTGCAACTTTGGAAAAGTCCTCGCGTGCCTCGCAGGTTACAACCTCTTTTGCACAGCCGCCGAAAAAGATTGCAGCAATACCCGAACCCGTTCCCGCATCGAGTACGCGGTCTCGGCTGCACATTCCCGTGTATGCCATAACCATACCGATGTCTTTCGGCATCATCGGAGCGCCGGTTCTTTTTCCGTGCGAGAAAAAGTCAGTTGCCTTCGGCAGGAGAACCGTAAACGGTTTTCCCAGATGGGTGAGAACAGTGTCTCCGTCCTCGAGGTTTGCGGCTTCTGACAAGTCAACCATGCCTAAATCGGTCGAAAGCTTCCCCTCTCCAAGGCGTACATAGTACTCGCGGTTGTTTCCGCGAAGAATTACCCTGCGGTTTCCAATCATACTGCAGTGAGTTTAAGGATAGCTTCTGCGATATCTCCCTTGCACTCCTTTAATGCAGCAAGAGCAGCTTCCGGAGAGACAGAGGTCTGGGATGCAACAAGTTCCACATCAGAGTCCGGAATCTCGATTTCCGCTTCCTCGAAGTGCATATTTCCGGTTAACTGGTATGAGGTCTGGCCCTGCATGGTGATTCCAACGACCTGTGCATCCTCGAAAACATAGTTTCCGCTTGCGGTATAGACAACAACCTTAGTGACGTTCTCGATTTCGTTCATCTGCATGCCCATCTTGCGCATGGCAGCTTTCATCTGTTTTGGGTTAATTCCCGGCATCATTTTTTATTTACTCCTTGTCGTACTTTTACTGCTGTTCCAAAGTTAAATCCAAGCATCTCGCAGCCGGCAAGAACAGCCATGCCGGTCGCAATCAGATTATCCGATTCATCAACGACAAACACTTCATCTTCGGCTAAAATCTTCCCGTCAGCAGAGATTACATGTTTTGCCATTGCATTTTTCCCGTCTGCGATAAAAGGCACTGCCTCTTCCATGACGACAACGCGGTTCTCCGGTTTCGGCAGGAACTCGTGCAGACGCTTTGCCCCCGGGTATCCGAGAGTGAAGCGGCCGTCATTTGCGCGGACTGTTACCAGGCGTTCCTTTCCGAGGTTTACGTATCTGACACGCTTTGTGTTCGAGTACGAGAAGGTAACCTCGTCAGGGAAAAGTGCCTCGCCTGCTCCGCGGCCGAACTGGAAATCAGCAATTCGTCTAACGCGCGTCAAGCTGGGCTTGGATAAGTTCGCTAACTCTTCTGATGAAATCATCTTCGCATCCTTTAGGTATATATGCGCCCGCTGCAATATTATGCCCTCCGCCTGAACCGCCGAATTCTGCGGCCGCAGTGCATAATGCATCCTGCAAATCAACACCGCGGCGCAGAACTTTTTCATAGGTTCTCATGGAGGCTTTTAAAAAGTCAGGTTCGTCTGCAACTTCACAGAGTACCAGAATGGGCTTGTTTGTGTTGAGTTTCGATAAAGCCATTCCTGCCCCGATTCCAACGATGGTGTCCGGGTATCTGTCTCCAATGTTAATCGTTTGAATGGGGCCGCGTCTTTCAACGCCGGTCTCTAAGATGTACTCGCAAAGCTCCCGGATCATGCTTCTGTGATGTCTGAGCATGTGTTCTGCTTCGCGGTAGTGAATTCCGCGGTCGCCGGCACAAACGGCAGCACCAATTGCAGGCTTTGCCCATCTTCCGCATGCGTTGAGCATCGTTGCATACTCTGAGGCGTTTCGAAGCGGGGTTTTTTCCGCTTCGTCAAAGAAGAAGTACTGTTCGGCAAAGAGCCGCTCGACAGATTCGCCGTTTGCAATCATCTGTTCGGCAACATTGCTTGAGAGCTTTCGAGCCTCGCTTTCTGAGAGTTCTTCGAATGTTCGTGCAGCAGACGGGGTGTCATAAATGCCAATCCGGCAGAGGAACTCAATCGCTTTTGCAGGCTTGCCGGAGATTCCCGGGATTACCGGATCATCGCAGTTGGAAAGAGATAAGTGAAGCGCGCGGGTAGAAAGCCCATAGCAGTTTAATCCCTGAACCATTTTCAGATGGCCGTTTGCTTCGGCATCCTCTGCAATCCAGTGGGCGATTCCGGTAAGCCTGCCGGTTTCTCTTGCCATCATGTCGCCTACGTTGCCGACAACGGCGAGTTTGGATAAGTCGGTGTTTTCCGGATTCATCCGGCGGGCAACCAGATACGTGATTCCGGCAGCGCTGCATTTGTGGTAGTCTTCTCCGTAGAACTGCGAGTTTACCTCAAAGTACTCTGTGCCGTTTGGTGCCGGCTGGCTTACGTGATGGTCGAGAATTACGACATCGTCGGGATTGATTCCTGCTTCTTCAAGAAGTCCCTGCTGACCTGAACCTAAGTCGGTGAAAACTTTGAGGGTGTCGTCTTTTGGGATGTGCGGGACGGTCATCGGCTCTAACTGGCGAACGAAGACCGGTTTTACCGGCACTCCTTCGCGGGCGAGTGCCTGACTGATAATGGAAAAGCTGGTAATGCCGTCCGCATCGATATGGGAGATAAGAGAGACAGCGTCCGCTTCTGTTAATCGGTCGGCGGCACGGCTGATATCTTCGACTACTCCCATAAGCAGATACTATGTATGCTGTATGAGAAGATAAGCATCAGGTTTTGTGAAGATTGATATGGTGTGAAGAGAAACATAATATCACTATGGAAGAGAATGAGAATACTGCACAGCAGGCAGTATCGAAACGCATCCCAAAGGATTTGCTGGTAATTGCCGTCTGGCTGATTCTGGCGATAGCCTCCATCTATGTCCCGGTCATAAACGAGACCTTTGTCCGGGTAGTTCTGACCGTTCCGGTTATCCTGTTCATCCCCGGTTACGTACTGATTGCAGCCCTTTTCCCGGAGAAACAATCCATTGACGGAATCGAACGATTCGCGCTTTCCATCGGTCTTTCGATTGCGGTAGTTCCGTTAATCGGCCTGCTCTTAAATTATACGCCGTTTGGAATCCGTCTTAATCCAATCGTCATTTCCCTTGTTCTCTTCACCGCGATTATGATGGCGGTAACCGTCTTCAGAAGAGCACGGCTTCCAAAGGATGCAGCATTCGAAGTCCCGTTCGAACGGGTAAAGCCGACTCTCAAAGAGGAGCTTTTCCCGAAAGGACAGGGTAAATTCGATAAGGCACTTTCCATCATCTTAATCATCGCCATTCTGGCTGCGGTTGTTACAACAGTCTGTGTAATCGCTTTCCCGAAAGACGGGGAGAAGTTTACTGAGTTCTATGTCTTAGGGGCCGATAAGATGGCAGACGATTATCCGGAGGAGTTTGCTGCCGGAACCGAGCAGTTTGTCTGGATTGGAATTGGAAACCATGAATACCGTGATGTGACATACACGGTCGAAGCACTGCTGATGAATGCAGAATGGGACACCGAAGCAGAAAAATCCGTTATCCATGCAAGCAAAATGCTTGACCGCTTTACGGTGACCGTTCCGGAAGGTACGACCTATCTGGAAGAATACTTCTTTACGATTGAAGATACCGGATACAACAGATTAGAGTTCCTGCTCTACGAGGGAACAGTCCCGGCTGAGACCGCATCCGCAGAGGAAAAGATGGATACCGCATACCGTCACCTCCACCTCTGGATTACGGTCAACTAACTTTTTTTTTCTCCTGATTATACTGTGGAATCACAAAATACGTTTACACATTTTTATCCAATCTAACTGATATTATCCATTTGTTTTGAAAATAATCTTCGTAGATGGTTTAGATTTTTTGAAATCTTTACAAAATTATATCTGCAAATATTTGATGTGAATATTGTTCAGCCAATCCAGATTATGAATCATGTTTGTATTATCATTATCACCCCATTACTCGAGAAACACGAATCCACACGAATCAAAACGAATCGCGACCTCTAAAGGCGGCAGTTTAGTTCCGCTTATCGCGGAACTGCCGCACGGTCGCGGCTCCCCGCGATAAGCGGGGAAAGAAGCCGTGAATAGGCACGCGATTCGTGTCGATTCGTGTGGATTCGTGTTTTATTGATTGTTGAGATACAGAAAAGAGAGGAGTTAGTGGATGTGTAAACGTATTTTGGGATTCAACATTCTCCTGATTATACACAAATAGATAAGGCATTAGCACAAATATTTTTCCTCATCTATGAATCCCGAATACTTCACCAGAGAATTTATGGCAAAAGTTGCCCCCTATCTCTCCCCGCTCACCAAAAAAGAGCTGCATGAATATGTAAAAGAAGGAGAGGAAGCGATTAAAATCCGTTCTGCCCAGGGCATTTCCGGAGAAGATTACCTCGCACTGGTGAAAGGAATCGGCGACTACCTGAAAGCAAATACCGGCAGGAACTTTACCGCCGATTACCAGAAATTCAAACTCACCAATAACATCACATTCTACTCCTTCCAGCTTCCAGGCGGCGGAAATCTCAATATCTTTGATGCAGGCGAAGACGGAAAGATGGTTCTCGACACCGGATACGGATGTTTCTTCCATGACTGCGACAAGATGCTTGAGAAGGTTGGTGTTGACGGTTTCTTTGATACCCGTGTTGTTATCTGTACGCACGGGGACGCTGACCACTGCGGGGCTTCCGGATACTTCAAAATGATGCCGTTAATGCACCCGGTAACCAAGGCGCTTCTTGACTCAGGCACCAGAAACCACGGCTCGATAAATGATTTAGAGCTTTTAGAGAAGTTCTATACCACCACAATCAACACGATGTCCCGTATGAATGTCCCGGACAAAGTCATCGAGTGCGGTACAGAGGTTATCGGTATGCGGGGAATGTTTCCGATTCTGGAGAGAATTCAGTTTGCCGGTATGGAGTTTGAGGTCTGGGAGAGTCTCGGCGGACATATTGCAGGACAGCTTTTGCTGTTCGAGCCGAACCTTGGGCTGCTGTTTACAAGCGATGCGTTCATCAACTTTGCAACGCTTTCCAAAGAGCGTGCAGACTACTGTTCGATTGCAGATTCGATGATCGGTTCGGTCAATGTGGACAGTGAGATTGCCAGAACCGAGCGCAAGGAGTTAACCCGTCTTGCCGGAGAGCTTGATGCAGAGTTGAAGAAGAACGGAAAGAAGCTGCTTATCTGCTGCGGACACGGGGCGGTTTCGGAAATCAACGAGGAAGGAAAACTCGTTCCGGCATCAGAACTGATTCACTACGCAGCAGAATAACCGGAAAATCCGGTATTTTCTCACCACCGCTTTTTTCAAAAAAATAGGTTGACAGGTATCTGTTTAGCTGCAGCCGGACCATCCGCAGTGTTTGCAGATGCCCATGTTGCATCCCTCGCCGAAGTCGAGCGGTTCTCCGCACTCCGGACACGGGTTTACCGTCTTCTTCTCTTCCGGTGCCGGAGAGGAGATGGACCAGTTGTCTAAGGTTGCAATGGTCTGGTTGGTTGCGGCAAGCTCAATACACTTTCCAACAACATCCGCACAGGACATACCTTCCGAGTTCTTGTTTCTGATTGCAGAGACACAGTGAACCTTTGCGAACTGCTTGACGAACTTCTCGTACGGGACACCGTTCTGCAGACCGGTACTGATACTGCGGCCGAGTGCGTTGCTGTTTGCCTCACAGCCTGCACCAACGGTTCTGATGAAGACTTCCATCGGTTTTCCTTCAACAGTGGTGTTGACGGTGATGTAGAGACGGCAGCATCCGGACTGTGCGAGGAAGGTTCTTCCGCTCATCTCGCGCGGGCGGATGAAGTCTAAGGACTGCATTACCTGCGGAACAGGCTTTTCCTCTGCCTTCGGCTCTTCCTTTTTCTCCTCTTTCTTCTCGAGTGCTAAGACGACATCTTCTCGGGAACCGGTTCTGTAAAGAGTCATGCCCTTGATTCCTTCCTGCCATGCAAGAAGAACTGCGCGGGCAACGTCATCTTTGGTTGCAGAGACCGGCATGTTGATGGTCTTGGAGATGGATGCATGGACATACTTCTGGAAGGCTGCCTGCATTAACACATGGTCTTTCCATCCGATGTCAAGAGCGGTCTTGAAGACGGCCTTAAAGGAGGACGGAAGCCAGGCAACGTCCTGAACGGTTCCTGTCTCGTGAACATGGTCGATGACTTCCTGACGCTTCTCCTCTGCTGCCTTTCCGGTGTAGCCCATAGCGGAGAGGACGTTTGCGAGTTCTGCTTCGAAGTACGGGTGGACAAGGACGAAGGTTTTTCCAACAGTGTTTCTTCTGGTGTAGGCGTAGGAGAAGACCGGCTCGATACCGGAGGAACATCCTGCAAGAAGCGAGATGGTGCCGGTCGGGGCAATGGTGGTAAGGGCGGCATTTCTCATGATGATGCCCTGTTTGTCCCAGATACTGCCTTCGTATGCAGGGAAGGTTCCCTTTTCGTTTCCAAGACGGATGGACTCATCAACTGCGACGTCGTTGACGCGCTTCATGATGTCCTGACAGAACTTGCGTCCTTCTTCGGAGTCGTAGGGGATTCTAAGCATCAGCATTGCGTCGTGGACGCCCATTAAGCCGAGACCGACTTTTCTTGTGCGGTTGGTGGCTTCCTTAATCTCTTCGATCGGGAAGACATTTTTGGTGATGACTGCATCGAGGAAGCGGATTGCCATCTGAACCATGCGGTCGAGGCGGACAAAGTCGATTCCGCCGTTTGCAACGAACTTGGAGAGGTTGATACTTCCAAGAACGCAGGATTCGAACGGGAGAAGCGGCTGTTCTCCGCACGGGTTGGTGGTATCGATTGGGCCAAGCTGCGGGGTCGGGTTCTTGTTGTTGATTGTGTCGTAGAATAAGATTCCCGGTTCTCCGTTTCTCCAGACACCTTCAACGATTCCGTCCCAGATTTCTTTGACGGTGACTTCGGTGCCTGCGTTGTCGGTTACCCAGACGTCGTTGAGTTTGCCGTCTGCTACCTTCTGCATGAACTCGTCAGAGACCATGACCGAGATGTTGAAGTTCGAGAAGTCGCCTTCTTTGGCTTTGCTGTTGATGAACTTCATGATATCCGGGTGCCAGACGTTTAAGATACCCATGTTGGCTCCGCGTCTTCTGCCTCCCTGCTTGATTACGTCAGTTGCAGAGTTGAAGACGCGCATGAAAGATACCGGTCCGGATGCGACACCATCGGTGGAGCGTACCGGAGAGCCTTCGGCACGTAAGTGGGAGAAGTTGTATCCGGTACCGCCTCCGGACTGATGGATGATGGCACCCCAGCGGATTGCGTCAAAAATCTCGGGCAGAGAGTCGTTTACGGGAAGAGTAAAGCATGCGGAGAGCTGTCCTAATGGAGTTCCCGCGTTCATGAGGGTTGGTGAGTTTGGAAGGAAGGATAAACTCATCATTGCCTGGAAGTACTCTTCGGTTTCTTCCGGGCTTTCACCCAGTGCGTTTGCTACGCGCCGGCAGACGTCTTCGAAGGAGGTTTCGCCTGCGCGGAAGTAGCGGGCCGCTAAAATACTGTCAACTACAGAATCCGCCATTCTATCAACCTGTTTTGTATATATTCCACCCCTACACCTGGGGATAGATAATCTGTATTCTTTGGTTGGAGGATAATTAAACCCATCTAAGCGCATGGGCAAATGATGATTTCTCTTCGAAGAAACAAAGGCATTATATTATCTCAGGGTGATTTAATGAGAACAAATGTTTGTCCCGTCGAAGGTATTTTTCACGAAGGGCGTCGGTGTCCACAAAGAGAAGCTTGTTTCGTTCGAGATGGCTCTGCGCGACGCTCATGTGTCTCCGTTTAATCTGGTAACTGTGTCTTCTATTATGCCGCCGAATGCCCGGATTGTGTCAAGAGAGGAGGGGTTGTCAGAGCTTCATGCGGGCGAGATTGTGTTTTGTGTGATGGCGCGGGCGGAGACGGATGTGAAAGGAGAGGTGATTTCCGCGTCCGTTGGTCTTGCAGTGCCGCCTTTTGAACAGGGACATCACGGATTTTTGTCTGAGCATCATGCAGCCGGGATAACAGAGGAGGAGTGCGGCATTCATGCGGAGGATCTGGCAGCGACGATGCTTGGCTCGCTGATGAATATTGATATTGATCCAAAGGCTGCCTGGGATGAGCGGGAACAGGCATATCTTGCAAGCGGGAAGATAATTAAGACGAGTAATGTGAGTGCGTCTGCTGTCTGTTCTGACGGGCTTTGGACGACAGTTGTTTCTCTTGCGGTTTTTGTGCCGTGAGGGTTTTTTCTTTTTTGTTTTTGCCCGCAGACGTGGTTACTAATGCGGCTTCAATCTAAGTAAACTCAAAAAAAAAGAAGAGATGATACAGAGTTACTGCATCGTCTTTAACAGATACAGAACCTGACAGCAGTGCTCCGCAAGCGACGTAAAAAGATACGCCTCATCCAAAGACTTACCTGCCGCAAACGTACCATGCCCTTTTGCAATAACAACCTTAGACGAACAAAGAGCCTCGGCCACCGCATCAGCCAAAGCCTGAGTGCCGCACGCACCTTCGACCACCGGAATCTCTGATGCGAAAAGCTGCCCCTCGCTGTCAACAGTTCTGATAGAATCGTACAGAAGAGACAAAGCAACAGCATGCTTTGGGTGAGCATGCACAATTGCCTCGTGCTCGGTTGCATTGTAGACTGCAGTATGAACACGCCACTCGCTCGAAGCTCCGGGCGTCATTCTGCCGTTTCTCGGCATCAGAACAATCTCCGCCGGATCTGCATCAAGATAAGAACCCGTCCGGGTAATAAAATACCCTTCCGGTGTGAGAACACTCATATTCCCGAAGTTTCCGCCGACCAAATGCTCGGAAAACAGCCGGCGGCCGATACGGGAAAACTCTGCTGCAGTCTTAGAGCTCATTATTCATCAGACGGACAAGAACAGCTTTCTGTGCGTGCAGTCTGTTTTCTGCCTGATCCCAGACACCGCTCTGCATCGAATCGATGACCTCATCAGTAATCTCCTCGCCTCTGTGTGCCGGAAGACAGTGGAGAACGATTGCATCATCTGCAGCCTTCTGTAATAAATCCATGTTTAACTGGTAGCCGACAAAGTCTTTGAGCTTCTCGTCCTTGATATCCTCTTCACCCATCGAAATCCAGGTGTCCGTGTAGATTGCATGAGCATCAGAGACAGCATCAACCGGATTGTCATAGAACACAACCTTTCCGCCGTTCTCTCTTGCGAAATCAACAGCACCTAAGTCCGGCTCATATCCCTTCGGAGTGCTGACTGCAATCTCCATACCGGTCTGCACTGATGCCATGATAAGAGAGTTTGCAACATTGTTTCCGTCACCAATCCAGGCAATGCGAAGACCGTCAAGCTCGCCGAACTTCTCCTTCAGCGTAAGCGAATCAGCCATAATCTGGCACGGGTGTTCCTTATCGGATAACGCATTGATGACCGGAATGCTTGCGTACTTTGCAAACTCGGTAATCGTCTCATGCTTATAGGTACGCATGATAACACCCTGCAGGAAACGGGACATGACACGTGCAGTGTCCGGAACAGTTTCTCCGCGTCCAAGCTGAGTATCCTTGGAGTTTAAGTAGAGGGCATACCCTCCAAGCTCGTGCATGCCGACATCAAACGAGATACGGGTTCTGGTTGATGCCTTCTCGAAGATCATACCAAGGGTTTTTCCGGCAAGGTACGGGTGCGGAATTCCTGCGGAACGCTGGCGCTTCATACGTGCGGCAAGCGTTAAGATGTCTTCATATGCCTCAGGGGTGAGGTCTGAGATAGAGAGAAAATCCTTCATAATTACTTCCTGAGCTCGTCCATGTGGGCAATGCGCTTGGCAAAGAGTGCGGCGGTTCCAATGTCGCTTCTGTAGCGGACGTTTCCGCTGACATTTTTACATGCGGCTTCTGCGTATTTCTCTGCCTCTTCAAGACTGTCGCCGACGCCAACGTATGCCATAGTTCTGGAGGTGATGGTCTCTAACATGCCGGATTCGTTCTCGATAACGTTTGCATAGTAGAGAACGGTATTGTCAGCAGCGCCTGTTGTAATCGGATCTCCCGCGTGCGGGGCATCCGGATATCCTGCAGGCACAATATATTTACAGACGGTTGCCTTCTTTGCGAAGGAGACGTCAGCTTCGCTGAGGCATCCTTCTGCGATGTGCTCGGCAATTGCTGCGAAATCGGAGTCGAGAAGGGTTAAGACGTTCATTGCTTCCGGATCTCCGAAGCGTGCATTGAACTCAATGACCTTCGGGCCGTCTCTCGTGTTCATGAACTGACCGTAGAGGATTCCCTGATACGGGCATCCCTCTTTTGCAAGAGCGGCAACAGTCTCTTTCATGATAGTGAATGCTGCATCATAGTCTGCGTCAGAGACGAACGGGAATTTCTGCGTCTCGAGAGAATAGGAACCCATACCGCCGGTGTTTGGTCCGACATCGCCTTCGAATGCACGTTTGTGATCCTGAACAAGCGGCATCGGGACAAGAGTTTTTCCGTCAGTGAATGCCATTAACGTGAACTCTTCGCCAAGGAGGCGTTCTTCTAAGATGATTTCCTGGTCTTTGAGGGTTAAGGCATACTCGACAGCTCCGTCTCTGTCAACCTGCTCACCCATGACCTTAACGCCTTTTCCGCCGGTAAGTCCTGTTGGTTTGACAGCCAGTTCTCCTTCGTAGGATTTGATATATTCGGCTGCTTCTTCCGGCGTTTTGCAGATTTTATATCCCGGACATCCGGCGATTCCGTGCTTCTGCATCAGCTCGCGGCAGAATCCCTTGTCGGTCTCGATTCTGGCTGCTGCCTTCTTCGGACCAACGCAGCCGATTCCGGCAGCGGTAAGTGCATCGGCTAAGCCTGCCTGAAGCGGAGCCTCAGGGCCGATTACGGCATATTTGATTTGGTGTTTTTTGGCGAAGTCAAGAACTGCTTCCACATCGGTTTCAGCGTGGAGGAATACTTCCTTTGCAAGTTTTGCGATTCCCGGGTTCTTCTTTCCCATAACGCTGTAGAGTTCAACATCGCTGTTTCTGCAAAGAGCAGATACGATTGCGTGTTCTCGTCCGCCCCCTCCGGCAACAAGGATTTTCATATCCTCATATATTGGCCGTACTATATCAAAAATGTTTACCGTACCAGGAGATGAGCAATCCAAAAGACGGGACGAGCGAGACTGGAAATTTCTTCCGCACCCGGAGACACTCAGAGAATTTAATATTTCACAATCCCAATATATCAGGGCTAAGGCTCGCAGAACCGCACGCCGGAGAGGGGGTGCCTGGTATGCGATTTGAGAAAAATTGGAAAGCACTGATATGACGTACAAAGAACTTGACGCTCAATATTTCATGCCCTGCTTCGGACGGTCGATGCAGATTGTCAAAGGAGAAGGATGTACGGTCTTTGATGACGAAGGAAAGTCCTATCTTGACCTCGTTGCAGGAATTGCTGTCTGCAGTACCGGTCACTGCCACCCGAAAGTGGTAGAGGCTGTCTGCTCTCAGGCACAAAAATTAATTCACTGCTCAAACCTCTACTATGTCGAAGGTCAGGCGGAGTTTGCAGAAAAGCTCTCCAAAGCATCCGGCATGGGAAAAGTCTTTTTCGGAAACAGCGGAGCAGAGGCAAACGAAGCGGCAATGAAGCTTGCCCGTGTACGTTTGGGCCGCAAAAACTTTGTCTCCTTTGCCCACGACTTCCACGGAAGAACCATCGGATCGCTTGCAGTTACCCACAAACCGGCAATCCGCGAGCCGTTCGAGCCGCTTGGAACACCCTGCAGCTTTGCAGAATACGGAGACCTCGAAGGTCTCAAAGAGCTGGTAAACAAAGAAACCGCTGCCGTCATTCTCGAACCAATCCAGGGAGAGAGCGGAGTTATTATCCCAAATGACGACTTCCTTCCCGGAGTCCGCGACATCTGTGACGATGCAGGAGCTTTCATGATTGTCGATGAAGTCCAGACAGGAATGGGCAGAACCGGCGAGTGGTTTGCATTCCAGCACAGCAAAGTACAGCCGGACATCATCTCTCTTGCAAAAGGCATCGCCTCAGGATTTCCCATGGGAGCCATCATCGCCCGCGAAGGCTTAGAGTTTACCAGAAGCGAGCACGGCAGTACTTTTGCCGGAGGGCCGATTGCCTGTGCCGCAGGTCTTGCAACATACGATGTCATCGAATCCGTCCTGCCGGAGGTGTCAATGAAAGGCGAACTCTTCCGCGAAGGACTTGCACGCTTCAACCCGCGTGTCAGAGGTTTAATGGTCGGATTTACTATCGGCGACAGAGCCGCAGAACTTTCTGCTGAATGTCAGAAGAACGGAGTTCTGATTAACGTGGCTGCCGATGGAAACATCCGCATTGTCCCTCCGCTTGTCATCTCCAACGAAGAAATCGCCCGTGCAGTTGAGGTAATCAATGAAGCCGCAGATACGCTCGGAATATAACGGCAAAGGATATGTCTATGCGGCCTCCGCAAAAGACATAGCCGAGGAAACCGGGTTTGAAAAAATCGCCAGACTCGCATCCAACGAAAACCCGTTTGAACCGTCCCCGGAAATCCGCAAAGCAGCAGTCTCGGCACTCAATGATATCAACCGCTATCCGGATCCGTCATCCGCACTGCTTCGCGAAGCAATCCGCCGCCACATCTACGATGCACCGGTTGTAGTGTCCGGATCGGGCATGGACGGCGTAATTGAAACAGTTATCCGGGTAGTTGTTGCCCCGGGAGACAAAGTTGCCGTTGCCTCTCCAACGTTTTCCGTTTACGGCCTTGCCGCAAAAGCGGCATCTGCAGAAATTGTCAACATCCCGGCAAAAGAAGACTTCACGATTGACACGGATGCCTTCATCGAAGGGGCAAAGGACGCAAAGCTTTCCTTCCTTTGTACCCCAAACAATCCGACCGGCACCACCATCCCGGCCGAAGATGTGAAACGCATCCTCGAAAATATCAGCGGATTCCTCTTCCTCGACTGTGCATATATCGAGTTTGCTGATGAAGACTACTATCACCTCCTATCATACGAGAATCTCATCATCGGCAGAACACTTTCCAAAGTCTACGGCTTAGCCGGACTGCGTATCGGCTATGCATTTGTCCCTGAGTGGTTTGTCGGCCCATACATGGCAGGCGTTACGCCGTTTTCCCTAAACTGCGTCTCGGAAGCCGCTGGCGCTGCCGCCCTCGAAAACCCGGAATGCCGAAACGCATTAGTCTCCCACGTGCGTTCCTGGAGAAAACGCTTCGAAGAGGAAATCCCCTTCCCGGTTCTCCCAAGCGGGGCAAACTTTGTCCTCGTCAACACAGCACCGATAAAAAGTGATGATGCAGTCAGGCAGCTCCAGAAAGCAGGCGTCTTAGTCCGTTCCTGTTCCAGCTTCCCCGGTCTCGGTGAGACATACATCCGTGTCTCGGTTGGTGCGGACTGGGAAAACGAACGGTTCCTTTCGGCGGTGAAAAACCTGTGCTGATCGGAATCACCGGAACACCCGGAACCGGAAAGACCTCCGTTGCAGAAGCTCTTCGCAGACGCGGAATCGATGTGCTTGACCTGAAAACAACAGTCGCCCCCTATGTTCTCGAACATGACGAAGAGATGGGAGCTGACATCATTGACGTTGAAGAATGGGCAAAGGCAAACAGGTTCCTCGAAGGATACGCGGAAGGGGCAATCGCCCACTACCTTCCGGCAGAAAAAATCATTATTCTTCGCTGCAGACCGGACGTTCTCAAAGAACGCCTTGCCCCGCGCGGATACCCGGCAGAAAAAATCCGCGAGAACGCTGAGGCAGAAGCACTCGATGTCATCTTAATCGAGGCAGCGGATGCATTTGCGGCAGAACAAATATATGAAATTGACACCACATCTATAGATAGTGAAACCGCAGCAGAGCTGATTATCTCCTTCGCTGAAGGAAAAATCCCTGCCTCATTTGGTTCTCTTGACTGGTCGGAATACGTGATGTCCTTATGAGTCTTGAATCCCTTCGCCCCAAAATCCAGTGGTTCTTAACCCCTACCGCACGGTTCTTTTCAAAATTACCGATAACGCCGAATATGTGGAGTGTTATCTCACTCTTCTGTGCGTTTGCCGCCGGCGTGTTCTTCGCATTCGGCTATCCGCTTGCCGGAGTGCTGTTTGTTGTCTTAAATGCCTGCCTTGATGTCTTAGACGGAGCACTCGCCCGGTATATGGGCATTGCAAGCCCTGTCGGTGACTATCTCGACCATGTGTTTGACCGCTACGCAGATACGGCAATCGTCATCGGTATTCTTGTCTGGGGAGTTCAGGTCTGGAACTGTCCAATCCCTGCCTGGGCAATCGGCATGTTTGCAATTACCGGCGTTCTTCTTTCCTCCTACATGGGAACGCAGGCACAGGCTGTCGGCATGAAGAGAAACTACGGGGGAATCCTCGGCCGTGCAGACCGTCTGATTCTCTTAACGGTTCTCGGTATCGCAGAGTTCATCTTCCCGAATCCGATCTTCTTCGGTCTGACCTTCCTTGGCTGGCTGCTGGTAATCTACGGTCTCTTTGGTCATATCACTGCAGTTCAGCGGTTTGCAATGGGCATCAAAGAACTCAACGCACAGCACAGAAAATAAACTCCCCATCCAGTCTTTTTTTATTCCCTTCTTCTATCCATAAATATATCCCGCAAAAGACCAGAATATATACCAATGACATATATCCTCGCCCTAAACGGCAGTCCGCGGAGAAACGGCAATACCGAAACGGTTCTCGACGCATTTCTTGCAGGTGCAGAAAAAGCCGGGGCAAAAACAGAAAAAATCCGTCTCGCGTCTCTCTCCTTCAAAAACTGTCTTGGATGCAACGCCTGTCACAAAAAAGGCATCTGCGTCTTAAAAGATGAACTGACAGAGGTGTTTGAGAAGGTCATGGCATGCGACATCTTAGTACTTGCATCCCCGATATACTCCATGACCGTAACCGCCGAAATGAAAGGATTCATCGACCGCGGTCAGTACCTCTGGGCACAGAAGTTCAAAACACAGACACTGCAGTTCAGTGAAGAACATCTGAAAAACCATATCGGTGTCTTCCTCTCCACCTCCGGACAGAGTCTGCCGATTATGTTCGATGCAGCATTCCCGGTTGTCCGGGCACTGTTCAATGATGCCGGATTTTCATACACAGAAAATGTACTCTTCGCCGGAATGGATGAACACGGAGGGGTAAAAGCCTGGCCGGAAAGTGTGGAAAACGCACATGCCCGCGGACAAGAAATCGCCGGAAGGCTTACTGCCCGGTAAATCTATTTTTTCGTAAACGAACCGTAATTCCGCTCGGCATCCTCTGCCAGAAAAGCATCAGGTCCGCACTCCATAAGAGCCTCGGCCGCCGCCGCAGTTGTTCTTGCCGCTTTTGCCCGCGCTGCAAGCTGACGTTTTACTGCGGTTCTCTGCCGCATCGGGGTAAATTCCAGAGAAAGTTCTGCGTCCCAGAATATCAAACCGTCTGCAGATGCCGGATGGACACGCCATACCGGGGATTCGAGCTGGAGGGAAACCGTTTCCGGCGGTGTCAGACCAAGGCCTACCGCTTCTAAAATTCCTGCCATGCCACGAACCATATTCCAGAGGAAACTCTTTGCCGAGACCTCAAAGACCGGCAGACCGTTTTCGCCGGCAAACACCGCTGCCGCGGTTACTGTCCTGACAGGATCCCGTCCCGGTTCCATTTTGGAAAATCCGCTGAAGTCATGCACGCCGACAAAGAAGTCTGCTGCCTTCTGCATCGCTTCGATGTCTAACGGGTAGGGGAAGAAATAGCGGTAGGTACGAACCCCTGCGGCATAGCGGGGATAAAAATCGTCATCCACTTCGGCATACGCAGTACACCAGATATCCGGCGGGAGATGGAAGTTCATCGACTCGATAAACTTCTTCGGGTTCTCCGGAGTGACAGAGACTACCTGCCGTCTGGCAGAAACGCCTTTATCCGTCCTTCCCGCGGTTCGAAACGATGCAGCCTTTGCATCCGTCCATGCCCCGCAGGAGATGCCGGCTTTGATAAACTCGCCTTCAACGGTTCTTTTGTCCGGCTGAAACTGTGATCCGGCAAATCCCTGCCCGAAGTATCCGACAAGAACTGCCAGTTTCATGGTGACCGTCTCCGGCAAAGCCGGCGTCTGATCTTTCGCCGGACATTGTTTTTCGACTGGCGAAGGTACGTGGAAACCGGCGTCTTGGTACAGCGTGCGGTAATTTTTCCGGCTTTGATTGCAGAAAGCACGGCTTCTACGGACCGCTCGTCTGCCTCAATGATGTTCTCGCCAAAGCCGACATACTCGCAGTCATGCGCATCCGAACCGGAGGTAATCGGTTTTTGATATCTCCGCGCAATGCGGGCTGCTTTGCTGTTTGCAGTACCGATATAATACCGGCTGTTGTATGCTTCGAGTGCATCCGCTTCTTTGAGGGCTTTTCTGTCACGAAGACCGACTGCGTGGCGGAAGTAGTGGAAGGGGTGAGGGATAATGGTAACACATCCGTCCGCCTTTGCCTCGGCAATGGTTTCGCGGGCAGGCTTTCCGGCTGCGTACTCTTTTGTGGTTCCCAGAATCAGTACATGTCCATCCTTTGTTGAGACCTCGATTCCCGGAATGACTAAGATGTCGGTTTCCAAAGAGAGGGCACGAATCGCTGCGGCTGTTGTGTCATGATCGGTGATTGCAACCGCGTCAAGCCCGCGGGCTTTTGCGGTTTTGAGAACCTGCTCTACCGGGCAGTGACCGTCAGCAGAGGCATTGGTGTGGATGTGTAAATCACAGGTGAGGTGAGGCATGGATACTCCTTATTTCAGCCGCGCTAAAATCCGTTCTTTCTTTGCCTTTGCGGCATCGGCTGCGCGGTCAATTCCTTGTTTCATTTCTTCAAAGTCCCGGCCTTTTCGGTCAACGACTTTTTTGAGCGGGGTATAGGGTGCTTCGCGGAACTTTGGGCAGAAGGCATCTTCGATTCCGTCTTTGATGATGCGGGCTGCTCCTTCTCCTTCGCGGACGAATCCGATTTTCTTCATGGCAACGCCGGCTTCACCGACAACGCGGATGATTTCATCCGCATATTTTCCGGGAGCGATGACCAGAAGTGCATCAAGCGAGACGCCCAGGCAGTCAATGCCCAGTTTGTCGAGGAGGGAGAGTACCTTCGGGGCGATTAATCCGCGAAGCGGTTCGTCCTCGACAACAATGGTGCATCCGGCAGTTTCTGCAATTTCATGGACGTCACCGCGCAGTCCGCCGTTGGTGACATCCGTCATGGAGTGGATGTGCGGGAAAACATCCGAATGAATGAGCCGGTCGCAGGCTTTGAGGAAATTGAGATTGATTGTCTCGTCAACCACGTCCGCGTTTCCGGAGTAGAGGGCTGCCGTACAAATCGTGCCGCCTCCAGAGCCTTCGGTCATGAGGAGGACATCTCCCGGTGCTGTTTTGCTGCGGGCGGTAATGTGCGAGGCAATGCCTACCACACCAACGCATCCGGTCATTCTGTCTCCAATCACCATGTCTCCTCCGATGCGCAGGGTAGAACCGGCGAGCAACGGAATGCTGAGTGCATCGGAGACGGCAGTTATTCCTGCGGTATAATCGAAGAGTTTTGCAACATCTCCGTCGTCTGCGATATGAACATCGGAGATGAGACCGACAGGCACTGCCCCCATGACATAGACATCGCGCAGGGTTGCCCGGGCTGCGTGGAATCCCGCAAGGAACGGGAAGTCGGACAGACGCGAATGCATGCCGTCTACGGTTGTTATGACATACTGGTCTCCGGCTTTGACGACACCGCCGTCATCCATCTGGTCAACGCCGACAGCCGCGTTGGTTTTGCCGATGACATGGGCGATTTTCCGATGGGCATAGAAGTCTCCAAAGCCGCGGGAACCAACACCGAACTCTCCCATGGTAACCCCTGACGGTTCGAAATTGAAGAGGTCGCCTTCAAGGCCGGAGGTGATTTTTGCTTCCTCGATTACGGCAGCAGCAAGTTCTCCGGCATAGGATGAGTCAATATTTTTGATATCCAGAATCCGTTCGGTAAGGAGTTTTTGAATTTCCTCCTCAGGGATTTCTTTTTTCATGCTTCGGCGGACAAAGCCTTCGATATCCATTGTATAGAAGACTATGTTTGGAAATGAGATAAAGTAATCTGTCTTCCGCCGGTATTTTATTCTCTTACATGCAATCAGATAATCATGAAAGATATGGCCTTCGCAGTATCGGTTGCCGGTTCGGATTCATCAGCCGGTGCCGGACTTCAGGTTGATTTAAAGACCATGACTGCGTGCGGAGTCTGGGGAATGTCGGTTGTTGCAGCATTAACTGCCCAGAATGGTCATTCGGTCACGGCAGTAGAGGGTGTCCCTCCGGAATTTATCGGGGCACAGGTCGATGCACTCGAAGCGGAGTTTGCCATCGGATGCTATAAGACCGGGATGCTGATGAACGCAGAAACTGTTGCTGCGGCTGCTTCTGCGATTCCGAAACAGACTCCGCTTGTCGTTGACCCGGTGATGGTTTCAACAAGCCGGGCGCGGCTTCTGGATGAAGAAGGCGAGGAGGCGGTAATTTCGCTGATGCTTCCAAGAGCTGATGTTGCAACGCCGAATCTGCTTGAGGCGGAGTATTTATCCGGTATTGAAATCACGGATGCAAAAAGTATGGAGCGTGCGGCTGAATGGTTCCTTGATTCCGGGGCAAAGGCGGTTGTTGTTAAAGGGGGGCACGCACAGTTCCGCCGCGGGGTTGATGTTTTTCTGGATACAAACGGCATGACGCTGGTTGAGGATGAGGTTCTTCCGTACTCTGATATCCACGGTTCGGGATGCTGTTATGCTTCAGCAATTGCTTCTTACATTGCGCTTGGATGCGGGGTTTTTGATGCGGTTCTTTTGGCAAAGAAGTTTGTTTCCGGGGCAATCAGGTATTCATGGGAGTACTCGCCTGGAAGGAGAACCATGAATCCGTTCTGGCAGATGCATCAGACATATTATAAGAAATACTGAATATGAAACCCTTCACCCCCAGCCGTTTTACGCTGTTGGTTCTCCTTGCCGCAGCCATGCCGTCACTCCTGGGAACCGCTGCCGTCTCCCCGGTTCTTGATTTAATGAAGTCAGCAGGCCTCGGCCCGGAGTACGTGGTAAATCTGGTATTAACACTGCCCCCGCTTGCAACTGCCGTCAGCGGTTTTTTTATCGGAGCGCTTTCGGATAAAATCGGCAGAGTAAGAATCCTCGCCGTCTCGCTGTTCCTGTTCGCGCTTGCCGGCGTCTCCGGATTCTTCCTCGACAACATCTACGCAATTATCGCTATGCGGCTGATACTTGGAGTCAGCATCGCAGGACTGCTGCCGATGGCAAGCGCCTTAATCTCGGAATATTACGAAGGGGAACAAAAAACCCGGTATCTGGGATATATCGGCGTTTCCAATGGAATCGGCGTCCTGATTCTCCAGACACTCTGCGGAGCGCTTGCCGCTTTCGGCTGGCGTTATGCGTTTCTGGTCTATCTTCTTGGACTCTGCGCTCTGCCGTTTGTCATCATCTGCTTACGGGAACCGCCGCACTCCTGCGCGGAAAAAGCAGAGTGCCCCGCATCTGTCCCAAAACCCGTCAGATACGCGGGGATTTACGCTCTGGTCTTCCTGCCGGCACTGTTCATGTATCTGGTTGCCGTAAATCTCTCGTACTACACCGGAACATTTGCAGTATCCGTGTCTCCCTTCTGGATAGGGCTGCTGCTTGGCATCTTCGGCCTCTCTTCTGCAGTATCAGGATTTCTTTTCTGGCGGTTCTCCCGCAGATTCACCCCGATTTCCATCGGAGGAATTATCTTCCTGCTCGAAGCAGCAGGCCTCTTCTTAATCGGCATCTCGGAAAATCTGATTCTGCTTACCGCAGGACTTATTCTTCTTGGGTTCGGCATGGGGCTTGCCATGCCGAACGGCACAGACTGGGTTGCAAAAATCACCCCGCCGGCAGTTCTCGGACGATACATGGGAGGAGTTACCGTATCCACCTTCCTCGCTCTCTTCTCCAACTCATTTGTAAGCCCGGCGGTTTTGTCGATAATTGGAGAAGGCGAGTACGCGCTGATGTTTCTGCTGTTTGCAGGACTGAGTCTCCTCATTGGAGCAATCCTCTTCGCTGTTGGGAAAAAACAGGCAGCAAGATTCTAACCCACTCAGTTTTTTCCATCTGAATGTCTTTCCGGAGTAATTAAAAAGCAGGAAGCCTGCGCGATATGCCTTATCACTTGTCACTTGTCACTCGTCAGCTTGAAAATAAAAATGATAGAGAGGAGAAATAGATTTCAAAATCCAAGCCGTTTCAGACCTTCTTTTTCTTCACCGATATCATTAACATGTTAGTAAATTGTTTGTATTATTACTCACAAATATATTACACAAGAGAATACGAATTTTTGGCAGACATACCTCTGAAAGAGGGATGGCTCAGTAAATTTTCTGCTGTATCGTATTTTTTCAGGAAACTGACAAGTGATGAGTGACAAGTGACAAGTCACAATGTAAAATACAACAGCCGATGAAGAAGACTGCTCGAAGTATTTTTGCGCGTTTCACTGATTCATGATTGTCTCCCGCTCTGATTTTTTGCGATTGATTTATTCTGCGGTTTATTTTATCAGAGATTGCAGCAGGTCTGTTTTTTGATTCCGCGTCCTTACGGTACGGACGTGTGGAAAGCAGGCAGGGCATCACTTTTGCATTTTTGTTTTTGGAGAGGGAAGTTTACTGTTGGCTCTTGGTGTTACTCGTGTTTGATTGATTGTTGAGATACAGAAAAGAGAAGAGTTAGTGGATGGGTAACCATATTTCAGGATTCAACACCGGCATCCCCTTCTCCTTACTATTAAATCGCATGACATCCAATAGTATACCTATTCTTGAAAGTCTGCAGCCTTTCCGGAGAGAATGAACAATGGTCTATCGAATCTTTGTAGAAAAAAAGCCAGAACTCGCAAACGAAGCGGCAGCCCTGAAAAATGAACTCAGCACCTTACTCGGCATCAAAAACATCGACACCGTCAGACTTCTGAACCGATACGATGTCGAAAACATCGAAGAGGCACTCTTCGAATATGCAAAGAAAACCGTATTTTCCGAACCGCAGCTCGATATCATCACCGATACCGCAGAGGCAGGGGACGGTGAAAGAATCTTTGCAATCGAAGCGCTTCCCGGACAGTTCGACCAGAGAGCAGCCTCTGCTGCCGAATGTATTCAGTTAATCAGCCAGAAGGAACGCCCGACGGTAAAGACCGCCAAAGTCTACATCATCAAAGGCGACATCTCTGACGACGAATTTTCCGCAATCAAAACCTATCTCATAAACCCTGTCGAAAGCCGCGAAGCCTCCTTAGACCTCCCGGAAACCTTAGCCGCATGCTATGTAAAACCGGAAGCAGTCGAAATCATCGATGGATTCACCGGCCTTGACGCAGAAGGCCTTGCTGATTTTGTCAAAACCAGAGGCCTTGCAATGGATGCCGCAGACATTGCATTCTGCCAGAGCTACTTCAAAGAGATTGGAAGAAACCCGACCATCACCGAAATCAAAATGATTGACACCTACTGGTCGGATCACTGCAGACACACCACATTCTTAACCGAAATCGACACCGTCAAAACAGAAAGCCCGCTTTTACAGAAAGCATTCGACGAATACTTAGCTGTCAGAAAAGAACTGAACCGCACAAAACCTGTCTCCTTAATGGACATGGGAACCATTGCCGCAAAATATCTCCGGGCAAACGGACAGCTTGACAAACTCGACGAATCTGACGAAATCAACGCATGCACGGTAAAGATTACCATCACCGTTGACGGAAAAGACGAGGACTGGCTTTTACTCTTCAAAAACGAAACCCACAACCACCCAACCGAAATCGAACCATTCGGCGGGGCAGCCACCTGTGTCGGAGGAGCAATCCGCGACCCGTTATCCGGAAGAGCATACGTATATGCCGCAATGCGTCTGACTGGTTCTGGAAACCCGCTTACTCCGATTGCAGAAACGCTTCCGGGCAAGCTTCCGCAGAGAAAGATTGCCTCAACCGCTGCTGCCGGATACAGTTCATACGGAAACCAGATTGGTCTGGCAACAGGAATCGTTGACGAAATCTACCACGAAGGATACATCGCAAAGCACATGGAGCTTGGAGCGGTTATCGGAGCTGCCCCGGCTGCAAACGTCCGCCGCGAAACTCCTGCCGCAGGCGACGTGGTAATTCTTCTTGGCGGCAGAACCGGACGCGACGGATGCGGAGGAGCTACCGGATCTTCCAAATCTCACACTGCATCGTCTATTGAGACCTGCGGTTCCGAGGTTCAGAAAGGAAACGCACCGGAAGAGAGAAAGATTCAGCGTCTGTTCAGAAACCCGGAAGCATCCACCAAAATCAAACGCTGCAATGACTTTGGAGCAGGCGGAGTTTCCGTTGCAATCGGAGAACTCGCAGACGGTCTTGACATTGATTTAAACGCAGTACCGAAGAAGTACGACGGATTAGACGGCACTGAGCTTGCCATCAGCGAATCCCAGGAGAGAATGGCTGTCGTTGTCGAGGAAAAGGATGCCGCAGCATTCATCGAACTCGCCCGTGCAGAGAATCTTGAAGCAACAATTGTTGCCCGCGTCACAGCAGAACCGCAGCTTATCATGCGGTGGAATGGGGATAAGATTGTTGACATCTCCCGCGAGTTCTTAAACTCCAACGGAGCTGCCAAACACACGGATATCGAGATGGAATCCCCATCCGCATTCCTCCGCGAAGTCGCAGGCGGATTTGCCGAAAACATGGAAAAGATTGTCACCGACATCAACGCATGTTCCAGACGCGGTCTTTCCGAGCGTTTCGATTCGACGATTGGTTCCGGAACTGTTCTGATGCCGTTTGGCGGAAAGTATCAGCAGACTCCGGTTCAGGCAATGGTCAACAAAATCTCTGTTGAGAAGGGAGACACCGAGGACTGTTCCTTAATGGCCTGGGGATACAACCCGTACATCGCAGAGAAGAGCCCGTACCACGCATCCTATCTCGCGGTTGTCGAAAGTGCCGCAAAACTTGTCGCAACAGGAGCAGAGTTCACGGATGTTTACCTCTCCTTCCAGGAGTTCTTCGAGAAGCTTGGTCAGAACCCGAAACGCTGGGGAAAACCTGCCGCAGCACTTCTTGGTGCGTTCAAAGCCCAGATGGGACTGGGAATCGGAGCAATCGGCGGAAAAGACTCTATGAGCGGTTCTTTCGAGCAGCTCGATGTGCCTCCGACATTAGTCTCGTTTGCAGTAACGACCGAGAAGATTGCAAACATCATCTCCAATGATATCAAAGGTGCAGGCCACAAACTCTGCTGGATTAGACCTGAGTATGACGAGGAAAATCTTCCGACAGCAGAGTCTCTGCTCGCGGTTTTCGCAGAGGTTACCAGACTCATGCGTGATGGAAAGGTTCTCTCATGCAGCACTCCTGCATTCGGCGGAGCTGCAGAAGCAGTCTTTAAGGCGGCAATCGGAAACGGCATTGGTGTTTCCTTTGCGGGAATCTCTATTCAGGAGCTCTTCGGATACGCATACGGTTCTTTCATCTTAGAGATGGCAGAGGGAACCGCAGGCACGGTTATCGGAGAGACCACTGAAGAATTCGCGTTCACCTTCGAGGGCGAAACCGTTTCTCTTGAGAAACTGCAGGAAGCATACGAAGCAGTCTTAGAACCGGTCTACCCGTGCAACATCGAGCAGGGCGGAGAGGCAATCGAGAAGATTTCCTACACCGAGAGAAACAAAGCCCGTCCGAAGTTTAGAACCAACACTCCGCGTGTGTTAATTCCGGTCTTCCCGGGAACCAACTGTGAGTATGACAGTGCAAAGGCTGTTGCAAAAGCAGGGGCAGTTCCGGAGATTTTCGTCATCAACAACTTAACCGCCGCCGGAATTGCGGAGTCTGCCGAGAAGTTTGCAGAGGCTGTTTCCAAATCCCAGGCAATCTTTATTCCGGGCGGATTCTCCGGTGGAGATGAGCCGGACGGTTCTGGAAAGTTCATCACGGCATTCTTCAGAAACGAGACAATCAAGAATGCAGTTCACGACCTGTTACAGAACAGAGACGGTTTAATGTGCGGAATCTGCAATGGATTCCAGGCATTAATCAAGCTCGGTCTTGTGCCGTACGGAGAAATCCGTGATACTGACGAGAACTCGCCGACCTTAACCTTCAACACTATCGGACGCCACCAGTCCAGAATTGTTCGTGTCAGAGCTGCATCGGTTAAGTCTCCGTGGATGGCGAAGGTAAATGTGGATGATGTGTTTGCCGTTCCAATCTCTCACGGTGAGGGAAGATTCCTCGCAAATGACGCAGTTGTTGCAGAGTTAATCGCAAACGGTCAGGTGTTAACCCAGTACGTTGACCTCGAAAACAACCCGACATCAGACATCCGCTTCAATCCGAACAACTCTGTTCTGGCAATTGAAGGAATTACCTCTCCGGACGGAAGAGTTCTTGGTAAGATGGGACATGCAGAACGTATCGGAGACGGGCTCTACAAAAACTTCGATGAGAAATTCGAGATGGGCCTTTTCCAGTCTCTTGTTGCCTATTTCAGTGAAGACTGAAATTGAATCAACACCTTTTTATTGTATCGCGTAGAATATTTTAAGGCACTTAGTGCGGGCCAGTAGATCAGTGGTAGATCGCTACATTGGCATTGTAGAGGCCGCGGATTCAATTTCCGCCTGGTCCACTGTTTTTTTTACAAGTTACGAAACAAGCGAAAGCGGTAAAAAAACGGTGAGGGTTTTTCTCACCACATATACGGCATAATAATCTGCAGGATGACGATGAGAATCAGCAGGTACGTTACCATGCCGCAGATCTGATATGCCCGTGTCTCTTTCCAGCCGACTTTTCTGCAGAGATGCCGCAGGGATTCGCGAAGCATCTGTCCTCCGTCAAGGCCTCCAAGCGGCAGGGCGTTGAAAATTCCCAGGAGCAGATTCAGCCAGGCACACCAGAACAGCAGGTGTACCAGTCCCCAGTATCCGAAGAACGGAGCTGCCAGAATTGCCGGGTCGGGGGTGTCTGCCGCGATGAAACTTAAGACATCCATTCCCATTATTGATGAGAGAGGAAGCACCAGGAAGGTCATAAATGACCCGACCGCTTCCGCAAAGGATGCGGGGTGTGTCAGCATATCAACTGCCCCGGCAAGGGATTCCGGCTCCATAAAGGAGATGCCAAGATACCCTGCATCGCTGTCAGCAGCGGTAATTGTTGACTGCAGGTCATCCGGGACTGCCGCAAGCATGATGTCATATGACTGTGCCTCTCCTTTGTACTCGCCGGAAAGGGTTACCGTCTGTCCCGGTCGTGTCTTTGCAAGGGCTGCTGTGATATCGTCAAGCGAGTAGACAGCATATCCGTCGATGTCAGTTACAATCAGTCCGGGAGGGACTCCGGCCTCCTCTGCCGGATATCCGGAATATACGCCATAGACATACGGATGGTCTCCCGGGACGGCAAGACCAAGCAGCGCTGCGAGAAGAACCAGACAGACGGTGCCGATTACGATATTGTTCGTGATGCCTGCAGCAAACATCCGAAGCTTTGAGCCGAGGCGGGCATTTTCCACATCCTCTCCGTACGACTCAACAAACGCACCAATCGGAATGATGAGCGTTAAAAGACCGGTTGCCTTCACCCGCATATGTTCCACACGGGAGATGATACCATGTCCTGCCTCATGGATGACCATCGCAAAGACCAGCGAGAACCATACGGCAAATGTGGATGGAACATAACTGTTGACACCGGGGATGAGGAGTAAATCCTGCGGCGGAATGGGTTCTGTTGGAACGGTCAGTGAAAGAAGTCCGGAAACCAGAAACATGACAGTTACACAGAGGCCGCAGAGAATAGTGAGAATAACGCCTGCGGATGCATATGCATAGAGCAGTTTTTTCGGGCGTGCCAGCGTGTCAAAGATTCCGACACGCTCGGTTTTTATCAGAATGCACGGCCCCATAAAATCAATTACGTGCGGCAGAACCTTTTTGGTTTTGAGATAATAGTATATGCAGGCATAGACCATGAGAGCAGCAATTACCGGAATCAGCCAGTTCATATCCATTTTCTTACCCTACTTGTTGGTCTCGCGTGTTTAAGATGTTATGTGTATCACGCGCGGCAAAAGCGGCACATCACAGAGTAAATCCGCCGTGTGTGCTACTCATTGCCATAGAATGCGGCACGCATGTGACAGAAATTTTTTATTCGGCTTTTCTGCTTTCTTTTTTGAATTGGTGCAATATTCTTCGCTTAAATTATAATCAGTCGAATAGATTTAATAGGAATATATGCAAACATATATTGTCACAACACGGAAAGGGACAACCCAACCGTATATGGCAGGAATATAACCATGTCTAAGGTAAATCCGTTTGAAATGGCCCAGCAGCAGCTTCTGGATTGCGCAAAAATCCTGAACCTCGAACAGGGCGTTGTCGATATCCTCCTGCAGCCGCAGAGACAGATTCAGGTATCAATTCCGGTCAAAATGGATGATGGAACCACCAAAGTCTTCCAGGGATTCCGTGTCCAGTACAATAATGCACTTGGTCCGTACAAGGGAGGTATCAGATACCACCCGGATGAGACCATCGATACTGTCCGTGCACTTGCAGCATGGATGACCTGGAAGGGTTCTGTCCTTGGACTGCCGCTTGGCGGAGGAAAAGGCGGTATCGTCTGCAACCCGAAGGAAATGTCCGAGGGTGAACTTGAGCGTTTAAGCCGCGGATACATCCGGGCAATGTGGCAGAACCTTGGTCCGGACGTAGATATCCCGGCACCGGATGTATATACCAATGGTCAGATTATGGCATGGATGATGGATGAGTACTCCACTATCCAGGGCAAGAACCAGTTCGGTGTTGTAACCGGCAAGCCGATTCTCGTCGGCGGTTCACTCGGCCGCAGTGATGCAACCGCAAAGGGCGGTATGTACACTCTCCGTGAAGCAGCAAAGAAGCTCAACCTTGACCTGAAAGGTGCAACGGTTGCAATTCTCGGATTCGGAAACGCAGGAAGCTTTGCAGCAACTCTTGTCCGCGACATGTTCGGATGCAATGTCGTTGCAGTCACTGACTCCAAAGGCGGTGTCTACGAAGAAGCAGGTCTTGACATCGAAGCTCTTATGGCACACAAGAAAGAGACCCGCTCTGTTGTCGGATACAAGGGACTGCCGAAACTCACCAACAATGAAGTCATGGCTCTTCCAGTCGACATCATCGTTGCAGCAGCACCGGAAGAGGGAGCAATCAACGCAGAAGTCGCAGCAACCGTTAAGGCAAAGGTCATCTGTGAGCTTGCAAACGGCCCTACCACGCCGGAAGGAGATGAAGTTCTCCACAAGAACGGCGTCCACGTAATTCCGGACTTCCTCTGCAATGCAGGAGGAGTTACTGTCTCCTACTACGAGATGGTTCAGAACATGTACATGCACTACTGGACTGTTGAGGATGTCTACGCAAAACTCGATGCCGCAATGTCTGCAGCATATGCAAACGTCTATGCAGCAGCAGAGAAATACAACATCAACATGCGTCAGGCAGCATACGTTGTTGCAGTCGAGCGTGTTGTTGAGGCAATGAAACTCCGCGGATGGGTATAAACCCCTCCAATCTTTCGTTTCATTTCCCTTTTTTTGCCGCAATCCCGTTCTTTATTTTATCTGCCCGCACAAGAATATACTATGCAGACAGAAAAAATCAAACCGTTTGTCCTGCCTGTTATCATAGGCGTTCTGATATGTCTTGCCGCAGGTATGCTCGGCAGTCTGGTAACAATGCCCGCTGTTGAGTCCATGTGGTTCATTGACTTAAACAAACCTGTTTTCCAGCCGCCGAACTGGCTCTTTGCCCCGGTCTGGACGATTCTCTATATCTTAATGGGTGTCGCGGCAGGAATTGTTTTCGTGAAAAGCAAAGACCATATGATGAAGAAAACCGCACTCATCCTCTTTGCTGTTCAGCTGGTCTTAAACATCCTCTGGTCGTTTTTATTCTTCGGCGCACAGATGCTTCTTGGTGCTGCTGTTGATATCGTCCTCCTCTGGGCAGTGCTGCTTACAACAACGATTTCGTTCTTTAAAGTCAGCCGTGCCGCAGGATGGATGATGATTCCGTATATCCTCTGGGTTACGTTTGCAACAATCTTAACCATCACGCTGTTTGTGATGAACTAACCCCTTCTTTTTTTGAGCAAGCTATTTTATCTCTCGCGGCCAATAGGTAATAGCAGTTAGACAGGTTATCAGGAAGCGGTTTTTAATTCTTTTTCCCGCGTCTCATCCGATCCGGCGTTAGCGGTTTGTGCCGGCGGATTTTTCCTGCTGTACTTCTGTGCCCGCATGGGGCAAAGCATGCATTGAATAATCCAGTAGGTTTCATGGATATATATTGCAGATATCTGCTTCCCCTGCTCGAATGAGCCAGGTTGTTTGGTTATCCTGTTCTGGGGGGAAGCGGTACTGCGAATATACCAAGTAAGTCAATACCTTTTTTTATCTATAAAGCCAAGCATACTGTATGATTAAGGTCGCAGTCAACGGATACGGAACCATTGGAAAACGTGTCGCAGATGCAGTTGCAGCACAGCCTGATATGGAGATTATCGGCGTCTCCAAAACAAAGCCGGGAGCAGAGGCATTCGTTGCCTTAGAACGCGGATACCCGCTCTATATTGCAGACATCTCCAAGAAGGAAGCATTCGAAAAAGCAGGAATCCCTGTTGCCGGAAGCGTCGAAGAGATGATTGCCAAGGCAGACATCGTCGTTGACGCAACTCCGGGAGGAGTTGGTGTCTCCAACAAAGAACTCTACGCAAAGTACCAGAAAAAAGCAATCTGGCAGGGCGGAGAAGACCACGAAGTAGCTGGATTTTCCTTTAACTCCTCCTGCAACTACGCAGAAGCACTCGGACGCGACACTGCACGCGTTGTTTCCTGCAACACCACCGGTCTTTGCCGCATCATCAACTTAATCGATACCGCATTCGGCGTTAAGAAAGTCCGTGCAACCATGGTTCGCCGCGGAGGAGATCCGGGAGATATCAAACGCGGACCAATCGATGCAATCGCATTAAACCCGGTTACCATTCCGTCCCACCACGGCCCGGACGTACAGAGTGTTTTACCGCACATCAAGATTGTAACCTCTGCAATGATTGTGCCAACCACATTAATGCACATGCACTTCTTAAACATGGAGCTGGAAAAAGAAGCAACCAAGGAAGAAGTCATTGAGCTTATCAAGTCCCACTCCCGCTTAGGACTGATCACCAAAGCAACCGGCATCACCAGTACTGCACAGCTTAAAGAGCTGACAACCGACATGCTTCGCCCGAGAGGAGACCTCTGGGAGAATGGAATCTTCCAGGACTCTGTTTCCGTTCAGGACGGAACTGACCTCTACCTCTTCCAGGCAATTCACCAGGAAGCAGATGTTGTTGTCGAGACCGTTGACTGTATCAGAGCTATGATTGGCGAAGTAAAGACTGCAGCCGAATCCATTGCAATCACAAACAAGGCAGTTGGCTTAACCGCCATCCGCTAACTTTTTTATGGAATTTCCCACTGTCAGTGCGGACAAAACGCACCATGTATTCGAAGGGACGCCTATCTACGATGCCCGATTTGCAGCTGTTCGTGAGTTCCATTTCCCTGGCCTTGCCGCGGTAACCGACGAGTCAGGCTCATATCACATCGATTTCTTCGGCCGCCCGCTTTATGCTGAGCGCTACGAGGAGGTTGGAGATTTCTTCGACAGTACCGCATGGGTAAAGACTGCTGACGGTTTCTTCTACATTGATGAAAACGGCAGCCGGATTAACTCCGAGACCTACACCCGTGTATCGGATTTCTCAAACAAAACCGCTGCTGTTTACCATTCGTTCTGCGGGGCAACACATATCACCACCGCAGGAGAGATGCTCTATAACGACTGGTACTATGATGTCCGTCCGTTTGATAACGGCCGCGCTCTCGTTTGCGATGATGACGGCTGGTTCTTTATCAATACGGGCGGCGAGCGTTTGGAGGCGGCAGAGTGTCCTGCTGATTCGATTCCGAAGGGAACTGTTCGAATCGCTCCACGAAAGAACCGGATTCCAGAGCTTCTCGAAGGTCAGAGCTATGATGCCGCTGTAATTCTTGTACGCCATGCAGAAAGAGAGCCGTTTTTCCGTGGAGAGCCGGGTGTTGGAAAGCTTGTTACCGTCCGCGGGGAAAAGACCGCGGCTGCTTTGGGCTCAGCTCTTCCAAAGATAGCAAAAGCCTTTGCAAGCCCCATGCCCCGCTGTATGAGAACCGCAGAACTGATCGCAGGGTTCATGCCGGAAGCGGATTCGATGCTTGGAGAACCCAGTGCGTTTATCTTCGACAACGCAAAAAGCCAGGAGTTCTATCAGAACAACTCAACAGCAAAGGCCGTCCGCTCATACATCAAAGGGGCAGAGCTTCCGGGACACTACCCAATCGAAGAAGGGGCAGGCCGTCTGCTGTCTCATCTGAAATCGCTTTGCAAAGAAGGTGTTACTCTTTGTGTTTCGCATGACCTGTTTACCGCATCCTTTATCGGAGCTCTCACCGGTTACGGCTTTGAAGCGGACTGGGTTGACTTTATGGACGGATGTATTCTTCTCAGAAACGGAGATTCCTGGCGGCTTGTCTGGAGAGAAGGAGAGGTTATTCTCCCGTAACTTTTTTTTCTGTGCAGTCACAGTATTCTCTATGAAGAAGGGTGTTGTAATCCTCATCATCTGTCTGGCACTTGTCTGTATCGGCATTTTTGCTTTTGAGTATTCCAGCAGTATCTGCTCTGGTGAGGAGGGGTTAATCGATAAAGCCCGCGATGAGATTCCAATCGCAGACGCTGATACTATTGAACTCGTGATTGCGGGAAAGTCTGTTGACGGGGATGCGGAACTGTACTGGTTCAAATCCGGAAACGAATACCAGTATCACAGATACACACCAATCGAATTTACTGCTTTTGGTGACGACAGATACCGCTTCGTCAAAACATACAATCCGATTGACCGCGGCATGCAGATGTACGCTCTTCAGTGGAACGGCGGATACGCATTCATGATAGATAACGAAAAATGTGCCGCACTGAAACTGACCTATCCTGAAGTAAACCCGGTTGTAGAGATAATTCCGGTCGATTCCGTGCCGTTTGTGTACTATTCCAAGCTGATGCCGGCAGAGTATACATTCCTTGATGCAGAAGGAAATCCGGGATATTGAATCCAAAAAAGAGGCAGGGCACAGACGAAAATCTCCCGGTTATCTGCAGGATGATTAGAGAAACATCCGAAGAAGGGTTTTCATGCCCAGTTTTCCCCCAAGCGCAAGAATCTCCGGACGTCTGAGAAGCCGTTTTATCAAATCAGACGGCCGGTCCATGTCTCCGTGCTCGGTAATTATCCGCAGAACATCCGGATTGTTCAGTGCAGAAATTCCGGCATCGATATCATCTGCCGAAAGAGTTCTGCGAATTTTTAATGCGGCAAACCCAAGTTCTAACTCGCGGCCGAAATCATTTTTCCACAGTGTCTCGTATCCGGACAATGCTTTTTCGCTGAAGTCTTCCTGTTCCAGAGCAGAGACCGCGGTCGCTGCTGCATGGCGGGCAGAGCGGATTCCGGTATAGACTCCTCCGCCGGATGTCGGTTTGGGAAAACCTGCGGCATCTCCTGAGAGCATCCAGCCGTTTCCGCAGGTATGTTTGCGGATACCGATGGGAATAGTGCCGATAACTAAGTGGACATTCATGTCCGTGAAGCGTTTTTTGAATGCGGAGAAGAGTTGCGGAACATTTTTTGTTCCGCAAAGACCGATTCTTGCACGGTTTTCTGTTAGCGGAATAGCCCAGGCAAAGAACTCCGGTGCGGCATTCGGGTAGAGTTCAACCTGCGGGGTGTCAGTCTCATAGAGCACTTCCGCCTGGATTCCCGAGTAAATAAACGGAGAGGGAGTAACGCCAAACGACCGGGCGGCAGTACTGCGGGGGCCGTCTGCCGCAATAACGATTCGATACGAAATATCCTCTCCGCCTGCAGTGTGTATGAGATGTTTTTCCGGATTTACCGAGGTCACACAGGTTTTGAGGCAAAAATCGGCACCTGCTTCTGCGGCATGCTCTGCCATTTCGCGGTCAAGCATTCCCCGGTCAACCACATATGCTTTTGTCTCTCCGGCATCGAAGGAAAGCGGAGAGACAGAACTGCCGAAGATTTTTGCACCCGATACCGTCTTGAAGACAGAACGGTTTGAGACCTCGCACTCGGCAAAAGCTGAGTTGGACAAAAGCCCCGCACACTGTACCGGATAGCCGATTGTCGCATGTTCCTCGACAAGAAGCGTGGAAAGACCGGCTTTCGCACAGAGACGGGCAGCGGAAGATCCGGTAGGCCCTCCGCCGATTACCACAACATCATACACGATTAGGATATAGATTAGCGCTTCTGAGATAAATAGATTTGAAGAACGATGATGTCAGAAAATCAGGAAAAAAGGGAGGTTACTTAAAGTAGACGCCAACGTCCTTTAAGCCGTTTCTCATAGCAATCGTGATTACGAGCGGGGTGATTCCTTCGATTACTTTGGACATGGCAAGCGGTCCTGCGTCAAGCGGCTGCAGTTTGGAAACGCTTGCAACAAGTTCCATTACCTCTTTCTTTGCCTCTTCATCATCTCCGCAGACGGCAACGGTATAGTCAAGCTCTTCGTCTAACAGCATCCATTTGTTTGCGGCAACATTGTTGAATGCGCAAACGAGTTTGGCAGACTCAGGAAGCATTTTCCCGATTGCAAGAGCTGCAGAACCTTCGGCAGGTGCGTCCGGCAGGAAATATTTTTCCTTCGGGTTTCTGATCATAGGGTTGATTAAGGAGACCACAATCTTGTTCTCGAAGCATTCTTTGCCGATAGTTTCAATCGTGGACTCGATTCTCTCAAACGGAAGCGAAAGAATCAGGATGTCGGCATCGCAGACATCAGCGTTGGTGCCGCCCGTACAGGTGGTACAGGTACAGTTGTGCTCGATAAGACAGGTGCAGACGCCGGCTGCTGCTTCCGCTGCCTTTTCTGCTCCGCGGGATCCAATCTCCACATCAAATTTCTCACCGAGACAGATGCGGCGGGCAAGGCCTTCACCGATATTTCCCGTACCTCCAAGGATTGCAACTTTCTTCATAATGATGAGTAATGGTATCTTCTCATATATAGTCCTTACCCGCAGCTGAAGAAGAAAAATAAACGTTGTGTTTCATAATTGACAAAAACGGCTGTTTAGTTCGTTCAAATCGTTGAGAGCATGCCGTTAGTCAGAGTACCGAAGCCGTTTTACCACAGCCTGCCGGTCTAAGCGGTTTGCCCGAATGAAGGCTGCCAGTTCCTGCAGCCGGGCAAACTCTTTTGCCAGGGCATTATACTGATGCAGCGTCTTTTGGAGACGCTGGAGTTTTACCCCTGCAGTTTCCCGCAACTCCTGTTCTTCTGCGTCCGTTAATGTGCCGTCATGCTCAATGGTCTCTTTGAGTCCGCGAAGAATCTCTGTCTGGTTCTCCACACTTTCTTTGAGCCGGAATAATTCTGAGACCATCGTTCCTTCCGGGTTGAGTTTTTCCTCAAGCTCACGGATGACACCGAGGATTTTTGCCGTGTCGCGGATAGCGCTGTAGGTCTTTGTGCCGCTGCCGATTGGAATTACCTTCGGCCGTGTGACCAGAGATCCCTGTGTCTCGGTACAGGGATCGGAGCCGATATAGGATACCGCAGTTGTTTCGATTACGGCACAGCCGGTTTTTTTGAAGTCGAAACCGGAAGGTGCCGGGATTCCGACTGCCAGATGATTCTCTTTTCCGAAATGCAGGAGGGAGCAGGCATACCCTTCGTGTGAAAGAAGACCTGCCAAAAGCAGACTTTTGTCACTGCAGATGCCCGTCCCGTCCACAACGGTCTCTACCGGAAAGCGGGGGGCTATCGCAATTGACGCAAGTTTTTCTTTGTCATAGGGAAGCCCCTGTACATATGCGGTAAGAAGTTCTAAGTACCGGTCGCTGTCAAGATTTAGTTCGCGGCGGATTTTCCGGAACGGGGAGAGGAGTTTTGGATAAAAGGCATCCTGATTTTTATCGAAGATAAATGCCTTGTAGTATCCTTCAAGCCAGGCATCACCGATTCCGGCAGGAACCGAAGCGGATTTTCCGGATGCCTTTGCCCCGGTGTATACGGCATCCTCAATTTCTATGGTCTGCGAGTAGTTTAAGTGCGCATAGGGAATCTTCACCGTAACCATCCGGGTACCGGTATCGTTTCCGGGCGTTATTTTCGGGTAGGTTACCAGATGAAGCGGGGGGCGTGCCATGTGATATAGAGCATATGGGAGATGAACATATATCTCTGCCGCTTCCATCTGGTTTAAATCAGATTGGCGCAAAAATACCAGTAATGCCAAAAAAACTTCTTGCCGTATCAACATCCCCGAGGACAAAAGGAAACTCGGATTCAGCGCTTGATTTGCTGATTGATACCCTAAAAGACCAATACGATATTGAAAAGATTTCCCTGAAGACAACGCTTGTCTCTCCCTGCCGCGGATGCGGGTTCTGCGAGAAGGAAGGAGAGTGTATACAAAAGGATGCGTTTATTCCACTGATGGAAAAGATGCTCGAATGTGATGTGCTGGTTCTGGCATCTCCGGTTTATGCGATGTCGGTCTGTGCGCAGGCGAAAATTGTCATCGACCGGTGTCAGGTTCTCTGGGCAAGAAAATATCTGCTGAAAACGATTCTGCCCTCTGCAGAAAAACGCGGGATATTTATCGCAGCGGCAGGACAGACGGATGAACGGGTTTTCGAGCATACTGTCCCGGTTGCCCGGTTTTTGTTTGATGTTTCCGGGGTGAAAAATGCGAACATGCAGTATGTTCTGCTTTCCGGTCTGGATAAAAAAACAGATTTTGCAAAATCGGAAGAAGCACAGAATGCGGTAAAAGAAGCAGCAGAGAAGCTGCGGATACATCCGTAAAAAAGAGAGGGGTTAAATTGCCTTCCAGAGGAACTTTTCCGAGTGCAGCCCCTTCTTTTTCTGTCCGGCCGGGATTGCCTCTAAATCATCAACAATCGATCTCAGGCGGGAACTTGCCCCGTCTGCTTCGTTAACCAGCCAGGCTTCTGCAGTAAGCGGTACAACATCTCCGTAAATTCCATGGTGGGACTGGATGATATGGCGAATCTGTAAAAGCTGGGAATCGGTCAACAGAGACTTGTACTCATCGATGAACATAATACCCATTGTGATGTGCTCAATTAAATTGTAGGTATCATTGGGCACATAGTTCTGACCAACCTTGTCAAAGCAGAAGATTTTCCCGATATCGTGAAGAACACAGCCGGCGATGACCATATCACGGTTAATCTTCGTCCGCGGCATAGTCTCCATAATGGCAAGAGCGATACGAACCGTTTCAAGCGTGTGCTCGCATAATCCTCCCACATATTCGTGGTGGCGGCGAATGGCTGCCGGGCATTCATAGAACCGGCTGTCAAGACAGCAGGCAACAAAAATTCTCAGGTTCTGGTTCTGGATGGATGCGACAATCTTCTGCAGCTCAGATGCATTCTCCTCAATCTTTGCCGGAGTGTAGATGTAGAGCATATCCTCTCCTGCAGAAAGTAAAACCGCTCCATCCAGAATTGCAGACAGAGACTCCGGGTTTTCGGACTCCAAAAGCAGACTTCCGCCCTGCGGTACCGTACCGGTTCCAATAATGCGGTACACCTGACCGGTTTTAATCGAGCGGGCGGCAGCAGCAGCTGCTTCTCCGTAGAACTTTGCCTCAATGACGCCGGTTCTGTCAGTAACAGTCATGTGGAGATACTGTTCTCCGCGTTTTGCCCGAAGGTCACAGCGCTTTACGGCAAAAAGAGAGTCAACTGCGGTACCATTGGTAATATCTTTTACATAGACGGTTTTTTCCATAAAATCACCAGGAAACTTCCATAACTGCCTTTTCCTCAGCCTTTAACGGAGCATCCCCGTTTCCGGGAGTGAAGGCATACTTCTCCATTGGAGAATAGTTCTCATACAATGCACATTTATCTAACACATCCACAAACTCGCGGAGGAACAGACGGGGAACAACATCCACGCGTCCGCCGAATCTGCCGGTTACTTTAGTAATCATTGCCCGGATAAAGGCAGGAGAAATGCGGGCAGAATCGACTTCCCCGAATCCCTCGGTGTAGATGTCAATTACTTTGTACGCTGCCTTCTCCAGCTTTTCGCTGTCGAACTTTGCAAGCACAATCTGCGTCTGCAGAGGATTTGCAAATCCGTCTTCTGCAATGATTCCCAGTCTGTCATAGAGCGGCGGAAGCGAGCGGATTCCTTTTGCACTCTCGAAGAATGCCGGCGTTCCGGCAAAGAGGAGGAAGCATCCGGGAATCTCGTTTTTATCCGTCATGTCCACAAGCTGACGGAGATTAATGTAGCCTTTTTCTCTTTGCGGACGCGAAAATGCCTGTGCAGTTTCTGCTTCGTCGAAGCTTACAAAGAGCCCGGCAAATCCAGCCTGCCGGATTAAGTAGACGATTCCTTTTAAAAACAGCAGGGCGTCAGTCTCGGATACCAGGCCTTTCACCCCTGCCTGGGACTTGAAACTCCGATTCGCAACCGTGCTGTCTCCTGAGATCCATCCGACAGCCGCCTGTGCTGTTGCAAAATCCCCGCGGTTGTTTGCCGCATAATAGGTTCGAACAGCAGCAGCCAGGCCGGAACTCACGCCTGCCACCCGTTCAAGAGATGCCTCAATCTCTTTTTCGGTGAGTTCAGCAAGGCGCTCGTCATTTTCATCGATTCCTGTTTCAATCAGCCGGTCTTCGATGCCGTAAATCCAGGTGTCGATGATACTCTTTAACGCGTGGTCTTCGGTCCGGGTACAAAGGCCTGCACAGATTTTCGTGTAGAGAGCAGTCAGTTTGTGAAGCGGAGTGTCCGGGGAAATAACCACATGAGACACCGCAAACTTCTGCGAGAAGGCAATCTCTGCAGCACGGGCTATCAGAAATGTCTTTCCCGAACCGTAATCCCCGCGGACAAACTTGCAGTCAGAATGTCCGGATGCACAGAAGGAAAGCTGTGCGGAGAGGACGTTTTCCTCAGCCTCAAGACCGACAGCAAGGCGGGATAATCCGGCGTTTGGAACCGTTCCGCGGCGAAGAGCCGTGATTACCGCAACGCTTTCATTGCGCAGCTCATCTGCGGCCAATGTAGCCATACACTTCTCCTCTCTCGCCGACACCGCGCTTCTCAATCAGCGTGACGCCGTACTCTGCGGTTTTTGCAAGCAGGCTGTTGACAATGCCTGTCACCCGGCGGGTGTCTAAAACGCTTCGCAGATCCATCTCTGTTGCTTCCCGGTGTTCGCGAAGGAAGGAAAGCAGTTTTTTCTCGCGGTCATCCAGATTCGGGAGAAGATCCTCTTCTGCTTCCGGCAGTCCCTCTTCCGGCTCGGCTGCTGCTTCTGCCGCTTTTTCCAGAAGAATCGGGCGTTCAGCGATTGCCCGTCCTTTTACCCGCGAGAGGATATCCGTGAAATCCTGAAGGCTGATGGTCTCCGGATAACAGGGAAGCACATCAATTCCTGCCAAGCAGAACCATTTGCAGTCCTCAAGGTATCCGCACTCGAGGGCATCAACTGCCGCATAGAGGTATACTGCAGAAAGCATCTCGCGGCCTTTGGAGGTTAAACGCTCGGAAACGGCAGCCAGGCTTTTCTGGACAAGAGACCGGGACTTATCAAGCTGGTAGAGTGCGGCGTCCCCGTTGAGAATCGCATCGGCTGCGTGTTCGAGATCTGAGATTGAGTCGGCGTTTGTTAAGATGTAGCGGATAACCGTGTCCGCCTCGCGCAGCGAACCGGAACGCTTCAGATATCCTGCATAGGCAAGACCGCCGTTTAAGAAATCAGCACGATAGGCACGGTAGAACCAGTCTTTTGCCTGACTGGATGCTCCGGCATTTTCGTACGCTTCACCGATTTTTGCAAGACAGACCGCGTGCGGATAGACAGAGAGGATAACGCTGATGACGCCTGCAACCTCTTCTTTGGAGCGAACCGCAGAAAGGAAGGAGGAGTAACGGTCGATAACAAGTTCTGCAGTGTCCCAGTCAGCATCGCGCTCCATCAGGGAGGCAATTAAACTGCGGTAGATAGAAGACGCACGTTCTCCGTCCTCCTTTTTCGCGGCAAGCTCTGCTGCGAGCAGGTGATAGACCGCATCCGCATCAGGGCTTAACAGATGCGAGAGTTCGAACTCAGCGGCGTCATAGTTTTCGCGATACGTTTCCAGCAGAACAAAGGAGAAGCGAATCGCAGAAACATTTTCATCAGCGATGTCTGCTTCTTCAAAGCTGTCAAGGGCGGAGCGGTATGCTTTTTCTGCAGCATCTTTGTCGATTGCAGAGAGCGCTTCGAGATCGAGACGAAGGTATGCCGTGTTTTTGGTCTCCGTCCATCCGCGAAGAGCGGCATTCAGTGCCTTCTGATACTCACCGGATGCAAGAAGCGCCTCGATGTACTCGACACTGAAGGCATCCTCGCCAAAGGTTCTCCGGTGAAGGGCAGTTGCCTCTTCTGCTTCGCCGACGGCTGTTAACGTTTTAATCAGCGTCTGCACATCCTCATCGCTTCCGTTGTTTCTGACAAGGGTTCGAAGAGCAGGAATTGCTCCCCGTAAATCTCCGCGGCGGGCAACAAGGATGGAATACTGTCTGACTGCTGCGAGGTTTTCCGGATCGAGCGTTAAGGCTTTTGCGTATTCTGCCTCGGCACCCTCGTCTCCGCAGGCGAAAAGCACGTCTCCTAAATAGCTGTGGACGTAGGATGAACCCGGCATGATGCGGATTAACGAACGCAGAAGAGATTCTGCGATATCATATTTCTCCGTTGCCGCATAGCTTCTTGCGGCAAGAAGCATTAATGCCGGATCTGTGGTGCCGGAGGCAAAGCTGATGACTTCATCATATTTTCCGGCATTGAAGAGTTCCAGGGAGGCTGAAAGTGCCGCCGGATCTGGTACGGTATTTTCCATAAATTACCGGATGACAGAGATGATTGCGTCTGCAAATGCTTTTGCGTCGAACGGAGATTTTGCGGTAATGATGCTGCCGTCAATTACAACATTGTCAGAGACAATCTCTGCATTGTCGAGCTGTAAGACACGAAGACATGCCGGAGTCTGTAAGGTGGTTGCCTTTTTGCCGTTTAAGAGGCCGGCTTCTCCTAAGATGACCGGGGCTAAGCAGATTGCAGCGGCAAATTTACCGTTGTTTCCGATTTTGTTGGTGATGTCAATGAGCTCTTCGCATCTCCAGAGCTGGTCCTGACAACCGATTCCGCCGCCGATGACGATGCCGTCGAACTCGTCAGCGTTGACGTCAGAGAATGCGAGGTCGGATTCAACAATCTCGCCGTGCATACCGTAACAGGTTCCTTTAACCGGGGCTGCAGTGACGCATTCTGCACCTGCTTCTTCGAGGGCTTTTTTCGGGACGGTGTATGCTTCGTCCATGAATCTGTCTGATGCTATTGCGAAGAGAACTTTCATGCTATACTGTTAGTGCTGAGAGTTGAAGAAGTGTTTGGCTTACACTCGGCAAAAGTGCCGTTCAGCGGGTGCGGCCGTTTAGTATCTTCAGTGTTCCTTCAAGAGAGCCGTCGCCGACAACTGCCGGTTCAACTCCTGCTTCCCGCATCGCAGACGCGGTAATTTCTCCGATTGCAAGCGGCAGAAGTCCGCTTTTCCATGCAATATCTGCGAAGCGGAAGGAGTGAGCGCTGGTGAACAGTACGGCATCGCAGTCTTCGACATCCAAGACGGCATGTGTCGGGTTTAACGAGTAGAGACGATACTCATAGGCAATCCCTCCGGCGTCTTCGATTGCGTTGATAAGCGCGGGGTTTGGAACTGACGCACGGGGAAGAGCAACCGATTTTCCTGCAATCCACTCGCCAAGATGCGGAACATAATCACGGGAGTAAAACGACGGCAGAGTCTCTGCAGGGATGCCGAAACGGTGAAGAACCGCTGCTGTTTTTGGTCCGATTGCAGTCACCCGGCAGGTTTTTGCGATGTCACGTGAAAGAAGCGGAGCGCAGATTTCCGCGGGATAGGCACTCGTGAAAAATACTGCATCAAACCGGCGGTCATTTGCTGCGAGGACGAACTGCTGGACGATGTTTGAATGCAGTTCTGCCGCAAGCGGGGAGATGATTTTTACCTCGTGACCGAAAGAGGAGAAGAGTGCTCCGTCATCAGCGGCCTTTTCTGCAACACGGGTAACAGCGATTCGCATATGTATTCATTCGCTGTCGCAGGGGTTAAGGTTTGAGGAGAAAATATCGACAGAGTATGATACGTGAGAAAACATCGGAAACAAAAACAAAAGAAAGAACGTCCCGGCGGGGACTTGAACCCCGGTCAAAAGCTCCGCAGGCTTCTAGGATATCCTCTACCCTACCGGGACCTGTGACGTTCGCACCTAAGTGCTCTATAATATTGTACGTTAAATGATATAAAGTAATCGTTTCTCATCTGAGAAAACGAATACAAATCCATCTGCTTTTATCCAATTTTGTACCGCAGAAGAGAAGCGATTCCTCCTAGTCCTTCGAGACGCTTTCCCGGCTCGAATTCAGTTGATAAGACCACAACAGCCGCACCTAAGCGTTCTGCATCCTCAATCGTACGGGAAACCGTGCCGTCCCGTAAGCGGGAGTCGGTGATAATTACCGTCTCTGCAGCACCAAAATCAACGGAATCGCGCACCTCTGCGGCACCATAGGCGACAGCCCCGTTTTTGCTGATGCGGACAAAGAGCTCATCCATCACCTCGACCTCTCTGGCGAGCTGAACATCCTCTGCAACGCGTGAGAGAACACCGTTTCCGATTGCCTCCTGAACTGCTCCGTATCCGGAACGGCGGGTATCTGCCGGAAGCATGCGGCCGCCGAGATCGGGTGCTTTTGACTTGGCATACGAGATGAAATCCTCCTTGACAAACCCGGGGCCTGCAACAACAACAGGACCGGTTACCGGACCGAGTTTTTCAAGCGCTGCTGCAAACAATGCCTGGCGGGAGTCAAGGCCTGCGGTCTTTCCGCTGCCGATTGTTAAGGTGACAATTCTCTCCGGACCATACTGTCTGATGCGGTAGAGTTCGATTTCTCCGTCTTCTACTGCCGCGATGTGGATAACCCCATGGACTGTCTGAGACACTGCACGTTCCAAGCGGTCGAGGTCAACCTGCCGCCAGCGTCTGACCACACTGATTTCATAGCCGGTTTCAATGTTTAAGGTGTGATGCTGACCAAGGTCCGGTCCGAAGGTAATCGTTCCAAACACACGAAGTCTGTTTGCATCCGGTGAGAACTCAACCTTTTCTGCTTTGACGCCCATCCTGACCGGACGTTTTTCCAGCTTCTCAGCCCGAATCTTATCGTTTGGCCCGTCCACTGTTCGAAGCGTTACTGCATACACCGTATCACCCTCACCGATGAGATGCGAGAGATGCCAAAGGTCATCAAGAGAATCCGGAAGGAGTTTGTACTCGCCAAACCCGTCCCGCTTCAAAGGCTCTTCAAGCACTGCCCTCATACGATATCAGAGCCTCCGGGAGGTACAAATGCCGCAACCGCTTCGGTATTCAAGATCGCTTTGAAGGCTTTCTGCTCGCTTTCCGGGATTGCTTCCTTGATTTTTCGAAGAACCTTCTTTGCGATATCGTTTCCTTCAAAGGTTCCCGGACGAAGCCGGACAGAAACTTTGCACTTCGGCTCAACGGCCTCAGGAGTTCCGCCGATTACCGCTAAAACCGGCTCGGTCATGATACCGATTGAAACCTCAAGCGGCACGTCCTTGTGGATTTTGCGCTCGCCCCGGATAATGAAGGAACCGTGTGCCACATACTCTCCGGACTCCGGAGTTTTGCTGACCTGAGACGGGGCTGCTTCGATGACATCTCCCGATGCCCCTCCTCCGCTCCACATTCGGGAATACGAGGCGGCAAACTGCACAGCTTCGTTCATCTTTTCGGTCTTGCCTTTTACGATGATGACGGATGCGCCAAACACATCCGCGTGGAGGAAGGTGTCTTTTCCTTCCATGTACTTCTTGACCAGCTCCTCGTTCTGGTCTGCGTTTCTGCCGCCAATGACAACCGTTCCATCCGAGGTCTCCATCCAGCGGAACCGGTGGTACCACTTCGCCTTCATTTTACCTGCGGTGACAGTCTTTTTCTTCTCGGCATGCTTAATGCCGGCTTCCATAGCACGGTAGGCTCCGGCCTTTTTAGCGCGGAACTTCTTTGCGGCCTGGCTGTAGCGTCCGGCATTCGCTTCCAGACTTTCGTGGACAAAGATGGTGACCTTGTGCTTCTCGCCAAGGTCTAAGAGGACAGATGCCTTTTCCGGGTTGATGGAGACAACGCGTTTTGCAGCCGGCAGGTCGCTTCCTTTCAAAACTTTTCCGATGTCCTGCCAGGACATCTTCTTACTTGCCGCAGACAGCACATCGATGGTTTCCTGAACTTCACCGTAGTGCCCGTAGATGATTTCTGCAATCTCGTTTGCTTCGGCAATTTTTTTGTCGAAGGAGACGATTGCTGCTTCCTGCTGTTTTCTAATGCGCTCTTCTTTGGAGAGGCGCTTTTCCTTTTCCACTTCCTGGACAGGTTCAGGCTTTGGATAGAAGGCATCAAGAGCTTTCCAGAAAGCATCGAAGTGTGCCAAAGGCTCGCGGCCGAGGGCAGGGCGCGGGAAGGCTCCCTTGGCATCAATTACCGGCTCGGGAGTTTTCAGGAACTCAATCCATGCGCACATTGCATCGTAGACCGGGCGAAGCTGGGCATCTTCGGCGTAGGCAACCGGCATGGATTTCGAGACACCGGCCTTTGCACAAATCTCTTCCGCATTAACGCCTCCAAGCATAAAGGTCGTTGCAAGAGCGCGGACAACATCTGCATCGTTTGTGCGAATTTTTTCGCAGAACTCTTCGTATGAGAGTTCCTCCGGGCTCTTCGCTGTTCCGTCATAGAGAGTGCCTGCAACGATATCTCGTTCACGGAAGCGCTTCTGGGATAAAGCGTTGATAATTTTGAAGTCCTTGTCCGTGAAGATCAGGTTTCCTTCATCGAACAGCTCAAAGATAAGCTTATACTCATTCGGGCCTTTTCCAATCGAGAAGATAATGACACGCTCGATTCCTTTCTGCTCGATTGCAAGGACTTTTCCTCCTTCGATGTATTTTCGAAGGTACATCGAAAAGCCTGACGGATTCTTCGGGGCAGGCGGCAGTTCGGATGTCAGATGGGCGCGAACGCCTTTTTCTGCGAAGAAAAGATGACGCGCCTTCTCTTCACCGTTTAACCGAAAACCGAAAGACGCAGTATCGTATTGGTATATTTTTCCTATCCAGAGCGGAAGGAGTGCGGAAAGTTCAGTAACTTCCGCACGGACATCCGTCCCGCTCATGCCCTGTAATGTCGCCATATAATCCTAATATAGATATGGTGTGGGAGCTAATATAATTAAACAATTATTCGGGAGGGTACCGAATGCAGGTAGCCTATATCAGAAAAGAAAAATGTAATACAGCAATGTGCAACCGATGCGTAAAGTTCTGTCCGGCTTCCCGGAAGGACATGCCGGTTATTTTTATCGGCAGAAATAAAAAGGCAACGGTTGTTGAGGAGCTCTGCAACGGATGCGGAAAGTGTGTGAGAATTTGTCCGGAAAAAGCAATTGAGATGAAATTTGTAAAAGACAAAGCAGCACCGGCAGAAACAGTCGAAGCAGAGACGGAAACCACTCAGACTGCTCCGTCCAAACAGACTGCACCATCCCAGGCAGCGCCGGCTCCGGCTCCAAAGCACAAGGAAACTCCGGAAGAAAAGAAGGCAAGAAAGAAGTCTGAGCACGTAAACCGCATTATCAGAACTGCAATCGCCTGTATTCTTGGTATGCTCGCCGGTCTTACATCATTCTACCTTGCAGGAACAATGGATTCGGTCACCGGAACACAGCCGATGCCGGTCATGGGACTGCTCATCTTAGTGCTTGCAATCGTCATCCAGAAGACGATCTTCATGGTCATCAGAATTGATGTCTCCAAACTTGGAAAGAAGGACTGGTTCTACCAGGGATTCATGACCTTTGCCACCTGGTTCCTCTCCTGGACTATGATGCTTTCGACCTCCTTCCTTTCACACGCATGAGACTCGCTATCGTTCACAAAGACCGCTGCCACGCAAAGAAGTGTGCACACGAATGTATCATCTACTGTCCGCGTGTGAGAACCGGTGACGAGACGGTCACCATCGGTGAAAACGGCCGTGCAGTCATCTCCGAAGAGCTCTGTGTCGGATGCGGTATCTGTATTAAGAAGTGTCCGTTTGAAGCACTCGATATTATTCAGCTTCCAGAAGAGCTTGACACACCGGTTAACCGGTACGGCCCAAATGCTTTCGTACTCTACGGTCTCCCGCAGCCGGTCGCAGGAAAAGTAACCGGTGTCCTTGGACCAAACGGTATTGGAAAGTCCACTGCGGTTAAAATTCTCTCCGGACAGGTAAAACCGAACCTTGGTATCTTTGACCATGAGGTTGAGTGGGACGAGGTGTTAAAGTTCTATGCAGGAACTGAACTCTTCGATTATCTGCAGAAGGTTGCGGCAAAAACAATCAAAGCATCCATCAAGCCGCAGTATATTGACTTCATCCCGAAGGTGTTCAAGGGAACTGTCGGAAACCTGTTAAAGCAGAACGATGAGAGAGGAAAACTCGACTACTACATCAAAGAGCTTGCCTTAACTACCATCCTGGAAAAGGATCTTGCAACCTTATCCGGCGGAGAACTGCAGCGCGTTGCACTCACCGTTGCCCTTTCCAAGAAGGCAAACTTCTACTTCCTTGATGAAGTAACCCCGTTCCTTGATATCTATCAGAGAATGGTTGCTGCAAAGCTGATTCGCGAAATCGCTGAGGAAAACCCGGTTATCTTAGTCGAGCACGATATCGCAATCTTAGATATGGTTGCAGAGTCCGTGCACTTAGCATACGGAAAGCCTGCTGCCTTTGGTATCATCACCAGACCGAAGGGAGTACGCGTTGGTGTGAACCAGTACTTAGCCGGATTCGTGGATGAGGAAAATGTCAGAATCCGTGACTATCCGGTTGTCTTTGAGACCAGAGGCCACGAGAGCGATGTCGACCGCCAGATTTTGATGAACATCCCGGCAATGACAAAGACCTTCCCGGGCTTCAAGCTGACTGTTGAAGGCGGAGAAGTCAGACGCGGAGAGGTTTTAGGTATCGTTGGAGCAAACGGTATTGGAAAATCCACGTTTGCAAAGCTCTTGGCAGGCGTAGAAAAGCCGGATGACGGAAAGGTCTTTGATACCGTAACCGTTTCCTACAAGCCGCAGTATGTAACAGCAGACCCGAACTCTTCTGATACTGTCGAGTACATTCTGCGTCAGGCAACCCGTAAGTTCGATTCCTCGTACTATCAGCACGAAATCATCGAGCCGCTCGGCCTTGGAGCACTTCTCCAGTCCGAAGTCAGAAACCTCTCGGGAGGAGAACTGCAGCGCGTTGCAATCGCTCTCTGTCTTTCCCGCGATGCTGACTTATACATCCTTGATGAACCGTCGGCACACCTTGATGTCGAACAGCGCTTAGTGACAACCAAGGTCATTAAGCGTGCGGCAGAGGACAAGGAAGCAGGTGTGATGGTCATTGACCACGATATGTACACCATCGATATGATCTCCGAGCGTCTCTTAGTCTTTGACGGTGTGCCGGGACAGGAAGGTCAGGCATGCGGTCCGTTCGAGATGAAGGACGGTATGAACCTCTTCTTATCGAACCTCGGAATCACCTTCCGCCGCGACAAGACCGGACGTCCGCGCATCAACAAGCCGGGCTCATACCTCGACCGCGAGCAGAAGTCTGCAGGCGAGTATTATTACTACAATGCAAAAGAGTCCGAGCTTGCAAAGATGGGAGGCGAGTCTGAGGAGTAATCCTCATTTTTCTTTTCGGAAATTATCCTCGCAAACGATTTTTTAATCAGATTACAAAAAAAGTAGAGTCCCGAAGAGGGATTTAGTTCTTGAAGCTGTGAATCGGTGCCGGAATTCTGCCTCCGCGGGAGACAAACTCTGCACAGCCGAATTTGTTTACCGGCTGAATTGGCGCATAGCCTAAAAGACCGCCGAACTCAACGGTGTCTCCGACATCCTTTCCGATAACCGGGATTAAGCGGACTGCGGTCGTCTTCTGGTTAATCATACCAATAGCTGCTTCGTCTGCAATGATTCCGGCGATTGTTGTTGCCGGAGTGTTTCCGGGAACTGCAATCATATCCAGACCGACAGAACAGACGGAAGTCATTGCCTCAAGTTTTTCAAGAGTTAAGGCACCTCTGTTTACTGCATCAATCATTCCCTGGTCTTCACTGACCGGAATGAATGCACCGGAAAGTCCTCCGACGAATGAGCTTGCCATAACTCCTCCCTTCTTTACCTGATCGTTTAAGAGTGCTAAGGCTGCAGTCGTTCCCGGAGCTCCAACGGACTCTAAGCCCATCTCTTCTAAGATTTCTGCAACACTGTCGCCTACTGCAGGCGTCGGGGCAAGGGAGAGGTCAACGATACCAAACGGCACACCAAGGCGTTCTGATGCTTCGAGTGCCACAAGCTGTCCGACACGGGTGACCTTGAATGCGGTTTTCTTGATGGTCTCACAGAGAGTCTCGAAGTTTTCTCCATGAACTTTGGTCAACGCGCGCTTGACAACACCAGGACCGCTGACACCAACATTTACAACGGCATCTCCTTCGGTTACTCCATGGAATGCGCCTGCCATGAACGGGTTGTCGTCTGGTGCGTTGCAGAAAACAACGAGCTTTGCACAGCCGAGACTGTCGCGGTCTGCTGTTTTCTCTGCGGTCTCTTTTACAATCTCGCCCATTAAGCGGACTGCATCCATGTTGATTCCGGTCTTGGTAGATCCAATGTTTACCGAACTGCAGATTCTCTCGGTCTCGGCGAGTGCCTGCGGGATAGAGCGGATGAGGAACTCATCAGCCTGTGTCATTCCTTTGGATACGAGTGCAGAGTATCCGCCGAGGAAGTTGACACCGGTTTCTTCTGCTGCACGGTCTAAGGTTTTGGCAATAGTTACAAAGTCCTCAGGGGATTTGCATGCCTGAGCTCCGACTAACGCAATCGGGGTAACCGAGATTCTCTTGTTGACGATTGGAATACCGAACTCGAGCTCAATCTGCTCTCCGGTCTTGACGAGGTCTTTTGCAACGGTGGTAATCTTTTCGTAGATTTTCCGGTTCAGCTCGTCAAGGTTTGTGTCACAGCAGTCAAGAAGACTGATGCCGAGCGTAATGGTTCTGACATCGAGCTTCTCTTCCTGAATCATGGTGTTGGTCTCGTGGACCTCGAAGATATTAATCATGATTCACCTCAGATACGGTGCATGCGGGTGAAGATTTCTTCGCGCTGACAGCGGATGATGACACCGATTTCCTCTCCGATTTTTTCGAGCTCCTGTACCATCTCGCCAAAGGCAAGGTCAGATGCACTGGTGTCGACAATCATCATCATATTGAAGTACCCCTGGACAATGGTCTGGGAAATGTCCTCGACGTTTACTTTCTTGTTTGACAGATAGGTACAGACTTTGGCAATGATACCAACAGTATCGTGGCCGACAACGGTGATAATTACTTTCTCCATGGTTCTGCTCAAGAATTTGTGCTATATGGTTTGTCCTGTCAGGAAATATATTTTCTGAGTGGGTTCCGGGGCTGGCTTTGGGGATTGGCCGCTGTTCCGGGTTGTTTTTATGTCGTTTGCGAAACACTGCTGTCAGACTGCATCTGTGTTATCTGCGTTATTTCTGAGCAAAGACAAAAGCAAACCACCCCACGCAAAAACGAGCCGCACAGCTCATCCGGCAGGACAATCCCTGATGCAAAAAATCAGCTCACCAAAGCTGCGGCTTTCATTTCCTCAGCGCTGAAAATCGGAAATGAAAGCTCCAAAAATCAACCAACGAAAAACAGCAAAAAAATCAGAAGGAGACCTCGTCTCCTTTTGCAAACTCGCGCAGGAATGCAGCACTTGGATACTCATGAGTGCTTGCAAGATAGAGCGTACCGTCTCCAACCGGACACTCAACTAAAACCGGCTTTCCCGTCTTCTTCGAAACAGCAGCAGGCGTTCCCTCAAACTCCTCAAACCAGCCGTCGCAGGCGAAGTTTGCAGTATCATATCCGTCAAGAAGCAGAGAAAGCAAAGAGTCTGCAGCTTCGAGCTCGTGCTCCATGAACTCAAAGTGGTACTCGGTTTTTACCGGAAGCCAGTCGTAACGGCCGGGATTTGCATCTGCCGCACCGAAGACAAGCATTTTTCCCCCATCTTCCAGATAATTCTCAATCCTTCCGGCGCATGCGCGAAGGGCAGGAAGCATCTTCGAATAGCTTGTGTTCCCAAAACCGGTCGGCACAATAATACCGCTGAACTTCCCGCGGAAGAACGGAGCGGATAAAATAAGAGGAGTTACCGCCTCAACCGGCCCTGCGGCGTCTTCAACCATCCGGTGGAACATCATCGAACTGTCCCAGAATACTGCAATATTACTCATGACTAAACTCTGTATTATTTTTGTTCTTCTCTCTTATCAGACGTTATCCTTTGATAACGCCGAGCGGGCGCAGGCGTACGGCAATCTTTGAGATACCGGCATCAGACACAGTCCTGACAACCTCACTGCTCGGCTTGTACACATCCGGCGCTTCTTCAGCGATTGCCGCTGGGTTTGGAGCGCGGACATAGATACCCTCCTTCAACAGCTCCGCGGCAACCGCGTCTCCGGTAAGCGACTTCTTAGCAGAAGACCTGCTCTTGACTCTGCCTGCCCCGTGACAGGTACTGCCGAAGGTCTGAGACATAGCACCATCGGTTCCGGCAAGCAGATACGAAGAAGTACCCATACTTCCCGGAATAATCACCGGCTGACCGGCTGCGCGGAACTCATGCGGAACCTCTGCTCTGCCGGGGCCGAATGCGCGGGTAGCACCTTTCCGGTGGACACACACACGCTTTCGAACTCCATCCACATCATGCCCTTCCCACTTTGCCACGTTGTGTGCAACATCGTAAATTAACGGCATCTCCTCGTAATCGATTTCGAAACGCCGGACAAAAATCTCGCGGACGATGTGCGTAATCACCTGACGGTTTGCCCAGGCATAGTTGGCTGATGCCGCCATACCGCCGAAGTACGCCTGACCTTCCGGAGAATCGAGCGGAGCGCAGGCGAGCTGCCTGTCCGGAAGCTCGATTCCGTACTTCTTTACCGCCTCTTCCAGGACTTTTAAGTGGTCGGTACAGACCTGGTGTCCCAGGCCGCGCGATCCGCAGTGAATCATCACGCAAAGCTGCCCCTCCCTGACGCCGAAGGTCTTTGCAGTCTCTTCATCCAGAATTTCCTCTGCGGTCTGGAGCTCTAAGAAGTGGTTTCCGGAGCCGAGTGTTCCCATCTGCGGAACCCCTCTCTGACGGGCTTTTTTGCTTACCGCAGAAACATCAGCACCTTCCATGGCACCGTTCTCCTCGCAGCGTCCGACATCTGCTGCGCATCCGTAGCCGAGCTCCACTGCATGGCGTGCGCCTTCTTCGAGCATGAGCGTTAAGTCACTCTGCGAAAGACGAATCGGACTCTTTGCCCCGACACCGGTCGGGACTGCCTCGAAAAGCTCCTCGATTAAACCCTGCTTATCGGTTAAATCCGCCTCGGTCAGCGGGGTTGTTATCATGCGGACACCGCAGTTGATGTCGAACCCGACACCGCCGGGAGAGATGATTCCTTCAGTCTCATCAAATGCCGCAACACCGCCGATGGGAAACCCGTATCCCCAGTGGATATCCGGCATGCCGTACGAATGGCGGATGATTCCCGGAAGGCATGCAACGTTTGCAAGCTGGGTTAATGCACCGTCCTCGATTCCTTCCGCAAGCAGGTCGGATAAGAAAAACCGTCCGGAGACACGCATATTCTCGACAAATCCTTTCGGGATTTCCCATTCGGTATCATTGATTCGCTGTATTTTTTCGTGCATGATTATCAGATATCAAATATAATGGTAAGTTCAAAGCCGGCTTCTGTCTCGCTGACTGAAAGGCCGGAGTAGGAGATGCCCTTCACACAGATGCCTCCTGCGTGTTTGGCTCTGTCAAATTCAATGCCAGAGACAGTACCGGAGATTCCGTTCTCCGTTTTTGTCAGGGAGTAAGACATGGGGACAAGATACTCCACCTCGGTTAAAAACAGCAGTTCGGATAAGAAGTTTACCACAAGCTCTGCGGTGTCTGCTCCTTCTGCTTCGATATCGAGCGTGAGCGTCTCCGGCTCTTTTGCAAAGTCTCCGAAAAGCACCGAAGACATGGCATCTCCGCTTTCTGCAAGAAGCGATAAAAAATCGGGTGCGGAAATCCGCATCTTCACGTCAGCCGTGTGTTCGAGTTCTTCAAAGGGCATACTCGTCGTGAGAGAAGAAGAAGCGGGGCACCATGTGCATATTAATCTCGGTAATCCAGTCAAGCTGGTAGCGGGAGATGTAAATCGTGTGGTCTCCTGCCTTTATCGCAATGTCACTCGATTTCGGGGGTTTTACTGCGACAGACATCAGCACCGGTCCGCTGCAGGAAGTACTGATGCGGAAGTCTCCTCCGCGCTCGTCCATGTATGCTACCACATCCGGAGAGACCGGAATCATATAATTTGCAGAACAGTCCATACCTTCGAATTCCATAGTATCAAAAAGAAAAAAATTATGCGGTGGAAATTACCCGCTGAACAAGATCGGCATACTGCGGCTTGAGCTCATAGATGCCTAAGTCTCCGTCTTTTGCCTTCTTCATTGAAAGTATGCCGAGTTTGGAAGCAATGGTTCCAACCATGGAAGCAACGGAGTGGATACTCACTTCAAATGCTGCAGAGAGCGTTTTGTGAATCTCCGGGACAGTTACGGTCTTCATTTCTACAATGAGACTGAGAAGTGCCTTTCTGATTCCTGATTTGTCACGGGAGAGATAGGACTTCAGACGCTCCTCAATCTCCTTTTTCAAATCCGAAGGGGTAATCATAGTTCAATGATTTGAATTTAATGGTATATATATGTGCTGTTAAAATGATGCCTCTCACTAAGAGAACAAAAAAATGATTTGATTTCCCAATCGCCAAAACCGGCGTTTAGAAATCAGTCATGACGCGGAACTGGTCAATCTCTTCAGAATCAAGCTCTGCGAGGAAGCTCTCTGCCGCGTTCTTGATGTCCTTGCTTGCAGTAATTGCGCGGCCGACAACAACGATGTCTGCTCCTGCTGCAATTGCCTTCTTAACAACCGGCTGTCTGATACCGCCTGCAGTTGCAACAAGAATCTTTGCGCCGTACTTCTGACCGACTTCCTTAATCTTTACGATGTCGCCCCAGCTGTACTCGCCGGATGCTTCCTTGTCGATTGCGCGGTGCATCTCAACATACTGCGGAAGAAGTGCCTTGCCGCCCATCTCTCCAAGCTTCTCGATGAGCTTTGCCGGCTCTTCAACGTTGAGCATGTCAATGATTGCGTAGATACCGCACTTCTTTGCTTCCTTGATGAAGGCTGCAATGGTTTCAATTGGTGCAAGACCGGAAACAACTGCTGCGTCTCCGCCTGCGTTGGAGACCATGCGTGCCTCGAGGTTTCCTGTGTCTAAGGTCTTTAAGTCTGCAACAATGAAACAGTTCGGACGGAACTTTCTAATCTCACCGATAACAGAGAGACCGAACTGCTTGATAAGCGGAGTTCCTGCCTCGAAGATGACGTGGTCGTTCTGCGGAACGCTGGTTAAAACACGCTCGACCTGTCTCATGTCGACTAAATCCATAGCGACCTGCAGGTACGGCGGATTCCAGAGTCTGTGAACCTTGAATCCCATAACACCGTGTGCTGCTCTGTCCTTCTCCTTTAAGACGGTTGCTGCGTCCGGGAACTTGTCAAGTGCACGGGAAAGTGCAAGACGGGTTGCTCCGTAGTTGAAGCGGTAGAGCTTGTTGAAGTCTTTTGCGGACGGATCAATGAAAACGCTTGCAACGATGACGTTTTCTTCGATGTCGATTCCGTCAAAGACACCATCTTCAAGTGCATCTGCGATTGCCTTGGAAACTGCTGCCTGTGCCGGGCCGAAAATCTGGGTAACCTGTTCGCCGTGCTTTAAGGTTACTTTCGGAACAATAAGTACTGCCGGCTTTGGCAGAAGGTTCGGGCGGATAACACCAAGAAGCGGAGTGTGACCTGCAGAAAGCTGGGTTAATCCGTTTGCAAATGCGCTTCCGACCGGTCCGTTCTTGTCGCCGATCATAAGGTCGATGTGAGCGAGTTCTGCTCCATCGCCAACGAGTGCTTCACCAATTAAGAACATAAGAACAAATCTCTACAGTAACGTATGTCGTCTGAAAAGATAAACCCAGTCATTCAAATGGGGTGTATTGCGCAATAGAATCTCCATAATCTATAGAGAGTATAGAAGAAATATTCATAGTACTATCAGACAAAGTAAATGAGTAGGTTCAATAATGAGTTTCAAAGACCTCTTCACGCCGCAGGACACAGTCTTTTTCAACCTGTTTGAAGAACAGGCGGAAATTGCCTGCGAAGCATCCGCACAGCTTGTTGCCATCTTCGAAGACTATACCAATGTCGAAGCAAAATACCGCGCATTAAAAGACATTGAACACAAAGGAGATGCAACCACTCACAAAGCATTCGATGAACTCAACAGAACATTTATCACTCCACTCGAGCCGGAAGAGATTTCCCGTCTGGTTTCCTCTCTTGACAATGTTGTTGACTTCATCGATGAGGGTGCACGTCTTTTATTAACCTACAACATTACTCAGCCGGATCATTTCATGCTCGATTTTGCAAAATGCATTCAGCAGGGCGCTGCAGAAATCAAGACCGGTGTCTTCTGTCTCCGTTCGTTAAAGAACCCGGAACTTGTCAAAGAATGCTGTATCGAGATTAACCGTCTGGAAAATGTGGCAGATGAACTGCTTACAGCCGCATTAAAGAATCTCTTCCAGTCAAGCGACGCTATCATGATTATCAAACTCAAGGACATCTACGAACACTTTGAGGCAGCAGCAGATGCCTGTGAAGAAGTTGCAAACGTATTAAGCGCTATCCTTATCCGCCACACGTAATCATGGATGTTCTTTCAACTGTACTGGTAATCGCGGGAATTATTATTGCGCTTGCATTTAACTTCTCCAACGGAAGAAATGATGCAGCCAATACGATTGCAACAGTAGTTGCAACGCACGCAATCTCCCCGCGAAAAGCAATTATCGTCGCTTCTATCTGTTGTTTCTTAGGACCGTTTGTCTTTTCGACAGCAGTCGCCAAGACGATTGGAAAAGGTATTGTCAATCCGGAGTTCCTCACCCCGCTGATTTTATTTATCGGTCTCTGCGGAGCGGTTGTCTGGGTGAACATCTGTTCCCACTACGGAATTCCGGTCTCCTCCTCCCACTCGCTCGTTGGAGGTCTGTTAGGAGTTGGTCTTGCGGCAGGAGGGGCAGCATACATCTACTGGCCGACACCGGAGATGTTCTTTGGAATGCTGAAGTTCTTAGGAATCGGTGTTGCAGCAGGTGTTCTCTTAGGAATCCTTCTGGCAATTCTTTGTAAAGATAAGATTCGCACGATGGCTGTTTTAGGCGGAGTTGTGGGTTTTGTTCTGGCAGTCCCGGTAGCAATGATTACTGTGGGATTCCAGTTCTCCGGAATTCTTGCCATTCTGCTGTTCATCTGTGTGTCTCCGGTTCTTGGTCTGATTGTCTCCTTCCTGTTTACCTCAGTCTTAACCCGCATCTTAGCCCGCTTCTCCAAGCATCCGATGAAAATGAACAAATGGTTCCAGAGAGCGCAGATTCTTGGTTCCGGTTTCCAGGCAATGAGTCTTGGCGGAAATGATGCACAAAACGCAATGGGAATGATTTTTGCAATTCTGGTATCTGCAGGATTCCTTTCCTCAGGTTCGGAACTTCCGCCCTGGGTAATTCTCGCTTCTGCTCTGGCAATTACTCTTGGTATTCTTTCCGGCGGCTGGAAGGTCATCAAGAAACTCGGTTCCGGCATCACCAGAATTATGCCCTATCAGGGATTCTCTGCGGCAGTCTCCGGCGGTGCAGTTCTTTCATTCATGACCATGTTCGGTGTTCCAGTCTCCACCACGCACTGTGCAGCCGGTTCTGTGATGGGAACTGGTGTTACCCGCGGGGTTGGTGCCGTTAACTGGAGAACAGTTCGTCAGATGGTGACAGCCTGGGTTATTACTATCCCGTGTGCAGGTATTGTCTCCTTTATCGGATACATGGTCATGTCCGTAATCTTCGGGTTCTAAACCCCTTTTTTTCACAATATTTATTTCATTTCTCAACCCATCTACTTCCCACACATGCCTTCTGCAAAATTTCTCGAAGAACATCCGTATGTGGATTTCACGCATCCGGCAATTATCTCTCTTGGAAAATCCCTCTTTTCCGGACTGACAGAGGCAGAAGAGATTGCCCGCGCCGCATATCTTTTTGTTCGGGATGAGATTCCGCACTCGTTTGATATCGAATCTGATTTGGTGCCGGTGAAGGCGTCCGATGTTCTTCTTGCGGGAACGGGCATCTGTCATTCGAAGGCAAATCTTTTAGCAGCACTGCTTCGCCTGGCAGGAATTCCTGCCGGTTTCTGTTTTGAGCATATCACGCTTGCCCGCGACGAGAAACTCGGGTACTGCGTTCACGGATTCAATGCGGCATATATCAACAGTAGATGGGTAAAACTCGATGCCCGCGGAAATAAAGAAGGCATCCGCTCCGAGTTCTCGCTTGACGAGTTCATCCCGGCGTTTGTTCCGCGGGATGGATATGACGAGTACTTTTATCCGGGAATTTATGCCGAACCGCTCGCGGAAGCGATGGAGATGTTAGAGGCAGCAGACTCGCGGCAGGATATCATTGATACCATCACGCGTGATTTTTCCGCGGTACCTGATGTGATGGAGTAAGCACCTCTCAGTATACTTTATCTCATAGCAAAACCAACTATATTCTACCTTATATCTGCACCATTTCAGCATCCGCTTCCCCTCCCACGAAGCCGCTGAAAATCGGGCGGTAAATATCACGGTCTGATGGAAAACAGGAAATTTCCGTCTCATATACAATGATACACAAAATATCAGCGGAGCCGCAGGTATCGGAAAAATCTGCGCGTCTCCCGACACTTGCGGGTATCTTTTACCCAAGCGAAGCGGAGGAGCTGAAAAACACCCTTGCCGCACTTTTTGACGGTACGGTAACGGCTGTCTCGAATCCGAAAGGAATCCTGGTGCCCCACGCAGGATTCATCTACTCCGGACCATGCGCTGCCGTTTCTTACGCACGCATATCTCCGGACTTTGACGGAACCTTTGTCATCATTGGAACAAGCCACAAAGGATTTTCCAACTCCGTTTCCGACATCGACTGGGAAACGCCGCTCGGCACCATTGCAGCTGACAAAGAATTTGTTCAGGCAATCCCGCTTCCGATAGATAATGCAGCAGCCCGTGAGCAGGAGAACTCGATTGAAACCCAGATGCCGTTTATTGCCTTCCGGTTCCCGAGGGCAAAGATTGCGGCAGTCTTAATGGGTAATCAGTCGCAGGAAGGGGCAGAAACCGTTGCCCGCGCTGTTCTTTCCGCAGTCGAAAAAACCAAACGAAACATCATTGTTGTCGCATCCGGAGACGGTTCGCACTATGTTCCGGCAAAAACCGCAGAAAGAGATGACTTAACCTGTCTTGCGGCTTTGAAAAACCTTGATGTGAACGCGTTCTATGACGCCCTCTACGCAATTCAGCCCTCCATGTGCGGATACGGCTGTCTTGCCGCGACGGCAGAGATCGGAAAAACCCTTGGTGCAAAAGAAGCACGGGTTTTAACCTACACAACCTCCGGTGATGCATCTGGTGATTACCGTGCTGTTGTCGGCTATGCCGCACTGGAGGTAATCTGATGGCAACCTGGAGCGCGCCGGGAAAAGTATTCCTCTTTGGAGAACACGCTGTTGTCTATGGAAAACCGGGAATTGCGATGGCTATTAAGCCGCGAGTGATGGTAACCGTTCGTCACTCCCGCTACTTCCAGCGTCCAAACTCACCCTACATCGCTGAATGCTTCAAACTCCTCGATATCAAGGGAAGCGTATATGTAAGATCCCAGCTTCCCAGTGCATCCGGTCTCGGTTCTTCCGCAGCAGTTACTGTTGCAACCCTGTTTGCCATCAACGATGAGTTCCAGCTCGGCTACTCCCGTGCTGAGATTGCAGAACTCGCCCACGAAGTGGAAAAAATCAGTCAGGGGGGACGTGCCAGTGCAACGGACACGTACGTCTCCACCTTTGGCGGAATGGTCTTGATCCGCGGCGACGAAAAGCGCCGCTTAATTCCGCCGCAGAATCTCAGTCTTGTTATCGGGAACTCGATGATCTCTCACCATACTTCCGAGATGGTTCGCCGGGTTGCCGAATTCCGTGAGCACTCGCCAAATGTTGCCAATCCGATTATGGACGCTATCGGTGCGATAACAATGGAAGCCATGCACAACATGGAAAACCACAAAGAGCTTGGCAGTCTCATGAACAGAAACCATGCCCTGCTCGAAGCCTTAGGCGTAAGCCACCCGGTATTGTCCCAGCTCGTGCTTGCCGCAAGAAATGCCGGAGCATACGGCGCCAAACTGTCCGGTGCCGGAGGCGGAGGCTGTATCTGGGCGCTTTGTTCCAAAGGCTCACGCAACCGGGTTGCAAATGCGCTCGAAGACTGTGATGCAAAGACCATTATCACTACAATTGACACAGAAGGAGCACGAAAGGAGGCTGATCTTTGATGACCGTTATCATTAAACTTGGCGGCTCGGTGATTACTGATAAGGAAAAACCGGGTGTTGTCCGCCGCGAAGTTATTGCAGAACTGGCTGAAGCGATCGCATCGTCCGCTACTCCTTCTGTAATTGTGCACGGAGCAGGTTCTCTTGGACACCCCGAAGCCAAAGCGTACGGAATCGCTGAAGGTGTTACCCGTGACAATGCCTGCGGAGTCCCGATTACTCATGAGGCAGTATCGCGCTTGAACACCGAAGTTGTCGCAGCGCTTCGTCATGCAGGCGTCGAGGCCGTGTCCTTCCATCCGTTCTCCTGCGCTCTTGCAGAAAACGGCCGTCTGGTCTTCTGCGGAGAAGAGCAGATACACGCTCTGCTCGCACTGGGAATCGTCCCGGTTCTCCATGGCGATGTCGTATGTGACCGCGTACGCGGAGCATGCATCGTCTCAGGCGATCAGATTGTGCCATTCCTTGCAAAGAAACTCGGTGCTGACAAAATCGGTATCGTAACAGCCACCGGAGGCGTGCTTGCCAATGGTGAAATCATCCCGGAAATTACCCGCGAAAGTGTTTCCGCTGTACATTTCAGCACTGCTGATGCAGCGGATGTTACCGGCGGAATGCAGGGTAAAGTAGATGAACTGCTTTCTCTGGCCGAATCCGGAATCCCCTCGCACATCATAAAACCGAAGATGCTCAAAGCATTTCTTGCAGGAAATCCCTGCGGGGGGACACTGGTAAAATGACCGGACTTACCTCTTCGAGGAAACTCGATCACTTAAATCTCTGCGCAGAAACCGACGTCGCCTTTGGTGATGCCGGTTTTTCTGATGTGCGTCTTGTCCACAATGCCGTGCCGGAGTGTGCGGCAGAAGACATTGACATCCGCACGGAATTTCTTGGCCGCAAACTGGCTGCCCCGATATTTATCGCAGGCATGACAGGAGGTCACCCTGACACCGCAGAGGTGAATAAAAATCTGGCCGCAGCAGCTGAAGCATTCGGCATCCCAATGGGCGTCGGCTCTCAGCGTGCGGCTCTTGAAAACCCGGACCTCGCAGACAGCTTTACGATTGTCCGCGAGACCGCTCCATCCGCCTTCCTTGCAGGAAACATCAGTGCGGTTCAGCTCAGAGACCATGGACTCGAGTGGGCTGACCGGGCTGTTGAGATGATTGATGCAGATGCCCTCTGCATTCACTTAAACTTCCTGCAGGAGATGATTCAGGTAGAAGGAGACCGCTCAGCAGTTGGAATCCTGGATACCATCGCCGAAGCTGCGTCTTCTCTTTCCGTTCCGGTAATCGTGAAAGAAACCGGCTCGGGTATCTCCTGCGAAGCTGCGTCCGCACTCTTTGATGCAGGGGCTGATGCAGTTGATGTCGGCGGATTCGGCGGTACATCCTGGGCAAAAATAGAAAAAGCGCGTGCCAGTGATAAAGCACATCAGATGCTCGGCGATACCTTCCTTGAATGGGGAATCCCGACAGCAGTGAGTGTTTTTGAGGTAGCGCAGGTTGGAAAAGGGCCGGTGATTGCCACCGGAGGCCTAAAGAACGGACTTGATGCGGCAAAAGCAATAGCTCTCGGTGCAGACATGGCAGGAATGGCGTTAACACTTCTGCCTTCTGCCCTGAAGGGAAAAGATGCACTCTTCAGCAGAATCGAGACCATCTGCGGGGAACTGAAAACCGCAATGTTTCTGACGGGAGCAAAGAATATCTCTGCACTCGCTCATGTCCGTTACTATCTGACCGGCACAGTCAGGGAAATGACGAACAAATAGAGGAATTACATGGTAGAAGTTGAAGTAATAGCCGTCGGCGGATACAACGAGGTCGGAAGAAACATGACTGCAGTCCGCGTCGGCAAGGAAATTGTTATCTTCGATATCGGTCTGTATCTCGATCCGATCACCGGAAATAACAGCGTCGATATGGAAAATATGCACTCTCTGGACTTAATCCAGATGGGTGCAATCCCGGACGATACCGTCATGAATGCGGTTGAGGGAACAGTTAAGGCAATCGTCTGTACCCACGGTCACTTAGACCACATCGGAGCAGTACAGAAGTTAGCCCACCGCTACAACTGCCCGATTATCGCAACCCCGTACACCACTGAACTTATCAAACAGCAGATTGAAGGAGAACGCAAGTTCACCGTCACCAACAAGACCTTCGCGCTCAAGGCAGGCGGAAAATACACCATCTCCCAGAACCTTACCTTAGAGTTCATCCGTGTTCAGCACAGTATCATTGACTCGGTAATGGCTGTTCTCCACACTCCGGCAGGATGCGTTGTCTACGCAAACGACTTTAAGTTCGATATGACGCCGGTTATCGGTGAAGCCCCGGATTTAGCCCGTATGCGTGCCATTGGAAAAGAGGGTGTCAAGGTCTTAATCGTTGAGTCCTTAAACCTCGATGACAGAGGATACGCACCAAGTGAACAGGTCGCAAGACTTCGCGTCCGCGATGCAATTATGCGTGCAGAAGACGACAAGCATGCAATTATCGTCTCCACCTTCGCATCCCAGATTGCAAGAATCAAGACCATCACCGAGTGCGCCCGCGAGATTGACAGAATCCCGGTTCTCTTAGGCCGCAGTATGGAGAGATACAACGGAACAGCAGAGATGTTAAAGCAGGTTGCCTTCCCGCACGGAACAAGCATCTACGGAAACAGAAAGACCACCGACAGAATGCTTCGCAGAATCTCCAAGGAAGGAAAGGAGAAGTTCTTAATCGTCGCAACCGGTCACCAGGGAGAGCCTGGTTCCATGCTTTCCCGCATGGCACTTGGTGAGACTCCGCTCAAGATTGAGAAGGGAGACCGTGTGATGTTTTCTGCAAACATCATTCCAAATCCGATCAACTTCGCACAGCGTGCAGAGGTTGACCGCCTCTTACTCCGTCAGGGTGCACGCCTCTTCGACGGTCTCCATGTCACCGGTCACGCATACTATCAGGAGCACTATGACTTAGTCTCCATGCTGAATCCGGAACACATCATCCCGTCTCACGGTCCGTTCCACATGAAAGGCGGCTATGTCCACCTTGCATCCGAATTCGGATACACCTTAAACCGCGACATTCACATTATGCAAAACGGCGACCGCCTTGTTCTCCCGAAGTGATATTCATGGAGTTAAAAGAGTATCTCAAACAGGTTGCCTTCAAGGTTGACTGTGAAGCTGATGAGTACAGCAAGGCAGTAGAAACCCGTCTCCGCGAGGCTGCTTCCCACCTGTTAAACGCAGGCGGAAAGCGTCTTCGCCCTGCTATGCTGCTCTTAGCAGCTGATGCGGTTCGCCCTGGAGCATCCGAGGATGTCTTTGAGGCTTCCCTTGCTTTAGAGTGGTTACACACCTACACACTCGTCCACGATGATATTATGGATGGAGATTCCCTGCGCCGCGGAGAGCCGACAGTCCACACGGTCTTCGGCGAAGCCACGGCAATTCTTGCAGGCGACTGTCTCCACGCTGATGCATTCGAGCACCTGTGCCGGGTAAAGAACGCTGAGGACAAAGCAAAACTCGTTGCTGTTCAGATGTTAGCCCACGCAAGCCATGAGCTTTGCGAGGGACAGCAGGAGGACATCTCCTTCGAGGAACGAGATGATGTCTCTGAAGCAGAGTACCTGTCGATGGTGAGAAAGAAGACCGGAGTTCTCTACGCGGCAGCCGCCGGAATCGGAGCAGCCCTTGCCGGAGGAGACGTTCGCCAGATTGGTGCAATGTACACTCTTGGTTTAAACACCGGAATCGCTTTCCAGATTCAGGATGACATCATTGACCTTTTAGCCCCTGCTGATGTCTCCGGTAAGAATCAGGCATCCGACCTTCGCGAGAACAAACAGACAATTGTTGCAATCACTGCCCGCGGGATGGGTGTTGATTTATCCAAATATCACAAGGCGGATTTATCCGCAGAAGAGATTGCAGAGGCTGTCTCTCTTCTCGAAGGTGCCGGTGTTCTTGATGCCGTCCGTGCAAAATCCGAGAAACTTATCTCTGATGCAAAGAATGGTCTTTCTGTGATTCCGGACAGCGAATATAAGACTCTGATGATGGAGCTTGTTGACTTCTTCATCTCCAGAAACAACTAATCTTTTTTTTTTTCTGCTGCGTTGGTACGGGTATTTTTCGTACCGGAAAGACAATCCCGCACAGCATATGAGTGCAGAGTCACACAAGGCAATTCCGCCATATTTTTCTACTATGCTATGCTAATACATATCATGCATCCGTACGCAGAGCAGATTGCAAAGATTGGCGCAAAAGCAAACCCGACTTTCATGACTTTGGGCATTGAACCGGTTTCGTGGGGAAATGAGTCTGCTGTTTTGAAGATGAATGTTGATGAGCATATCCACAACGGCTCCGGATTTCTGCAGGGCGGATTTTATGTAATCTTAGCAGATGAGGCAATTGCACTCGCGGTTCTGGCTGAGCTTTCAGAGACCGAAGGGACAACGACAATCACCGAGACCACAGAGTTTATCCGCGGCATAAAAGAAGGAGAGATGTATGCATCGGCAAAGATTATCCGAAAAGGAAGGCGGATTATCTTTGCGGAAGCAGAGGTTCGTGAAGGAAGTGTTGAGGGAAAACTGCTCTCAAAGACAACTGCTTCGTATCTGATAACCGCAGCGTAACTGCAGAGCAAAAGGAATTGGCGGTGACTTACTCCATTCCCCGCTCTGCCTCAAACCGTTTTTTAAATGCTTCAAGAGCCGCGGCATACTCCGGAGACTCAGCAAACTTTTCCATAAAATCCTCTTCGACAAGTCTGTCAACAGCAACCTGCTCGGCAAAGACCTGGCACATGGAGTTCTGGCAGTTTCGTAAGACCTGCATCATCTCCGCCTCTTCCTTTAATCGCTTTGCCTCCTTCTTTGCGGCTTTGAGTCCGCATCTGGCTGTTCGTCTGTCTTTACAGTCTTTATCGTACTTTTCAGTACACTTGTTGCAAATGGTCTTCTCTTTTCCCATAGTTATTCCTCCAGATAGGCGAAAAGCGCATCCCGACAGGCGGTATAGTCAGCAGCTCCGGTATCATAGAGCTTTTGTAAGAGCGCTTTGTCTTTTGTTCCCGTTGAAATACCGGTGTTTTCAGGAGGCGCGAAGATGAAGGCTTTTCCTTCCCGTTCCATCTCATACACCCATTTGAGGGTTTCCCGGTATCGGAGATGCCGGTTGTCAATCATCTCAATCATCTTCGGATACCTGCGCAGAAGGAAATGGTACGAAGCCCGCATTCCCTGAGGCTGACGGACAAACGTCCGCGCATTTTCGAGGAGCACAACAACCTTCTCACATCCGTCATCGAATGCTTTCTGAAGCGGAATCGGGTCTGCAACTCCTCCGTCGAAGTACATTCTGCCGTCAATTTCTATCGGACGGCAGAGTGCAGGTATCGCACATCCTGCCATGATAGCCCGGTAATCATCTGCTGCCATCTCTGATTTTTCAAAGTAGCGGGCATTGCCTGTTTCTGCATCAGTCGCCGTCATCCAGAACTCTGCAGGATTTTTCTGCATGCCGGCATAATCGAGCGGATCATCCCCGTCTGAATTGGAGAGTTCTCCATAGATGTAGCGCAGATTAAAAAACGAGCCCTTTGTGATGAAGTGCCGCATGCCCATATAGCGCGGATCAAAGGCATGTTTGACAAAGAACCGGAGATTTCTCCCCTGCTGTCCGGAGACGTATGAGGCAATGTTTCCTGCGCCTGCGGATACACCAATGCACTCATCAAACGTAATTCCGTCATCCATGAACCGGTCGAGAATGCCTGCGCTGTAGGCGCATTTCATGCCCCCGCCTTCAACGACAAGTCCGGTTTTCATAAAAAAAAGTTAGAGTTTGGAAACCAGATCGCGGAGAACCGCTTCAGGGTCTTTTGCTTTTACAACGCTTGATGCAAGAAGAACCCCGTCTGCTCCAAGGTCAACTGCTGTCTTTACGCACTCGCCGGACTGAATTCCAGCTCCGCAGAGCACTTTGACATCAGCATTAATAGTTTTCACGCACTCAACGGATGCAGAGATAATTCCAGGATCAGCCTTGGCAACAGAGACACCCGAGCCGATTAACTCAGGAGGCTCAATTGCAACATACGTTGGACCGAATGCAGCAGCCGCTGCAGATACACCAGCAGTGTTGGTGCAGACAACAGACTCTAAGTGGTTGAACTTTGCTGCCTCAACACATGCTTCGATATCAGCAATGGTTAACCGGCGTTCGGAGTGATTGATGAGAGTTCCCGTACAGCCGGCGGCACGAACCGTAAATGCCGGAACTCTGCCGGTAAATGCGCCTTCGACTGCATCGATGTGCTGTGCGTAGATCGGAATCTCGTAGTGTTTGCAGAACGGATGAAGTTCCACATACTGCGGAGCGACACCGATTGTAACACCGGTTTCTGACATAACAAGTTCAGCGGCCTCTCCGATTCTTCCTGCATTGTTTCCTGCACCTTCGCGGTAGGACTTGAAGTTAATTAAGATGAGAGGAGATGTCATTATTTCCTCTTAATCTGAATCACATCACCAAGAGTTGTTGCGGCAACGCCTCCTGCCTGGGACTTCGCGTTGTCGTCTCCGACATCGAGCAGAATGATTCCCAGTTCTTTTTCGAGCTTCTTGCGCTCAGCTTCGGTTGGTGCGCGGTCTCCGCGTTCAAGCTTTTTGATGTCTCCTTCCTGCATCTTTAAGATGAATGCAAGGTCTTTCTGGGAGAATCCTTTTGCCTGACGTGCTGCTGCAATACGCTTGGAGAAGTCTTCTACAACATCTCCTTCGATGAAGTCAAACATATCACGTTTGCGCGGGGTGGATGGGGAGTGGACTGGACGCGATGCAGAAGACTGAGGGGCAAAACGCCCGGACTGAGCCTTAGAACGCGGGGTCTGAACCTCGGTACCCAGCTTCGCACACTTATCGCAAACCTTCATGGGCTTTGCACCTTCAATCTGAACGAGCCGTGCCCGTTTCGTGATTTGTACGCCGCATAATTCACAATATTCTGTCTGCATGCTAAATCTGATGTATATATCCGTTTCATATTACATTAATTCTTTCCGTATGGGCCCTGCACGGCTGGTTCTCTGAGAGAAAACCTATATATCAAAACAGAGATATGTTACGTATTTATCGAGGGCTCATATGGGAGATGAAGTCGCAATAATTTCCGCACTGGTGGTGGTGCTTGCCTGTGCTCTGGTAGTGCTCTTAATCGGCAGGAGACTGAGAATACCATTTATCATAGGATACTTTCTGACGGGAATTATTGTCGGACCGTTTGGTCTCGGACTGATTGCCGAAGAGGAAGTGTCGATGCTCGCTGAGCTCGGCGTTATTTTGCTGATGTTTACTATCGGTTTGGAGATTTCGCTGAAAAATCTTCTATCAATGAAGAAGATTGTCTTAATCGGCGGTATGCTCCAGCTGGTTCTGACAACCGTTGCTGTCCTGGGTGTTATGATGGCAGTCGGCTTCTCGTTCAGCGTTTCGCTCTTCATCGGATTCCTGGTTGCACACTCGTCCACTGCAATTATCATGGACCTGTATCAGAAGAGCGGGGAAGTTGACAGCAGGCATGGAAAGATAGCGCTTGGTCTGCTGATTTTCCAGGACTTAAACGTCGTTCCTATGATGCTCGCGGTCCCATTCCTCGCCGGGACCGAAGGAGGAGACCTGGTTGGTTCAATTATCAGCTTCGTTCTCGGTCTGGCAATCATGATGGTAATTTTAGTGGCCGCCATTTATCTGGTTCCAAAACTCTTACGGCACGTTGCCCTTACCAGAAGCGGGGAACTGTTCGTTATCTCCATAGTTGTTATTTGTTTTGGCATCGCCTGGCTCATGTCCTTAAACGGCGTAAGCCTTGCACTTGGCGCATTCCTTGCCGGAATTGCCATCTCCGGTTCGGACTACAGCCACGAGGTCGTTGGACAGATTATGCCGCTTCGCGATATCCTGACGGGAATCTTCTTCGTCTCGATTGGTATGATGCTGAACCTTGTCTACCTCTGGGACCACCTTATTGTCATCCTCGGTCTTGCAGCAGTCCTCCTCATTGGAAAATTCCTCTTAAACTTCATCTCGGTAAAGGCATTAGGTGTGGCAACCGGAGCTGCAATCCTCTCCGGTGTCGGTCTCGCACAGATTGGAGAGTTCTCTTTCATCCTTGGTTCCACCGGTCTTGCAGCAGGAATTCTGAATAATGAAATCTATCAGATTTTCCTTGCAATATCCATCGTAACGATGGCGGCAACCCCGTTCTTAGTCCAGCTTGCTCCAAAGATTGTAAACAAATACTTCGCACCAAAGGTGGAAGAAGAGGAAAAGCAGGTCCTGCAGGCTGACCATGAAATCATCGTCGGATACGGTCTTGCAGGACAGTACGTTGCAAAGGCCTTAAAGCGGATGGAGATTCCCTATATCATCCTGGAACTCAATGCGGATACGGTTGCCCGCGAAAGAGCACGCGGGGAAAATATCATTTACGGTGATGCAAGCCGTGAGGCGGTTCTGGATTATGCAGAGATTCGAACCGCTAAAACAATCGTTATCACAATCCCGCATATGGATGCGGTAAAAGGCATCATCACCACAGCCCGCAGAATGAATCCGCAGGTGTCTATTATTACCCGCTCGAAGTTCATCTCCGAGACCTCCGAGCTGTATCATTTAGGAGCTGACGAGGTTATTGTGGATGAGCGTGAGTCTGCGATTCAGATTTTCCGCAGGATTCTGATGAGCAAGAACATGCCGGTTCAGGATATCGAGCAGTTCAGTAAGGAAATCAGAACCGAGCTGTACAACAAGTATATCGAAATTCCGCAGAAGACCAGCATCCCCGACAGTGACAGAACAAGACTCATCGATTCATTAAAGGTTCGTGCAAAACAGGCTGACGACCGCTTATCTTCCGAGATGGCAAGAGTCGAACATGTGAGAGTGGAAGAAGGCTGTGCGGTCTGCGGAAAGAAGCTCTGCGACATTCATCTGAGAAAACTGTACGGAATCTCAGTGCTTGCAGTCAAACGCCACGGAGAAGCAGACGCAATTGTGTCTCCGGACGGTGAGACAGTTCTGCTGAAAGGGGATACGGTTGTGGTTATTGGCGAGCAGAAGTCTCTTGGACGAATGCTTCCGCTTTTCTTATACGAAGGGGACGTGTACTGCGATCTGCCGAAGCGAAACGAAGACGCTGCGGCATAAATCAGGCAATTGCCCGCCGTGTCCGCGAAGCAAATGTCTTCTGCGAAGTAAAACCGTGTACTGTATCCCTTGAAGAGATTAAATCCGGAAACTACTCCGGTATCATCTTCACCGGAGGGACAGCAAGTGTTTATGCCGAAAACGCACACGAGTTTGATGAGCTCTCCGGTTTTACTGAGAACGTTATCGTCGGTCAGAAGAGTTCCTCCGCAGGAATAACATCTCCACTGTAACTCTTTTTTTACTACAAGCCCGCTTGTTGGTTCTGCTGTTTTTTGTCCAATCAATTTATATTAGACCTCGGTAAAATTTCAATTATGAAAATGAGAAAGATAGTCCCTGTGTTTCTTTTGATATGCGGAATTGGACTTCTTCTAATCACTGCCTTATCAGGGTTCAGTACTGCTGACCCCACTCCAATTGACCCGAGCCCGGTTGACCCGAATCAGCCAATAAGCCCAGAAGCACCTCCTGCTCCTCCTGGAAATGATATCTCTGACTTAACAGGACCAACCGGGCTGATTTTGACAGCCGCAGGATGTATTCTGATTGTGGTTAATTTTGCCCGTTCTGTTAGTTCAACCGCTCCTGAATCACGAGCAATGCAGATTCAGATGTATGTTGAGGAGCATCCGGGGAGCAGTGAGTCTGATATTGTAAAATATCTTGGATACTCAAGGAGTTCTACTGCACATCATCTGAAACGGCTTATTAGAGAGACTCGCGTTGCCGAAAAGCCGTACAGAAATACTGTCCGTTATTATCCGCCAGTTATCCAGACAGCAGAAGAAGACACGCTCAATGCCATAATTTCAAAAGAAAAACCGGCAATTATTCTGGAAGCTCTTGGCAAGGATGCTCTTACCATGTCTGAACTTTTAGAAAAGACAGGTCTTTCTGTTTCATCTCTTCGCTGGCATCTTAGACGGATGGAAGAGGATGGAGTTATCGTTTCAGAAAAGAGTGGAAAGCTTGTCAGATATTCAGTACTCAGATGATTATGCTGTTTTCTGTCCAATCTCTTTATATTAAGACAGGGTGAATATCTGGTATGAAAAAGCTAATCCCAATAATTCTGATAGTTCTTCTCTTCTGTGTCGGGTTTGCGATTTTTGCAGGAGCAAACGGCTTCTGGCAGACGCCGAACGTTCCAGACGCTGATGAAGATGAGTATCCGTATCCAATATCTTTCCTGAAAATAGATGCTGTAGATAATCCAGACAGCTCCTTTGAGGTAATTCCATTAACAGAAGCCGACCGCGAGAAGTACCCGGTTTTAATTGGAGCTCTCGAAAATGAGGATACTTATCTCAACATCCACCCAAGTGGAGAGATGACGCCTGAGGAGTATTATTCCATCTATGACCATGAATGGGAAACCTACTTCTCGTTTGACGGAAAGATGTACCATGTTGCTTTAGGTCCTATTGGTCTGGCACCTCCAATGCCTTAATCGAGTGTTGGAAAATGCCCAATTTTTTTATATAACTTAGATGTGCTATTAACTCATATGAAGAAACAATACATAATCTCAGTTATACTATTGGTATTTGGTATTGGGATGATGCTCTTTGTCGGACTTTCCGGTATTGGAGCACCTCAGCCAACCTCATTTATCAATGTCGAAAAAGCATCTGTTTTGGATGAGACCATACCTTTTGCTAAAATTACTGAAGATGACATAGATACGTTCCCTGTTCTCATTCATGCTATGGAAAACGGGATTACTCACATCAAAGTGTATTATCCTGACGTACCTGAAGGCGGTATGACGGAGAGAGAATATTATGCTATATCTAATCTCTTTGAGACTGATGTTGTATTCTACATAGGTCCAGGATATTTGGAATATGAAGGAGACATATATCATATCTATATTGGTGCTATCTCAGGAGGAAGTGGATTTGAGGAAAGTATTGCAAATTTCATGCAGTTTGCCTCCAAGGCTCTGATTTTTGCCGGTGCAGTACTCTTATCTGTAAACTTTGTCCGCTCTGTAGCTCCCGCACCAAGGAGGATACATATTCAGAATTACATCGAAGAACATCCCGGATGCAGTGAAGCGGATGTCGTAAAAAATACAGGATACTCAAGAAACTCAACGGTACATCACATACAAAAACTCGTAAGCGGAAACAAAATACGCGAAACACCATACCACAAAACTGTCAGATACTACCCGGCAGATGAATCCTCAGCAGAGACAGACATAATCAACGCCGCCCGCGCAAAAGAAAAACCTGCGGCAATCCTCTCTGCGCTTGAGAAAAAACCAATGAAATTATCCGAACTCGAAGCAGAAACAGGAATTTCTGTATCATCTCTTCGCTGGTATCTTGCAAAGCTTGAAGAGGATGGAATTGTCTTATCTGAAAAAAGAGAAAACACGGTTTACTACTCCTTGCAAGAGTAGATGAACTCAATCTATTTTCCCCCTTTACAAACCTTCTCTCCCCTATCCTTAATACTGACCGAAACCAACATAATAGTACTATTCATTTCATGAAGGGGAAACACAAATGAAATATGTCGTAGTTACCGGAGGAGTCATGAGCGGACTTGGAAAAGGCATTACCGCTGCATCCATTGGCCGCATCCTCATCAACAGAGGATACCACGTAACGAGCGTAAAAATCGACCCGTACCTCAACATCGATGCAGGACTCATGAACCCTGCACAGCATGGTGAAGTATTCGTCTTAAAAGACGGCGGCGAGTCCGACCTTGATCTTGGAAACTACGAGCGTTTCTTAGACATTGAGCTCACGTCCGACCACAACTTAACAACGGGAAAAATCTACCAGTCTGTAATCACCAAAGAGCGCCACGGAGACTACCTGGGTGCTACTGTTCAGATTATCCCGCACATCACCGACGAAATCAAAGACAGAATCAGACGCGCTGCCGAGACCTGGACTGACAAAGAAGGAAACCACGCAGAAATCTGTATCATCGAAGTTGGAGGAACCGTCGGCGATATCGAAAGCATGCCGTTCTTAGAAGCAGTCCGCCAGATGCGCTGGGAGTATGGAAAAGGCAACTTTGCACTTGTCCACGTAACCCTCCTTCCGGCAGACACCATGGGAGACTTAAAGACCAAGCCTACTCAGCACTCGGTCAAAGCCCTTCGCGAGTTAGGTCTCGAAGCTGATGTTATCGTCGGCAGAAGCTCCTATCCAATTTCCCCTTCCACCAAGAGAAAGATTGCATCCTTCTGTGATGTTGACACCAACTCTGTCATTAGTGCAAGAACTGCACCTGACACCTACCTTGTTCCGCTCGAACTCGAAAAGGACGGAATGGCAGACGTCCTCTTAAAACTCCTGCACTTAGAGCCGGGAGAGGCAGACAACAGCTGGTACTCGGTTGTTTCCCGCGAGTACACAAGCCGTATCTCTGTCGGTATCATCACCAAGTACGGTGTAGAAGATGTCTACATCTCAATCAAAGAGGCATTAAAGCACGCAGGCCGCAAACTCTCGACCGAAGTCGACATTCACTGGCTTGATGCAGAACAGTACACCGAAGAAGACCTCCGCGACCTTGATGGAATTTTAATTCCGGGCGGTTTCGGCAACCGTGGAATCGAGGGCATGATTGAGGCAATCCGCTTCGCACGCGAAAACAAAAAGCCGCTCTTCGGCATCTGCCTTGGATTCCAACTCTGTGTTATCGAGTTCATGAGAAACGTTGTTGGATACAAAGACGCAACCAGCGAAGAGATGGGTGAGGGAACGCACGCAATCGCACTCCTTCCGGAACAGGAAGGTGTCGAGGACTTAGGAGGCACCATGCGCCTTGGAGACTTCAAGGTCTCAATTGCAGAAGGTTCCCGCCTTGCAGAACTCTACGGCGAGACCGAAATTACCGAGCGTCACCGTCACAGATACGAAGTCAACCCGGCATACATCGATGAAATCGAAGCAAAGGGCATGAAGTTCGTTGGAAGAAACGGCCGCAGAATGGAAGCATTAGAGCTCGATGACCACCCGTACTTCGTCGCAACCCAGTTCCACCCGGAGTTCCGCTCCAGACCAACCAGAACATCCGCACCGTTTGTCGGATTTGTAGCCGCATGCCGCGACAGCCAGAGGAAAGAGTAAGATGGAGTCAATTCTTGTTCTCGATTTCGGCGGACAGTACAATCAGTTAATTGCCCGCCGCGTCCGCGAAGCAAATGTCTTCTGCGAAGTAAAGCCGTGTACTGCATCTCTTGATGAGATTAAAGCCGGAAACTACTCCGGTATCATCTTCACCGGAGGGCCGGCAAGTGTTTATGCCGAAAACGCACCGCGTGTAGATGCAGGTGTTTTTGAACTCGGAATTCCGGTTCTTGGAATCTGTTACGGAGCGCAGCTCACAGCATATACCCTTGGCGGAACTGTTACCTCTGCAGACACCAGAGAGTACGGAAGAACCGAGATTACGGTCAAGCCGTCCAAGATTTTCGAAGGCGTTCCTGAAAACACCACCTGCTGGATGAGCCACACTGACAGAATCACTGAGGTTCCGGCAGGCTTCTCCATCATTGCAGAAAGCCCGGTCTGTCCGGTTGCCGCAATGCAGAACCCGGAGAAGGGAATCTACTGTGTCCAGTTCCACCCGGAGGTTATGCACACGCCGGAAGGAACCAAGATGATTGCAAACTTCCTCTACAACGTCTGCGGATGCAAAGGCGAGTGGAAGATGTCTTCCTTCGTCAACGACACCATTGCAGAACTAAAGGAGAAAATCGGCGACAAGAAGGTTCTCTGCGCATTATCCGGAGGAGTTGACTCTTCTGTTGCTGCTGTTCTTGTTCACAAGGCAGTTGGAAAGCAACTTACCTGTATCTTTGTCGACCACGGTCTGCTTCGCAAGAACGAGGGCGATGAGGTCGAGGAAGTTTTCAGAAAACAGTTCGACATCAACTTAATCCGTGTCGATGCTGAAGAGCGTTTCCTCTCCAAACTCGCAGGCGTTACCGACCCGGAGAGAAAGAGAAAGATTATCGGTGAGGAGTTCATCCGCGTCTTCGAGGAAGAGGCAAAGAAGATTGGCGCAGTCGACTTCCTTGTTCAGGGAACCATCTATCCGGATGTAATCGAGTCCGGACCGGGAAATGCTGCTGTCATCAAGAGCCACCACAATGTCGGCGGTCTTCCGGATCACGTAGACTTCAAAGAGCTTGTTGAGCCGCTGAGAATCCTCTTCAAGGATGAGGTTCGCCGTGCCGGAACTGAGCTTGGCATCCCGGACTACCTGGTCTGGCGCCAGCCGTTCCCGGGACCGGGACTTGCTATCCGTGTGATTGGCGATTTAACCAAGGAGAAGCTCGACATCCTCCGCGATGCTGATGCAATCTTCCGCGAGGAGGTCGCAAATGCAGGTCTTGACCGCGCAATCAATCAGTACTTCGCAGCTTTAACCAACATGAGAAGCGTTGGTGTCATGGGTGACGAGAGAACCTACGATTACGCAGTGGCTCTCCGTGCAGTAGAAACCACTGACTTCATGACCGCAGACTGGGCACAGATTCCATTCCCGGTCCTCGAGAAAATCTCGAGCCGTATCATCAATGAGGTCAAACACGTCAACCGTGTTCTCTACGATATCACCAGCAAACCGCCGGCAACTATCGAGTACGAGTAACCATGCCAGTAATTACTCTTGAAGTCTGTAATATGACCAAGGAACAGAAGGCGGAGACTGCCCGTGTTTTCACGGAGGAGCTCTCACGCATTACCGGCCTTCCAAAGGAGGCCATTATTGTTCTGTTCCACGAACTTCCCTATGAGGATGTGGCATCCGGGGGCGTTCTGCTCTCGGATAGAAAATAATTCTTTTTTTAGTTGATTTGTTGTTGTTTTTGGAAAAGAGGGGTTTTGCTTCTGGTTTTTGAATAGTTTGTTTTTGGTTTTAGTCCTTATGTAGAAGGAATATATATTTTCTATGGGGTTAAAGGTTTTGTAGGAATGGTAATCCTATGAATAAATGATTGGAGTTTTCTTCCGGCTTTTGAATAGATACTTGGAACACGAATCCACACTAATCAAAACGAATCGCACGTTTTTAACGGCGCGTAACCGGCTTATCGCCTACGCGCCTAAACGTGCTTGCGCCCTCGCAGTCGGCTCGGGCGGTGAAAATAAGCCCAAAATGCCCGAGCCGACTGCGAGGGCATCAGCGTGCCGCGGCTCACCGCGATAAGCGGTGATATGAGCCGTGTATAGGCACGCGATTCGTTTTGATTCGTGCGGATTCGTGTTCCTTGATTAAGGACGGAGATGAGAAAATACTATTCGAAAAAATATGGGTGGTGAAATTCTATTTTTTTAGGAACTAAATTTTTATTTAGACAATCCAGTCAACCACCGGATTTTTTAGAAAAGAAATCGGCAACTTGTTTAAATTTCCATTTAGTCTCAAAATTACTTTTTAATCCTTCTACATAAGGAATTGCCGACCACACAGTCCAATAGTTTTGAGGAGGGACTGAGCTTTGATTGGCATTTTGACTTATGGGAGGTTTGAAAAATGACATTCAAAAAACGTGTCGAAGCGACATCAAAAAAGGCTCATAGGCGCTTTGCAGTGGGATTGGCTGTTCTACTCGCAGTGTGTCTGATGTTTGTCGGAGCCGTGGGGGCTGATGGTGTCAGTGAGCAACAACCTGTTGCAAAAGTAGGTGAGACACTATATTATTACAACATTGACGATGCGGTAACTTCGGAGAATTGGACATCTGGTTCAACGCTGACTTTGCTTGCTGATGTGACACTGTCTGATACTATTACGCTCAAGTCTATTGAGTATCACATCCTTGACCTTGGTAAATACACTATGACGGCAGCTTCGGGTAAGAATGCGATTGAGATTACTGCAAATGGCGTGGGTACTAATGCGAAACCTTGCTTAGATATAAATGCAGACAGTGAGATTCCAGGTGGTATTACTGCAACTGGTAAGGCTTGTATCTACTATAACAACGCCAATAAAATTAATGATCGTTTGATGGTTACTATCAATAATGGTGTCTTTGCTGGTTCTTATGCAGTTCAGTCCACATCCGGTCCGTTGAATAAATTTGGTTTTTGTACATCTCCGCTGAGAGGTCAGGGGGCTCCATATTATGTCATTAATGGTGGTACGTTCAATGCACAGGTTTATCTGAATGCTGCTATGCTGAAGGTTACTGGAGGTACATTTAACAAAGGGCTGACTTGTATGGGTGACAGCACAGCGTATCGCCTTATTTGTGGAGGTACATTCAAGAGCTTTGGATCTATGACTCCTGAAAGTAATGAACATGATTCTAAGAACCCACACATGAAATTTGGTATCACCACTTCTAAGGATGATTTTAGCACTCGTGCCTACAACGTTGGTGTCTACGTAGACGATGATGGCTATCTGGTTGTTGACGGTGATGTAATTACTGAACCTGGTAATATATTTGAAGCTCATACTACCGAGTATAATAAATGGAGTTATCTCTTAAAATACAGCAGTGCTAAAGATAACGGACTCTACTACACAGATGTCAATACTCTCATCACAAAATTGAATGGTAAACTTAATTCTGGTGAGAAAGTAACCTTAGACATTACTGATTCAGAAGATACTCTTGACGGTAAGACAATAAAACTTGGTTCTGGTGATTCGAAACTCACTATCATATATAATCCAACTGATGATAGCGGCTGGACTGTTCAGAGTGAAGAAGGAAATGTGATTGAAAAGCCGTATTCAGAAGAATCGGTAAATGGTGTAAATAAATCCATATACATCAACCAGTATACTGTCGGATTCGTGACAAACGCTGATTCACATATTGATTCACAGAAAATATGGTATAATGAAAAAGTAACAGAGCTAACTAATGAGTTAACAAAGAAAGGACATACATTTGGGGATTGGTATTCAGATTCAGAGTCAACAACCGGATATGACTTTGATAAAAATTTTGTGACAAAATCTTTCACCCTCTATGCCAAGTGGAATCCAAACAACTATACTGTGGTCTTTAATGGAAATGGTGGTGAGGGTGTTATGAGTAATCAGGAGTTCGACTATGATGACGAACAGGTACTCAGTAAAAATACTTTTACCAGAACTGGATACACCTTTGTTGGATGGAACAACAAATCTGATGGTACAGGGACTAATTATGTGGATGAATCGTCTGAAAACCTCACTGATGAAGATGATAAGACAGTAACTCTCTATGCACAGTGGACTCCAAACACCTACTACGTCTCCTTCAACTCAAACGGCGGAACAGGTGATATGGTAAGTCAGCAATTCACCTACGATGTATCACAATCACTGACATCAAATACCTTCACCAGAACAGGTTACACCTTTGCAGGATGGGCAGAGAGTACAGGTGGCGAAGTAAAGTATGCTGATGGAGCGCAGGTACAGAATCTCACAACAGTGAAAGATGGTACTGTCACTCTCTACGCAAACTGGACTGCAAACACTTACACTCTCAACTTCAATCCAAATGGTGGTTCTGTAACGCCATCTAGTAAAACCGTCACCTATGGATCTCCATATGGTGAATTGCCAATCCCAACAAGAGATGGATACACTTTCAATGGATGGACACAGAACATTGGTGGTGGAACAGTATACACAGAAGAATCAATTGTAAGGAGTGATAATGAACACACTTTCTATGCTCAGTGGGAAGAAATTCCTCAGGAATCCATCACACCTTCTGGTGGAGGAGGTGAGGGTGGATACTTATCCTTCCCACGTACAACTACTGACGGAGGAGACATTGACTTCGGTAAGAGCAAAGTAATCAAAGCTGTAGTCCTTCCTGAGGGCTCAAGCGGTTCTGTTGTTCTCAAAGTAGATTCAATCGACCACTGGCCGGAAGAGCTTGAAACCGAGTACACCTTTGACATCTCTGTCGAGAAACTTGGAGAAGGAATGTCGTACATCCACTTCGAGATTCCAGAGAATACTTTTACTGAACTTGGGCTCACTGCTGCTGATGTAGGTGTATATCACCAGAGAGGAGATGTCTGGACTGAACTTAAGACTACATACGAAATAAAGGATGGTATTGTCTGCTATGAATCAGAGACTGATTCTTTCAGCCCGTTCAAACTCGTAATCGAAGAAGGAGCAGCAAAACAGAAAGAGGGAACTGTAACTCCGTCTGAGCCGGTAGAACCAGTAATCCCGGACGAGCCGCAGGAAGAACTTGACCCAATCAAACCGATTGAGCCAACAGAACCGGAAAGCCCAACGCCACTCTTAGCCGTCCTCGCAGGACTTGGAGCTGCAGTTGTTCTTAGAAGAAAGTAAAACCCAGTGAGATTTATCTCACATTATTTTTCCCCAAACTTTTTCCATCTTGCAGTCTCACTATAATTCTATGTTCCGCCAAATGCGCAGGATAAAACAGCAGCTCTCTGAATCAGAAACAATATCCATCCTCGAAAAAGGCACATCAGGTGTTCTTGCTCTTTTCGGAGATGAAGACTATCCGTATGCTCTTCCCATGAGCTATGCCTTCGACGGGGCAAGGCTTATCTTCCACAGTGCTTTATCCGGTCACAAAATCGATGCAATACAAAATTCCAACAAGGCTTCGTTCTGCGTTGTTGAAAAGGACGAAGTAATTCCAGACGAGTACACCACATATTTCAGAAGTGTCATCGCCTTTGGAAAAATCAGAATTCTTGACCGCAACGAAGCCCGTGATGCCGCAAAAATACTTGGCACAAAATACCGTCCGGGCTTTGCTGAAGAATTAGCTACAACAGTGGAGAGAAATCTCGATAAGATGTGTGTGTTCGCGCTTGAAATCGAACACATGACAGGAAAGGAAGCAATCGAACTCGTCCGTGCAAAGAAGCAGTAAATGGAACTCTCCAATCTATTCATCCGCGGATTTAAGACAGACTGGGACAAAGTACCAGAAGATTCCTTCCTGCAAAGCGTGCCTGCTGTCCGCAGTATGGGGGAGTTCACATTTGAAAATCCGGTGACCTTCTTTGTCGGTGAAAACGGTTCCGGCAAATCCACGCTTATCGAAGCCTTAGCTGTCGCGTACGGCTTCAATGCTGAAGGCGGAACTTTGAACTACAACTTCAGTACTTATGCTGAAACCCATGATTTAGCGTCAGCTCTCCACCTCACGAAAGGAATTCATCGCCCGCAGGCAGGATACTTCTTCCGCGCGGAAAGTTTCTTCAATGTTGCAACAGCCTCTGAAAAGTATAGAGTAAAATACGGAGGAAAGCGCCTGCATACTCTGTCTCACGGCGAAAGTTTCCTTGCCTTCTTCCAGGAGTTTTCAAACAGACGCGGAATCTACATCATGGACGAACCCGAAGCTGCACTGTCTCCGCAAAGACAGTTGTCTCTTCTTTTGATAATCGCCGAGATGGCAAAAAGCGGTTCGCAGTTCGTTATCGCAACCCACTCGCCGATTCTCTTAGGGCTTCCGGGTGCTGATATCTATTCGTTCTCAAATGGGGGAGTATCTCCTGTTTCCTACGAAGAGACAGAAAGTTATCAGATTACAAAGATGTTTTTCGAAAACAGAGAGCGGCTGTTTACAGAACTATTTGAAGAATAAAACCGTTTTTTCAAGGTATGAAGGAGTACGGCCAGATACTCCTTCATGTTCATCTTAAACCACTCAATTGGTTTTCCCATGAGAGGGTTTAGGGCGAAACATCGACCCATTAATTCAATATGATGTATTAGTATTAATACTATCGCCTTCATCTTCGTATAAAAACATCCGCAATCCTTTATCCTAAGCAGACAACCTACAATAGAGCTATGAAAAAGAAAATTCTCGGCGAATGGTACGGCACAAAAACCATCCCGCTTCTTGCATCCGGTGAATGCAAAATCATCTTCCGCGAGGACGGGACAGCCAAAGCGGACGGGATGGTGAAAATTCTCGGAGAAAAGATGACCGTCTGCACAGACAGGCTCTGCTGGGAGCATTGCGGGGAAAACCGGTTTTCCGGAGTGTACGGAAACTACCGGCTTGAGTTTATCCTTGAAGGCGGGGTTATCAAAACAACGGTCAATCCGTATAAAATGGGTGCAGTCTCTAATCCCCGGTATGATATGAATATCCCGCTCGAGATGAAACGCATCAGAAAATAAGAGCAGAGCGCAACCCCAGTCGCTTTTTACCCGCACGAATCCCTGCGACGCCTAACCCGCATGCGCAGCTTTGCGGCTTAGCGGGAAGCAAAAGAGAACGACACAACCCCAATCTTTTTTACTAATACAGATGAGTATATTGTATGGCTTTTGATATCTTTGCCGCAATTATGGCTGTTCTCTCCGTTCTTTCGTTTGGGCTGATTGGACCTGCTGATGTTGCAGAAGAGACGCCGCAGATTGAAATTCTATCAGGTGTGACTGATACAGACCCGGAAGCTGCAGAATCGGATACTCCGTCTGCCGTCTCTGATGCAGATGAGCTGCAAATCCCTGCAGTGCCGGATGAACCGGATACCCCGCCTGTCACACCCGCTGTTCCGGCAGACAAACCCGGAGCAGACCTGATTGCCGGAACATGGAAGGGATCCTCCAGTGTCCCGTTCGTTGCTTCAATGACCTTCCATGCAGAGGTATCTGCTGACGGAACAGCACAGTTCCGCGGAACAGTTGACTCATCTCTCTTCGGCGACAGTACCTTTGACATCCCGGCAACCTGGGAGTACCGGGGAGGTACGGCATTCAACACCGTAGTTGAAGGGGTTGATACTCCTGTTGCCTGTGACGGAAATACTCTGTCCTTCCAGGCAAACCCGTATAAACTCGGTCTTGTTGACAATGAAATGGCTGACAGAAACTTTACGATAGAACTCCGCCGTGTATAACAATGATTGAATATATTCTCCCCGTCCTTTCCGCCTGGTTTACGATGATTATCATCTTAGACCCGCTGCTGTCGGTTTCGATGTTCATCAATTTAACCCAGAACATCAGCAAAGCAGAAGTTATCAAACAGGCATTCGTCGCAACAGCGGTTGCCGGCGTTCTCATGCTCTCGTTCCTGTTCTTCAACGACATTGTCTTTGATTTATTGGGAATCGAACTGGAAAGTTTCAAGGTTGCCGGAGGTGTTATCCTCTTCATCCTCGGTCTGCAGATTGTTTTAGGAATTGACATCGGCGGCTCATCTGCCGGACATAAAAGCCTTGCAAGCCCGGACCGCATTGGGAAGAAAGCCATGGCCGGAGTTATCATTGGAACACCGATTATGTGCGGTCCGGGAGCCATTACTACTGTCATGATTCTTGGAGCACAGGAAGGTCTGCTGGTAACGCTTCTTGCAATTATTCTGGCGCTTATCTGTATCTGGCTGATTCTGGTCTTCTCAACGGTCATTAAGCGGATTTTAGGAGAGACAGTGCTTGTCATCCTCTCAAAGATTATGGGTCTGCTCTTAACGGCAATCGCTGTACACACCATCTGGACCGGAATTCTTGGATTAATTGCGCTCTCGGTGATTTAATGGTGAATTTTCCCCTATCAACTGAGCTTTTGGTCTTTGACCTCGAAGCGTATGTACCGGCAGAAGACCGGAGAAAAAAGACCGGCGCTTCTCTTGCGGTAAACCCGTTTCGCGAAGGTCACACGCTTCTTGGCGGAGTATTCCATCTCTCACGGCCCAGAACCCGTGAGATTTTAACCGAGCCGGCATTCGAGCACCACTGGATATGGGACGAAGGAGATGAAGCGGAAGTGGTTTCCTCGATTTATCAGATATTTTCCGGAATGCGGCGCCGGGCAAGTGTGAAAAAACAGCATCACGCAGACCCGGTTGTTGCCGGTGTCGGTATTGCACAGTTCGACATGCCCTGCATTTTCGCCAAATGTCTGGCGCATGAAGTAGCACCTGCTGATGAGATTTACGAAACAGTCTGCAAGGTCAGAGTGGTTGATTTAGCGGTTGCCGGCATAGGTTTTCTGCCATCTAAAGCTCCGGTTTTGTACCCGAAAACCCATAATGCCCTGGCTGACCGTTTCATACCGGAACGGGCAAAGAAGCCGACGGGAAAAGTAGTCTGGGAAATGGCAGATGAAAAAGATTTTGCAGGAATTGCAGAACGCTGCGCAGGAGAAGTAAAAGAGATGGTGCTTCTTACAGAACGAATGATTGCGGAAACGAAGGTAAAAGAATGAAGATTGCAGTAATTGAACCCCTGGGAGTGGAGACCTCTCTGCTCAAAGAGTTAAGCTCCGGGCTTGTGCCGGAAGCCGAGTTTATCATCTATGACACGCGGACAACAGAGACCAGTGAGCTCATTTCCCGCGGAGCGGATGCAGATATTGTGGTTCTCGCAAATCAGCCGGTATCTGCAGAGGTTATCGCCGGCTGGCGTCAGGTAAAGATGCTCGCGGTTGCCTTTACCGGAGTTGATCACATTGCGCTTGATGCCTGCCGCATGCGTAACATCACGGTTTGTAACTGTGCCGGATACTCCACAGTTGCGGTCGCGGATCTGGTATTTGGTATGCTGATTTCGCATTTCAGAAATCTCGAACCGTGTAATGCAGCAGTCCGCGCAGGAAAGACCAAAGAGGGACTGGTCGGCTTCGAGCTGGAAGGAAAGAAGTTCGGAGTGGTTGGAACCGGAGCGATCGGCTCCCGGGTTGCACGCATTGCACAGGCATTCGGATGTGAGGTGTATGCTTATTCGCGGACGAGAAGAGAACTTTCCGGGGTGACCTATGTTGGTCTGGATGAACTTCTCTCGCTGTGTGACATTGTCTCGCTCCATGTCCCGCTGACCGGGGAAACACGTGGTATGATTCATGCGGGCAATCTCGCTTTGATGAAGCCGTCTGCAGTTCTGATTAACACTGCCCGCGGCCCGGTGGTGGATTCTGCAGCGCTTACTGATGCGCTGAACAGCGGAATAATTGCCGGGGCATGTGTGGATGTCTTTGATGTCGAGCCTCCGCTTCCTTTGGACACGCCGCTTTTGCATGCGAAAAACCTGACTGCCGCTCCGCACATTGGTTTTGCGACACAGGAAGCTTTGGTTAAGCGCGCCCGGATGGTATTTGAAAATATTCAGGCATTCCTGGACGGCAGTCCAAAGAATCAGGTCTGATACATACACTTACCTTCTTTCACGTCCAATATACTGGAAATGACTGCCGGCGATTTCTACCGCATTGAGTTCCGCATCCAAAACAGCGTACAAAAATACTATCTGATCCGGGAGATCTTTTCCGATGCGAAAAAATTTTCCGCATCCCGTCTGATTACCTCCGGTACTCCTCCGACGCGAACCGAAGTTAACCGCTGCGCCTCGTTATACGGTTTTGATCTGGAACTGAAATGTATCGCCAAAGCAGCAAAATATCGTGCGGAAAGCTTCAGCTATGATCAGTATGATGATACTGATGCGGTCTTTGAACTCGAGCGGTTCCGGCTTCTGCTTGCCCGGCGTCTCCAGCTTTCGGCAGAAGATCATACGGCAGAGTATATTGCATCCTGCACCGGTGTTACGTTTACTTCCGCTGAGGTTTCCAAACTCTTTGCAGACGGAACGATTCCGCGCGGAAAAACGCTGCCTGAGGTAAATCTTGTTCAAAACATTGCCAATGCGGTAAAAATGCGTGACGGGCGCTTAATTTCCGTGTCCCGCATATACAAACTCTCATCCGTCCTCTCGGCAAATCTGGATAAAGCGCTGCTTTCCGCAGATCTGCGCCCGGTTCTGGAAAAGCGGACTGCTGAGTTCTCTGCAAAAATTAAAGCCGGTTTTTATCCGTTTGAACAGTGCCTTCTGCTCTATTCGGATCTGCAGGAGGGTATTGCAGATGACCCGGTGCTCTTGGAAGAAATCTATGCCTCCCAGCTTGCCGGTTTCGGATATGTTCTCTTCCCCTCCAATGCACCGTCATTCGAAGAGGCAGTGTCTTTTGTACGTTCGGTAAATCCGATTCTCGAGCGCGAAGTCCGGCGCTTAAATGAGGAGATGTTTAGGGTAAAGGCGGGCGGAAAGCAGAAACAGCTGGAGCTCTTCTAACCCCAGATTTTTTTGATTGCCAGTTCGAGCTGTTCTTTCACATTCAGTACTTCACACCATTCTTTCGGCACTGCTTCGATTCCGTACAGTGCTCCGCACATGCCTCCTGCGATTGCCGCAATGGTGTCTGTATCTCCGCCAAGTCTGCAGGCTTTCGTTACTGCATCCACATAGGTTTCTGCATCGCGGAAGATGCAGAATACACAGCGGGTGGATTCCAGCGCATCCACGGACGGGTATAATTCTCCTTCCAGATATTTTGCCGGGATGTTTTCCAGAACTTCGTCTTTTGCTGCTCCGTGCAGAAGCGCATAGACGGCAGAGGATACTGCAGCACAGGCATCCTGTGCTTCTAAATCTAGATGCGTGAAGGCTGACACTCTTCTTCCCTCTGCGGCTGCTTCTTCTGCAGAATGTGCAGTCAGCCCGACCGGCAGTGTCCGCATTACACTTCCGTTGGTACGGCTTCCAAAGATCAGGTCAACCGCTTTTGCTGCGGATTTGGGAAAACAGCCCTGCTCAACGAGCGAGGCGAGGGTTTTTGTGGTGTTTCCAAAAGTCTTTGGATGGTTTCGAATGGTTACTGCCATCTTCGACAGAAACCGTTCCCGGGAGAATGTTTTGGTTTCAGCGTAAGTTTCCAGCAGGGCAAGCGTCATCAGTGTATCGTCTGTGACCTCTCCTTTTGCAAGGGAAAATTGTCCACCCCCCTGCATTGTCGGGATGCGGTTTTCATCCGGCATGAGCCCTTCGAAGGTTGAACCTGCTGCATCCGCTGCTGCCGCGCCGAAAATTGCCCCGGAGATTCTGCTGATGTCCATAGAAGAGAATTGTACTTCTCATATATTAATGTAGAGGGTTGGATGAAAGCGCGCAATGGAAAATACGCCGGCAAATCGCGTAATTTTAAAAATCATCCGCGGGAATTGGAAATGGGGTTTTCGCGGAGACAATTCACGGGCGAAATCGCATCTTAGATATAAACATACCGAGTTAGGTATATCTCAGACCGGCACTGAAATGTATAAGAAATATTTCCCACACTATATTCAGGTGTTTATCATGCAGAAAGAAGAACTCCTTCACCTACACATGCTCATGGTACAGATTAAGAAGTACTATGAATCCGTCTCCGGCAATACTGTTCCGACTGAAGAATACGATGCATTATCCATCTCCCCAATCCATATCCACAAGAACAAGAACGTCCACAGAGTAGCCCTCTTAACTCTGGGAAGTGAGATTGTCAGTCAGATGAAAGCAACTATGCCGGTCAACGGTGCAGCCTTAACCCAGGATGCACACGCAGATGCAATCCCGGCTGAGCACTGAACACCGAGAAAAGGGACGCCTTCGGGCTAAATTTTTTCTTTTTTTTATTTCCTCTTCCGTACTGCAGCAGAGACACGTAAGTACAGGTAAAAATTTACTAACAGAAAAGACGGCATCAGAACCCTGCGTCATCACAGCAAAAGCTCAGCGGGGGTAACTATCATCATTTGCCATTTATAAATATAGTCTTGAGATTATAAAAAATCCATCCTCTGGAGCGAATCTGCCGGGACATATCTTAGGCCACTGAACCTCTCAAATATATGCAAGAAAAAACAAATATAACCCCACATGTCTCTTGAGGAGCTTCCAAAGAATTATGACTTTGCCGCTGTCGAGAAGCGCTGGCTTGACCAGTGGGACGACAGCGACTTCTATTTCGAGAAAGACTCGAAAAAACCGCAATATGTAATCGACACCCCTCCGCCGTATCCAACAGGAAAACTGCACATCGGACACGCGTTAAACTGGGTATATATGGATATCATCGCCCGCTACAAACGCATGACCGGATTCAACGTCATGTTCCCGCAGGGCTGGGACTGTCACGGACTTCCGACTGAAGTTAAAGTCGAAGAAATCCACAACATCACCAAAAACGATGTAAGCCGTGAAGAGTTCAGAAGAATGTGCCGTGAACTGACTGTCGAAAACATCGAAAAGATGAGACAGTCTCTTCGTACCATGGGATTCTCCGTTGACTGGAGTAACGAATACATCACCATGGAGCCGTACTACTACGGAAAGACGCAGCTCTCCTTCCTGCGCATGCTTAAAGCTGGCTACATCTACCAGGATGAGCACCCGGTAAACTTCTGTACCCGCTGTGAGACTGCAATCGCATTCGCAGAAGTCTCCTACTACGACGGCGAAACCTTCCTCAACTACTTCGACTTTGACGGACTTGAAATCGCAACCACCAGACCTGAGCTCCTCGCAGCCTGCGTTGCTGTTGCAGTCCACCCGGATGACGACCGTTACAAATCAATTGTCGGAAACACCTTAAAGGTTCCAATCTTCGGCCACGAAGTAACCATCATCGCAGACGATGCAGTCGACATGGAATTCGGTTCCGGAGCTGTCATGATTTGTACCTTCGGTGACAAGACTGATGTGTTCTGGTGGAAGAAGCACCACTTACCGCTGAGAAAAGCATTAACCCCGAAGGGAACCTTAACCGCACTCTGCGGAAAATACGAAGGAATGACCGCAAAGGAAGGACGTGCGGCAATCCTTGAGGATATGCGTGCTCTTGGAATCTTAAAGGACCAGAAGAAGATTCAGCAGAGAGTCGGCGGATGCTGGAGATGCAAGACCCCAATCGAAATCCTGTCTGAGCGTCAGTGGTTCGTCAAAGTCAAGGGAGACGAAATCGTCAAAGCCGCCCGCGACATCAAATGGTATCCGGAACACATGCTCCAGCGTCTCGAAAACTGGGCAGAACAGATGGAGTGGGACTGGTGTATCTCCCGTCAGAGACTCTTCGCAACCCCGATTCCTGTCTGGTTCTGTGACCAGTGCGGAGAGATGATTCTCCCAGACGAAGCAGACCTGCCAATCGATCCGACAATCGACAAGCCAAAGCATGCATGTCCGAAGTGCGGAAGCACTTCCTTTACCGGCGAGACTGATGTTCTTGATACTTGGATGGACTCTTCCATCACTGACCTCCATGTTACCGGATGGGACGGAAGCGGCATGCCGCCGTACTTCCCGGCACAGATTCGCCCGCAGGGACACGATATCATCAGAACCTGGGCATTCTACACTATCCTCAGAAGCATGGCGCTCCTTGGCGAGAAGCCGTGGGACGGTATCTTAATCAACGGTATGGTCTTAGGCGAGGACGGATTCAAGATGTCCAAGTCCCGCGACAACGTCATTGGTCCGGAAGATGTTATGGGACCATACGGTGTTGACGCACTCAGACAGTGGGCAGCAGCAGGCTCCTCCACCGGTCAGGACATCCTCTTCAACTGGAACGATGTTGTTGCAGCATCCCGTTTCCAGACCAAGATGTGGAACATCGTCAGATTCTCCCTCTCCCAGATTCAGAAGGAATCTCCGGTCGCAAAGACGGATGCACCATCCACTCTTATCGACCGCTGGATGCTTGCAAACCTCTCCAAGACGGTTGCTGACGTCACTGATGCAATGGAGTCCTACCTCTTCGACAAGGGATTAAAGATTGTCCGTGACTTCGCATGGAACATCATGGCAGACGAATACCTTGAGTTCGTCAAGGGCAGACTCTACAGCGAAGAACCGGAGAGAGCAGGTGCTGTCTACACTCTTGAGACCACGCTCGATGCAATCTGTACCATGCTTTCCCCGTACATTCCGTTCTTCGCACAGGAATGCTACCACCACTTATCCGGAGGCAAGAGAATCATCGACCACCCGTGGACTACCTTCTCCTTCGAGGATGAAGCAGCACTTCGCGATGGTGATTTAGTTGTCAAGATGGCAGGTGTGCTTAGAAAGTACAAGCACGATGCAGGTCTTGCATTAAACGCACCGCTTGGTGTTGTTACCATCTACACGCCAAACCACGACATTGATGACTCCGGCGACCTTGGCAGAACCATGAACGCTGAGGTTATCTGGAAGGCAGAAGAACCGGCACTCGAAAAGAAGGTCGGAGATGTTGTCTTCAATAAGAGTGTTGTCGGAAAGACTCTCCGTGCAAAGGCAGGAGCGTTCATGAAGGCAGTACAGGCATTATCTGATGAGGACAAGATTACTCCGCCGGCAGTTGTTGTCGCAGACGGAGAAGAGATTGCAGTTCCAGAGGACGCATGGAAGGTCACCTACACCTACACCGTTTCCGGTCAGGAAGTCGATGTCATCATGGCTGATGAGGTCATGATTACCATTCAGAGACAGTAATACTCCAAATATTTCCGGTGAGCATACCTCTCACCGCTGTTTTTTTTGCGGTAACGCGCTTCAGAAACAGAGCAGTAAATAATCCTGCTCAGGGAAAACTAAGAGAGCAAATATGAAGAGGAGGCATACTGCCGCCTAAAAAAGAGTATTATGATACTCTGCTGATTTTACTGATTCTGTTGAGATTATATTCTGCCGGAATCTCACCAAGATCCCAGCCGGTTTTTGTTGACTCCAGATAGAAGTACTTCTTTCCTCCATAGTTTGCATAGGAACCGTATGCATCATCACGCTCTGCCTCAACACCGACAGCGGCATGGTTTGGGAACTCCAGAATCACAACCTCGCATCCGAGCTCTTTGAGAAGCGCTGCCAGCAGAATCGATTTGTCTTCGCAGTCTCCGCCTCCGTCAACCAGAGTTTCAATCGGGTAGCGGACATACTCAGCTTCTCCGGCAGACTCTTTGTCAGTTACATAGGGAATGGTCTGAACGAGGGATGCCGCCATCATCATCGTTTCATAGTTCGTAAAGCCAAGAGATTCACCCTGCTGTCTGATTCCTGCAGCAATCTCACTGACCACTTTTCTGTTGTATGAGTCGGTAGCATATTTTATCAGATTCAGATTCGAATGTCCAAGCCCCTGATAGTATGCATACTTTTCTTTGGAGAGGGAAAGCTGTGTCGAGAAGGTGTATCCGTTGTATTCCCATTCGTATCTCCGCTCGAATGTCTCCTCCGTATCTGAGACCAGCGGCGGCGCTTCCTTTTCCAGGGTAACATAAAGCGTGTAATGCTCTCCCGGTATCAGGGTGACTGACTCTGTCCAGGTAACATATCCGTCCTTTCCGACATAAATGTCAGTCGGCATATCCGGCTGAATCTCAAAGCTCAGCGGAGTTTCCCCGACATACGTGTCTCCCACATACACTGATGCTGCAGAAGGAGTTGAGGAAAGAGAGAGTTTGGCATTTTCTACCGGAAGAAGACCAGGTACAAATACAACAGCCAAAGCGGCTGCTGCGATACAGATGAGAATCAGAACGGCAGCTATCACGATTCCGCGCTTTGAACGCTTTTTCTTCTCCGGTGCCGGGTCTTGACCGGGCTTTTCTGTCAGCGGAGAGAGACAGCGTTTGCCGCAGTTTGGACAGTAGACATCATCTTCGGTTATTTCGTATCCGCAAAATCTGCAATACATAGCTTTGTATTTAGATTGTCTTCTCTTTGCTATATGTTTATCTGACAGATTGATTACCTTTTGAGGACAACAGTATGATATGACAAAATGCGGACTTCTCCTGATAGGGCACGGAAGCAGAACCGGAGAGAGTGCTGATGTTCTGAAAAAGACCGCTGACTTCCTGCAGGAACTGTCCGGATGTACTGTCTGGCATGCGTTTCTTGAGTTCAGCTCCCCGTCTGTTCCGGAAGTGCTTTCTGAGATAAAGGAGACGGATGCAGAGGAAATAATTGCAGTTCCTATGCTTCTTGCCCGCGGGACGCACACGGAAAAAACAATTCCGGCTCTTCTTGGTTTCTTAGATGGGGAAAAAGAAGGCGTGCTGCTTTTTGCAGACGGCAGATCTGTTCCCGTTCGCTGTGCAGAACCGATTGGAGCTGACATGCGGCTTGCAGAAATTCTTCTGGAGCGGGCATTTTCTACCGCATGAACTGCCGGTAAATCAAAATCATTATCAGGGCCGATACAGTACAGGATATCCCGATAATGGCCCAGAAGGAGATAGAGTCTCCGGAAAAGGGAACAATTACATTCATCCCGAAAAAACCGGCAATCAGCATGGGGATGGTCAGGAGAACCGTTGCAAAGGTGAAGATTTTCATAATCCCGTTTACGTTGTTGCTGATGATTGAGGCAAAGGTTGCAACCGTTGACGATATGGTGGCAGAGTAGTTCTGCGCCATCTCAAATGCCTGCCGGTTTTCAAGGATGGTGTCATCAAGCAGATCTTTTTCGGTTTCGCTGAGGATGTCAGCGGCAGCGGAAAACCGGGTGAATTTTTCCAGAACACTGGTGTTTCCTTTGAGCGAGTTGGTGATGTAGACCAGTGATTTCGAGAGGTTCAGCATCTGGAACAGTTCCTCGTTTCTGGTTGCCCGGCGGAGATGTTTTTCGAGTTCCCGGGTTCGCTTGTCGATTAACCGCAGGTTTTGTACGAAAAGTCCGGCGTTTGCATAGAGAAACTGCAGAAGAAACCGATACTGTTTTGCCGGATTGAAATTTTTGACATTTCCCGATGCAAATTTGTCGAGAATCTGATTCCGGCGAAGGGAAATTGTCAGGATGATATCCTGAATGATAACAAATCCTGCAGGAATTGTCTGGTATGAGGTGATGTCCTCCTCGTTTTTCTTATACGGAGTATCCACAAGAACCAGAGTATATGTCTCCTCATGTTCGAGACGCGGAAGTTCCTCTTCATCGAGCAGGATTTTCAAATCATCCGGATTGAGTTTCAGCTCACGGCTGACGCGGGCAATTTCTTCATCCGTCGGCATGATGAGGCGAACCCAGCATCCGGGAATAATGCTGTCTCCAGAACACAGCCCGTTCTCAGATGAAGAGATAATTTCCAGCATAGTCTTTTCTGGGCTGGATAAAAAGAAATAGGTGGGGATTGCGGCAAAACGCCTATTCGATATTTACAAACTCTTCTTCAGGCTCTACTTCACCGTAACGGTTAATCTCTCCGCGGTAGATACGGGTTGAAGAAACAGCTCTTCCATCCTTTGCCATGACACACTGAATCTGATACAAATCAACCATTGGCCGCCCAATCTCTTTTCTTTTCTCATTAATCAGATTGCCTACAGGAAATGTTTCATAGCTGACCACCAGTGCATCAAAGTCCTGCGTTAGTGCCGAGCCGAACTGGTCTGAGAGCGGCTCAATTTCATAGGATGCAGGAAATCCGCTTTCCTCAATCCAGCGGATGAGTTCTGCTTTCCGGACTTCATAGACTCTTACCGGATGCTGTTTTCGAGCCGCGAAAATATCCGAGGACAGCCCGATAATTACTTCACCATTGTCTCCGGCAGTCATAAATGCCCGCTTTAAGAGAAGCTGGTGTCCGATGTGAAGCGGGTCAAATGTGCCCCCTACCATGACCTTCATGTATAGAAATTGCCTTCAGAGATAAAAATAGGTGTTTATTTCAGTTCAGGAACATTTCCTCTGAACCATGAGAAAAACACACCGACTACTGCAAGACCGGTACTAATCAGCATGGAAACCCGAAGCGCTTCTACAAACTGTGCATACATGGAAGGTCCAAGCATATCTGTGCCGCCGACAAAAAGAGAGATTGCCGCCATACAAACCGCCATCGAGATAAGCATACCTGCCTGTCTTACAACAGAGACAACGCTTGATGCCATACTGTACTCAGAAGGCGCAACAGAGCCCATGATAGTCGAGGTGTTTGGAGCTGAGAAAAGTGCAGCTCCAAGTCCAATGAAGACCTGCGTTATCATGATGTATCCTGCCACATTGGTCATCGAGATACCAAGACCTGAGAGAATCAGCAGGCCGACAATTGTCAGAATCATACCGGCGGTTACCAGATACTTTGCATCAATCTTATCTGATATTTTTCCGGCGAGAGGAGTTGCCACCACCTGAATCAGCGGCTGGAAGAGCATAATCATACCGGCTTCCGCGGCATTGAGCTGACCTATGGACTGAAGATACAGACTTACCATGTAGGTTACCGCATAGACAGCAGCATAGTTTAAGAGTGCTGCATACGACGAGCGGGCAAAGCGTTTGTTCTCGAAGAAGAGTCTGACATGCAGAAGCGGATGTGCCTGCCGTGTCTCATACCAGATAAATACCGCAAAGAGGATGAGACCTGCTGCTGCGAGGAAGATGGAACCGGTATCTGTGATAGTGGAGAGACCATACATCAGTGCAAACATGGAGACGGCATAAAGAACCGCGCCCCACATGTCAAACTTCTGTACCGGAATGGTGAACTCGGTTTTCATGCAGATGAAAAGCATAATGCCGGAGAGGAGAACTACCGGCGCCATGAGAAGGAAGATGCTGTGCCAGCCAAGGGTTTCGGTTAAGATTCCGCCGAGGAATGGTCCAAGCGTCAGTCCTACATAGACCATTGTGGTGTTGATGCCTATAACAAACCCGCGCTTTTCCTTCGGGAAAATCCTCGTGAGAATGGCAAGGCTTGTAATCATCAGAAGCGAGACGCCAATGCCGGAAAGGACACGCCAGGTAAGAAGAGACGCGTAGCTTGAAGCAAACACAGAGAGAAGACAGGTTACTGAAACAATACCTGTTCCTGCGATAAAGGATTTTTTGTATCCGACCTTGTCCACAACCCATGCTCCGGGCACAAGACATATGGCATTTGCAAGAATGTATGCAGTGCTCATCCAGCCAAGGTCACGTGCTGATACCAAAAACTCTGCGCCGATATTCGGCAGAGCAAGAATCAGCATGGATGCTAAAAGCGGATTCATCAAAACACCAAGCGAGGTGGCGATTAAAATCAGGTACTGCTGTTTTTTGGAGAGTTCAGTCATTTTGCCTCCGGACAGTTTTCACGGATGATGCAGCGCTCGCATGACGGTTTTTTTGCTGTGCATACGGCTCGTCCGTGCGAGATGAAAAGATAGTTTACGTGTTCCCACCACGAGCGGTCGAGTGCGGCACAGAGGTCTTTTTCGATGGTGTCGGGATCGGTGCTTTTCGTAAGCCCGAGTCTTTGAGACAGACGCTTTACATGAGTGTCGACAGCGATTCCATATGCTTTGTGGAAGCCGTGGTTGGTGACAATATTAGCCGTTTTTCTTCCGACGCCCGGAAGGGTTACCAGTTCTTCGATGGTCTTCGGAATCTCACCGCCAAACTCATCTACGATTTTCTTTGAAGCACCGATGATATTTTTGGCTTTACTGCGGAAGAATCCTGCCGGGTGGATGATACGCTCTACATCTGCCTGTTCTGCGCAGGCGAGCGATTCGGCATTCGGATATGCAGTAAAAAGCTCGTCACGCAGGTTATTTACTGTTACGTCAGTGGTCTGTGCGGAAAGAATGGTCATTATCAGCAGTTCGAAGTTGTTTCGAAACTGCAGGAAGTTCATATCGTCAGCTGTGTGAGGATAGAGAGTGTTTAATTTTTGAAGAATGTCTTCTGCGGGAATCGAAATCATAAAAGAAGTGGGGTGGCCCAGATTCGAACTGGGGTCAAAGCGTCCCAAACGCTCTAGGATGGACCAGGCTACCCTACCACCCCCGGTGTGCTATAACATATTAGAGTTTGTTAGATAAAAACCATGCGGTTTGACTCTTCGAAGACATAACAGATTACCAACGTATTTTCTGAATCTGTGCCGTAATATTGGAAAAATCACCAACCGCGCTGTTATTGGCACGGTATGATGCGGGTAAAAAAAGGATTGTTTATGCAATCGGGAAGGAGACTGCTTCGTTTCCAACGACAGTGCCGTTGAACTCTCCGTCAAGCAGTGCCTTCTCGAGAAGGGTTGTGTCGCGTCCGTCGATTACGACTAATGGAATGCCGCTTCTCTCAGTGACTTTTGCTGCAACAAGATCGATTACCATGTTGGAACCTGCATTCATCTTCTCTTTCATGATGAGATCAATTAACTCCTGCGGGGACATGTTGTCGAACTTCTTTGCAGACGGATCTTTCTTCGGGTCTGCAGAGTAGATTCCATCGACTGCAGTCATGTTCACCATCATAGATGCACCTGCCTCTTCTGCGAGGACGGCAGACACTGCATCGGTGGTCTGTCCCGGAGTAACTCCTCCCATAATTACAATCTTGCCGGAGAGTGCGAACTCTTTTGCCTGGAGATAGGATTCAGCAACACGCGGGTATGCGTGTTCTCCAAGCGCGCCGATTAAAAGGGCTGCATTAATGCGGGTTACTTTGATTCCAATCTCATCAGATGATGCTTCGTCAAGCCCTACATCACGGCATGCGTTGATGTAGCGGCGTGCTTCTCCTCCGCCTCCGACAACAGCGAAAACCTGAATTCCTGCTTCATGCAGGCGAATCAGGGTTCCTGCCCACTCTTTCAGACGATGTGCATCAAGGGAAGGTACAAGAACCGACCCGCCGACAGAGATTACAACCCGAGTCATAATATGTATATGTTTGAGAGTGAAAGCATATAAACCCGCCATAGGGAGGGTTGATGATGGGGAAAAAAGAGAGTTAACGAATGGAGGTTACACCCACTCTCCATTCCTGTCCGCCGTAGGTAATCGTTGTCCAGGCAACATCTTTTGTCACCGGCTCTTTTGCTCCGGCATCCTGGATAGTGTAGACGGCAGTTCCCTGCGGTTCACTGACAATGAGTTTTGCAGCAGCCTGTATGTCCTCTGCACGGTACCGCTCGTCTGTTAAAATGTTGAGGCCGACTTCGTCAGAATCAGTGTCATAAATCTGCATACCGGAAGGTTCTACAACCCACATTCCATATCCGTACTTTGTGCGGATCTCCTTTGCCGGAACTCCGATTAAAATGCTCTCGTCAAGAGCGCCTGAGATATATCCTGCATAGCTTCCACCTTCATAGACAGCAGAGGACATGAGAGCTGCAAACACACCTTCTTCTAAGGTCTGATACCTGGTAAGCCCGATTCTTCCCAGGTTTTTGTGGAACTCCTCATCGATTCCGTAGATTGTCATGTCACGGCCTGCAACCTCTTCCATGAACTGAGGAGCAGCAGTTATACAGATTTCATCTGTATCGGCATAGACAAGAGAGATAATCGACGGAGCATCATCGAGCAGACCATACAGTGCCTTTGATGCGGCATTGACATTTCCTTTTGCATCCTCAATTTGTTCTGAGGCATAGGTCATCTCCAGGGCAGTCTCGTCAAGGCTCTCAACAATTAAAGCAGCTGCTTCATCTGCGGCATTTTCGAGAGCTGTCGAGTCACGTGCGGTAACTTTGGTAACAACAATGCGCCATTCCTGCCCTCCATAGGAAAGAGTTTCCCATGCAGCTTCTTTTACCGCCACGCGCCCGTTTTCGACCAGAGAGTATCTTGCAGTTCCGCGTTTTTCTGCACAGACCTTTTCGGCAGCAGCTCTGACATCAGCCTTCGCATACAGCGTATCGGTTAAGATGTTTAACCCGACCTCTTCAGAGTCGGAATCATAAATCTGCATGCCGGATGGTTCCACAACCCAGAGATTGTATCCATACTCGTGTCTCAGTTCAACCTCTGCTTTATCCATCAGTTTTGTTAAATCGAGAGCGTCTGAGATGTATCCTGCAAATCTGCCGTTTTCATACAGCGGCATGGAGAGAACACTTGAGTAGAATCCGCTCTCTAAGAGCTGATAGTTGGTTAAGGCAATCTCGCGGCCTGCATAGTACTCTTCATCAGTTCCATAAATTGAGAGATCTTTTCCAACGCTGTCTTTGATGATGTCTGGATATACAGCAACGCAGATTTCGTCAGCATTTGCGTAGAGAATGGAGATTGAGTAATCCGTATCATCATAGAGTTCGGAAAGAGCAGCCTCTGCCGCTTTTGCATCTCCGTTTGCTGAAAGAATGACATCTCCTGCTTCCCGCATCTCCTCTGCCATTTCTTCGAGTTCTTCTGCAATCTCATCTACGGTTTCTTTTGCCGCTTTCTCAAGAGATGCATCTGTTGTGATACATCCTGCCGAGAAAATCAGAAACAAAACAGCAAGTACTGCTGCCAGGCGTTTTATCATACTGAATAGAATGTATTCTTACGAATTAATACTTTTGAAAAACGTGGGGTTGGTGAGATTTGAACTCACGATCGACGGGTCTCTCCGACAAGCGAACATGTTAGGAGCAGCTTAGATCAGTGCTCCAGCGGGTCATCATCAAATCAGCAGACCCGATAGTTCATCATACGCTAAAACCGCTGGAGCCCGTCGCCCTTCCGGACTAGGCCACAACCCCTTTTAGCTGTTGCCTAAATAGATGTGTTTTCCAGCAATTTAATTGTTGCGGTATTTGAAAAAAATTAGAGGTATTCCAAGCCGTTCATGTACGGCCGGAGTACCTTTGGAACCTCGACTCTTCCGTCCTCTAACTGGTAGTTTTCGAGGATACAGCGCAGAGCGCGGGAAGTTGCAACTGCAGTGGAGTTTAAGGTGTGGAGCCACTGTTTGGATTCGAAGTCGTGTGCATCGCGGACACGGATGTTTAAGCGGCATGCCTGATATGCGGTACAGTTGGAACAGGAAACAACTTCGCGGTACTCGTTGTCTCTCGGCATCCATGCTTCGATATCATATTTCTTTGCGGCAACAGTTCCAATGTCTCCGGTACAGATGTTTACAACATGGTACGGGAGTTCGAGTTTGGTGAAGATTTCCTCTGCGTTTGCGAGGAGCTCCTCATGGTATTTCCAGGAGTCTTCCGGCATACAGTAGATGAACTGCTCAATCTTGGTGAACTGGTGAACACGGAAAAGACCGCGGGAGTCAAGACCGTGTGCTCCGATTTCTCTGCGGAAGCATGGGGAGACACCGACCATCTTGAGCGGTAACTCCTTCTCTTCGAAGATTTCGTCCTGATACATAGCAGCCATCGGGTGTTCTGCCGTGGCGATTAAGTATGCGTCGTCATCTTCAATCTTGTACATGACCTTCTCGAAGTCTGCGAGGTCGGTTACTTCCTCGTAGGACTTGCGGTTAATCATGTACGGAGGGATAACCGGAGTGTATCCTTTTGCGATGATGGTATCGAGTGCAAAGCGCTGGAGCGCTAAGTCAAGCATTGCGAGGTTTCCTTTGAGGAAGTAGAAACCAGATCCGCTAATCTTGGTTGCACGCTCGAAGTCTGCCCAGCCGTTTTCTGCTGCGAGTTCTCCGTGGTTTTTCAGCTCGAAGTTGATTTCGCGCGGTTTTCCGACAGTCTTTACCACAACGTTTTCAGTGTCGTCCTTTCCAAACGGAACAGACTCGTGGAGGATGTTTGGCAGACGCATCAGATAGTATTTCATCTGATCTACTGCTTCTGCCATCTTGTCGTCGTTTTCCTTAATCTTTGCCGGAAGTTCCTTTGCTTCGACAAAGAGCGGTTTCGGGTCTTCGCCTGCTTTTTTGGCGGCGTTGATGTCTTTTGCTATCTGGTTTCTCCGGGCTCTGAGCTCATTGTTCTTTCCTTCGAGTTCACGCTTGAGAATATCGAGTTCGAGGACAGTATCAACCCATGCGAGTTTTTCCGTGTCCTGGCGCTTCTCTAAGTCAGCACGGATGACTTCCGGGTGGGCTCTTACAAATTTGATATCGAGCATAGTTGTCTATATATGTGGGTGTTTGGTATAGAAGAGGGTTTCCACAGAAGAGAAGATTCATTATGCTGCGGGGCAAATAGTTGGAGTACGCATGGAGAAAAAACAGGTCTCGAACTACATGACTCACGATGTGGTGAGTGTAGACGTTTCCCAGAATGTCGGGGATGTTATCCGTCTGATTAAGACAACCGGTCATGATGGTTTCCCGGTAGTTCGTGCAGGCCGTGTTGTTGGGTATATTTGTGCACGGGATATTATCGGGGAGCATCCGGAGATTCGCGCTGACCAGCGGATGAGCCGCCATACGATTACGGCAAATCCGACAACAACGGTAACTGAAGTTGCCAGGAGAATTTTCCGTACCGGCATTCAGAAGCTGCCGATTGTCGATTCCGATATGCAGCTGAAAGGGATTATCTCCAATCTGGATGTTATCCGATCTCAGATTGAGCGGGTAACGCCGGAGAAGGTGTTTAATTTTCAGCGTGCGCTTCAGACCTTGTACGGGGTTGGTTCAACCTTAAAGCGTGAAGCGGTTCTCGTTTCCGAAGTCCATCCGACACAGTCTGCTGTTCATCAGGATGAGCTTGACGGGAGAATGTATGAGCTGCAGAAACACCTTGCCGAGCCGGTAATTGTGGTCTCTGTCGGTGGCCGTCTGATTCTGGTTGACGGTCACCACAGAGCAGTGGCAGCACAGCGTCTGGGAGTGGAAAAACTGGATGCCTATGTGGTAACCCTTGAGCGGGATATGGAGCTTGGGTTGGAAAAGACTGCCCGGTCGATGGGAATCTACACTCTTGCGGATGTGAAGATTGATACTTCTCCGGAGCGTTCTTTGGTTGCGCCGACTCATCCGGGACTTATTTCAACAGAGAAGAAGCTGGTTCGTGAGTATATGACGGTCGATGTTATCAGTCTGGAGGCATCTCAGACGGTCAAGGATGTTATTCTCAAGATTCGAACCACCGGCCATGATGGTTTCCCGGTTTTGTCGAACGGGAAAGCTGTTGGTTTGATTGCAGCCCGTGATATTGTAGGTGCGAAGGCTTCTGATAAGATTGCTCCGCTGATGCAGCCAGTAATCCTCAAGACTATGCCTGATGAGTCGATGACGGATGTTGCCCGCAAGATGTTTCGGTTCTGTGTACAGAAGCTCCCGGTTGTTGCTTCTGACGGAAAATTTGTGGGACTTATTACGAATGCGGATGTTATCCGGTCTCAGATTGAGCGGGTGACGCCGGAGAAGGTCTTTGATTATATGCATACGCTAAAGACTCTCTACGGCCTCTCACCGCATCTGTCCCGCGGAAGTGTTCCGGTACGGCAGCTTATTCCAACTCAGGATAAGGTGTATATGGATGAGCTTGACGGAAGAGGGTATGAGATTCAAAAAGGGTTGGCCGAGCCGTTAATTGTTGTCCGCCGCAGAGGAAGACTGCTGGTTGTTGACGGTCACCACCGGGCAGTCGCTGCCAATCGTATGAAGGTTCCTATGCTTGATGCGTATATTCTTGATATCGATTCGGATGTGGAGCTTGGTATTGAAAAGACGGCACGCAATATGCGGCTGTGGCGTCTGGATGATGTGCGTATTATGGATGAGTCGAAGCATTCGATTCTTGGGTAATCTTCATCCAACTTTTTTTATTGTCCGCATACTACAGCCGGAAAACAAAAACCCGCAAATACTGCCGGAGACAAAATACATTTCTATGCACAACAGGGAAACCCTCCTTGCATTATCCAAAGACCAGCTCATAGAACTCATCGAAATATACGCCAAAAACTGGCTTGCCATGGACGGGGTATGGTTTCAGTCGGTGGAGCGAAAACTGGGCATGGATGAAGCCATGTACCATGACGAAGAAGCATGGAAGCGCTTTACTGTAACCGAAGCGCGGCGGATAAAAAAGTTCTTAGGACTCGGGGAACACCCGGGCCTTGACGGCCTTTCCAAAGCGCTTCGTCTCCGGTTCTATGCAAATATCAACGAGGATGAAATCGAGATTACCAAAAACACACTCATCTACACCGCAAAGGAATGCTTTGTACAAAAAGCGCGGGCAGAAAAAGGAATGCCGTACCATCCATGCAAATGTGTAGGAATAGTGGAATATAGCGGGTTTGCAAAAACGATTGATGACCGCATCGCCTGCGAATGCATAAGCTGCTATCCTGATATAACCGACAGCACCTGCAGCTGTAAATGGAAATTTACCATAAATGAATAAAAGAGCCTGTTTCCGCGTGACAGAAACAGTGTCTTAGTTCTTCTTTTTCGGCTTGGATTTACATGCAGCACATCCGCCCCCGCAACCGCATCCGCAGTCACCGGACATTGACTTTTTCACCATCTTAATGAAAAAGAAAAGGATTGCTGCGGCAACCGCAATAAAAGCGATTCCCCAGACAACCTCAGAAACCAAGGAGAAGACCTCCCTGGTAGATGAGGAATGAGACAATCCATGCAACGACAAGCATCAGAGCTGCAGCAAAGATGGTAAACTTCCAGGAGCCGGATTCCTTCTTGATGGTAAAGAGTGCTGCAAGACACGGGATGTAGAGCAGGACAAACACCATGAAGGAGACGGAAGACAGCGGAGTGAACAGATTAATCAGTACATCTCCAAGTGCCTCTTCGCCTACTCCGAACAGAGTTCCAAAGGTACCAACAACAACTTCTTTTGCGAGAAGTCCCATGATAATGGCAACTGCCGCTTCTGCAAATCCGAATCCGAGCGGTTCAAAGATCGGGGCGATTGCAGATCCAATCATACCAAGGACTGAGTCAAGTGAACCGTACTCGACACCGAACGGAAGGGAAGCTAAGAGCCAGACAACCAGACATGCTGCGAAGATAATTGTACCGGCACGGACTAAGAACTCCTTTGCGTTGTTCCAGGTGTGGAGTAAGACACCCTTAATCGTCGGAAGTCTGTACGGAGGCAGTTCTAAGACAAACTCGGTCTTTCCTGCCTTGAAGACAGTGTGTCTTAAGGCGATACCGACAAGCAGCGCGACAACGATTCCAAGGAAGTAGAGTGCAAACATTGCAACACCCTGCCACTCCGGTGCGAAGAAGATTCCAACGAAGAGAATGTATACCGGCATTCTTGCTCCGCAGGACATGTACGGAGTTAAGAGCATCGTAAGCTTTCTGTCGCGTTCAGACTCTAAGGTTCTGGTTGCCATGATTGCCGGAACACTGCATCCGAATCCGAGAATCATCGGGATGAAGGATTTTCCGTGCAGACCTAAGGCATGCATGATTCTATCCATCAATACTGCAACACGGGCAAGATATCCTGATGCCTCCATGATTGCGAGCAGGAAGAACATGATGATAATGTTTGGCAGGAAGACAACAACACCGCCAACACCGCCAATGATACCATCAATGACTAAAGAGGTTGCCCAGTCAGGTGCGGAAATTGCGGCAAGTCCTTCTCCGCATACTTCACCAAGCCATCCGAAGAATGTCTCAATCCACTCCATCGGAGGTGCTCCGATGGTAAAGACAAGCTGGAAGATGACGTACATGATAAGTGCGAAAATCGGGAATCCAAGCCAGCGGTTGGTTAAGATTCTGTCAATTCTGCCGGTCTGGCTTTTGCCGCCTGCCTGCATGTGGTGAACGGATTCGTGAAGAACACCTGCAATGTATGCGTAGCGTGCGTCAGCGATAACCTCAGCAATATCTGCCCCGCACATATTTTCGATGTGCTTTCTGGTGGAAGTGATTTCTGCCGGCTCGCCTTCGGTATTGTTTAAGAGAGCAAATAATGCATCGAAACGCTCTGATGGAGTTTTGGCAATCTCTGCAATGTGCTCTTCAAGTTCTTCGGAGTATCTTGGAAGAATCTTTGACGGAGCAGGTTTTCCGATGATTGCTTTTAAGAGATCTTCACGGCCGGTTTTGTCGATTGCTTCGATTTTGACAACCGGAACACCGAGAAGTTTGGAAAGTTTATCAGTATCGATGACAAAGCCTTCTGCTTCGGCGTACTTGTTCATGTTAAGCGCCAGAACAAGCGGACAGCCGAGCTCGATTAACTGCATCGTTAAGTAGAGGTTTCGCTCTAAGTGTGCAGCATCAACGATGTTGACGACAACATCCGGCTTTTCGTTTCTGAGATATTCAGCTGCAATCTCCTCATCTAACGCACGGGAGGATAAGCTGTAGGTTCCAGGCAGGTCAACGATTTCGAAGGTATATCCGTTGTACTCTGCTTTACCCTCCATGCGTTCGACAGAGACGGTCTTTCCCGGCCAGTTTCCGACATGGTTTCTCATGCCGGTTAATGCGTTGAAGAGAGTGGTCTTTCCGGCATTCGGGTTTCCGGCAAGAGCGACCGTTAATTTCTTGTCACTCATATGGTCTTCACCTCGATTCCTTCTGCTTCCTTCTTGCGCAGTGCAAGGCGGCAGCCTTTCACTTCAAGAACAATCGGATCACCAAGCGGTGCTTCCCCGCATACGGTAACACGTGAACCGCAGGTCATCCCAAGTTCAAGGAGACGGCGGCGAAGGTCTTCGCTTACTCCATTGAACTTTGCAATTTGTACGGTCAGTCCGGGCTTCACGTCCCGAAGAGACATGCTTGTCTTCTGCATGGGATGTATGTTTTTTGTTCGGTTGATATAAGCTGAATCCGAATAAGTTTCGGAAATGTTTGATTATCCGAAACTTTTTCGGATGAAATAATCCATTCCGAAAAAAAGCGCATAAACAACAGTATCAGAGCAAATAGCGCTTGTAAGTTATGTTTTCGGAAATCCGGGATTTTCCGAAAAAGTTCCGGCTCGGGTTTATCACAACCAAACGACAGAATACATTATGGAGGCGGTAACAAAAAACAGACATAAATTCCGCGGGATTTTGTGCAGTACAGGCATACAGTTAACCTCATAGCCCAAAATATCAATACAGGCTTCTCTTAATATAAATACACACTTCTTGCATGTAAGGGATGAAAACCCTTCAATTTTCTAAAAAATAAAACCGCATGTGCGGACACTTTTTTCCCACACACCATTCGCATCACGAAAAAAAAAAATGTTGAGCAGTGACCGTGAAAAGTCTGACCTGCTACTGAAACCGTGCAAGAATCGAACCGGCGTCTGCTGGCTCTATCCATCCCTCCAGAACCTGCAGGCGAACACCCTGCAGCATACCGGAAACCGTCACCCGCATCCCCGGTTCCGGGAGATTTTGGCCAATAAGCACATAAACCCCGTCAGCATTTTCCAGCGTCAGACCAACTGAACGAAGAACAACCCGGCCGGAGATTTCCGCCGGCACTTCCTCGCCTGCGGTAACCCGGATAATGGATCCGCTTCCAACCGAAAGCTCAAGGCCGGAAAACCGGCTCGGTTTGGCAACCGCATTGATAATCTCCACTGTGTCTCCAGCGAGAATCAGTTTATCCGCCTCCTCGCGCCAGAGGGCAACAGAGAGAATATCCCCATCCTCGCCTCTGATTTTGATGTTTCGAACCCGCGATGCAACATTTCTGCGAGTGGTAAAGGTATGAACCTCTGCCGTGGACACAACCGTGCCGGTTACAACCGGCATCTGACCTTCTTCGACATCTCCGGCATCAATCGTCAGAACGGAAACCGGGGTTGGATGCGGAGTGACAACTGCAGTATCCTGCGCAATATACTCAACCAGTCCGTCATCCTCTTTTCGAACAACCCCGGTGATTGAGACGGAAGCTCCTTCATCCACATCCGAAAAGTTCTCCGGAGACCAGGTAACAAGCCGCGTCGTTCCGCTCTCGTCTCCAACCAGCATCTCCTGCAGATAAGAAATGTCGCCATTCTTTTTCACAATCTCTTTGACCGGCGAGAGGTGAAGAATCTTTACCACAAACGGGGCTGTCAGCTCTTCTGATGTCGGGGGCTTTTTGGTCTCGACAATCTCCACCGCACTCTCGCGCAGTGCCACAAAAGAAACCTCTTTTCTGCCGAACCGCGGCTTTCCAATAACCTCGACAACCGAACCTACGAAAAGCTCGCCAACAGCTGCCGCCTGTTCGTCCCAGAGCGTGGTCTTTGTCGTACCGGTTGGATCTCCAAAAACAATCGTTGCCAGAACACCGGGTTCTTCACCTTCGCGCTGGAACTCACGCGGCCCTTCGATGGATAAAATCTTGCCGAAAAATGAAACAATGCCTGCCTCGGCCTTGGGTATATCGCCGATTTTTACATGACTGCGGCCGAGATCATCAACGACCATCATCGCCGCAGTCACTTCATCGACAACTCCTCCGAGGGATTCTGATTTCTTTGCCACACGCTCTGCAAACTCCTCTCTGGTCATCAGGTCGGATACGAGCGCGTAGTGCATCATTTATTTTCTGTGCCAGGATGGAATGACCACATTCCTGGTCATGTCTTCGAATGTCTCAGCACGGCGCATCAGTTCTGCCTGTCCCTCATGTACAAGAACTTCTGCACAGCGCGGGCGGGAGTTGTACTGGGAAGACATTGCATATCCGTATGCTCCGGCATCGAGAACTGCAATGAGGTCACCTGCAGCAACCTCCGGAAGCTTTCTGTCGTCTGCTAAGATGTCTCCGGTCTCACAGATTGGTCCGGTAACCGTGTAGACGCCGGCATCTTCTGCGTCAGCCTTGTTTGCGACAACGACCTCGTGCCAGGAGTCGTACATGGCAGGTCTGATTAAGAGGTTGAATCCTGCATCCACATTGACGAAGGTTTTGTGGACTTTTTTGACCGAGTTGACGCGGGTTAAAAGAACTGTGGATTCTCCAACCATCCAGCGTCCCGGCTCAACCCAGAATGCAGGAGAGATGCCGTTTTCTTTGCATGCCTCAACAAAGACCGGCATGACTGCTGCTGCATACTCTTCCGGCGTCGGGGCAGCGTCTGCGTTTTCTCCTCTGTGGTACGGGATTCCAAGTCCTCCGCCGAAGTCAACGAACTCGAGCTTGACACCGAGCTTGGTGATCTCTGCTGCAACTTTCATGATAACACCGCAGGCAATGCCGAACGGCTCGACTTCTAAAATCTGAGAGCCGATGTGGCAGTGCATGCCGACCGGCACAACAAACTCCATCGAGAGTGCTTCACGGTATGCATCAAGAATCATGTCAGCCGGGATTCCGAACTTGCTGTTCTTAATACCGGTTGCAATCTTCGGGTGGGTTGGAACGTTGATTTCCGGGTTGCAGCGGAATCCGATTTTGACCTGCTTCTTGAGCTCTTTGCTGATTGCATCAATCTGGCGGAGTTCGTCTACTGAGTCTACGGAGATTTTGATTCCGTTCTCGATTGCTGCGCGAAGGTCTGCTTCGGTCTTGGAGCTTCCGTTGAAGAGGAGCTTTTCAGCAGGCATTCCGGCTTCTAAGGCTGCTCTCATCTCGCCGAGGGAGAAGACATCAGCACCTGCCCCTTCTGCGGCAACAGTTCTCATGATTACCGGGTTCTCGTTTGCCTTTGCGGCATAGAGCAGCTGTACATTGTCGGTGTACTTCTTTAATGCTGCTTCATAGCGGCGGAAGTTTTCAACGATGTGGATTTCATCGGTTACGTAGAGCGGGGTTCCGAACTCTTCTGCGAGTTTGACACAGTCTGCGCCTCCGCAGAAGAGGTGTCCGTCCTGAATCGAAAGGGAGGTTGGGAGGTTGAGTTTCATCTTAGTTTCCTCTAAGGCCGCACTCTCTCATGCGCTCGATTGCCTCGTTGATGCGGTCAACGGTTCTGGTGATGGCAAAGCGGACGTAGCCTTCTCCGTTCGGACCGAAACCGTTTCCAGGGGTTACAACGATTCCTGCTTCGTTGATCATCTTTTCGGTGAATGCGGCAGAGTCATCGACCTTCATCCAGACATAGAAGGTTGCTTTCGGGACAAAGACGTTGAATCCAAGAGAGCGGAGACCTTCGACTAAGGCATCGCGGCGTTCCTGATAGATGGCGCATGCGTTTTTAACGCAGTCCTGCGGTCCGGTTAATGCAGTAATTGCTGCTTTCTGGACTGCATCGAAGACACCGGAGTCAATGTTGGTCTTGACACGTCCGAATGCAGAGATTAAGTCTTTGTTTCCGCAGGCCATTCCGACACGCCATCCGGTCATGTTGTAGGTCTTGGATAAGGAGTGACATTCAATTCCCACATCCATAGCGCCGGATGCCTGGAGGAAAGACGGAGCAACATATCCGTCGTAGGAGATTTCCGAGTATGCGTTGTCGTGGACAACAATGATATCATTATTCTTGGCAAACTCAACGGTCTCATCGAAGAACTTCATTGGGGCAACTGCTCCGGTCGGGTTGTTCGGGTATCCGATAAACATCAGTTTTGCATCGCGGACAACATCTTTGGGGATGGCGTCATAGTCCGGGAGGAAGTTGTTCTCCTCTAACAGCGGCATTAAGTGGCACTTTCCTTCGGCAAAGAGCGTGGAAGTCTTATAAACCGGGTATCCGGGGTCAGCAGCTAAGACATACTCTCCCGGGTTTACGAATGCTTCCGGAATATTTGCGATACCTTCTTTGGAACCGATAAGCGCTAAGACCTCAGACTTCGGGTCGAGTTTGACGCCGAAACGGGTATCGTACCACTGGGCAACAGCCTGACGGTACTCGAGCATTCCAAGGTAGTCCGGGTAGTGATGGTTTGCCGGGTCGCGGGCAGCTTCGCATAACGCATCGACAATATGCGTTGGAGTCGGGAGGTCCGGATCTCCGACACCAAGGTCGATTAAGTCAACACCTTCAGCACGCTTCTGGGCTTTGATTGCATCAATACGTGCGAATAAGTACGGGGGTAAGTTGTCAAGACGTTTTGCGTACATTTTCAGTATATGTATTGGTTCTCCATTGAATAAAGTACTGTGGTAGGAGGGGGTTCCCATCCTGTACCGCAAAAAAAAGTTACTCGTCCAGAAATGCCCGCAGCTCATCCATGCGTCCTGCAGCATCCTGATATCCAAGTTCATAGAGGGCTTCGAGCTTTTTTCTGTCCTTGCAGACGGAACCGACACCGACATCCTTTGTCGGTGCGAGAATAAACGCCCGGCCGGCTTTCTCTTCTGCTTCGAGGAAGGAGACGCTGTCATTATACTGAATATGCCGCGCGGAACAGCCGGCGACAAACTTCGGGTATGCCCGGTACTTCAACCGGATTACCGGCATCAGCGGGTTCGGCTCTTTGCGGTATTCGCGGCTTCTGGTGCGTACGACCACAGTTTTTTGATTGCCGTCTGCAATTGAGCGCCTGATTGGAATCGAATCAGCAATGCATCCGTCAAGGTACTTTCTTCCGTCCACCTCCACGATGCGGGCAACAAGCGGCATCGAACACGTTGCCTGCATGTAAGCCATCTTATGCCGCAGATACTCCTCCGTCATCTGGATGTATTCAGCCTCTCCGGTCTCCACATTCGTTACCACCAAAACAAATTTCCCCGGCCACTCATTAAATGCCGCATAATCATACAAATCCAGCTCGTTTGGGATTTTATTGAACAGCATATCTGCTCCGAACAGATTCCCGGTAGTCACCAGGCTGTAGAGACTGCAGTAGTGCTTATCATCCAGATAATCCACATTCACGCGAAATGCTCTGCCGCGCTGTTTCGATACGAAACTTGCCCCGTGACATGCTCCGGCAGAGACACCGTAGACAGAAGAAAACGCAATGTCATTGTCCAGAAACGCATCGACAACACCTGCAGTATAGACACCCCGCATCGAGCCTCCTTCCAGCACCAGTCCTGCAGAATACATGCGGGAATATATGACGTCTCCGGATATAAAAGAGGGCATACTATTTCCCCTCACAGGTCCAATAGATAGGGATATGGTTAGTTCAGGCGAACAGAAAATCCAGTGGGCATACCAGTATATGCCTGTTCTTCAGGCAATCCGCAAACGCTTTGAAGAGGAAAAGCCGCTTGCAGGACAGAAGATCGGCATGGCACTCCACGTAGAGGCAAAGACTGCATGCCTTGTCAGAACCTTAGCAGCCGGAGGAGCAGAAGTCTATATTACCGGATGCAACCCACTTTCCACTCAGGACGATGTTGCTGAGGCTCTGCGCGAGGGAGGAATCGAGTGCTACGCAAAACGCGGATGCAATACCGAAGAGTACTACGAAGCAATCGACAAGGTTCTTGATGCAAAACCGACCTTAACAATCGACGACGGAATGGACTTAATCAACCGCGTTCACATCGACCGCCGCGACTGCTTACCGCAGATTATTGGTGCATGCGAGGAGACTACTACCGGTATCCACCGCTTAAAGGCCATGCACGCAGACGGCAAACTCGAGTTCCCGGTGATTGCCGTAAACGATACCCCGATGAAGCACTACTTCGACAATGTGCACGGGACCGGCGAGAGCGCACTCTCCTCCATTATGCTTACCACAAACTGCCTTGTTGCAGGAAAACACGTGGTTGTTGCCGGATACGGATACTGCGGACGCGGTGTCGCCACCAAAGCACGCGCACTTGGCGCACGCGTAATTGTAACCGAAGTTGACCCGCGCCGCGCACTTCAGGCACACTTTGACGGATTCGATGTCTTAAAGATGAGCGAGGCAGCAAAACTCGGAGACCTCTTCATCACGACAACCGGAAACTGCGCAATCATCACCGGCGAGCACTTCCCGCTCTTAAAAGACGGAGCACTCCTTGCCAATGCAGGTCACTTCAACAACGAAATCACCATCCCGTGGCTTGAAGAGCACGCATCCGAAATCGACCACAGAGACGGAATCGACACCTACATCGTTGACGGAAAGAAGATTCACTTACTTGCAGAAGGCAGACTCGTCAACCTCGCAACACCGAAGGGAATGGGCCACCCAATCGAAGTCATGGACTTAAGCTTCGCCGTACAGGCGCTCTCTGTTGAGTACATGGCAAAGTACGGAAAAGACCTCAGCGCCGGCGTTCACGATGTCCCAACTGAAATCGATGAGTACATCGCACGCTTAAAGCTCGAATCTGTTGGTGCTTCCTTAGATGAACTCACGCCTGAGCAGATTGAATACATGGGAAGCTGGAACCACGGAACATAAATCCCTCTTTTTTTACAACTACCATGAACGGAAATAGAATTGCCAGTATTGGTTTTCTCTTATGTGCGGTCTGCTGGATGGTAAGCGGCATCCTGATGCTTTCCAGCGGGAGTGTTTCGCAGTTTGCGGTTGATATCGCGCTTGCGGCAGTATTTATCAGCCTCTCGGTTCTTTTCCAGAGAAGAGCAAATAATACCCGGTAAAAAAGAGAGACGAAGTTATACCTTGTGTTTCTTCGTCCGGTAAATCTCGAAAATCATCATGCCGGCAAGAACAATAATTGCCCCGACAAAGAAGATGAGCGTGGCATTCTGGATAAAGGCCATCCAGTCGAACGCCGGTGCAGCCTCGGTAATCTCGCGGGCAAGAGAAATTCCCGGATTCTGCTGCGGCAGGAATCGGGAAAGCATATTCGGGATCGCAAGGACCACACCGCATCCGATAGTAACAGCCCCGGCAATTACTCCGTACCGCTCAACAATCTGTCTTACATCCGGACGCTTTCTTGGAGCTAAGACCACAACCTGATCTTTTACCCCATAGATTTTCATCTCGCGCCCTTTCTCACTCCAGCGGGAATCCACAACCTCGATTAAGTCCGCATCGAGAAGGTTATTTAAATGATATTTCACCGTTGTCAGCGGGAAACCCGTCCGTTCCGCCAGCGCCGTGGCTGTCAGCGGCCCATCGGATAACGTATTGAATAAATCCCCGGCGGTAGGAGATGCCATGGCCTTTGCGATCTTTTGAGCAGGTACCGAACCCTGCTCTAAGACAACGACATTATCTTCTTCCTGCAGCATACGTATTGTGCTAAATCTATTGGCCGTAGAAGAATATAACCATCTCCTAAGCTACGAAAAAAACCGTACCTATCAGGAAACCAAAAAAGAAGGAGTGAGTCGGAAAAATCCAAATCAGTGAAGCATATAGCGGTCAACGACAATAAAGTCAGTGATGTCCTTTACCGCATCAAAGGGAATGGTGATTGCCTCATTTTCAACTCTGAATCCGGTGGTGTCAAATGCCGGATCAGGACGGACAACAAGCTTCTTTAAAAGACCGGTCTTTGCATCAAAGGAGATATTTTTAATCTGACCAATGATCTTTCCGTCGGTACTCATGACACGCTTTCTGCGAATATTGTGGGTAAACTGCTCACTCTGCATAATCTAACTATTCGTTGGTTAGGGAACTATATATCCGTTTTGTCTTCTCAAAGGGCGGGGAACACCCGGAGGATATCAGAATGCGTCAGGATACCGACCGGTTTTGCGTCATCCACAACAATTACTCTGCCCACATCACGCTCCTTAAACTGCCGGACAACCTCGTAGAGTCTTCTGTCTGCCGGGATAGTTATGACATCTTTTACCATCATTTCACGGACCAGATTTTCCCCGCTCATTCCATGGTCAAAGGAACTGACGATATCAGTCAGCGTCACAATACCGACAAGCTCCCCCTTTTCCAGAACCGGAGCTCCGTGAATCTTCTTCTGCAGAAGCGTCTTCATTGCGTAAGCCATGGTCATATCCGGCTCGAGAGAAATGAGCGGCATGGACATGTAGTCTCTGACCGGCTTTTTGGGAAGACTGGTCATCTCAGAAGTAGAGATTAAAAGCGCACTGTTAACCTCATCCTTTCCAAAGACTTCGCCCTTGATTAAGAGCTTGTTTACCGGAGTGGGGCCGACTGTTACCCGGTCTCCGATGTCAAACGCGCGGACATTGCCGATGATTTTGATGAGCGCATGACAAAGGTCGGCGTGCGTTAAGGTGGTAAACGCAATCTCGGAAACCTTGATGCTGTCCATAGCTAAATCATTTTTCTGGATTGGGACATCACTTTCGGAGTAGTCATTGGTGATGTTCAGCTCTCCGTATGCGCGGGCAGTTGGATGGTAGCCTCCTTTCGGTCCCGGAACGCCGTCCACTAAACCGAGAACTTTGAGCGCCTGCATCTGATTGCGGACCGTTCCCGGGTTTCTCTTGATAATCTCTGCTATGTCTTCGCCCTTGATTGGATGCGAATATTGATGATAGAGCGAGATAAGAGTAATAAGGATATCTTTTTGTATCAGCGATAAATCCATATCTGGTGAATTGTCTGACTGCAAAACTAATAAAGGAATGGGTTTAGGAGAAAATGTATTTTGACGATATACCAACAGTCCCCACAGCGGATGAATTAATAGACCGTGTTCTTCGCCGTGCCGCAAAGAAGATGCGGGAAAAGACCAATAAGCGCCGCGCAGACGAGGATTTCGTGCGTTCCATCACGCAGGCTTCCCACGATAAGCTGGTGGCTATTATCCAGAGTTTCCCAAACTTCGAGGAGCTTCCGCCGTTCTACCGCGACTTATGCGACATCTTATTCGGCATGGACAACCTGAAGAAGAACTTAGGCATGGTCGGATGGGCAGCCAAAAATGTGCGCGATGTCGGACGTTTCATCTCAACCGGAATGAGACGGGCAGACACACTTGTTGAGCGCCGCAGAGCTGTGGCCAGAATCGCCTCTATCATCCACCGCGCAGATGATGCACTGCATTACTTAAACGATGTAAGAAACGTTCTTCGAAAACTTCCGCACGTCAACCCGGATGAGTTTACGATTGTGGTTGCAGGCTATCCGAATGTCGGAAAGTCCTCGTTCATCCGCCTGGTATCTTCTGCCGAGCCGGAGATTGCATCCTATCCGTTCACCACCAAGGGAATTATTGTAGGACACCGGATTGCCGAGCGCAGAAGAAAGATTCAATTCATCGATACTCCGGGACTTCTTGACCGCGAAGGAGAGGAGAGAAACGCCATTGAAAAGCAGGCGCTGAATGCGTTAGTCTACGTGGCTGACATTGTTCTCTTTGTAATCGATGCCAGCGAGAACTGCGGATACTCGATTGAGGCACAGTTCAAACTGAGAGAGGAGATTGAAGAGATTACTTCTGTTCCAATGGTAACAGTTGTAAACAAGGCTGATGTGAAGAAGTACGAGGGATTCTTCAACATGTCCACCGTCTCCGGCGAGGGTGTGGAAGCGGTGTTAAACGAGCTTCTGAGAATCAGAAAAGAGAATATGATTAAAGAGGTCGTGGATATCAGATCAGAACTGCCGGTGCCGGAAATGAGACGTCACGGCGGAAGAACAAAGTCCAAGAAGGACGCATACTAAACTCTTCAATATATTTCCCTTTTTTATTCTTCAATCAGCAGTCTGATTAGATATTCTTCTATAATCAGGCAGATGTATAAGAGCCAGTAGAGGAGGTCTCTAATCAGTGGTTCGGCGAGTAATTCGCCAATTCTTTTTTTGAGATTATGCAGTTCCGCCGAGAGCCGGAACAGTATCAGCCCATGCCTCGACTGCTTCGAGAGTTTCGTCATTCTCGAAGCCGTTGACGAGCATATACTCTCTGGTGATTGTGACAGTGAAGGTGTCTTCTCCAAGGGAGCAGGAGTACTTTGCACTCCAGGTGTCTTCGCCTTCGTCTTTGGATGCGGAGCCTCCAACACCTGCTGCGGTCTCTGCGGCTTCAGTTCCGGTGAGAAGGGATGCCATGTCGGTGTATGCGGTCTTGTCTGCCGCGTAGAAGTTGAGATAGCCCTTGTCCTCACCTGCCTCATCGAAATAGTCGATTCTGGTCTTGTAGACTTCGGAGCTTGCTTCCTTTCTGGTCAGCCCCATGGTGCTGTCTGCGGCGAATGCAGAGACGACGGATGCAAAGGTGTCTGCGTCTGCGATTTTGTCGTAGGTTCTTTTGGCGTTTCTGGAGACCGAAGTCTCTTCAAAGTTGTGATTGCTTGGCATTTTGGTTTTCTCCCGAAAAGAGATGAGCAGACAAAAAAAGCGGTTAGAGAGAAAGCAGAGGCTTTTATTGTCTGCTTTCTCTTCTCTGATTATAGTATTTGTTTTGTGAGGTGATAAAGGAGGAAGTAACTGGTTCAAATTAGTTGTGTTGGTGTCTGCAATACCACAGGACACCTTTGGAGAGAACCGCAGACCACGCAGACGCAGCCTTACGGCTGCTGCGACCAGTCGCTTTCGCTCCCTTCGGTCGCGAACTGCTGCCGCAGCCGCTTTGTGGTCGCTGAAAATTATTCTCAAATCTCAAAAGCAACGCCAAAGCGGCTGCGGCATGTGAGAGCCGAAGGCTCGAAGCTATAACACGACCGCAGGGCGTGTGGGTGCAGCTCGCCGTCAGGCGAGAGCGACGCGTTGCTGCGGGCTGTAGGCGAGAGTGTACTCGAGCCGTGAGCAAGCCCGAAGGGCTGGCGATAGCCCGCGTCTGCGTGGTCTGCGGTATTTATCAAAGGTGTCCAGAGCCTAAGAGAAAACTTCCACCAAATAAAAAAAAGAAGAGAGAATTACTTCCCTCTAAGATATTTCGGCACAACAAAGTACGGACTTTTAATCCCATGCACCAAAGCCGCACGGCGAACAGACATTCTGTCGCACGCAAGCCGCTTTGCCATTCTTTCAAATGAACCTTCTTCTTCCAGAATCCTGCGGAATGTATCTGCATCTGCGAGTTCCGGATAATCAGCCCATGTTTTCACTTTACAACCACCTCGAAGAAGTCATGACTTTTCTTAACTTCCAGATACGGCACTGCACACTCAGCACCTAAGGCTTCTTCCAAGTCTCGGACAGTAATCAGCGCCTTCTCTAACACAGCAGCTTCCCCTGCGGTCTCAACACATTGACGGAAGAGTGTCGAAGCTCCTAAGATGCTCTGTGCTGTTCTTCCATCCAGATGGATTAAGTCAGAGTAGATATCAGGGTAGTCTTCGCGTACTCTCTCTAACCGTACGCGGCGTGTTTCGCGGAAGTGTTCCACAATTGCGTAGCGCTCAGATGTCAACCCGTTTTTCTGAATCAGATAAACAGCATCGCGGAATGCATCGGCATACACCTTTGCGAGGCTCGCTAAAGAATCTGCCATCTGCGAGTAGTAAAGTGCCGGAAGATAGGCGTCTGTGTCATCCGGCTCAGGGAATGCAGAGCTAAGCGCCTGCCAGACATCTGTTTGTGTCGGCATCTAAAGCCTCCCGCAGACCAGCTTCTTTGTCGGGGCTTTGTGTGTTTTGCCTGCAAGTATCCGGCGGATTGTCGAATATGATATTTTGAACTCTTCTGCGAGCACTTTCCAGGACACACCCTCTCTGCTTCTCTTTCGAATCTCTTCTGCTTCTTCGAACGTGAGATTTCGAACCGTGTTTTCTTCTGCCGGTACGAGCCGCAGGTTTTCGAGGCGGTTGTTTTCGCGGTCTCCGTCTAAGTGGTCAACCTCTGCGTTGAGCGAGAGCGGGATTCCGCGGCAGAGTACCCATATGGCACGGTGAAGAGACACTCTTCCCTGATAGTAGCGTTCTCCGTCTTTGAGGTTTACGACCAGGGACTGATATCCTGCTTTTACCGAGGGTTTTAAGAAATCTCCAATGGAGTTGGAGTAGATTCTCCCTGTGTCAGGGTGTACTACCCAGTCGCCTCTCATTCCTTTTAAGAATACGGCAAAGTCTGTTGCTCTAATCAGGTTGTCAGTTTTTGCCATCTTCTTCCTCCATTTGGCATATCCGGTAGAGTGTTTCAGGTTCTGCAAATCGGAGATGGATTTCCATGCAGGCGTTTTCGAACACTTCTGTGCTCAGCCCAACACGGTCTGCTGCGAGAAGCAGTATGCTCCTTGCGGCTTTTGCTGTTGTTTCCATGAGCATGCCCATCTGGCTCTGGATTCCGGTGTGCGAGATGAAGTTTATGATACTTGCATCTGCACTTATGCGGCAGTCAACCATGAGCCGCTCCCTGTCACTTTGTTCCTCTGTGCGGGTTACTTTTTTGGTCTCTGCGTGCGAATCTGTAATAGAAGAGCGGGACATCTGCATTGATTTGGTCGTCATGTGCGCCCCCTCTTCTTTTGTTTTCTGTGTCATAGTTCTTCTGTGAGTTTTGCATATGCCGGATAGCGTTTTTTGAATTGGTCTTTAATCTGTTCGAACTCTTTCGGGTGTGCCCGTCTGAGTTCTGCAAGACGGTTTTTCAGTGCAGGCTTTGCGGCATCTTTTGTTTCGAATACTTTTCTGATGTCAGCTTCTGTTTGGAAGTCTGCAAATTTTCTGTCGAAGATTTTCTGTGAATTGATTCCTTGCTCCTCTGTCTTTTTGGATTCTTTCAGACGTTTTTTCAGAGCATCCTTGAAGAAGGCACTAAGGTTCTCGATTTCGGCTTTCCCTTCTCTTAAAATGCCTTCTTCGTCATCCCCAAAGTAGATGTTAAAGCGTGTTGCCATCTCCTTGAGGATTCTCATGAAGGTCACGCCGAATGAGACGCATGACTGATTCTGATGTGTTCCGGTTTCCAGGTCGGTTCTTCCAGGCAAGCCATGCTCCCCGGTTTTTATCAGAAATACTGAGTGTGATATTCGTTCTCGTTCTATCACCGGAAAAAAGATTGAGTAAAATGGTATTTAAACCTCTGTCTGCGCTTAATTTATATAGTGTCACACAATCTGAGCGTATTTTGTAATCTATATCTGGTTGTGTTTTGGATATGTATACGCTTGTTTTGTCTCTGAATTTCTGTTTTTATCATGGTGTTGGTTGTTTTTCGAAATCCGTGACATATTCTGCAGTATACGGTTAATTGCAATTCCGGCTTTTTGTGTGGGTGGTTTTGTAATTTGGGGTTTGCGCATGCGATATTTTCCACACACAATTTTGCACACATGTGCGGAGATAAAATGTGTTATGAAAATATTTTGTGTGTATATGCATACAAATGCATGTGCAGCCTTTTCTTTTTCAAAGAAATCTTTGTAAAACAGTATTTTTCTTGTTGTTATTTTTTATTTTTAATAGTATATATGAATTGGGTAACTGGTGTGTGCGGCATCTATACACACACTGTTTTTCCCTCTGTATTTTATTTCTGCACATGTGTGCAGTGTGTATCTATCTTGTCACTGTCTTCGCTGAAAGCATGACTGAAGCTGTATCAGTACATATTCAAGTTCTTTTCCAACAGTGTTTATCCAAATTTCTGCACGTTCTGCATTTAGTCTTGTTTTTTCATATTCTGCCGCATCAATTGGTGATGCATTGTGTACCTCACGAAGGTGTTCAAAGTAGGCAGAATAACTGGTAAAATTGTGACACTTCATTTCAAACAGGACTTCGTTTTTAGCTTCTGTTGTGAGACGGATGCTGATTGCCTCACGCTTGACTTCCTTTCTTTGAACTCTTGCCATAGATTGAATGTCTATTGGATATATTTATATTGTGTATTGTCTGTTTCTGATATATGTATATAAAATAAGAATATCAATTAATATATATGAAATCAAAAAATCCGATATATGAAGCAGGGGGTGTCATAACAGAAGCCGACGGCTCAGCAGTAACTCTCCGTCTCAGACTGCCGGCAGGAATCACAACTGCATCCGCCCTTCGTACCTTATGCGACATAACCGAACAGTTTGGATTGTCTGACATTCACCTGACAACCCGTCAAACTGTTGAAATACCGCATATCAGTCCTCAGGTTCTTCCGGAACTTGGCGATGCCTTGGCAGATGCAGGGTGGCAGGTTGGGGCTGAGAGAAATGAGATTGTCAATATCACAGCCTGTCCCGGAACCGAGCGGTGTAAACTTGCAGTAATT
>SUTD01000013.1:0-20266 GCA_015063085.1 Methanocorpusculum parvum
GCCGACGACCTCGATGACTTCTGCCGGCGTTGCGTCGTCTGCCATAGGCTTATCCTCTCAGTGCTTTAATCTGACCTGCGAGTTCGTCGACGATTTCCTTTCCTTTGCCGACTTTGACGATTGCAACTGCAGTGCATCCGACTTCAAGACCGCATGCGGCTCCGATGTCTGCCTGCTTGTTGATGAAGACGAACGGGATTTCCTTCTCGTCTGCAAGACCTGGGATGTGCATAACAATCTCTTCCGGTGCAACGTCTGCGCCGATTAAGACAAGTGCTGCGGTTCCGCGCTCAACGGCCTTGGTTGCCTCGTTTGCGCCTTTCTTGATCTTTCCGGTGTCACGTGCAAGCTCTAATGCTTCAAGTGCTTTGTTCTGGAGTTCTTCTGGAACTTCAAACATCTGGTAAATTTTTGCCATGGTAATCACTTCACTCGAGAGGACGAATGTCCTCTGTCATCGCTCATCAGCGGTTATGTCGTGGTAGTTCAAACACTTATCAGGAGAGCTTCCTTTCATGTTTCCACGGATGACATGTCAACCGTTGCTGGCGTAACTATATTTATGGAACTTAGTGTGCCATAAAGGTATGGTTCATCTTTGGGGAAAACAGGAGGTTTGCAGTACCGGCGTCAGTCTCCGCGCAGGGTATTATCTCTTATTCCCAATGGTGAAATAATCGGAGATTCTCATAGCCGCATGAGAAACTTTTTGACCGTTATCAACCAATACTTACAAAGTCATAATATACTAATGACTCCCATATATAACACAATTACCTAAAGGTGTCACCAACATGCGAGTATTCTTTATAGGATTCGGACAGGCAGGCGGCAAACTGGTTGATATGTTCCTTGCTCAGGACAAGAAGACCGGAGCAAACAGTTTCCGCGGTATTATCATCAACACTGCCCGCACCGACTTAATGGGTGTCAAAAACATCCCGATGGAAGACCGTCTTTTAATTGGTCAGACGAAAGTCAAAGGACATGGCGTTGGAACTGACAATGTAACCGGAGCAAAGGTTGCAGCAGATGAGATTGATACCATCATCAATGCAATCGACCGCCGCGGCACTCACGACATCGATGCATTCGTTGTCTGTGCCGGTCTTGGAGGCGGAACCGGTTCCGGAGGAGCTCCGGTTCTCTGCCGTCACTTAAAACGCATCTACCGCGAGCCGGTCTATGCATTAGGTGTTATTCCGGCACCGGAAGAAGGACGTCTCTACTCCTTAAACGCAGCACGCAGTCTGTCCACGCTGGTCAATGAGGCTGACAACGTCATTGTCTTCGACAACAGTGCATGGAAGAATGACGGAGAAAGCGTGAAGAGTGCATACGAGCGCTTAAACGAGGAAATCGTCCGCCGCTTCGGTGTTCTTTTCCGTGCAGGAGAAGTTACCAAGTATGGTGTTGGTGAGATGGTTGTCGATTCCAGTGAAATTATCAACACCTTACGCGGCGGAGGAATCTCTTCTGTCGGATATGCAATCAGTGAGGCAATTCCGAAGGGAAGCAAGGGTTCTGCCAAGTCCGGCGGATTATTCGGCGGCCTTCGCAAGAAGGAGAAGTCAGAGCCGCACGTTGACATTACCGGGGATGACAAATCTGCCAAGATTATTGGCCTTGTCCGCCGTGCAATGCTTGGCCGCTTAACGCTCCCGTGCGATTACTCGACGGCAGAACGTGCACTTGTTCTTGTTGCCGGTCCTCCGGCTGAGCTTGACAGAAAGGGTGTCGAGAAGTCCAAGAGCTGGGTTGAGGAGAACATTGCAGGAGTTGAGGTTCGCGGTGGAGATTACCCGGTTGACAGCGGCTATGTCGCAGCAGTTGTCCTTCTTGCATCCATTGGAAACGCTCCGCGTATCCGTGAGTTAATGGAGCTTGCAAAGGAAGCAAAAGAAGAGGTGGCAAGATCACGCGAGCGTGCAGCAGCAGTATCAATGTTTGACGACAGCGAGGTTGACCCGTTATTTGAGTGAGGTTTGAAAGAGATATGAACGTAATGAGAAAGATTCTTGGAATTCTGGCAGTTCTGCTTCTGTGTACTGCGTTTATGGGTGCATGTTCTGGTGCAGTATTCACCGTCACTGAAAATGTTGCGGTAAATCCCTCTGGGCCTGTGAGCCCTGGGGACAAAGTTACTGCAAAAGTTACTTTTGAGATTCCTAAAAATACTCTTGGTATAACTGAAGAATTTAGCTTGAAGACTGATTTGGATAATGCAGTCTGGTCTATAAAAGTCTATCAGGGTGATAGTAAAATATATGTGACAACATTATATACTCCAGCTCTTAGTGGTCTTGTTTTACATTATCCGGACCAGAAGGTGACTCTTGTTGTTTCGCTTACTGGATATGTAAAATCATCATCTAAAGGGGATGAAATAACTGTATTAACTATTGATGCAACTGGAACAAAGGCCGGTGGGAACTATGTAAGTTCTCCTCAGTACGTTAACGATCCAGATGATTTAAAGGGCAATCTTGAGGAACTCAATAATCGTGTTAAAACAACAGAGGGAAGAATCGGTGTATATGCAGGGTATGGATTTGATACAACATCACTCACACAAAAAATCACTCAAGTGAAATCATACATAAACACCGCGATTAGTGCACAATCTACCGATCTATCAAAGGCTTTCTCAAACATCAATTCGGCGAAATCTGTTCTTGACAGTGTAGACATGTCTCTTGCCAAGACTGGTTTGGATGTGACAAAAAAGAACATGGGGCAGATTGAGAACGTAGCAAATGCGCTCTATGAGAAAGGATGGGATGATGATGCACGATTCCTCGAGGGTGAAGTCACTCTGATGGAGATTACGTATGATTCATTGGATAAGGACTATAAGTCAAAGACTGCTCCAGATGCAGCAAAACTTGATAAATTAGTTGCTGATTCCTATGATACACTTGATGAAGCAAATAAGTTACTTGAATCAGCAAACAATCCGCTTATTCTCAAAATTCTCCCGTTCATTGGTGGTGGAATTGTAATCGCCGGAGCAGTTGTCGGAATTATCTTCCTTATCCGCAGAAGAAGAGCAAACAGCTGGGACGAGTTAGGATAACCCGTCCAAAAGACACCTTTCTTTTTTTCAAAAAATTATCGGAATAAATCTTCCATATATTCAACAGACCGTGCTTCGGCTTCCTCTTTGGTGAAAACCGTGATGACATCGTCTGGAAGAATCACCACATCTCCGCTTGGAATAATCAGTTTTCCTCCTCTGCGGATTGCGATATAGAGCATATCCTTTATCCCGGAGACCTCGCGAACTGTTTTGTCCACACCTTTTGCTCCTTCAGCAACCGTGATTTCGAAAATTGTTCCTCCCTCGATTGCTGCCAGGAGCTGGGTGTCCGGATTTTCTGCCCAGAGGAAAAGGCTTCGGGCGACAATTTCGTCCGGATTTTCGCTGATACGTACACCAACTTCCTTAAAGAGATCTGCGTGCTCTTTCTGGTTTACGATGGAGACTAAGGTTCTCACATCATACTTCTTTGCAAGCCAGCAGGCCATTAAATTCAGCGCGTCATCGCTTGTTGTTGCGACTAAAGCGTCTGCCCGGTCAATTCCTGCCTCCTCTAAGGTATTTTTGTCGGTTGCATTTCCCGAGACTGCAAGGAGGTCATATTCTTCCAGGATATCTGCGCATTTTTCCTCGTCGCGGTCGATAACTACAACACTGTGTCCTTCCTCTGCGGCAAGTCCGGCAAGGGATCTGCCGATTCCGCCGAGACCGACAACAATCAGATACATAGAAAATAGTATGCTTGCCGCAGGTATTAATATCTGCTTTTGGCAAATACTAGTTACTCATGTGGATATGCGGCATTGATGAGGCAGGAAAAGGGCCGGTTTTGGGCCCGATGGTTGCAGCAGGCGTTCTTGTGTCTGAGGATGAGGATTTGTCATCTCTTGGAATCAGAGATTCCAAACAGCTTTCCGCAAAGAAACGGGAAACAATTTTTGATGAAATATGCGCGTCATATAAGACTGCCGTTGTCATCAAATCTCCTGCTGAGATTGATGCCCGCGAGTGTACGATGAATCAGTTCACCGTTCTCTTACATGCTGATGTCCTGCGTGCGCTGTCTCCGGATAAGGTGTACCTTGATGCCTGCGATGTGAATGCAGAGCGCTTTGGAGTAAATGTGCTTTCCGCATCAGGAATCGAAGCGGAAGTTGTGTCAGAACACAAAGCGGATGCCCGCTACGCGGTGGTCGGTGCTGCAAGTATTGTCGCAAAGGTTACCCGCGACAGAATTATTGATGAGCTTCGGGCTGAGTTTGGAGAGATTGGAAGCGGTTATCCTTCAGATGCAAAAACCATTGCATTTCTGAAAGAATATATCAGAGAGCACGGAGTGCCTCCGGCGTGTGCGAGAAAAAGCTGGCAGACCGTAACTGATATTCTGTCACAGTCTGCCCAGAAGAATCTGTTCGATTTTTAAAAATTATTTTTTGAGGTATGCATATGCAGAGAGCAGTGCTTTGACACCTTCTCCGACAGAGGATGCAATCTGTTTTGCTTTAATCGAGGTGGCATCTCCTGCGGCAAAGAATCCTTCGAGATTGGTTTCGCAGTTTTCGTTGACGATGATTTCTTTTTCTGCGTTCATCTCAACAAGACCTTCGAACATCATGGTGTTCGGGTTGAGACCGATTCCAAGGAAGACGCCTTCGACGGGAACTTTCTCGATGCCGGATTTGAAGAGCTTTGTAATGCCGCCGCCAATCTTTTTGAGGGCAACTCCTTCGACGAACTCTCCGCCGTAGATTTCTTCGATTTCGTATCCAGTATGGAAGATGACATTTTTCTTTGCCTTTAAGCGGTTTAAGAGGATTTCATCTCCTCTTACCTTGCTTCTGACAATCATGTGGACTTCGGATGCGATGTCTGCGAGTTCGAGTGCCATGTCAAGCGCGGTGTTTCCGCCTCCGATGACTGCCACTGATTTTCCTTTGTAGAGCGGACCGTCACAGGTGGTACACACGGCAACACCTTTTCCAAAGTAGTCGGCTTCGCCCTTTGCTCCGGAGAATCTCGGAATTCTGCCGGTTGCGGCGATTACAGCTTTTGCGGTAACTTTGTTTCCGTTGAGGGTTTCTATTTCGAAAACACTGCCCTTCTTTACAATGGAGGTTCCGACATCTTCTAAGAACTCAACACCGGTGGATTTTGCATGCTCGGCAATCTTTCCCATCAGGACGTCTCCTGGTACATCAGGGATTCCCGGATAGTTTTCGATGGTCTTGCTCTGGTTGACCATGCCGCCGATAGCGCCCCCAATAACGATTGTATCGAGTTCTTTGCGTCCGGCATACAGAGCTGCCGGCAGTCCTGCGGCTCCGGCACCAATGATTGCTAACTCGTGGTCTGCTTTGATTGGAGCTTCCGGTACAATGTCATCGCCAAGTAAGAGAATCTGAAGCTTCATTAAGTCATCGCCGATTACCATCTCTTTTCCATCAATGATTATGACCGGAACTCCGCGCTGTCCGGAAAGTTCAATCATCTTTTTGGCAAGGCCGCTGTCCGATACGTCATAGTCAGTATATTCGATATTGTGTTTTGCAAAGAATGCTTTGACGTTTTTACAGTGCGGACATCCCGGCATAGAGTAAATCTCAACAGTATGTGGCATACTATACCTATCTGCTTTTGAAGCTATTAAGATGTCGGATTCAGGAAAAAAGTTAGTTGTATTTTTTGATTTTGATATCGGACTTAATCGACTCGTCAATTTCGAGCGGAGTTAAGTTCTCGATTTTTCTAATACCGATTCCGTGAACCGAGAGGCTTCCGGCAATTGCGTATTTTTTCACAACCATACCGACTGCTTCGATGTTGTCTCCAACCTCGATTTTTTCATCTAAGGGCATGGAGCGGAAGACAACAAGAGCACCGGAGCCGTCGAAAATCTGGTACTTTGGTCTGCCCATGAATTTTCCTTTGATGCTCTGGACAACACCTTCGACGCGGACTGCCTTTCCCTGCATGTTGAGGTTGACATTTTTGATCTTCATGTCTTTTGCGCCTGCTTCATACTCGGGAAGGAGTTTGATGTACTGTCCGCCAAGACTGTAACTGCTGACAGCAGGAATAATTAATAGACACAGACACAGCGGCAGTCCCCAGTAAATGTAGCTGAAATCATTGGTCAGGAAGAATGACCAGATAAACAGGAGGACAAAGAATGCGAATACGATGATTACCGCAGGAGATACATGGATTTTTACGCCTTTGATTTTCATAAATCTCTTAACTTATCAAATGATGTCTATCACATAAATAGTTACTTGTTTTAAAAAAAAGTCAAAGTGGATTTTCTATTATGAATTGATACAATTGTTCACGGTCACATACCTTCCCCTCTGCCAATAAATTGTAAATATTTGCCCATTCATTTCTGGAAGAGAGAGTGTTTACGTAGCTATCATAATCAGATTGATAATCTGACCAGAGATTATTTTTCAGCACAATTAAACTATCATATTTTGTTTCTAAAATTTTTCTCTCTGATAAGAGTGATGCTTCCTGAGAATCCAATGAATCCCACTTAGTTGAGTAAGCATAATAGGGCATCATTCCCAAATTATAGTTCTTATTTAATTCAATTTTTTGTTGTTCAATACTTGTAATTTTTTTATCAATCTCATTTATCTGAAGAAGAACCTGATTTATATCGTTGTCTGCCTGCAAATATTGTGAATATGTGTCCTCTGATTTTCCATATAATGAATCTACACTATTTTCAATGGAATTCCATTTGGAGTCTAATATGTCTAAATATTCAAGAATTTGTTGAACTTCCCCACCTGCAGTATATGTTATTTTTCCATCCCCGATTGGAATGATATTTGCCTCTGTTTTTAAATCGGTTTCAGATACGAATGACACATCATTTGTTGTTTCAATTACAGCATATCCATCGACGTACGCTGAGTCATCATTAGTACGAATACCAACTGTCATATGTTCATCATCTGGAAAATCCAACAAGACAACATCATATCCTGCTTTTGAAAGCAAACCTGCAAGAAGCATACTCTTCTCATCACAGTCACCCATTTCATCTATAGCTGTTACAACAGGGTATTGTGGAATTACTGCGGCAACTGAATCATAAGGAATACTTTGAACATAGGCAGTAAGTAATTCAACAAATTCATTACTATCTAAATTACGTTTATCGCGAATAATGTAGAATTGGGATAACAAATTGTCGTAGAATTCATCCTGCTCTTTATCTACCGTCATCATTGCCCAATAATTCCCGCTACTGATTTCCCGTGATTTATCCAACTTCGCTCCAGAATATATTTTAGAATCAGCTATAACAGTAATACTCTCTGTATAATCTCCTGCGGGAAATTCTGTAATTGTTCTTACAACTCCAGATGCAGATTTATCTTTTACAATGTGTGGGTCTGGAATAAAAGAATCTACAATATCATTAAGAATTGGGATGTTTTCTGCGTTTGGAGCGACAATTACAGCAACTCCAACACACAACAAAAGCACAACAAAAATAATTAGGAATGGTTTAAGTTTTAATCTAATGTTTGAGTAAGAGGCATTGTTAGATTCATTAGTCTGATTATGGTGACAGTTATGACTTAATCGACAACTAGGGCAGAGAACTAATCCACAGTTCTTACATTTTTTAAGTTGACTTTTCTTGAACTGCCTTTGACATATATCACATTGAATTTGTTCTTCACCCATAAATGCGCGCTCGTTTCTAATATTTGACTGAGTAAGTATTATACTTTCTCTGTGTATTAAAGCTAATAGTTACTCAATCTCTTTTTTTCACATACCTGTGCAGAAGAACACCATCTGCATTGATTCTCTCTCCTCCGTTCAGGTAGAGTTCGAATCCTAAATGATAGATGATTAAGTCACAGTTCATTTTCTGTGCGAGAGAAATCAGTGCCGGAACAATTTCCACACCGGGCCGTATCGCATAGATGACATCCGCATTTTCATAGAGCGAAAAGTCCGGCTCGACACAGTCGTCAACAACTGCCGGGACATCCGTGTCATAGGTATGGACATCCGTGCAGAGCACCGGAACTCCTGCGTCCAGCAGAATCTTTGCCGCAATGGTTTTCCCGCCAAAACCCACCTCAACTGCTGATGTGTAGTGGTCTTTAATGTAGTTTCCAACGGCTGTTTCTATGTGGTATCTCATGAGAACTCGTTAAGGTACATTTATGTCCCTTTGCAGAGAAAATATCTATCGATTATGGGGGTACACATTTTCTGGGATTCGCGTGTCCCGCAGGGACTTTCGCGTCCGGCAACCGAGGAACTGTCAGCAGTTCTGGGCATTCCGGTTTCACGGATAGATAACGCTATCTTCCCCCTCGAAGGATACGATCCGGCACGCTGTCAGTATGATGCGGTAAAAATCTTAACCAAGCTCGATATGTTCCGCAGACGCCGCGCGGATCTCTTCAAACCGCAGGAGATGGATATGGACTTTTTTAACCGGTATAACCATATTTATGAAAAAGTTCTGCTGATAACTCCCGGTGATTTGTTTGCCCCGCAGACTTCCTTCGTCTATGGTCTCGCACACTTAAAACTCGGTGTAGGCGTTGTTTCATCCTTCCGGCTGACAAATGAGTATTACGGACGTCATCCGGATGATGATGCCTTAATCAACCGGCTGGTTACTGAAAGCGCTCATGAAATCGGTCACCTCTATGGTCTTGAGCACTGCGATAATCCGGCGTGCATCATGTACTGCCCGAACAACCTTGACGACCTTGACCGGAAGCGCAAGTATTTCTGCGGAAGATGCCGGCTTGACCTTGATTCACGCATCAGAGGAGGGTTTGAGTATTGATTCCGTGGGTTACTGTCTGGGGATATGGCGCTGACATCAGTGTTCGCGGAGAGTCGCTTTTTGTGCGCGGAAAAGGAGCGCGGGAAGCAAAGCGGTATGCTCTGTCAGATGTTTCGCATCTGATTGTTGCAGGGGACAACATCCTCCACACTGCTGTAATCTCTAAATGCGCAAAGCGTGAGATTCCGGTTTCTTTTTTTGATATTCACGGAAAACCGGAAGGTTCGCTTTTCCGTCCCGAAAAACCGCGGCTTTCTGCCGCTCAGGATCTGATTTCCCGGCATGCGTTTGCTCTCTCGGCCGCAGAAGCCGCTGCAGACTCCCGCATGCGGTTCTTACACGAGCTTACCTATCAGCATCCAAATTTATTCTACCAGGGAGAGCTTGATTTACTGACCGGCGCACGTTCAGAGTTTGAGTATCTGATTACGCTGCCTGAACTCACCCGCGGCTATCTGCTTACAAAGAACATGTATTATGAGATTCTCTCCCGCGTTGTTCCAAAAAAACTTGGATATGTCCGCCGCGCGGGAGGGGCATCTTCCGATCCGGTTAATGTGCTGTTCTCCCGCGGGTATGCTGTGCTCTACGCAACGGTTGCTGCGGCCTGCGTCGGTGCAGGTCTTGATTTGAACAAGGGCGCTCTTCACGAAAAGAGCGGAGCTTGTGTGTATGATATCATGGAAGCAGCCCTTGTCCCAATGGTGGACAAAGCTGTTGTCAAAACTGCATCCCTTGGTTATCTGGATGATGTGACCAGATCTTCTTCCCGCTGTATCATATCAGAGGATGCTGCATCCTTCTTCACAAAAGAGCTCTCCTCCTCCATCAACCGTCCGATTATTGAGGAGAATGTTTTAGCGTACGCAAAAGCGGTCGAAGAAGGGGTTTGTGTTTCGTACCACTATCCGGCATGAACACACAAAACATAACTATTCCCCAAACCCATTCTTACTCATACTGAATCAATAGGATAATATCATGTTACTTATCGCTCTCGCCGGAAAGCCGAACTGCGGCAAATCGACGTTCTTCAAATCATTAACCCTCGCAAATGTAGAGATTGCAAACTACCCCTTCACAACAATTGATGCAAACAAAGGTGTTGCTTATGTGCGTTCTCCTTGTCCGTGTAAAGAGTTAGGAGTATCTGACACCTGTACGCAGTGCGTTGACGGAGTTCGTTTCACTCCTGTTGAGCTTTTGGATGTTGCCGGATTAGTTCCCGATGCACACTTAGGACGCGGTCTTGGAAACCAGTTCTTAGACAACCTCCGTGAGGCTGATGCCATTATTCAGGTGGTTGATGCTTCCGGCAGTACCGATGCAGAAGGAAATCCGGTTGATATTGGAACGCGCAATCCAAAGGAGGATGTTGAGTTCTTACGATACGAGTTTGCCATGTGGATGGCAGGCATCATCCAGAAACACCTCCCGCGTCTTGTCCGTCAGGCACAGAACAGAGAACCGGTCTTAATTGAACTCTTAGGAGGAGCACTTGCCGGTCTTCGCATAAGCCCGGTGGAAATCAGGGAAGCTGTTGATGAGTGCGGCATCAATCTGGCAAAAGCAACCGAAGAGGAGGTCGCCGAACTCGCAGCAGTTCTTCTCCGCGTTTCCAAGCCGATGATTATCGCCGCAAACAAAGCAGACCAGGCATCCGAGGAGAACCTTGCAGCTCTCAAAGAGATGGGGGCAGTGCCGACTATTGCCGCAGGAGAGCTCGCATTAAAGTCTGCGGCTTCTGCAAAGCTCTTACAGTATCTCCCGGGAGATGCTTCCTTTGCTCCGGTTGAGGGGGCAAAGCTTTCCGCACCGCAGGTGAAGGCTCTAACCATGATTGCCGAGAATATGAAAAAGCTCGGCAACACCGGTGTTCAGGAAACATTAAACCGTGTTGTCTTCGATGAACTCGGCATGATCATCGTCTACCCGGTAGAAGACGAAGGAAAATACTGCAATGCAAAAGGCGTCGTCCTTCCGGATGCTCTGCTTCTCCCGAAGGGAACTACTCCGCGCGATTTAGCATTCCGCATCCACACAGATATCGGAAACGGTTTCCTCTATGCGGTTGATGCAAAGAGTAAGATGCGCATCAAGGATTCCGCTGAGCTTAAGACCGGCGATGTCATTAAGATTGTAAGCACTGCAAAATAAGCGGGAAGATATATTAGGGTTGAAGACTCAATATAGAATATCTATGGGAAGCGAGGTCTATCAGGCTCAGGTTATCAAGGCGTTCTTTGATACAATTACGGGTACTGACAGGAATCTCACGCGGATTTATCTTTGTGTTATCTCGCTTGCCAAACTCAGAAACGAGTCTCCGGAAAAGATGCGGTTCCTGGTTGAACAGCTTCGTGCGAGCAAAGCCAAGCGCGAGTTATCAGTCGATATTCTGGATTATGTCGCAGAAGCTGCAAACTCTCTGGAGTCTCGTGCGGCATTTTCGGCATTTGGTATCTCTGAATCCACAAACGCGGATGATTTCTTAGGCGTTTCTCTGGATTCTCTCTAATCATTTTTGAGTAATATCACTCAGGCGTAACCATACTTTAATTAGTTCTTAATGAGAAACCATTTAACGCATGAGTTTCTTTGAGACAATCAATGGCGCAATCGGTGCCGTCAACTCAGTTGTTAACACCTATGCATGGTATCTTGCATTCGTATTCCTGATTGGCTTAGGTCTCTTCTTTACTGTCAAAACCAAGTGTGTTCAGATTAACAGACTTGGCGAGGCATGCAAAGTAGCCTTCACCGGTATTAAAGAAAAGAAAGGTAAGCAGACCATCTCTTCCTTCCAGGCATTCTGTACCAGTATGGGTGCAAGAATCGGTGTCGGTAACATCGCTGGTGTTGCTGCAGCAATCGTTATGGGAGGTCCGGGAGCAGTCTTCTGGATGTGGGTCTTCGCAGTTATCGGATCTGCAACCAGTTTCGTTGAGTGTACTGTCGGTCAGATCTTCAAAGAGAAGAAGTCTGACGGATTCTTCCACGGCGGACCGGCATACTATGTGAAAAACGGTCTTGGCAAGCCAAAGTTTGCAATCTTCATGGCACTCCTCGTCATCGTCACCTATGGTCTTATGTTCGTTGGTGTTCAGGCAAACCAGGCATCCAACGCACTCCAGACTGCATTCGGTGCAGACCTTGCAATCTTCTTCGCAATCGGTCTTGCCATCTGTGCAGCATTAATCGTCTTCGGCGGTATCAAGAGAGTCGCAAGAGTTTCCACCTGGCTTGTCCCAACCATGGCAGTCCTCTGGATGTGTCTTGCTCTCGCAGTTGTTTTAGTCAACTTCACTCAGATTCCGGCAGTTATTGAGACCATCTTCTCCTACGCATTCGGCGTTCAGCAGTTTGTCGGCGGAGGAATGGGTATGATGCTCCTCTGGGGTCTCAAGCGCGGTGTCTTCTCCAACGAAGCAGGTATCGGTTCTATCCCGAACGTTTCCTCTTCCGCAGATGTTAAGCACCCGGCAAAGCAGGGATTAATGCAGTCTGTCGGTGTTTTAATCGACACTCTCGTCGTTTGTACCGCAACCGCATTCGTTATCATCGTCTACACCAACGCAGCATATCCGGGCTACAACTTCGCAGAGCTTGGCTTAGCCGGAACCTTAAACGGTGTCCCGCTTGTTGCAGAAGCACTTGAAGCAACCCTTCTTGGCGCAGCAGCACCGTACGTGCTTTCCATCTTCATGCTGGTTTTCGCATTCAGCAGTTTAATCAGCTACTACTCGATGAGTGAAACCAACTTAAAGTTCATCACCGAGAAGAAAGGAGCAGTTGTTGTCTTACGTATCGTTATCGTTGCTATGGTCTTCTTTGCATCCATGATGTCCATGGGTCTCGCATGGGACTTAGCAGATACCTTCCAGGCATTCATGGGTATCTTCAACACCGCAATCATCCTCTTCCTTGGTAAGTATGCATTCGCAGCACTCAAGGACTACTTCGACCAGAGAGGAGAAGGTGTTGATGAGCCGGTCTTTGATCCATCCTGTCTCCCGAGCCAGAACGGTATTACCTGCTGGCCTGCACAGGACGACAAGAAGGAGTAAGACTCTTTCAAGTGAACTAATCAGTTCACTTTAATTTTTTACCCGCCTTTTTTACCCGCCCGCATCCTGTTTTCATTTATCACTTTCCCTGCGGACAGTGTATGAACTCCTCCGAAGTATTATCTCTCTATAAATTCCATATATACAGACACATCCATTTTTGGTGAAACACAATATGGAAGAAAAAGTACATGAGAAAATCCACTGGGCAGATGCGAAGGCTGCTCAGGTCCCATCCGATGCTCCGCAGAGAGTGGCAACAGGAATCACCCCGTCAGGACCAATCCACCTTGGAAACATGCGTGAAGTCATGACCGGAGACATGATTTACAAAGCTCTCCTCGCCCGCGGAACCGAAGCAGAACTTGTCTATATCGCAGACGACTTTGACCCGCTGAGAAAAGTCTATCCATTCCTCTCCGACGAATACCAGAAATATATCGGCTGGCCTGTCTCCGACATCCCATGCCCGTGCGGAAAACACAAGAGCTACGCAGAACACTTCCTCGAACCGTTCCTGTCTGCAATCGAGGACTTAGACATCCATCCGCGTGTCATCAGAACCAGTGAGGCATACAGAAGCGGCATGTTTACCGAGCAGATTGCCAAGGCATTAATCCACGCAGAAGAGATTAAGGAAATCTTAGAGCGTGTCTCCGGAAGAAAACTCGAAGAAGGCTGGACTCCGTACTATCCAATCTGCGGAAACTGCGGACAGATCTCCCGTGCACAGATTCTCTCCCACGATGTCGAAAACCACACAGTAACCTACAAATGCCCGTGCGGACATGAAGGTGTTTCCGACTACTCCAAGGGAGAAGGAAAGCTTGTCTGGCGTGTTGACTGGCCGATGAGATGGGCAACCCACGGTGTCACCGTTGAACCATTCGGAAAAGACCACGCATCGCCTGGAGGATCCTACGACACCGGAAAACTCATCACCCGCGAAATCTACGGATACAAAGAGCCGGTTCCGGTAACCTACGAATGGATCAGCCTCAAAGGAAAGGGCGAGATGCACTCCTCCAAGGGTGTTGTCTTAACCATCCGCGACATGTTAGACATCGTGCCGCCGGAGGTTCTCCGCTTCTTAATCGCCAAGACCAAGCCGGACAAGACCATCGCCTTCGATCCGGGAATGGGACTCTTACGCTTAATCGATGAGTACGACCGTGCAGAACGTGCAGGCGACTCCCGCGAGTTCGAACTCTCCAAGATTAACTCCCCGCAGTCCACGATCCCATTCCGCCACATGATTACCGTTGTCCAGATTGCAAGAGATGATGATGCAGTCTTCTCCATCTTAGAACGCAGCGGATACGAAATCGTTGACAAGGCAGCCGTCCTTGACCAGGCAAGCCGTGCAAAACTCTGGCTCGAGCGTTACGCCCCAGAAGATGCAAAGTTCGCTATCTCTGAGACTTTACCGGAAGTCGCCGCAAACGAGCCGGCAAACGTTAAAGCAGCAGTTGCCGCATATGCAGCAGCCATCAAAGACGGTGAGTGGAAAGCAGACGTCATTCACAACGCAGTCTACGATGCAGCAGCAGCACATGGTGTCACCGGAAAGGAACTCTTCACTGCAGTTTACCGTGCATTCCTCGGTGCTGACAGAGGCCCGCGTCTTGGCTGGTTCTTAGAAGCATTAGGCCGCGAAGAAACTCTTGCCCGCCTTGCACTCATGGCATAACCATGGCAAAAGATAAAATCCCAAGAAACCTCTCGGAAGGATGCAGGCTTTGCTACCAGGGAGCGAAGCTTGTCCTTTTCATCTCCGGCCTCTGTGACAGAACCTGCTGGTACTGTCCGCTTTCCGAAGAGAGAAAGGATGTGGATGTCATCTTCGCAAACGACCAGAAGATTACAACACCTGAAGAAGCAATCGAAGAAGCAGAGATTATGGATGCTCTTGGAACCGGTGTTACCGGAGGAGAGCCGCTCTTAGTAATCGAACGTGTTGTTGAGTTCTGTACGGCACTCAAAAAACACTTCGGAGAAGACCATCACATCCATCTCTACACAGGACGCGCTCCAACCGAAGAGGACTTAGCAGCACTTCAGCCGTGCGTTGATGAAATCCGTATGCATCCTCCGCACGAGGAGTGGTCACGCATTATGGAGTCAGACTATCCGAAATCGATTGCGGCCGCAAAACGCATGGGCTTTTCTGTGGGAATTGAAGTGCCCTCACTGCAGGGACTTCGCCACTTCTTCCCGCTCTTTGACTCTCTTGACTTCTTCAACATCAACCAGCTCGAATGGGGAGATGCCTGTGCTGAGGCCATGCGTCTTCGAAAGCTTGAGCCAATCAACCCGCTCTGTAATGCAATCAAGGGTTCGACCAAGTGGGCAGGCGAAGTCAACGGACACCCGAAGGTGCACTACTGTACCTCCACCTTCAAGGACTCCGTGCAACTTCGCGAACGCTTAAAGCGTATCGCTAGAAACTCTGCCAGACCGTTTGACATGATTACCGATGACGGAACTATCATGTACGGTGTTATGGATCCGTTAGATGACCTTGAGATGATTCTCTCGCAGATGCGTCCCGGAAGCTACTATGAAGAGATGCCGGATGGAACAATCGAGCTCGATTGGCAGCAGATGAGAAAAATCCCGCGCAAGTTCGGCGGCGAGAGAAAAATCATCGAGCGTTATCCAAACGACGGTATGATTGTTGAGGTGATTCCTCTTTGAAGCGTCTCCGCTCCCTTGCTGAGTCCGTCTACGCACAGTCAGTCTTAAAGAAACTGACCTGCCTTCCGCAGCATGTCGCCATCATTCAGGATGGAAACCGCCGGTATGCAAAAGAGCGGGGGCTTAGTGTGGACACAGGACACAAGCTTGGGGCTGAGACTACTCTTAATGTTCTCGAGTGGGCAAAGAATCTCGGCATCAAACATGTCACCTTCTATGCCTTCTCCACTGAAAACTTCAAACGTGATTCTGATGAAGTTGACGGTCTGATGGAACTGTTCGTTGATAAGTTCACGCAGATGCTCTCAGACCCGCGTGTTGTAGATAATAAAATCAATGTCACAGTGGTTGGAGACCGAACTCTTATCCCGGAGCATGTCTTAGAAAAGATTGAGGCAGTTGAGGAAAGGACACAGGATTTCCATGAATACTTTGTCCACATAGCACTTGCCTACGGCGGCAGAAATGAGATTGTAGATACGGCAAAACGTGTTGTTTCTGCGTATCGGAATGGTGAAATCACTCTTGATGAGATTACGCCGGAAAAAATCACCGAAGCAATGTATCCTGCAGGAGACATGCCACCGGTAGATCTCATCCTGAGAACGGCAAACGACAGACGCACATCCAACTTCCTGCCGTGGCTTGCAAACGGAAATGAAGCGGCAGTCTGTTTCTGTGTTCCAACATGGCCGGAGTTCCGCTATGTGGATATGGTGCGGGCTCTTCGGACATACGATGAGCGGATGAGAAGCTAACGCTTCATCCCTTCAAGCCGCTTTTTCTCCGCATCAGAAACACGCAGTGATTCTTTTATCTTCTGGATTGATTTGTTAAACGTCCAGTCATCGAGCGATGCTCCCTTCAGCCAGTCTTCCGTTTTTTCCGGATATTTCACATAGCAGATCGACACCGCCCATGCGGCAGCCATCTTCGCATAATATCCCGGAAGCTCTGCGGTCTCGATTTTCTCAAGCACCGAGTCGATGTACTCGTCGGACACAAAATGCGACATCAGAAGAACAATTCCGAAGCGGATGGAAAACTCTGTTCCTTCCGCAAGGCATGCATCAGCATATCCAAAGTATGCCGGATGGTTCTTTGCCGCCTTCAAGGTCATAGCTGTGCTGTCACAGACCGACCAGTTGTTTATCTTCGGGATAAAGACATCAAGTGCATTGATAATTTCAGTCGGGTTTGCCTTTGCATATCCGATGACAAGCCCCTGAAGCAGAATCTCTTCGAAGGAATCATCCTTTGCATCATCGAGAAAATCCTTCCAGTTTTCTTTGGCGATACGCTTTGCAATCACCCGAAGCTTTGGGATTCGCACGCCTAAGATATTCTCCACTCCCGGAAGAAGAGATGCGGAGAACTGCTGATACTCCGGTTCGGCAAGCGCCTCCAGTTCACTTCTCACGTTCATCGACAATTCTCTTCCCCAGTGCAAAGCCTTTTTCGTATGCTGCGGCTAAGACTTCAGGCTTCTTTTCGATGTTCTGAATTCTATCCATATCGTTTTGCAAAAGTTCGTCAGCATATTTTGCATCGATGATATCTGAGAATGCCTTCGCGGTCAAAACCGGTCCGGTAAAGATGTCATCCTTATCCATTCCGCCGATGCAGATAAAGAGCATCCGCCGGATTTTTGCATGATCGGGTTTGATCAGCGGCTGCTGCCGATAGTATTTTGCCATATAAAACGGCTGACAGCGGTCGATAAAGGATTTCAGTGCCCCGGGGACTCCGTAGGTCATAACCGGTGTTGCAACAATTACTCCGTCTGCCTTTTTCAGAATATTGAAGTATTTTTCAAAGCCGTCTTCAATCGCACACCGCGGCTCTGTCATGCAGCCGAAGGTCTGCATACAGGAAGCTACCGGATGCAGTGCGATATTTATCCGCTCAACAGTACATCCGGCATCCTCAACTCCCCGAATTGCTTCTTTGAGCAGTTTATCAGTATTTCCTCCGGAAATATTGCTCCCGAAGATGGCGGCCACCATTTTTGTCATAGGAATGAAATATGTCTGTTTAGTATATATAACGTGAGGTTCAGGAGAACATATCCTCAATCTCCATCCTGATATACTCAGCCGTACCATAGATGAGTATGACACCAAAGTCTGAACCCTGCATCCCCTCAAAAGAAGGGGGAACTACTCTGTCCGGAGGCACCTGCAATGTTTCCTCCAAAGACGGGGGAGGATTTCCCGGAAAACACCACGATCTCGAATCGAAAATCGGACATGTGCCGGTTTTCTTCAAGAATCTTGCAGAATCCGATCCCGCAATGCATGACGCTGTCTTAAAGCTCGATTCCTACATCTGGGCAGACGGCCTTCTTTCCAGAAAACAGAAGAAACTGACAGCAATCGCGATTGCTGCAGCAATGCGTGACAGCCATGCCCTTCATGCGCAGCTTCAGGGAGCAAAGAATTTAGGCATCACTTTAGGCGAGGTTGATGAAGTTCTTCGCGTCACCTTTATGCTGTCCGGAATGCCTGCATATGTCTATGGAAAGACAGCTGCAGAATCAATCTTCAAATAAAAGAGAGGGGTAAATCCCTCTTACTGTTTGTTTATCCGCTCGCGGATACTCTTTTCAACAAAATCTAAAATTGTCTCAGCCGGAAGTTCTGCATCAACTAAGATGAAGCGATTTGGATTCTCTGACATTCTGTCGAGATAATTTTTCTGGACTTCCTCTAAGAACTCTTCCTGCTCGAAGTGTTCCTTTTCTCCGCGGTCGCCGAGGCGTGCTAACGCGTTCTTTGGAGAAATCAGCAGCAGGAATGTGATGTCTGGAACAATTGACCACCGGGAGTGTACTGCTGTAAGCCACTGCTTCGGGTTTTCATGATAGCCTTTCAAAGACACCTGCTGGTATGCGAAGCGTGAGTCTGAGTATCGGTCTGAGATAACAAGTCTTCCCTCTTCGAGTGCGGGACGAACGACGGTTGCTAAATGAACTGCGTGGTCTGCGACAAAAAGCGCTGCCTCAGCTAACGGATCATTGTTTTCTGCAATCGCACGGCGGACTGCTTCGCCTAAGTATGGTGAACCGGGTTCACGGGTAAAGAGCGGATTTACATCTGCCAGACGCTCTTCCAACCCGCGGTACAGAGTGGATTTTCCCGATCCGTCAATTCCTTCCAGAGTGATTAACAAAACTCTCCCTCCTGGATTACTGATAACGGGATTTCTCCTTTGTGCACTGCTGTAGAGATAATCGCCCCGTCAAATCCGACATCGGCTAAAACCTGCAAGTCAGCCTCGGAACGAACTCCGCCTCCGTAGAACAGCGGTTTTCCGGTTACGGCACGAAGAGTTTTTACAAACTCACGGTCAATTCCGCACTCAGTTCCAACCGATGAGATGTTTAGGATGATAAATCCTTCAAACGGCGTGTCTGCCACAGATGAAAGAAACTCCGCCGGGTTTTCTCCGTTCGGGATGACTGTGCCGTCTTTTATGTCGATGCTCAGAAATCCTCCTGAGAACTCTTCGTATGGGGCGTCGATGGTTTCTGTTCCAACGATTGTTTTGATTGGAGACGGCAGATATTCTTCCGGAATCTCAGTTCCTCTGTCAACATACATCTCGGAAACAGAATCTTTGAGGCGGAGAATGGTTTCTGTGTGGTCTCCGCAGAATCCAATCCGGTCTAAGTCTGCGACATAGAGGTACTTTGGTTTCATCACGGAAATGTATGAGTGCGGCTCTGCAGATGGAGAGATGCCCCAGGTAAGCGGCATATACTCATCACGGTTTCCGCTTTTTCCGTGAACCACCATGCCGTCTTTTAAGTCGGCTGCAAGGATGACTTTCATGCTTAGATGTGAATGGCTTTTCTGATGAAGTCCTCTTCTTTGGTGAAGTAGAGGTTGTCGTGACCTGTCCAGCCTCCGCATCCGGAGAATTTGACGGCCGGAATTCCTGCGTTGCTCTCACCCATGATGAAGTTGGAAAATGCTGCAATTTCGTCAACGACTGCTTCTTCGGTGATTTCGAGCTCAAGTCCGAAGAGGTCGTGATCTCCTCTGAAGTCACGAATGGCGGTCATGCCTGCCCATCCGATGGCTGTTCCGCACTGTCCTCTGCGGAATGCTCTGCCGCAGGTATCAGTGATGATTATGCCAACATCTTTTCCGCAGAGTTCTTTTATCTGGCTGCGGAGTTTTGCGGCGTCTTCCATTGGGTTTGGCGGCAGGATGATGATATTTTCTCCTTCAACATTGCTGTTGTCAACACCTGCTCTCACACCAACGTGTCCGCAGGCAACTTCGGATAAGATGAAGGGGTATTCGATGATGATGTCCTTGGAGGAGTCAAGGATGCCCTGAATAAAACGCGGGTCTTCTTTGGTGAGGCCGGAGATACGAACAGCGTCTTCTGTCGGCTCAATGTCTTTTAATGCGCGAAGGTATCCGTTTGCTTTGGAGACAATGGTGGATGCGATACAGACAATATCTCCGTTTTCGAATTCGGTCTTCTCGCAGAGGATTTCGGCGATGTTGTCGCCGGTTTTGATAAGAGGGATGCCGGTGATTCCGGTGACCTGGATAGACATAGTTTTGTTTTTCTTTTGTATGGAGATAAAATAGTTGGTTTGGCTTTGCGGCTAAGGCG
>SUTD01000013.1:20366-29614 GCA_015063085.1 Methanocorpusculum parvum
ATTTCGGCGATGTTGTCGCCGGTTTTGATAAGAGGGATGCCGGTGATTCCGGTGACCTGGATAGACATAGTTTTGTTTTTCTTTTGTATGGAGATAAAATAGTTGGTTTGGCTTTGCGGCTAAGGCGCAGCCGCATGCCGCACAGGCATCGCAGGCATACGTGCGATTGACATTTTTTTGTTTTTTTCAGAGGGATAAAATAGTTGGTTTGCTTTGCGGCTACGTACGCTTCTCCTTCGTCAGTACCCGCGTCAGCAGAGCGATTGTCTTTGCATCTGAAATTTCCCCTGATGCAATCATCGAAAAGACATCCTCTTTCCTCACCTTTACCTGCTCGATAATCTCATCTTCATCCATTGCGAGATCTTCGCACGGCGACAAACCGCGTGCCTCAAACAGCCAGAGTTTTTCCGTACAGAATCCGGGTGACGAGTACACAAAGCCCATCGGGATAATCTCTTCTGCCTGCAGGCGTGATTCTTCGGCGAGTTCGCGGCGTGCCGCATCCTCTTTTGATTCTCCCTCCTTATCCATGCCGCCTGCCGGAACTTCCAGGATATAGGAGTCGATTACTGCACGGTACTGCCGGATAAGATAGACATACTCATCATCGGTCGGCAGAATACAGACTGCTTCTACCGGCTGTACAAACAGATATGTCCGCTCTTTTCCATTTGGAAGCGTAATATCCTTCGTCTCGATAACGAGCCGCGGCGTATCATAGATTTTGTTATTCATCGAAATCCCTCCCAACCGCTTCAATCAGCGGAAGAATATTTTCATAGGCAACATGATTCTGATTCAGGTCGAGTTTGTTCCTCATCGTGGAGTTAATCATCTTCAGCAGAATCTTATGATGCAGAGTTAGTTTTTTGTATTCCAGCGCTCCCTGGAAATGGAAAATCTCTGCACGCTTCACTACTGCCTCACTGAAGTTCTTCTCCCGAAGATTTTCCAGATTCTTCTCTGCATCAGGTGCCGTAAGCCCGACGGTAAAGAGAAACAGCCGCTGTTCTTTAGAGAGAGGCAGATTACTGACAGCCGCTATCCCCATCACCGTTCCGCCGAAAACCGGCGCCCCGAAGATAATCGTATCATAGGAAGAGACATCCAAACAGGCATTTGCCGGGAAAATATCAGCACCCAGCTCTTTTGCAATCCACTCTGCATACTGCTTCGTGCTTCCGTATTTTGACTGATAGAGAACGACTGCCTTCATGCGTACTGTAGAATACGGCGGCTTCTGGTATTAAAGTTATGGAGATTGAGAAAAAAAGAAGGAGTTTTCACTCCTCGGCACAGACTCCTTTTGCCGCACGGTTCTCTTTCCAGAGTTCGTCTGCACGGACTCCCCAGTTCTCCGAGACCGTCTCGCATTTTGCGGCTAAGTCATGCACATCTTCGGGTGCCTGGACGTCTGTCGACTTCGCACCGGACTTTTCCACCATCTCAACGAGTTTATGCGGATTGTCAAGGCACGGGCATGGGCGGAGATGGTTTTTATTGAACGGCTGGTTTGCACGGTACTGCATAAACAGCGGGGATTTGTACGCTTCAAGGAGCGTTTTTTCTCTGATGTTCGAGTCAGAGTAGTGGATGAATGCGCACGGTTCTATGTCGCCGTTTGCATTGATGTGGAGATAGAATCTTCCGCCGGCAACACATCCGTCAACATACTCACCGTCATTCCAGAAGTCGAGCGCAAAGATTGGACGCGTCTCTCTTACATGGCGGACAAAGCGGTACATATGTTCTCTCTGCTTCGGGTTTGCGATTAACTCCGGGACAGCATCGCGTCCAACCGGCATGTAGGTGAAGAACCATGCAAACTTGGCGCCTTTGGAAATCATGTCATCGATAAATGCATCATTTCCAATGGCTTCAACGTTTTTGCTTGTGTAACAGCAGGAGATGCCAAACGGCAGTTTGTTGCGTTTGAGAATCTCCATTCCCCGTGTCAGGCGTTCGTATACTGCATCTCCGCGGCGGCCGTTGGTGGCCTCGGCATCTCCTTCGACACTGATTGCCGGAATGAAGTTTCCAACACGAAGCATCTCCTGTGCGAACTCCTCATCGATTAACGTACCGTTCGTAAACGAAAGGAAAATACAGTCACTGTGCTTTTCGCACATTTTGATGATATCCTTCTTGCGGACAAGTGGTTCTCCTCCGGAGTAGATGAAGAAGTATGTTCCCATCTCCTTTGCCTGAGTGATAATTGAATCCCACTCCTCTAAGGAGAGGTTCATCTTGTGTCCGTACTCGGCTGCCCAGCATCCAACACACTTTAAGTTGCAGGCAGAGGTCGGATCCATCAGGATAGCCCAGGGTATATTGCATCCTTCTTCTTCACGGAGTTTGATTTTCCTCTCACGTCCGAGGATGACGGAGTTTACAATAAAATTCTCAAAAACTTTCTTTCTGACATCATCGTCAACATCCGAATACAGGTCGCGTACAAACTTGTACCAGACACCTTCCTTATCGGATAAAACCCGTTTGACGGTTGGAAGCGGACCGTCTTCCACTAAGGTTTTGTCTTTGTCAAATTTTTCCACCCAGTCGAGAACCTTTGGAATGTTCTCGTCCGGATCTGCGTCAAGATAATTCAGGATTCTTTTGATTCCGAATGCCTGAAGCCGTTGTTTTATGGTAATATCGGACATCATTTCGGGTATTCCCAAGTTGATATTAGAGTTTACGTTCGGTTCGATTATATACTTTCTGTAAGGGAACTTATTTATGCGATTATTTTATTTGCGTATTAAAAGTACGTGTTCAGGCACAAATGAAAAAAAGAGGTTAGTATCTGTTCTTCCGTCCGCGGGCCCGCATGGTCCAGAAGACAACAATGATGATAACGACCGCAGCAGTATATGCGAGAATCGGGATGAAACTCATGGTAAAGTCCTGACTCATCATGACAAGAGAAAGACCGATAACGATAGAGGCCATGATGAGACCGATGACGAGTTTGTCCACTGAGCTGCTGATAGTATCGCTTAGTCTTCCCACCTCTTTTGCGGCAATATCGACTTTCAGTTTTCCTTCAGATGCCATCTCCAGGACTCCGCTTAACTGCTTTGGAACGTTTGCCAAATCCTCGAGTTTCATCTTCGTCTCAAGCATGCGTTTCTGCATACTGTCTGAGCTTCGCATATCGTCTGATAAAATCTGCTTTAGGAACGGCTGCGCCTCGTCAACGAACTGCAGGTCGGGATCAAGGGTGAATGCAATGTTTGAGACGAGCATCAGCGCTTTTAGGAGCTGCATAATGTTTGGCGGAATCCGGATGTTGTTTGTCTGGAACAGTTCCTGCACGGTTCCCAGAAGTGCCGGGAAGTTCATGCGGCTTCCCATCTCTTTGAAATCCTGCAGAGCAAGATGGAGCTCGGAACGGATTTCCTCGTAGCCTTCCTGCGGAATCCTGACGCCTAAGTTTTTGATGCACCGAAGCGTCAAATCCGTGTCAGCCGCAAAAAGTGCGAGCATCAAAGAGATGAATTTGTTTCGCATGTCCTTCATCAGGACGCCGCAGACACCGAAGTCGAGGAAGACAATTTCTCCTTTGGGGGAAATCTGGATGTTTCCTGCGTGCGGATCGCCGTGATAGAATCCGTCCTGGAAGATCTGAATCATGAAGGCCTTCAAACCCAGTGTTGAAAGTTCCTTCGGGTCGATTCCGTGCGCTTTGACCGTCTCGACATCATCACTTCTGAATCCGGAGACGAACTCCATTGCGAGAAGCTCGTGTCCTGAGTACTCCCAGTAGATTTTCGGGATTTTAATCCGCGGGAGTCCGGAGTTTTTCATGTTGCGGGAAAGACGCTCGGCATTTGTTCCGTCCCGGGTGAAGTCGAGCTCCTTTTTAATCTGGATACCGAAGTCTTCGACCAGGGACACCGGATTGTACATGCGAAGCTCCGGCTTTCTCTCTTCAATGAGTTTTGCAATCGAACGCAGGAGTCCAATGTCCTGTTCAATCTTTTCGGCGATTTTGGGACGCTGGACTTTGAGGGCGAGAATCGTTCCGTCCCGGGTGACTGCCCGGTATACCTGGGAGATGGAAGCAGCGGCAAGGGGTTTCGGGTCGATTGAGGTGAAGAGATCTCTCCAGTCGGGGATGTAGTTGTCAAGGGTTGGAATTACTTCGTCGAAGGGGACAACACCGACTCTGTCCTGCAGTTTGGAGAGTTCGGCTATCATCTCCTGAGAGAAAAGTTCGGTTCTGGTGCTCATGAGCTGACCGAATTTGACGAAGGTAGGTCCCAAGTCTTCGAGCGCCATGCGGAACCGTGCGTAGGCTGAATACTCGCTGTACTCTTCTGCCTGACCGCGTTTGGCAGTTCTGGAGATGGCAGCTCCCGGGAAGAGTTCGTTTAGGTAGTATCCGAATCCGTATTTGACTAAGACATCTGCGATTTGTCCGTATCGTCGAAGACTCATATTTCCCATTTTGACCGGTAATAGAATATGTGTGACGCAGAGGTAAATATACTATCTCATCGGGGCAGTACCCCGTTATTGCCGCATTTTTCCTTCGCCCTAAGACAACTGCTTTCTATAAGTAAGACCAATATATAGAGACATATTCGTGGGGAATACATGAAAGAAGTATCAGAAAGCTATGTCCCAAAAAACGTCGAGGCGGAAGTCCGTGCGTACTGGGAAGAAAATAACACTTATCGCGAAACCAGAAAACTGCGTGAAGCAGGCAAACCGTGGCTCTTTGTTGACGGTCCGCCGTACACCACCGGTTACATTCACTTAGGAACCGCCTGGAACAAAATCTTAAAGGATGCAATTATCCGTTACCGTTCCATGACCGGCAGAAACATCATTGAACGTGCAGGATACGACATGCACGGTCTGCCGATTGAGGTTAAGGTCGAAGAAAAGCTCGGATTCAAGAACAAAGCAGACATCGAAGAGTATGGTGTCGACAAGTTCATTGAAGAGTGCCGTGAGTTCGCCTTAACCCACAAGGACTTAATGAGCGACCAGTTCAAGGAAATCGGTACCTGGATGGACTTCGATGATCCGTATCAGACCGTTGACAAAGGATACATCGAGGCTGCATGGTACACCTTAAAGAAGTGTGCGGACAAGGGATACCTTGAACGCGGAAGCCGTGTCGTTAACTGGTGTCCAAGATGCGGTACTGCAATCGCAGACGCAGAAGTCGAGTACTCAGACGAAACCGATCCGTCGATTTTCGTTAAGTTCCCGATTGTCGGAACCGAGAACGAATACCTTGTTATCTGGACAACCACTCCGTGGACACTTCCGGCAAACATCGCTGTTGCAGTCGGCGAAGAGTTCGTCTACGCAAAGTGCCGTGCAGAAAAGGACGGTAAAGTCGAAGACCTCTGGATTGCAAAAGACTTAGCCGAGCAGATTTTAAAATACGGCAAATACCAGAAGTTCGACATCATCGAGACCAAGACCGGAGCAGAACTTGCAGGAACCAAATACGTATCCCCACTTTCAGCACAGGTTCCAATGCAGGCCGAAATCGAGCACAAAGTCGTCATCGCAGACTATGTCGCACTCGAAAACACCGGTATGGTGCACATCGCACCGGGTCACGGATGGGACGACTATTTAGTCGGTCAGAAGTATGGACTTCCAATCATCTGTCCGGTTGACGGAAACGGAAACTTTACTGCAGAAGCCGGAATCTTCGAAGGAAAATACGTCAAAGATCCGGCAACCAACGACTGCGTCATCAAAGAGCTTGGCGACTACATGCTTGCAGTCCGAAAGATTACCCACAGATACGGTCACTGCTGGAGATGCAAGACGCCGATTATCTATCGTGCAACCTCTCAGTGGTTCTTAAAGGTCAAGGAAGTCAAAGACCAGATGCTCAAAGAGATTGCAGACGAGGTCACCTGGATGCCGGACTGGGCAGGCTCTGCACGTTTCCACGACTGGATTGCAGAAGCACGCGACTGGTGTATCTCCCGTCAGAGATACTGGGGTATTCCGATTCCGGTATGGGTATGTCCGAAGTGTAACAAATACCACGTTGTCGGAAGCTACGAAGAACTCGAGACCTTATCCGGTCAGAAGATGTTTGACCCGCACAGACCGTACGTTGACGACATCACCATCCCGTGCGAATGCGGCGGCGCTATGCAGAGAGTGCCGGACATCTTCGATGTCTGGTATGACTCCGGTGTTGCATCCTGGGCAACGCTGCGCTTCCCGGAGACCACCGAGGACTTCGAGAAGTACTGGCCGGCAGACATGATTCTCGAAGGTCAGGATCAGACCAGAGGATGGTTCTACTCGATGCTTGCGCTCTCTACAATGGCATTTGGAAAGTCTCCGTACAAGTCTGTCTTAATGCACGGTTTCGCCCTTGATGCAAACGGCAAGAAGATGAGTAAGAGTTTAGGAAACGTTGTAACTCCGGAAGATGTCATCACCAACTATGGTGTTGATGTTATGCGTCAGTACATCTTCTCTGCATCCGCACCATGGGATGACTTACGCTTCTCCTACGAAGGTATCAAGACTACTCTTAGAATGTTCAACGTTTTATGGAACGTCTACAAGTTCCCGCTTCCATACATGGCGCTCGACAACTTCGCACCAAAGGAAGTCGACGGCAAATGGGATGCATCCGTTGTTGAGGAGCACATCAAAGAGTTCGGCCGCGAGGACAGATGGCTTATCTCCCGCGTGAACTCTCTTGCAGATCAGGTCACCCGTGAGATGGAGCTTGGAAATCTTCACCGTGCAACCCGTCCGATTTCAACCTTCGTTCTCGACGAGCTTTCCCGCTGGTATGTTCAGTTAGTCCGTCCAAGAATGTGGCTCGAGGAGGATTCCGTCTCCAAGATTCAGGCATACGAGACGATGTACTATGTGCTTCGCAGACTTATCACCATCATGGCTCCGTTTGCACCGTTCGTCTGCGAGAAGATGTACCAGAACTTAAAGTGCGATGGTGAAGTGCCGTCCGTTCACATGCAGGACTGGTTTGCAGGCCGCGAAGAGCTTCGCGACCTTGTTCTCGAGAAGGAGATGGAAGTCATTCAGTCCTTCGATGAGGCTGTTGCAAACGCACGCCAGAACGGTAAGAGAAAGGGCCGCTGGCCGGTCTTAGAGGTAGTTGTTGCAACTGAGTCTGATGCAGTCGCTGACGCAATCAACGTGATGAACGATATGGCCTGCGACAGAGCAAACGCACGTGCAGTAACTGCAGTCAAGGGTGTCTGGGACAAGCTCGAGTGGACTGCTGTTCCAACCATGAAGGCTATCGGCAAGCAGTTCGGCCGCGACGGTCCGAAGGTTAAGGCATTCATTGAAAACAGTAACGGAAGCGAGCTGAAAGCAGCCCTTGTCGCTGACGGAAAGATTGCTTTCTCCGAGGGCGAGTTCTCCTGCGAACTGACTGAGGAGCACATGACTTTCACCGAGCGTATGCCGGAGAACATTTTCTCCTCCCCGATGCAGGATGCAACGGTTTACGTCAACGTTACTCTGACCGAGGAGCTTGAGTCCGACGGATACTCCCGCGAAGTCATCCGCCGTATTCAGGAGATGAGAAAGCAGGCAGGCCTTGCAGTCGATGCAAAAATTGTTGCATCCGTTGTTATCGCTGATGAGCGTATTGCAGGCCTTGTAGATCAGCAGAATGCAGTAATCGCAGGCGAAGTCAGAGCTGAGTCTCTGACTGTCCGCTTCGGCGAGTCCGCAGATGCAGAGGACACCGAGTGGGACATCGACGGCCTTAAGGCATTCATCAGCATCGTTCCCCTGAACTAATCCTCCATTCTCTTTTTTTGATCCGGTATTCCGGCAGATTTTCAGGAAGCGTTTCCTGCAGTCCTATTACTCTAAACACGGCTGAATTTGTATCTCACTGTTGTATGAGGTACTCACGGCTTCTTATATTTTAACAGCAGACATTATTAGTAATGTTGCCGCTTTCCGAAAACATAGCATCCGTCCCGCCGTCTGCAACGATGGCGATGAATAACAAATCCAAAGAGATGTCTGCCGCAGGAATCGATGTTATCAGCCTTGCCGTAGGCGAGCCTGACTTTGCAACGCCTGCCCACATCACGAGAGCCGCCATTGACGCATTAAACCGCGGAGAAACCCACTACGCACCGTCGCGCGGAATTCCGGAACTCACAAACGCTGTTGCAGAAAAACTCAGACGCGAAAACAACCTCCCATATGATGCAAAACAGGTCTTAATCACAAGCGGAGCAAAGGATGCCATCCGCATCACAATGACCGCATGCTTAAATCCTGGAGATGAAGTAATCATTCTTGACCCGGCATGGGTGTCATACGATCCGGCAGTCAAAATCGCCCGCGGAAAGCCGGTTCACCACCACTTAAACGAAAACTTCCAGGTTGACGAAAGCCTCTTTGATGCAATCACCGACAAAACCAAGATGATTATCGTCAACTCACCGTCCAACCCGACAGGCTCAGTTCTTGCACGCTCATCCCTTCGCCTGATTGCAGATGCATGTGTCGATCACGACCTCTACTGCATGTCAGACGAGATTTACGAGAAGCTCGTATACGGAAAAGAGCATGTCTCAATCGGCTCACTGCCGGATATGGCAGAGAGAACCATTACCATCAACGGATTTTCGAAAGCATTCGCAATGACCGGCTGGCGTCTTGGATACTTAGCAGCACCCGCATCGACAATCCCCTGCATGGACAAAGTCATGCAGCACTCCGTTGGAAATGTCACCACCTTCTCCCAGTGGGGTGGGGTTGCCGCACTTACGGGCGATCAGACCTGCGTTGAAGACATGCGAAAGGAGTTTGAGAAGCGCAGAAAGTATGTTATCGGAAGACTTGCAGGAATGGGACTTTCAACTGCTCCGGCAGAAGGTGCATTCTACGCATTCGTCAAAGTTGACGGAGACGACAACGCGATTGCCAACAAATGGCTCGAGGAAGCACACGTTGCATGCACTCCGGGCTTTGCATTCGGCTCTCCCGGATGGATTCGCATGTCCTATGCGGCATCTATGGAAAGACTTGAAGAAGCTCTTGACAGAATCGAGAAGGTTCTGTAAATATTCTTTTTTATTCTCAGGCTCTCAGACCAAAAGGGAACTCTTACATATACAGACCGCAATAGATTAACATATCATGAATGTCAGCGAAGGGCATCTCACACAGCAGTATCTCTTAGACTACCTAACCATCTTCGACAACATCGAAGAATCCTACGACCACCTCGTCTTACAGAATATGTTCCT
>SUTD01000014.1 GCA_015063085.1 Methanocorpusculum parvum
CTCAGAGCAGAGTTCCTCTACTGGTACCCGTATGACTACCGCTTCAGTGCAAAGGACTTAATCTCCAACCACTTAACCTTCCAGCTCTTCCACCACAAGGCAATCTTCCCGGCAGAGCTTCAGCCGAAGGGAATGGTCGTCTTCGGCATGGGTCTCTTAAACGGTATGAAGATGTCCTCCTCCAAAGGAAACGTCTTCCTGTTAGAGGATGCCGCAAACGAGTTCGGAGCAGACACAGTCCGTATGTTCTTAGTCGGATCTGCAGAACCATGGCAGGACTTCGACTGGAGAAACGAGCTTGTCTTATCTGTTAAGAAACAGATTGAGCGTATGTGGCAGCTTGTCCTCGATGCAGAGTCCGCAGAAGGCGAGACCCCGATTGATGCATGGCTTGTTTCCCGCATGCAGCAGAGAATCGCAGCAGCCACCAAATGCCTTACCGCATTCCAGACCAGACAGGCACTTCAGGAGGCATACAACGGTGTTGTCTCTGACCTCGCATGGTACCGCAAGCGCTTAGCCGGAGCACAGCAGGGTGCTGTCGTTAAAGACGTCATGTCCCAGTGGATTCGCTTAATGGCCCCGGTCATCCCGTACACTGCAGAAGAGCTCTGGAAGAAGACCGGACGCGACGCAAACGGACTTGTCTCCTTTGCAGACTGGCCGGTTGCAGATGAGTCCAAGATTAACAAAGCAGTCGAAGTCTCTGAGGAACTCCTCCAGAGAACCGTTGAAGACATCCAGTCCATCTTAAAGCTCGTCCAGATTGAGGCAAAGAAAGTCACCCTCTGCATCGCACCTGAGTGGAAGAAGGAGGTCTTCAAGATTGTTGCAGGAGCAGAAGACAAGCGCAATGTCGTCAAGACTGTTATGGCAAACGAAGCACTCCGTGCAAAGGGCAAGGAAGCAACTGATGCCGCACAGCAGACCGTAAAACTCGTTCACTCCCTTGCACCAGAACTCGTCTCCGCAATTGCTGAAGGCGTTGACGAAGAGGCAGTCTTCAACGCAGCAAAAGAGTTCGTCGAGAAAGAGACCGGACTCACTGTCGAGGTTGTTGCAGCAGAGACTTCCGGACACGCAAAGGCAAAATCCGCATTACCGTTCAAGCCGGCAATCGTTGTCGAGTAAATCCTTTACGGATTCCCTTTTTTTTAGCTGCATAACGCAATATACATATTCTCTGCCGCTAACATCATTGTATGATAACTGTCTTATCCGGTGGAACAGGAACTCCCAAACTCATCCGCGGTCTCCGCCAGATTCTCCGGGACAACGAGATTACGGTCATTGTAAATACCGCAGAAGATCTGCATCAATCCGGGCACTATGTCTCCCCGGATGTTGATACCGTGACATATCTCTTCGCCGGCATCCTGAATACCGATACCTGGTGGGGCATCAAAGGCGATACTCTTGATACCTACCATGCGATGGAAAAGATTGGCTACAAAGAACCGCTGCCCTTAGGCGAGCGTGACCGGGCAACCAACATCGCCAGAACATCCTTTATGCAGTCCGGCATGACCTTGACCGAGGCAACACAGAAGATTTGCGAAGGATACGGGATCTCCGCAAAGATTCTTCCGATGTCTGATCAGGAGGTCACCTCCTATGTGGTAACCGAAGACGGCAGTCTCATGCATTATCAGGAATACTGGGTTGGAAAGCGGGGCAATGTACCAATTACCGGAATCCGCCGTGTCACAGCAGACGGCGCTCCGCTGCAGGCAACGGATGCAGTAATCTCCGCTATCGAAGAAAGCGACGGCGTGCTGATTGGACCGTCAAATCCGGTTACCAGCATCGGCCCGATTTTCGAGTGCGGAGGAGTGCGCGAAGCACTTTCAAAGAAGTTCGTAGCAGCAGTCAGTCCTTTCATTGGAAACCGGCCGGTCAGCGGACCTGCCGCAGCTCTCATGACTGCCTGGGGATATGAACCGAACTCAGCCGGAACCCGCAAGGTTTACGGAGACGTTGTGGATTTATTCGTCCAGGACATGAAAGACACCGTTGAAGTGGAGGGCGCAATGAAGCTCGACACCATGATGACCAATCTGAAAAAGGCAGAGTCTCTTGCCTGGGACATCTTATCCTATATGCCGGGACTCTCCCGCTAACTTTTTTACATCGAATCGAGTTTCTTCTGCAGCTCAGCAATTCTGTCGCGCAGTTCGATTGCCCGCTCGAAGTCGAGCGCGGAAGCCGCGGTCTTCATCTCTGCTTCGAGCTGGATAATCAGGTTTGGAATCTCTGCAGACGGTATGTGCCTGATGTCTTTTATGTCGACTTCCTTCTCCGGAATCGGCTTTCGAATCGTCTGCGGCACGATGCAGTGCTCGTCATTGAAAGCAATCTGCATCGAGCGCCTGCGGGCGGTTTCTGCCAGAGCTGCTTTTATCGAATCGGTCATTACATCAGCATAAAGCACGACATGCGAGTCCGCATTGCGTGCGGCACGTCCGATAATCTGGATTAAACTCCGCGTGTTTCTGAGGAATCCTTCCTTGTCAGCATCCAGAATTCCAATAAATCCAACCTCAGGGATGTCAAGTCCCTCACGGAGAAGATTGATTCCTACCAGCACATCATACATCCCGAGCCGAAGCTGACGAATCAGTTCGGTCCGCTCAAGCGTCTTGACATCCGAGTGAAGATACCGTGTCTTGATTCCGTTTGCCGCCAGGTATTCGCTTAGTTCTTCTGCGAGCTTCTTGGTTAAGGTTGTGACAAGCGCCCGGTCTCCGCGTTCAATCGTTTTTCGGATTTCGCGCATCAGATCCTCGGTCTGTCCCTGAATCGGACGGACTTCAACAACCGGATCAACCAGTCCTGTTGGGCGGATAATCTGCTCAACCACCTCTCCTGAGTGTTCCAGCTCAAACTCACCGGGTGTTGCCGAGACAAAAATTGTCTGGTGCATGAATTTCTCAAACTCTGAAAACATCAGCGGCCGGTTATCAAAGGCACTCGGAAGCCGGAAGCCGTACTCAACCAAGGGAATCTTTCTGGCATGGTCACCGTTGAACATGCCTCTTACCTGGGGAAGCGACTGGTGACTTTCATCAATGACTAAGAGGAAGTCATCCGGGAAGTAGTCTAAAAGACAGAACGGCCGCTCACCGGTGTGTCGCTTATCGAAATGCCGCGAGTAGTTCTCGATTCCTTTGCATGAACCGGTCTCTTCAATCATCTCGATATCGTACTCGGTTCGCTGGCGAAGACGGTGCGCTCCTAAGTCATCGAGCTTTCCTTCTGCGAGGACTTCCGCTAACTCGCCCCGAATCGAGGTGATTGCCTCTTCAATCTCCTCTTTGGGAGTTACAAAGTGCCGTGCCGGATAGACATAGAAGTAATCGAGTTTTTCCTTGATTTTTCCGGTCGTCTTCTCGATTTCGGCAATCCGGTCAATCTCATCGCCGAAGAGCTCGATTCTGATGATGTCATTGAAGTAACCCGGGATGATATCAATGGTATCTCCTTTCACGCGGAAGCGCCCCGGCATCAGTTCGGTATCATTTCGCTCGAATAAGATGTCAATGAGCTTTTCCATCAGCTCACGCCGCGAAATTCTCTGCCCGGTCTTCAGCTCGAAGCCCATGTTCTGGAAGTTCTCCGGGTTTCCGATACTGTAAATACAGGAAACAGAGGCGACAACAATCGTATCTCTGTGAGAGAGCAAAGATGCCGTTGCCGCAAGGCGCATCATCTCTATTTTTGGATTGATGGATGCATCCTTTTCGATATACTGGTCCTTCTTGGGAATGTAGCTTTCCGGCTGATAATAATCGTAGTACGAGATGAAGTACTCGACATGATTGTCCGGGAAGAATTCTTTGAACTCGTTATAGAGCTGTCCTGCCAGAGTTTTGTTGTGGGCGAGAACTAAGGTCGGGCGCTGCAGGTTTTGGATAACGTTTGCGATGGTAAACGTCTTTCCCGAACCGGTTACACCCAGAAGCGTCTGGAACTGTTTGCCGGAAAGGACACCGTCAGTTAGTTCTTCGATTGCTTTCGGCTGTGAGCCTTTCGGCTCATAGTCTGCTTTGAGCTGGAACTGTTCAGTCATCAGAAGTCGTCAAACTCCTCAATGTCCTCTTCAGTCTCAAGAAATGCCGTGTCATAGACATTTGCCAGATACCGGGTGACAAAAACTCCGAGCGGAATAATCACAAACAGCATCAGGACGAAGAGGATAGTGTTTGAAACTGCTGCGTAGTTGAAGATGCCGGCAATACCTAAGAAAAGGACTGACGTGGTCAGCAGCAGGATAGTAATGATGACGATACTTAAGATATAATCATACCAGCCGATTTTTTTGATAAGGCCTGCGATATTGCGCATGTTTACCGCCTGCTTTACCGAGCCAGTCCGTGCGAGATGCACAAGACCAATACAGCCGAAGAGTGATACCAGAATAGCTGTTATGAACTCGGCAACAAGGTAGCCGATAACCAGGATATAGTCAAAAACCGTTTCAAACCCGGCAAGGTCTGACGGAAGGATGATATGCACTGCACTGTTTACCGCGGCAAAGAGAGCTGCGTAGAGCAGGAAGATGATAATCAGCGGGAGAACATAGTAGAGAAGAACCGCGTTTATTTTCCAGCCGGAGACAAAGAGAGTGTGTAAGGACGCCATCTGCAGGTTGTCTGGGCGCTTCATGCTGCAGTACAGATATCCCTGATAATAGGGGAAGAAGAAGACAAAGACCAGTCCGGTCAGAACAGCAATATACTGCAGGATATATGAAATCGCGCCCTCGGTAAATCCTAAGTTGGGAGTTATGAGAACTGTTACCAGAGCAGGTTTTACGATGAACTGCAGAATTATGGAGGCGATGGCAAAGCCTGAGAGGATGGGGATGATTATTGCGAAGAAGAGCTTTATCCAGTTGATAATGCCGTCTATCTGCAGGAAGGTGTCCTTGGTATAGGAAACGGCCTCGGCAATATGTTCTGCGTGCTCCATATAGGAATAGTGTTTTGCACAAAAGGATATATTTGTTCGCTACGGGGCAGGAAAAAATGAATGTTAGGCAGTCTCAACACTGGTGACCGTGAAATCTTCAGCTTCGACTGCTTCTTTGAGTGTTGTGTCTGCAATATCTTTGGCGAGAGTGACAACTGCGGTCTTTTCTTCCAGACTGACCGCAACTGTTTCAACGCCTTCGATTCCCTGTAATGCATTGGTTACTGCTTTCTGGCAGTGTTTGCACATCATTCCTTCAACATGAATAATCTTCTGCATAGTTACTTCATTTGTTGGTTTTTCTTCGATATCAATCTCTTCTGTTTCGCGGAATCTCCGAAGCCTCAGAGCATTGGAGACAACACAAACGGATGAACAGCTCATGGCAAGAGCAGCAATTCCCGGTGACAGGAGGATGCCAAACGGCTCATAGAGCACTCCGGCAGCGATAGGGATTCCTATAGCATTGTAGATGAATGCCCAGAAGAGATTCTGCTTTACGTTTCGAATTGTTGCCCGGCTTAAACGGACGGCTGTTGCTGCAGCCTTCGGATCGCTGTTCATCAGTACGATGTCTGCGGATTCGAGCGCGATATCAGCGCCGGCTCCAATTGCCATACCGATATCTGCACGGGCTAAGGACGGAGCATCATTGATACCGTCTCCGGCCATGATTACGTGATGGCCTTCCTCCTGCAGTCTTCGAACTGCAGCCTCCTTGTCTGCTGGGAGCAGCTCTGCTTCGAACGCGTCAACTCCTGTCTCCTCTGCAACACGAGCTGCAGTTTGTTTTGCATCTCCGGTGAGCATGACAACGCGCAAGCCCAGCTCATGGAAGCGCTCGACCGCTTTTTTCGCAGTCGGACGAACAGCATCCTCAACGGTGATTATACCAAGAGGCTGTGTGCCTTTTGCCAGATAGATTTCCGCTCTGCTTTCCGGAACATGCGGAAATGCTCCGGCAACACCGACATCAGCCATATATGCCGCGTTTCCGGCATACCAGGAGATGCCGTCAGACACAGCCCCAACACCGCGTCCCGGAACCGCAGTAAAGTCCGTAACCGGCACAGGTGCGATGTTCTGCTTTTTGGCAAAGTCTGCAACGGCTTTGGAGAGCGGATGCTCGGACAAAGCTTCAACAGATGCTGCAATACGCACCAGTTCTTCGCGGGATATGCCGTCAGCGGGAAATATTCCGTTTACTGCAGGCTTTCCTACCGTCAGCGTTCCGGTTTTGTCGAAAACGATGGTGTCTGCTTTGCCGGCGGTCTCCAGTGTTTCCGCAGACTTGATTAAGATGCCAAGTGATGCTGCTTTTCCGGTACCAACCATTATAGCGACCGGAGTTGCAAGACCTAACGCACACGGACACGAGATTACCAGGACCGAGATAGCAACACCAAGCGCAAAGGAAAACTCTGCTCCAAGCAGCATCCAGATGCAGAAGACAAGGGCTGCTGTCAGCATCACGAAGGGCACGAAAACTCCGGCAACGCGGTCTGCGAGGCGGGAGATGGGGGCCTTTGAGGAAGCTGCTGCCTGTACCAGTTCGATAATCTGCGCTAAAGTTGTGTCATCGCCAACCTTTTCTGCCCGGAACTGAATGCTTCCATAGAGACAGATTGTTCCCGCCTGCACGGCATCTCCTGCCCGCTTAGAGACCGGCAGGCTCTCACCGGTCAGAGCAGACGTATCAACTGATGAACTTCCGGAGATAACAGTCCCGTCAACTGGGATTTTTCCTCCCGGACGGACAATGATACTGTCTCCAATCGATACATCAGCAATAGGAATCGTCTGTTCTTCTCCGTCTTTGAGAACGGTTGCGGTCTTTGGCGCTAAATCAAGCAGACGGGTAACAGCTTCCGTGGTCTTTCCCTTCGAACGGGATTCAAGATACTTTCCAACAGTAACAAGTGTGAGAATCGTTCCTGCCGATTCAAAGTAGAGATGACCTGCCGGGTAGCCGAGAAGCATTCCGGCAAGACAGACGGCACTGTAGAGCAGGGCTGCTCCGGCTCCGACAGCAACCAGAGAGTCCATGTTCGGCGCTCTGCGAATGAGAGCAGGGATTCCCTGTACGAAGAACTTCCGGTTGAGGATTATAATCGGGATGACGACAGCGAACTGCAGAATGCCGGATACTGCCTCCGGAAACGGAAGGGAAAGTCCGAACATTGGCCCCATGCTGAGAATAAGAAGCGGAACTAAAAGACAGAGTGATGCAATCAGCCGCTTTTTCATGGATACATATTCGGGCGCGACCGCGGTTCTGCCGGAGAGTGCTTTGTATCCTGCATTGTTTACCGCATCGATGACAATCTCATCTGCAACACCGTCCGATTCGATTTCGAGCGTGTTGGCGAGTAAGTTTACCCGCGCCTCTTTGACACCGGAGATTTTGGATGCGGCACGCTCAACGTTTAATGCGCATGCCTGGCAGGACATGCCAAGAATGGTATATGTTTGTTTCATGCCTGATTTCTGATGAATGCTGCGACCTCATCGAGCATTGCTCCCGGGCGCTCGATTTTTCTGGTCTCTAAGTTTACAACCGTGCTCGGCATTCCCGGAAGTGAACCGTCCTCGAGGAAGTAGTCATGCGGGACATTGACCTGGCCCGGATTTACCGGAGAGACTTCACCGGAGATGTTCGCAGATGTGGATGTTATCGGAGCATCGAGCTCGCTGATAAGCGCAAGCGCTAAGGGGTGATCCGGGAAGCGGATACCAATCGTTCCAGTGCCGCAGGAGAGATCGCCCGGAAGCGAGTTCTTGACCGGGAGAACAACGGTGACCGGACCCGGGAGGAAGCGGTCGATGAACTCTTCGGCAAACTCGTCAACATAGGCGATTCCGTAAATCATCTCGAGATCGGAGACGGCAACGGAGATGGGTTTTCCCAAAAGCCGCTGTTTTGCCTCAAAGACTTTGAGGACAGCAGGCTCTGAGAGGGCATCTGCTCCAAGGCCGTAGACGGTTTCAGTCGGATATACAACAAGTCCGTCGCGGGACAGAACGGAGACGGCTTTTTCGATTCTTGCGGCATCGGTTGGTGAGAGATTGTCAATCATTAGAACTCCTTTCCCCGAACGCGGGAGATGTCAAACACGCCAATAGTGCTGATGTGCATAACGGCCATGATTCCTGCCTGGATGGGATCAGTTACGACAAGGTCAGCGGCAGATGATGCGCTGCCGACCATTTTCAGACAGACAACCGGGATTCCGCGGGACTGTACATAGCGGATGGCGTCTGTGATTTTTCCGCCCATAAGAGAGCCTGCAAGGACTAAGATTGCGGCTCTTGGAAGACGCGGGACTGCTTCTACTGCACGGGCGATTGTTTCTTCACCGACCAGCGGGATGGTATCAACGGAGATTCTCTCTCCTCTGATGTTGTGCCGGTCAGCTTCGTTTACAGCACCAAGAGCCACCTGTGCAACCTGCGCTCCTCCGCCAATCACGATAACGCGTTTTCCAAAAATCTCGGCGGCTGAGCTGTGGTGTTCGACAGAGATGATGCCGTTAATTTCCCGAAGCCGTGAAATAAGCAGTGATGCATCTCCAAAGAATTCTGCTTCAAGATTGATTTTCGCATAGCCTGCATCTTTTCCTTCGGCAGAGATTTCCTGCTGGGTTGTTATGATGTTTGCATCAATTTCTGCGCAAACAGCGCCAATGTCTCGTAAGATGCCTGTTTTATTTTCCGCGATAATAGTTACTGCGCAGTTGGCTGTCATGGTAACGATACGTTTGCGGAAAATCCGGAACATGCCGGTATTTACCGCGGGATGAGAATCTATTTGTTTTCTCAAATATTAGTCGTTTGCATGTTCTACCGCATCTGCTGTTCAATAGATGAAGGGAAAAGAGATCAGTGACAGATACAGAGATAGTGGATTAAAGGAGGTGATAGTCTTTCAAGCATTTCCAATCGGGTAATGACTCCGTTGGGAACGGGTAACCAATCCGTTCTGCAGGAAACTCCACATCTCTGCAGGCCTTAGGGCCAATTCATTATATGCTGTATGTCAATATAGGTGTTTTGCGGACAGGAAGCGGAGGGCGCTATCTGTTCTCCCCGTTCCCGCGAATAATTGCTTTCAGTACCGAAATCTCCTCTGCAACGGCACGAAGCCCTTTGATGATATCGGGGATCTGCGACACGGTCAGTACTGCTGCATCAAATACTGTCTGTTTTTTCGAAGGGCGCATAAACGGAATTGCCCGGCGGATTGCAAGAAGCAGCAGGCCTGCTGTCAGAGCCGAGGTCAGAAGCGAATACAAAAGTTCTGCAAGACGTTTGACCGGGCCGAAGAGCATCGAGTCTGCTTTTTCCACTGCAGAATCGATGTCATCTCCGCGGAATACGAAGACTCCTGCCAGGTACGCAGATGCGGAAGAAGCGGCAGATGCATACATCCCGTCTTCTGCAAACAGCAGACTGCGAAATGTCTGCTGACCTAAAAGAAGCGAGAGCAGGGTTTTCAGGAGCGAAAAATCCGTCTCCTCTCCATCCGGTTCATCTTCTGCTTTCTCATAGATGTCTGAGACAACCGAAAGCATCCGGGCAGGAGAATCTGCATTTACGGGAGTTTCCATATATCCGGGAAGAAGTCTTTGTATATCTGCGCTTTCCGGAAGATTTTCAAAAACGGGCGTTATGCGCAGCAGTGTTGTAAAAACCGGATTCTCAAACTCGGACGCGGAAACGGACCGGATAAGCCCTGCACCTTCTGATGCAAGAAGCCCGGCTGCTTCAAAAAGTTCTGATACGGCATCTTCATACGCGCCTTCGGAAAAGGAGACAGCGGCTCTGGTTAATCGTGCGTCAGCATCGTCCGGCATAGGATAATAAGCATGTATGCAGGCAAAGGAAATAAAATATCGTAAAGGAATCAAAACAGAAATTCAACAGGCGGCACTTGCTTCTTTGTTCAGAAGCGCTCTCGTATAACCCTTACAGAACTTATCACGTTTTCTTGGCAGTTCACCTCCGCGAACTGTCTTATAATAAAATCAACTTCAGAATATATAAAGCTATTGATTATTCAATAAGAATCTGAAAAAGAAACGGGCCTGGAGGGATTCGAACCCCCGGCATTCGGGTTAGAAGCCCGACGCTATATCCTGGCTAAGCCACAAGCCCGCAGGTGTGATGCCTTATACTATAGGAAGTAATTATAGATAAATGTGATGTTTGGTTTTATCCAAACATAATGTCGCCTTCATAGGTGATAGGCACCATGTCGCTGTTTTTGACATCTTCTGCAAGCTGCTGAAGCATTGGCTCTACGGTATCTGCCTGCTTTATGAGATCGGCGGTATCAAGCTCAAGGCCGTAGAGAGCGGCAAATGCGGAAAGACCTGCAGCAGACGCGCGGGGATCAACATCAAAATTTGTCTCGATTAAGAGTCCGTAGGCAGGAATGTTTCTAAATGCCGCCTCATTTAAGATGCCTCCGGTGATTCCGGTGATATTTAATGCAGGAAGAATCTCTGCAACGGTCTGCAGTTTTTCGAGAACTCCCGGAGTGGTTGCCGCACCAAACACGCGTTCTCCTTCTCCGCCGGTTACCACTCCTCCGATTACTGCAATCTCGGTGATTCTTGCCCGCTCTAAAATCCAGTCGATGACGGCAAGCGGGATTTCGTATGCGGCTTCGTCCGGGATTGGGACATCAGATACCAGAGCAATGATATTTCCCTTCTCATAAAGCCGAACCGACGGGCGGGCAAGGCCGTTTACTGCGGCAGAGGTTGCCGGAAGAAGCGGGGAGCTGATGCAGCCAAGATAGGTGAAGCCGAATTTATCTGTGAGGTAATTTACCGCAATGCTTCCAACAAGTCCGGAACCGGGAAATCCTGCCACGAGAACAACGTTTCGTGCAGAAGGAGAATATGATGCGATACGCACGATGTCAGAGAGACTCATGATTAATGATAGTTTTTAATTCAAGATATATCTATGCGCTGTCTGCAAACGGCAAGTAATTATGAGAAAACGGCGAACATATACAGCATGCAGGAATACGAAGTAAAACGCGGCAACACCAAAGACCTTGAAGACAGAATCAAAGCAGGGTTTGCTGATATCTTCCAGACCGAGCCGGAAGTCAAGGAAGGTCACTATTCCATTTCCTACGGCAGTATGAAACTGCTCGAAGTGTGGGCAGGCGAGAAGAACAAGACGGTTTTAGTCGATACCGTAACTGATGAAGCAGTTCTTGCCATGCCGGACGAAGAGGCTGATGTTATTATTCTTGATACCAACAAAAAGTTCAGACAGTTCCTTGACTTAGTCACCTGCTTTACCACCAAAGAACGCGTTAAGCGGGCAAAGAAGGCAGCAGAGAAGTCTGAATAAAATTCTATTTTTTAAAAAAAAAGAGATTCGGCTTAGAATGCCGAGAAGTATGAAACATCCTCCGGGATTACATTGATAATTAAGATTTTCTCATAATAGAATCCCGGATTTCCATCCGTCATATCTGCCGGAAGCCAGACAAGAGAAGAGAATGCCTGCAGAGGAGTGATGTCTGTTTCAAAGAAAATCATCGACAGCGGATGGTAAACAATCGGGAGCGGCATTGTTGTTCCGAGAATCGGGGTGATAAGCATTGTCTCATCCTGAATTTCATCCGAAACCGGTGCACTGAGCGGAGGAGCTAAATCAGGTGTTTCTGCCTCTGTTGCTCCTGCAAATCCTGTAATACCTCCTGCGGTAAGAATCAGCACAAGAAGCACTGCGAGTATTTTATTCACACTCTAAGATATACCCGGCAGTTTAAATAATTTCTGTAAAAATCTCAAAATAGCGTTCTAAAGCAAATTGGGAGAGGATTACTCCTCTGCTGCTTCTTCCTGAACCATCTCGACATTGACGAGGTCGAACTGGCGAAGAGCGAGCTTCTTTGCTTTGATGATGTTCTTTCCTTCTTTTCCGATTGCAAGACCTCTGTCTTCTGCCTGAACTTCGATGTATGCGATTTCATCGCCCTCTTCGTTCTGCTCGAAGGTTACGGTCTGAATCTGAACCGGGAGGAAACAGTTTCTTAAGAACTGAACTTTGTCAGGGTTGTACTCGACAACCTCAACCTTTTTTCCGAAAGCATCAGATGCCTTCTTAACGCTGGCGCCCTTCTTTCCGATGGCAAGGCCCATTTCCCCAGGATTGATTACGAAGAGAATTCTTCCGAACTTCTCATCAACAACACAGTCGCGGGCCCCCGCGCCGGTTAAGTTCTCAAACTGGGCAATAAGACGCATATCGTCTTCGGAAATGGTAATTTCGCCCATATTTATTCACTCTTAAGGGAAAGAATGTCGGACTCGCCTGCGTCAACGACTGCGAGGATGCTGACCATGTGGTCACGACCGATTTCTTTACCGAGCTGACGGGAGCTGCCGTTGAACTCGTAGACAGAGAGGTTCTCTGCGCCGGCGATGATTTCGCGGACCTTTGCCGGTGCGTTCTTTGCAATGATAACAAGCTGTGCCTTGTTCTCTGCAACGACTTTTTCAACAGTGTTCTGACCGAGTGCAACGTTACCGGTCTTCATTGCTCTCTTTAAGGATAAGTTGAAATCCATTTTATGTTCACCTTTTGAGGTTTTACTGCACTCAGGACAAAACTCAGGGAGGTGAATCCCTATAGTATTCCTTTGTCCGTCCCGCAGGTCAGGATATGCGTAAATTACGCAGTCCTTGTTTCCATAGGAAACGGTATATTATTGGCTCTATGAGATAATGAATGTTTGTCTGAAAAAAAGAGCAGATAATATCCAAGAGAGAATCAGAACTTAACTTGAGACTAAGATTTTTTGAATCTGCACTACAATCTCTGGAATATCATTTCTTGATACAGACCACACCTGGCGAGTATCTAAGCGGAAATACTGATGAATTAAGACGTTTCTGAACTGCTTCATTTCACGCCATGGAATACCCGGGTGTTCATCTCTGCATTTTTCGGAGAGATGAGTTGTTGCCTCGCCGATAATCTCGAAAGAGCGAATCACCACATCCTGAGCATCCTGATTTTCTAAAAACTCATCGTAAGACATCGCGGAGGTGACTGATATAATCTTCTGACATCGGGTGAGAATATGTGTTAGAAAAATCTCATCAGTTTTCATGCGGCTGCTCCTCCTGCGTAGAGAATCATATCCTGTATTACATACGGCTTAATCATCGGCTCAATAAAATCGAGTGAGACCAAATCGACCTTCCGCTGAAACAGCGCCTCAAGGTAATCATGGAATGCAATAAAATCCCGAAGCGGCAGACTTCCGTTTTTGAAACGATACAGCACATCAATATCAGAATCCTGAGTATCCTCACCGCGGGAGACCGAACCAAAGATACCAATCGTTTCAATCTCGAAACGTTCCTGTATCTCAGAAAGATTCTCTGCAAGTTTTTTGAGGGCGTCCTCTTTGATGCTTTGGTATTCCTGCATTATTAATTATATTCTATTTAGTACTCGAGGATTATGAGTGTTTCCCAATCGGAGAATTTAAAAAAAAAGAGGGTTAGTCGTAGAAGGTGTGCTCACGGTTGTCGCGGCGGAAGTTTCTTCTGTCTCCCCCGCGGCGGTCACCGTCTCTTCGGTAGTTGTTTCCGCCTTTGTTTCCATAGCTTCCGCGGTTGTTGTTGTAGGATTTGCGCTCTCCTCTGTATCCGCCTCTGTCTCCTCCACGGCGGTCGCCTCCTCTTCTAAAGTCGTTTCCGTCTCTTTCCGGTCTTGGAGTTGCAACAGAAATCTGCAGCTCTTTTCCGCGGATGGTAGCTCCGCCCATGACTTCTGCGACATGGTCTGCGTGTTCAAGTGGAACCTCGACAAAGGAGTAGTTGCCGTAGAGATCGATTCTGCCGATAGCAGAACCCGGGATATTACACTCGCCGGCAAAGGCGCCCACAATGTCTTTTGGACGAATCTGCTGGTTCTTTCCAAGAGTAATTCTGAAACGAACCATGCCCGGCTCTGCTCCGCAGTTCTCGTAGGTTCCTTCCTCGACCTCACCCTTGAACGGGATTGGCTCTGCTCTCGGCTGGAGCTCAACAATCTCCTCGCTCATCGAGGTCTTGCTGTCCTCCAAGTGCATCTTGAGAAGTGCTGCTGCGACCTCAATGCTTGTAACTTCCTGCTCCTCGCCTTCGGTCTCGGTCTCTAAGAGCTGTTCGACAAGCGGCAGGTAAATCTCAAGCTCTCCGGCTTTCATGACATCGCGTACTTTGTCGAGGAACAGCTGCTGCTTCATCTCGGCAACATCATCTAAGGACGGAATCGGTGTCTTTGCAATCTTAATCTTTGCGTAGCGCTGGATATCGCGGAGCTTGTAAATCTCACGCGGAGCAACGAAGGTCACAGACTTTCCGGTTCTTCCGGCACGGCCGGTTCTTCCGATTCTGTGGACATAGTACTCGACATCCTGCGGAACATCATAGTTGAAGACGATATCGACATCGTCTACATCAATTCCGCGGGCTGCGACATCTGTTGCAATCAGGACATCGATAGAGCCTGCTCTGAAGCGTGCCATGACACGGTCACGCTGAATCTGTTTCATGTCGCCGTGGAGTGCTTCGACGAAGTATCCGCGAGCCTGCATGCGGGACATTAAATCATCAACGGTTCTCTTGGTGTTACAGAAGACGATTGCAAGCTCCGGGTTGTTCATATCAAGCATGCGGCAGAGTGCTTCAAGCTTGTCTCTCTCGCGGACTTCGATATAGGTCTGCTCAATCTGCGGGACAGTGAGCTCTCTTCTGGTAATCTTGACAAAGACCGGGTCTTTCTGGAAGCGCTTGGTGATATCTAAGATTGGCCCCGGCATGGTTGCCGAGAAGAGAATGGTCTGTCTGTCGTCAGAGGTCTCGTGGAAGATTGCTTCGATATCCTCACGGAATCCCATATCCAGCATCTGATCTGCTTCGTCAAGGACGAACATTGAAACATCTTCCAAGTGAAGAGTTCCGCGGTTGATGTGATCAATCACACGTCCCGGAGTTCCGATTACAACCTGAACCGGGCCGCGGAGTGCGCGAAGCTGACGCTCAATCGGCTGTCCGCCGTAGATTGGAACGACATTTAAGCCGTTCTTGTATTTCATGAGACGGGAGAATTCCTCTGCCGTCTGAATAGTAAGTTCCCGGGTTGGAGAGAGAACAATTGCCTGAACGTTCTTGTTCTCCGGATTGAGTCTCTCAATAATTGGAATACCAAAGGCCGCAGTTTTTCCTGTTCCCGTCTGCGCCTGTCCCGTTACATCATTTCCCTCAAGAATCTGCGGTATAGCCATAACCTGAATCGGAGTCGGCTCTTCAAATCCCATGTCGCTGATTGCCTGAAGAACGTCTTCAGAAATCGCGAATTCCGCGAAAGTTTTCGTTTCCTCCATGTTGTAGTATATATGGGACGTATTAGGATATAGTTTGAACGGGTGTCAGACATCCTCGGTTCTCAGGAAATCCGCGTCCTTCCCGTGAAGGGCAAACGCTTTCTGGACTTCTGCGGCACTGACCTCACGGATTTCGAGCGGCAGGTGATAGATGGTCTGTGAGGTCTCAAGCCGGTACCGGGTAACTGCCCGCGGGTAGTCTCCGTTTTCCCCTGCAGAGGTTTTGATGACTGCAGTTATGTCTTCATAGATAACTGACGAAAACCACTGTCCAACGAGGTTTCTGCAGTAGACTTTGATGGTTAAGACAGGGAAGTGTTTTTGCCGGCTTCTTTCTGTCTCCGGAACAATATCGCCATTTGCCAAAAGCCGGTAGCCGAATGACGGATAAATCAGGGAAAGCCCGTCGCTTTCCACGCCGGTTTCATAGATTGCAACGGTTCCGGTTTTCTCTTCGCCCGGTACGAGATAGGCAAATGCCGAGGGTGCTGCGTTTCCGGTATGTAAGAGGTGCATACTGCCTTGTTCGTCCGGATAGGAGATGGAGACAAACGGCTGGACGGAGAATGCAGTCTCTGTTCCCACATTTACGATTTTGTACTCAAGCCGCAGAGTTCTGGTGTATTCGGATGCAGACTCTTCGTAGTCTGAGAAGTTCCGGGAGAGAAGAGACGGAATCACATACGGCTGTTTGTCGAGCAGAAACTGTTTTCGCGAGTAGGTTACCTGCCGGTATGTGTATCCTGCGTAAATGACGGTGACCAAAACCAGCAGAACGGTTGCGCCGAAGGTTAAGAGATTTGCATAATCAGCATTGAGTGCTTTCGCCCATTCAGTAAGCGGAGTTTTTGAAAGGAAAAAGTTGTCAGCGAAGATTCCTGTAGCAAATCCGGCAAAGAGTGCGGCAAGTGTCAGGACAGTCCTGCGGAGCGTGTTCATGGGAGGATTTTGTCGCAGGAGGATAAAGTGCTGAGGATTGCGGCAGAAAATCGCAAAAAAGCTGCTTGGAATAAGTGGATCCGAGGAGATTCGAACTCCTGACCTTCGCCGTGTGAAGGCGACGTCATACCACTAGACCACGAATCCAAGAAACAAAAGAAAAGTGCACCGACCGGGATTCGAACCCGGGCTATTGGCTTGGAAGGCCAAAGTCATGCCTCTAGACCATCAGTGCCTGTTGCTGCGTCGCACCTGTGTGCTTTGCGTTACATAGGTTGACTTGTGAGAATAAATACTTTCCGAATTTTTCTCACAAAACCGAAGGGGAATTAGTATCCCCGGATTTCCTCACGAACCTTTTCAAGGTTCTCGATACGCTTTTCCAAGCTCGGGTGAGTGGAGAAAAGCTCCAGAATGGACTCGCCCGAGATTGCCGGGATGATAAAGAACGAGTTTACTCCGGATACTTCACGCTTCTCACGTCTTGGAGCAGCATTCACAGATCCGCTGATTTTCTTAAGCGCGCGAATCAGTGCATCAGGATCTCTGGTGATGTATGCAGCACCCCTGTCTGCCGAGAACTCTCTGTACCGCGAGATTGCCTGAGTTACCAAGGTTCCGACAATGTAGACTACAAAGGTCACGGCAAGCATAGCGGCATATGCAATCATGCCTCCGCCGTTTTCATTGTCTCCTCCGCCGAAGAGTGCAATGAAGAACGAATTGTTCAGAATCACTTCAGCAATCATGACAGCAAAACTGCCGATCGTCATAGTGAGCATGTCACGGTTTTTGACGTGGGAAAGCTCGTGTGCTAAGACTGCTTCGAGTTCCTCATCGGTTAAGAGGTAGCGAATCTGCGGAGTGACAGCAATGAGTGCGCTTCTTGGACCTCTTCCGGTTGCGAATGCATTCGGGATGTTTGCCATTGCGCGGTGTTCAATGATTCCAACACGCGGCATTGGAAGTCCTGCTTCGTCAGCTAAGCGGCGAATCATATTGTAGAGTTTTGGTTCTTCGGTTTCGGAGACGACACGCACCTTCATAGTTGCCTGCACCATCCTGTCCGAGAAGAAGAACTGGACAAATGCGGAGATGAAGACAAATCCGAGAATCATATAGAGCCATGCCCCGGAGAGGAATCTCGAGGCGACGGAGATAATTGCCACGTAGAGGGCAAGCATAATCAGCCAGGCAACAACCTGACGTCCAACCAGCCCCCAGTCACGTTTCCAAATCATGTTGTCCTTATATGTTGACGGGTAAGGATATTAGGTTTCCCTGAGAGAGGTATGCTCCATACCTACCCCTTTATCCTTCTTCACACCAAATAAGTACAACAGGTTAGAGATACATGGCAAAAGACCAGATACGAAACGGCAGACTGGAAGGCAACCGCTCCGAAGACTGCGAGATTTACCTCGCGTCCATGGATGCAGACCGTGAGATCGCCGAATGCGACATCAGAGTTGACATGGCGCACGTCTTAATGCTTGTTCAGCAGAACTTAATCGACAAAGAATCCGCCAAAAAAATCCTCGTAGCACTCAAAGGCTACATGGAAAACGGACTTCCGGAAAATGCATTTGATCCTGCACGTGAAGACATCCACGCAGGAATTGAAGCACAGTTAATGGAAGATGTCGGAGCTGACGCCGGAGGGCGCATGCACCTTGGAAGAAGCAGAAACGACGAAGTCGCAACCTGTCTTCGCATGAGAACGCGCCAGTACATTTTAGATGCACTGTCCGGAATCTTCGAGCTCCGCCGCTCCTTAATTACCCGTGCCGAAGAACACACGACAACTATCATGCCGGGATTTACGCATCTCCAGCATGCACAGCCGACCACTCTCGCCCACTATCTTTTAGCCTATGAAAACCTCTTCGCCCGTGACGCAGGACGTCTCTTTGACGCATACTCAAGGGTAAACCGCTCTCCGCTTGGTTCTGCAGCATTTGCCGGAACAGGCTTTGCACTTGACAGAGAACTTACCGCTTCCTACCTTGGATTCACCTCTCCGATGGAGAACAGTATGGATGGTGTTGCATCCCGTGACTTCATTGTCGAAACAATCTCCGCATTTGCAATTCTCATGACCAACATCAGCCGCATCTGCGAAGAGTTAATTCTCTGGTCGTCTGCTCTTGTTAAGTTCGTCACTTTGGATGATGCCTTCTGTTCTACCAGCAGCATCATGCCGCAGAAGAAAAACCCGGACACCTTGGAGATTATGCGTGCCAAGTCTGCTGCTGTCACCGGAGATCTGATGACCTCTCTTATGCTCATCAAATCACTTCCCATGAGCTACAACAGAGATTTACAGGACTTAAATCCGCATCTCTGGCGTGCCTGCCATGAGACTGTTTCGTCTCTGCCGCTTCTGGCAGAGATTATTGAGACAGCAGAGTTCGACACAGCCGCTATGAAGAAGAGCGCAAAGGCAGGAAACACCGGAGCAACCGAAGTCGCGGACTATCTGGTTCGCGAATTCAACATTCCGTTCCGTGCAGCACACAACATTGTCGGCCGTGCGGTAAAGCTCGGCTCGTTTGACCTCGCAGTCGTTGACGATGCCGCAAAGGAACTTGCAGGATTCTCCCTTGCCGAGCAAGGCTTAACCCAGGAAGCAATCGACCGTGCCCAGAATCCAAAGGAAATTGTCCGCTCCAAAAAGACGCTCGGCTCTCCAAACCCGCGCCTCGTCAAAAAGGCAGTTCAGGTCGCAGACGTCAAACTGGTACAGGATGAAGTCACAGGCGACATTCTCCGCGACCAGTTAGAGGATGCAGACAACAGAATGAAACACGCAATCGAGGAATTATAAATGACATTTACTAACAGTGATCCTGTCACCGTATCCTTCGCAGGCCTTGAGATGGAAGGAATCTACATCAGCGCATCGGGCGAAAATGCGGTGGTCAAACTGAAAAGCGGATACAATATCTGCGTTCCTGAATCCGCAGTAACTCCGCGTGACGGAGCAGAAGTGCTGTCAAAACCGGCAGCCGTGCCGCTTGAGCAGAACGAAAAACTGCCCCTTCTCTCCATTATCTCCACCGGAGGAACTATTGCCAGCACAGTTGACTACCGAACCGGTGCGGTATCTTCCAAGTTCACTGCAGAGGATATTCTCAGAAGCATCCCGGAGTTAGCAGATATTGCACGCTACAGAACTCTTCAGCCGTACAACATCTTATCCGAGAACATGAACCCTGCTATGTGGCAGGAGCTTGCCCGCACCATCTACAATGAGATTCTCGCAGGCTCAAAAGGAATTATTGTAACGCACGGAACAGACACCATGCTCTACAGTGCAGCAGCCGTCTCCTTCATGCTTGATACAACGGTCCCGGTCATCTTCGTCGGCGCACAGAGAAGCGCAGACCGCCCGTCGTCAGATAACGCAATCAATGCAATCTGTTCAGCACAGGCAGGTGTCTCTGACCTCGGAGAGGTTGTTGTCTGCATGCACTCCACATCAAGCGACACTTCCTGCTCTCTGCACCGGGCAACCAGAGTTCGCAAGAACCACACCTCCCGCCGTGACGCATTCCAGAGCATTGGACGCGACGCCGTTGGAACAGTAAGCTATCCGGATGGAAAAGTTGTTCTCGCAGACGATGCAGTAAAGCGCGGAGCATCTTCCCTTGTCCTCAAAGCAGAGCTTGAACCGTCCTGCGGTCTTTTAACCTATTATCCAGGCATGAACCCGGCTGTCCTTGATGCATTCAAGGGATACAAGGGACTTGTCATCGCCGGAACCGGTCTTGGACATACCGGAACCGACTGCATTGAAAAGATTGCAGAACTCACTGCCGCCGGAACCACAGTTGTCATGACCTCCCAGTGTATGGCTGGCTCTGTCTGTGACCGTGTCTATGAGACTGGACGCTACCTCCTTGATGCAGGTGTCATTGAGGCAGGAAATATGCTGCCTGAGGTAGCTCTCGTCAAACTCATGTGGGTTCTGGCAAACGCAGAATCTGCAGACGTCAAGCGTCTTATGCAGACCAATCTCAAAGGAGAATTAGATGTTGATATCAGAGGTGAGAACTGATGGATTATGAAGCACTTGGCTTAAAGGCAGGAATTGAGATTCACCAGCAGCTCAACACCAAAGAGAAGCTGTTCTGCCACTCGCCGACAATCATTCGTGACTCTGACGAGCACTTCGATGTCGTTCAGAGATACCTGCGTGTCGCAACGTCTGAAATGGGAGATGTTGACCGTGCCGCACAGGAAGAGACCATGCAGCATCGGCTCTTTACCTACTACACCTACGACACCACGGGACTTGTTGAGATTGATGAAGAGCCGCCTGCACCGTTAAACCGCGAGGCATTAGACATCGTTTTAACGATTGCCAAGATGTTCGACATGACTCCGCTGCCGGAGATTCATACCATGCGCAAGATGATTGTTGACGGTTCTGCAACCTCCGGTTTCCAGAGAACCGCACTTGTCGCGCTCAATGGAAAAATTGCAGACACCTGCAGAATCGAGACCGTTGCAGTCGAGGAAGAGGCATGTCAGAGAGTGGAAGACACCATCTTCTCTGTTGACCGTCTGGGAATCCCGTTAATCGAGATTACCACTGCTCCGTGCATGAAAACCCCGGAGGAGGTTCACGATGTTGCACAGTACATTGGAATGACCTTACGTTCCACAGGACGCGTCAAGCGCGGTCTTGGAACTATCCGCCAGGATGTCAACGTCTCCATCGCAGACGGTGCACGTGTCGAGATTAAGGGTGTTCAGGAGCTTGATTTAATCGCTGAGGTCGTACGCCGCGAGGTTCAGCGCCAGTTATCGCTTCTTGCAATCCGCGATGAACTCATCGCACGAAACGCACTGGTCAACGGTGAGGTTTATGATGTAACAAAAGTCTTTGCAGAAACCCAGTCCAATGTCTTAAAGAAGGCAAAGTGTATCTTAGGAACTGTTCTCCATGGTTTCGCAGGACTTGTCGGAACCGAGATTCAGCCGGGAAGACGTCTCGGCTCCGAGATGTCCGACTACGCAAAGAAGTGCGGTGTCGGCGGTCTGTTCCACACGGATGAGCTTCCGGCATACGGTGTTACCGCGGAAGAGGTCCACATCTTAAAGGAGACCTTAGGCGCAGGAGAACAGGATGCCGTTATCATCGTTGCAGCAACCGAGCAGAAGTGCAGATGCGCAATGAAGATGATTATCCGCCGTGCAAAGATGGCATTTGACGGTGTGCCGGAGGAGACCAGAAAGATGCTCGAAGGCGGTTCTACTGCATACATGCGCCCGTTGCCGGGAGCTGCCCGTATGTACCCGGAGACTGATGTCTTACCGGTTCCGGTTTCTGATGAGTACTTTGCGGCAATTACAATGCCGGAGCTTTTAACCGACAAAGTAAAGCGCTTCGCATCCGAGTACGGCATGGATGACGGTATGGCACGCCAGATGGCATATTCCGAGCAGCTTCCGCTCTTTGAGCGTGCGGTTGCAGAGGGAATCCGTCCTGTGTTTGCGGCAAGAACGATTCTTGCATCCCTGAAGGAGGCAAACCGCGCAGACGGCGCGGGCATCATTTCCGATGATGCAGTAATTGGTGTTATGAAGGCTGTTGAGGCCGGAAACGCGGCAAAAGAGGCAATCATTGACATCCTGACGGCATGCGCGAAGGGCTTAAGCGTAAAAGACGCTATCGCCAAGGTTGCACCGGCATTCTCCCGCGAGGAGCTGCAGGAGCTTGTCAGAGGCATTGTGTCCGAGAGAGTTGATTTCATCAAAGAGCGCGGTAAAGCGGCATTAGGGCCGGTTATGGGCGTTGTTATGAAGGAAGTCAGAGGCAGAATCGATGGAAAGGTTGTCTCTGAGGTCTTAAATGATGAGCTCAACCGCATCATGTAAATGGTGATGCATAAGAGATATGTTTAAGTGAGTAGGAAACCAACAAGTTTAGGAGTTCAATATGGGAAAGACAGGAAGTGTTACCTGGCACCAGATTAAGGGTGTCAATGGACAGATTCGCCTCGTCCCGCAGAAAGAGGGAGAGGTCAAGAAACCAGGACCGAATCAGAGATTTAAGAGAGCAAGCATTGTCTCCAAGATTGAGGCACGCATGGCAAACTCCCAGCAGCAGGGACGCGGACGCGGACCGAAGATTGCTGATCAGAGACTCCGCCGCAGAATCCGCCGCTCCAAGAAGTCCATGATGGGCGCAAAAGCAAAGTCCAAGCGTTAATCTTCACTTTACGGAAACGGCACAATAAGGCATGGAGTCATCCATGCTCAATTAATTTTTACTCGCCCGTGTTTCGGGTTTATTCTACTGTTTTTTGTGAAGAGGGACACCTCTGTCTGCAGCAGCTGTGTTTTGTTTTTGATTTTTTGGATAATTGCAGGGATTTATTGGTGATTGAATTTTAGAAAAGCGTATGCTGTATTAGAGATGTGATAGAAAGGTGTTTTGATGTGAGAAAAGTGCCTGGAGGTGATTCATTTTTGGGTTTTCTGCGCTGGTTGTTTGGTGTTGTCGGGATGGTAATCCTGTGAGTAAATTAGGTAAGTTTTCTTCCGGCTTTGGATGGATAGTTGGAACACGAATCCACACGAATCAAAACGAATCGCATCCTCTTCGGCGCCGGCTTTTTCTGCTTATCGCAGAGCCGGCGCACGGATGCTTGCGCCCTCGCAGTCGGCTCGGGCGGTGAAAATAAGCTCAAAAAAGCCCGAGCCGACTGCGAGGGAATCAGCGTGCCGCGGCTCACCGCGATAAGCGGTGATATGAGCCGTGTATAGGCACGCGATTCGTTTTGATTCGTGTGGATGGCGAGAGCCTGCTCGAGCCATGAGCAAGTCCAAAGGACTGGCGATTCGTGTTCCCTGAGTAAGGACGGAGAGAAAAGGGAAACAGCATCAACATAAAACAATTAAATCCGAGAGAATTTCTCATTACCCCATTTTTGAAAAAGAGAGATTCAGCCTCATTTGATTTTGAAAATACCTGCCCCTCTTTACAATCCAGAATGGGATATTCCACCGCGAGCCGCTCCGCGCCGGAGTCGCGGTTCCGCACCCCATTTCCAGAAATAAGACGTTGGATTGCTTTTAGCATTTATAATTCAGGGTGCTCGTGGTGGAATTTCTCGTATTGTTCTCTGATTCTTGAATATCCTGGAAGCAACGCTCATTCGCGGCTGCGGGAGCAGCTCGCGAACGCAAGTGAGCGAGAGCGACGCGTTGCTGCGCCGAAGGCGCGTCTGCGTGGTCTGCGTTCATTCCGAATAAGGACAAAAGCACATCGCATCTCCTTCCTCACAAACCGGGGCAGTCTGCCTCACCGGCTGGACAGTATCTGATGCAATCATTTAGCTCATCAAAGCTGCGGCTTTCATATCCTCAGCGCTGAAATTCGGAAATGGAAGCTCCAAAAATCAAATCACCCATGTCTTCCAGAGAGAGACATACGGCAAACAAAAAGTATCGATTTCATTTTCCTATCTTGCATAAGCAAAACCCGCATCAGATATCCAGACACCGGAACTCACAAAACTCTATCCCCCTCTTCTCCATTACCACGCCCTTCCCGAAAAACACCCGCAGAGGACACACCCTCATCGTCTAACAGAACAGACAAAGCCGCCGTATCAGAAATCTATTTTTATCCATAGAACAAATATGTAAAGGCGATTAGCCGAGATAGTCTAGTCCGGAAAGGCGGTGGCCTTGAAAGCCTCTGGTGGTAACACCTCGGGAGTTCAAATCTCCCTCTCGGCGCTTGTTTTTTGTTTTGATAATTTCAAGGCGGCAGGATTTTATACAATCGAGTTCACAAAGTAAATTATGTCAAAATCACCTACCCTGCGGCACATTTCTGCCGTATGTATTCTGATTGCCGCATGCATACTGTGTGCAGCCCCGGTATCTGCGGCTGAATTTTCCGGAAGCGGAACCGCAGACAGCCCGTATCTGATTCAGTCGAATGCCGACATGAAAAAACTCGCTGAGCTCGTGAATGCAGGAAACGCAGACTACAGCAAAGCCCACTACCTCCTGGAAACCGACCTCGCCTTAGAGAAAGAAGAATGGGTTCCAATCGGAAGCAGCATGAGCAAAGCCTTTTCTGGCGTCTTTGACGGAAACGGAAAATCGGTTACCTACATCATAGAAAAACCCGCATCACGATTTGCCGGACTCTTCGGCAGTAATGCCGGAACAATCAAAAATCTCGAAGTCAAATGCCTCATCTCCTGCGTACAGGATGACGTCATTCTCTATGCAGGAGGAATTTGCGGAATGAACCTCCAGGGAACCATCGAAAACTGCATGGTCGGCTGTGAGATTCATGTACTCGGCAACACAGTCTATGTCGGAGGAATTGCCGGCTATGACTCAGGAGGCCTGATTCAGGATTGTTCTGCAGAAGTAGAGATCTCTGCGGAAAGCCTGTCCGATGAGGATGTCGGCGTTGGCGGTATTGTCGGAGACACCTTTGGAACAGTAACGCTTTGTAATGCCTACGGAACCATTTACGCAAACGGAGCAGAATCCGTCTATGCCGGAGGAATTGCAGGCTCAAACAGCATTGAAGAAATCTCATCCTGTACCGCAGGAGTTCAGGTAACTGCTGCAGGAACTTCTGATGATATGTATGCAGGAGGAATTGTCGGAAACAACCATGCGCTCGTCACCGGCTGCGAAGTACTGAAGGTAAAAATCTCCGCAGAATGTATCGGAGAAGGATGGACATACACCTATGCAGGAGGAGTTGCCGCACGAAACTACGATGAGGTTATCGACTGCACCTCTGCAGCAGACGTCTCCGCATTCTCCTCCATGATTCCATCAGACGACAACGACAACTGGCCGCAGGTGCTTGTCGGAGGAATTGCCGGATACAGTGAAGGACTGCTTGAAGACTGCCTCGCCACCGGAACGGTTTTCGGAGAAGCAGAAGGAGAAGTGTTCTCTGATCCAATCGTCGGCGTAAACGATGGAAAGATGAAAAACTGCTCGGCTGAAAACGGAAACGTAAGTGATGACCTCACCCCGTCTGATGACACCGCAGAAAGCCCGGCGCCGATTCTTGGAATCCTCGGCGGACTGTGTGCGGCTCTTGTTCTGAGACGCAGATAAAATCCTCTTTTTTTTAGCTAACTATTTACCTCCTGCCCACTAATATACCACAAATGGCAGAAAGCTCTCTCCCCCGGCTTCTCCTGATAGGTCTTCTCGTTGGAGCAGTCTCCGGCATTGGTGCAGTAGTTTTTTTCAAAGGAATCGAGCTTGGCTCACACATCCTCTTAAACAACATCTTAGGCTACAACTACCCAACCGAAGGGCTGAACTTTGCGGAAGCCTCAGCCTGGTATCCTCCGGAAACGGTATGGCTGATTCTGCCAATCCTCTTAATCGGAGCACTCGTCTCAGGACTTATCGTCTGGAAGTTCGCGCCCGAAGCCGAAGGACACGGAACGGATGCGGCACTCAAAGCCTATCACGGCGATGGAAAAATCCGCTGGAGAGTGCCGTTTATAAAAGCCCTTTCTTCAGTTATCACCATATCATCGGGCGGCAGTGCCGGATGCGAAGGGCCGACAGCCCAGATATCTGCCGGATTTGGTTCAATCTTAGCCGACATCATGAAACTCTCGCCGCGTGAGCGCAGAATCGCCATAGCCGTTGGAATCGGAGGAGGAGTTGGCGCTATCTTCAAAGCCCCGCTTGGAGGAGCAATCCTTGCCGCAGAGATTCTCTATCTTCGGGACTTCAAATATGACGCGCTCCTTCCGGCATTCGTCTCGTCCTTAACCGGATATGCCATCTTCGGGCTCTTTGAAGGATTCACCCCGCTCTTTGGAACAGCAGATATGAGCTGGACTGCTATGCAGCTCCCCTTCTTCCTGCTGCTTGGCATCCTCTCTGCCGGAATCGGATATCTCTACATCAAAACCTTCTACAAAACAAAGAAGGTATTCGATGCCGCAGAGAAAAAATACCGCATCCCAAAATTCCTCAAGCCGGTAATAGGTGCCGGAATCTTCGGGCTGCTGGTTATCCTCCTCGCATACATCTCCCCGGAGACGCTTCTTGTCGGCGTTGGATGTCTTGGAACCGGATACGGGTTTGTCCAGCTCGCCCTCTACAACCTGCTTCCCTTCACAGTACTCCTGCTGCTGCCGTTTGTAAAAATTCTCTCAACCGCCTTAACCATTGGAAGCGGAGCATCCGGCGGTGTCTTTGCTCCGGGACTTGCAGTCGGAGGATTCTTAGGCGGAGCGCTCGGCTCCGGACTTCACCTGCTGCTGCCCGAAATCGTTGGAGCATCCGCTGTTCCGGTCTTTGTAATCATTGGCATGATTGCAGTATTCGGCGGAGTCTCACACGCACCGATTGCGGTTCTTTTGATGGTTCTTGAAATGACCGGAAGCTTTACTCTCGCAATCCCCGCAGTGATTGCTGTCACTGCCGCATCCATTCTCTTAAAAGACCACACAATATTCAAAGAACAGAGAATCAGCAGAGTAAAGAATCGAAAATTAGACGAAGAATAGAGATATACTCTACAGACGAAAAAAAGAATCAGCTTTACTGCTGAACGGATGCATAGATTTCCTGCATCCTCTGTTCAACAGCACGCATCTGCTCGGAAAGCTTACCGATAGACTCAGTTAAGCGTTTTCCGGAAGCGTCCATTTCTGTGATTCTGTCCTTTAAGAAAGTAATTGCTTCCTCAGTGGACTTCTCAACAGAGACGCCTGCGCCGATGCCGACAAGCGTATTCTTTGTATCGTGCAGAGTTGCTTTAACAGTAACTCCTCCGCCGAGCGGAAGAAGAACTGCTGCCTCGCCCTCGGTTGCAGCGAGTGCTTCAAGGGCCTCAATCGAAGAGCGTGCCTCAGCCTTTGCAGCTTCCATAAACTTCAGCTGCTCGGATAAGAGACCGTACTGCTCCGAGTACTCTGCGGCATAGGACTGGAGGGATTTAATCTCCTGCTCCAGAGCTGCCTGATTAGTATTAGTTGCCATCTACACCCTGAACGGATTCAATGGTAATATACTTGCGTTCAAGTCTGTGCTTGCTTCCAAAAGTTGCAAGAGTAAACTCTCCTGCGAGCTTCTCGGAAGGTGCTGCGACTACTTTTGTGAAAGGTCTCATCTTTCCATCGTTTAAGAAGTGACCCTTAACCTCGAATTTCGGCATTTTTAATTCACCTCACAGAAATCCAAATACATCTTCAATTCTGCCAAGCTCGAAACCGGTGGTGGTGTTTCCTGCAAGGTATCCCTTGTTGTTAATCAGAAGACCGGTTCCGATTAAGTTGGAACCCATATTGACCGAGCCGGTACCGACCGGGAAGTCTTCTAATGGGATTGCCTCTTCCATTGCGGAAATCTCTTCCGGAGCACTGCGTGCCGGAAGAAGGATTCCTGCATTGGTACAGGCACAGGTCATACCAACAGTTCCAACGCCTGCAAAGGACATCGGAATTGTCGGGACCTTCAGGAACTCACCAACCATTCTGCGCATCTCGGAAGACATATCCGGGTGCACAACGGCGAATGAGTCGTTGGTCAGAATTACATTCCCTGCCGCGTTCATCTCTTCTCCGAGGAGAAGGACATCTCCATACTCCTGGAGAAGGTCAAGTTCTGAATCCTGAATGAGACCGGATACTACAAATCCGTTTGAGTTTCCTGTTAAGAGGAGACCAATGACAGAGGATCCCTGAATAAAGGTCTCAATAACCTCAACTTCCAGGTATTCTGCAATCTTGGACTTGAACTCAGCCGGGGCATCGATTGGGACGAATGCGATGTCATCAAAGACACGTGCATAGACGCCAATGTTCGGGTCGCCATTCAGTGACAGGGTGGGATCATCCATTTAATTACTCCTCAGCAAGTTCTGCCTGGACCTGTCCGTCGTCGAACTTCATTGCACGAACACGGATGCGTCTTGGCGGTTTCTGAGATCCGCGTGCCCAGACAGCCTCGTTAATGGACTTGTCGAGCTTGACGTCATCACTCTTCATGTGATGCTCAAGGAATCCGCGGATGTCTTTGATTGCAGCGTTTGCGCGTTTGTAGCACGGGACACGCTTTACATCACGAAGCGGGATAATGTAGATCTGTTCTTTTTGTACTTCTACCATTTTCTTACACCTTCAGCGTGCTGCGTCTCCAGCTGCGTCTCTTCGGGTGAGACACAACGTTA
>SUTD01000036.1 GCA_015063085.1 Methanocorpusculum parvum
GGAGCATCCCTGATGCCGGTTTTACTTGACCTGGTTGACAAAACCCATAAGTACGGGGCATAACGATATACTAAGTAGGAAAGGATGTCAAATCACAGAATAATTGTGGCGGAGTCTATCCCGGATATACCGGAAGAAAAAGAGGACAAATTCCTCAATCTTCCGGATATCGAAGAGGAAGAAATCATTGAAACCGAAGCCTGTGCCCCGCCTCTGGAGAAAGCCGAGCCGCTGTTTTCCGAGATTCCCGAGCCTGAAGTCTTAAAACAGCAGCTTGCATCAATCGATGAAGAGACCGCCGCATTTGTTGTCTCATCCACGGAACTCTTTAAGACCTGTGTTCTTCCAAACAAGACCGAACTGCAGGAGAGAAATCTGAAAACCAAGAGCGATATCTTAGTCGGAGATCACTGTACTATCGGATACGGTCTTTATGGAAATGATATTGCTATCTGTGAACTCTCGACGATGTACGGAGATGTTGTTGCCGAAGGAGATCTTAGAATCGATAACTTCTGCGAAGTTCACGGAACTGTCATCTGTAACGGTGATGCGTACTTAGGAGAAGGCGTTAAGATTCACGGAAAGCTTACCGTCGGCGGAAATCTGGATATCGGAGACAATGTAACTATCGACAAGGAGTTTAAGGCCTTAGGCGATATTGCTATCCGCAATCCGATGCCGGTCGTGCTCTATCTGCTTCTCTATGTTATGACGATGCTGCATCTGGAAGGAGAGGAGTCAACAAAGAAGAGACTCAATGAGCTGGTTGCTGAGGCGCAGAGTACTCCTCTGGTTCTTCCTCCAAAGACCAGCATGGATTTACGCTACTTCTCTGTTCCGACACCGATGGAGATCGGCTCCAACTGCCGCCTGCACGGAAACATCAAGGCCGAGACTGTCAAGGTGAGAAAGGACACCACCATCTTTGGAAGCATTCAGGCATCCAAGCGTGCAAAGATTGGTCCGCGTGATGCAATCCACGGAGATGTTGCGGCAAAGAACATTCGTGTTGAGCGCGGGGCAGATGTTCTGGGCGATCTTCTGGGAAGTGTTGTCTGGCTGCATGAGGATGCCAGAGTGAGCGGAGTAATTAAGGCCACTGAAGGCTTAACGATTGGAAGAAACGAGTAATATGAAGTCGTTAGAGGAAATGATTGAGGTCGAAGCTCTCCGGTTCATCGAGCCGGATTATGCGTCCCTCGTAAATAATGGAGAGCCGGCGGTGTTAATCTGCGAGGCAGAGCCGGAAGCAGGAGGCGCTCGTATTCTGCTCGATGAGGAGGGCAATCCGCTGCTGTTTGCGGTGAAGAACGGCGATGCCTGGTTTGCGACTTCGTGGATGTTCCGCGATCCGACACAGGCGGAGCTTGAACTGTTCGAGGCAGCAGATGGTGATATGTATGAGGAGGCAAGAGGGGATATCGATGCGGCACTTCGCGCATACTTTTCGCAGATTATTATTGAGGAGATCAGACCGACAAGAGAGGACATCACCGAGGAGAGAATCGATAAGATTCGCTCGCTTGTCCGCGAGAAGTTCGGCGAGTCTGTCTCCGGCATCTGTATTGATGCCTGCTGCGGCTCTGGTATCGGCTCGCAGGTGATGCGCGAGATTGGGGCATCTCCGATTGCCTATGATAATGATCCGGAGCTGTTATCGCTTGGATTTTCAAACGGCCGCTTAAAGCCGGAAGAGACGGTCTGCATTGACGGTCGGATTGCTTCAGCCTATATGCCGGATGCTGAGTTCGGCCTTGGTATTATGTTTGGCCAGATGTATACATACACTAAGGACATCTGGCAGCCGATTGTAGAAGAACTTGCAGGCGTTACCGAAAAGACGCTCATTACTGTTGCAACCGAAGAGGAGGCACAGTGGGTAAAAGAGTGGGCGGCAGGAGTCGGCAGATATCTGGAAATCTCCGAAAACGACCGCGACCCGATTTATGACCGCTGGGTTATCTTTGGATAACTCACCACTCGATTTTCATCCCGACACCAACCTCGCCGCACGGGATTTTCTGATGAATCGCGGAGCGTACGGCAAAGGATGTGCAGTGGCAGGGATAGAGCTCTTCCAAATCCAGAGATGAGAGGTACCCGATTGTTTTTTCCACTCTCTCGTTTACCGTTTTTAGATGGAAGCCGCCGATGATTCCTCTGACCGGCTTTTTGAAAAGAGACTTCGCGTACTCTATTATATTACAGATTCCTGCGTGCGAGCATCCGGTAATAATAGAGATGGAATCTTCTGTTTCGTACACGAGTGCCGAGTCTTCCATTACAAAGTCCGGCTCGAAGCATCCTCCGGCATCATGCACACCGAACTGAACGCGCTTCTCGAAATCATTCAACTCCGGAATCTCACCAAGGAACGTCAGATGTTCTGACACATTCTGCGGCTCTTTCGAAAGAGACATTTCGTATGGGATGTCACTTTCCCGCAGCAAAGATCCTGCGTTTCTTCCGTCTTCGTACTGCTTTTCGGCTAAAGTGTCCGGATGGGTAATCAGGCGCGCATGAGGCAGTACGCGAATCAGATGCGAAAGGCCTCCGGTGTGATCATCATGTCCGTGCGAGAGAACAACTGTGCTTACTTTCGTGAGGTCGAGACCTATGCGCTCAGCATTTTTCAAAAAGACATCAGAATATCCGCAGTCGAAGAGAATCTTTTCCTCTCCGTCCTCGATAAAATAGGATAGTGCCGGCTCTCCGAGGTAGTATTTGTCGATATAGGTGTTGTTGTCCGCAAGGACTGTCAGTCTCATACAGATATATTCGGTGTCTTGAAAGTTAGATATATCTCCTCAGCCGGCGTCAAGTATATTATGTCTGAGGTCTAACATGTAAAGACTGTTAATGTCATCGTTATGGACATTCGTGCCCATAACAAATCGTGCCGAAAGGCACGAGGCTTACAGTGAGGTTTGTCTAATGACTACAGTATTTGACATTCCAGCAAACGACCTGATCAACAAGGTTGCAGAGGAACTCAAGAACGTCTCTGAGATCCAGGCACCTGAGTGGGCAGAGTTTGTTAAAACTGGAGTACACAAGCAGATGCCGCCAGAGAATCCAGACTGGTGGTACATCCGTTCCGCAGCAGTGCTGCGCAGAATCTATGTTGATGGCCCAATCGGCGTTGAGCGCATGCGCACCGTCTACGGTGGTATGCAGGACCGCGGAAGCAAGCCGTCCCACTTCAGAAAAGGAAGCGGAAGCATTGCACGTAAAGTCATGCAGCAGCTCGAAGCAGCAGGTTTCATCGAGAAAGTTACCGACGGTAGAGCAGTTTCCGCAAAAGGCCGCAAGTTCCTTGACAACATCGCACACTCCTTAAAGGAAGAAGCAGTTAAGGCAGCACCAGGCCTTGCAAAGTACTAAACACTGACAGAAAACACAGGTGAAAAGAATGGGAGACGATGCAGAACTCGCAGAACTTCGCCGTCAGCGCATGATGCAGATGCAGCAGCAGCAGATGGCAGAACAGGAACAGCTTCAGCGTCAGCAGCAGATGCAGGCACAG
>SUTD01000003.1 GCA_015063085.1 Methanocorpusculum parvum
CTGTTCTAAAAGGGCCTCGCCCATAGTTTTGATATAGCTTGGTTTAATTCCCATGATATATGCCTCAAATGCTCTATAATGTTAGTCGTTCCGATATGATAAGGATTCTGTTTGCAACATCGTCCGGAGTCTCCCCGAAAATGTAGATACAGCCCCCGTATGTCGGCTCATTTTCCGCACAAATTGCTGCCGGAACACCCTCCTTGCAAAGGAACGCAACTCCCCATTCCATCGTCGAAATCCCTTTCGGGAACTTTTCCGCGTCGTATTCTTCAACGTCCTGCAAAACCTCGCGGACAGTTTCTGCAATATCCTCGTTCAGTCTGATGCATCCGACAGCCCGCATCTCAGGAGTAAACCTGCGCGCGGTGATTATCACGCGGACAACAGGCTCATCAATCCCGAAGCCCACACTTCCCTCGCGGGCCACAGCAACACCTTTTGCATCGCGTGCATCTGCTATCGCGTATGCAAGGGAAATGCCTCCCTTTGGAATGATGTATCTGTTTACATTCTCCACCTTGCCTGAAGCTTTCTGAATCCCGCGAAGAACCTCAGACTGCTGCTTTGCGGTCATGAAATCCCCAACTCGTCCCTGATTGCAGAAATTTCTTCGATGGCAATCTCATACATCCTCTCACGCGGGAGAAGAACATCAGACATCGCGATTCTGTTTCTGTCGCATCCTGCGGCAAAAGATGCTGCTTTGTACTTCTTGGTAACCGTCTTTGGCGTGACCTCAGTAATCTTTCCGCCTTTTACATACGCGCACGCGATAACAAGCCCGGAAACACTGTCGGCTGTCTGAAGACAGATTTCCACAGTCTCGGTATACTCACCATCGAAAAGCATATGGTTGTGTCGGCGAATCGGCATGGCAATCTCATCTCCGATTCCGGCGGCTTTTAAAATCCCATAGCCGACTTCACCATGCTTTTCCATATCCTCATTAATCTCCTGGAAATCAATATCATGGAGAATGCCGATTAACTCGTAAAGATTTTCGTCCTCTCCGAGTTCTTTTGCAAGACCTTTCATCACAGCAGCCGTTGCAAGACAATGTCCTATAAGAGATTCGGTTGTCACATGCTCTTTGAGAAGCGAAAGAGCCTCATTTCTATCCATGATTATGTATGGGCATTCAAAAGTGATAAAAGCCCGCACGTTAAATATAATCTAACATGAGAAAAGACTGGATACTGGATATTGTAATTGCTCTGTCAGCAATCTTCATCTTCGCCCTTATGATGTTATTCCTCCCGACCGTCTTACCGGCTGCATTCGGATACGTTGCGGCATTCCTTGTTTTCGTCTTATACCTGACGCTTGTCGGTCTTTTTGTCATCAAGAGATTTGTCGGCGAAACTCCGCAGAAAAAAGTAAAGAACTAACCGGAATACCTCTTCTTTTTCCAAACAAGCCAAAAGGATATGGCGCAGAAATTTTCTCTGGAAACCACATCGGCATCCCTGCACATCTTTGCGATGGCATTCATGCTCTGCGACCATCTCTGGGGAACAGTCATACCCGGAAACGAATGGCTTACCTGTATTGGGCGCTTAGCGCTCCCGATTTTTGCATTCCTGCTTGTCGAAGGATACTTCCACACCAAAAACCTGAAAAAATACGCAGGCAGACTTTTCATATTCGCTCTCATATCGGAAATCCCCTTCAACCTCATGATGGGGGGAAGTATCTTTTACCCAATTCACCAGAACATCCTCTTCAGCTTCTTAATAGCGCTCGGCCTTATCCATCTGAATGAAAAGGCAAAAGCGAGCGGAAAAATCAGCCTTAGGGTTCTGACCGGCTGCGGAACCGTCATCCTCGGATACATTCTCGGCATTCTGACAATGGTGGACTTCTATCATGCAGGAATCTTAACCGTTCTCGTCTTCTACTTCCTCCGCGGAAAGAAGTGGTGGTGTTACATCGGACAGTTCCTTTGTCTCTGGTACATCAACTGCGAAATCCTTGGAGGGCTTGTCTATGAGTTTGCATCATTCACATTCCCGCAGCAGGGCTTTGCACTGTTTGCCTTACTCTTCATCTGGCTCTACCGCGGAAAGCAGGGATACCACAGCAAACCCTTCCAGTACTTCTGCTATGCATTCTATCCCGCACACATGCTGATACTTTCAGTTCTTCGAATGCTGCTGCTCTCATGACCATTGTTAAACCCTAGGAAAACCAATATTACTCTATGACGAAAGTAGCAGCATTCGGTATGGGCCGCATTGGAGGAGAAGCGGCCTACATCTCCGCTGTAAACGGATTTGCCGATGAGCTTGTAATATACGATATCATGCCGGAATTCCTGCATGCACAAAAACTCGATATCATGCACTCGCGGGATATCCCAATCTCCACAAACATCTCCGACATGAAGGATGCAGACTACTGTATCTTCTCTGCCGGATACTCCCGCTCGCCGAATGTAAAAACCCGCGCTGACTTATTCGACAAAAACCTCCCGATCGCCCGCGAGGCAGCAGAGCTTCTCAAAGGATTTTCCGGAAAGCTGATTGTCATCACCAACCCGATGGACGTCTTTACCTGGTATTTCGCAAAGCACGCAGGTTTAGACGAAGGACAGGTTGTCGGATTCGGCGGACTTTTGGACAGCCGCAGATTTACCGTTGCTCTTTCTTCGATGGGAATCAAAGAGGAAGGAATGGTCTTGGGAGAGCACGGAGAAAATCAGGTGCCGGTTTTCTCAAACCTCTCAGTCGATGTACCCGAAGCTGTCCGCGAGGAGGTGCTGCTTGGTCTTCGCGGATCTTCTATGCCTGTCATCAAAGGAAAGGGCGGAACCGTCTTCGGTCCTGCATATCATATCTTCAACATGATGCAGAAAATCGAAAAGGGTGAGGAGTTCATCTGCTCGCTTCCGGCAAACGGTGCGTACGGCATTGACGGATGTTCAATCGGTCTTCCGGCACGCGTAACCCGTGACGGAGCAAAGATTAACGAGAATTTAAAACTCGATGACTGGGAAACCGCAAAACTCAACGCCGCAGCAGAGTTCTTAACAGGTCTTTGCCGGAGAGTGTAAATGGATATCGCCATAAATCAGGCAGAATACTCAAACACTCCGGCAGGCCCGGTAGTTCATATCTTCGGACGCGAGGCGGACGGAACAGCTCATGAAGTAAAGGTCACCGGTTTTCGTCCTTACTTCTGGGTTCGGGAAAGCGAAGCGCACCGTCCGCATTCGGATAAAGTCGAGGTTACCGATGACAGGGCCTTTTCAATTAAAGGCGAGCCGCTTATCAGGCTTTACACACAAAAGCCGACTGATGTCCGAATAGTTCGCGAGAACTATCACCACTTCGAAGCAGACATTCCGTTTGCCACCCGCTTTTTAATTGATCTTGGCCTCACCGGCGGCGTCTCCTTCCCGTCTGAGACATGCAGTTACACCGATCTCTCCCCCGCACATGTGCTCTCGAAGGCAAGGGTTTGCATGTGCGATATCGAGTGTGACGACCGATATGGTTTTCCTGAAGCAGAGCGTGATGCGATTAACTGTATCACCTGTCATGACTCCTTTGACGACTGCTATACTACGTTCTTCCTCAACGGCGAGACGCCGCTTTCAGCAGCAGAAGCTCTTCCAAACGGCTGCTTTGACGAAAGCCGCCACACAATTCTTGCCTTCAACTCCGAGCGCGAACTCTTCAAGGCATTTATCAGCTACATTCAGGAAAAAAATCCGGACATCTTATCCGGATGGAACTTTGCGGACTTCGATGCAGCATATATTTTGAAGAGGGCTGAAGTCCTCGGATTCAAGCCGGATGTGTTCGCACGGCTTCCGGGCGTTGTTGACCGAAACGCCATGCGCGGAAGAGTCATCTTCGATTTGCTTACTGCATACAAGAAGATGCAGAGCGGACAAAAGGAGTCGTACCGCTTAGACGCCATCGCAGAAGAAGAGTTGGGCGAGCGAAAGGTTCGCTACACCGGAACTTTAGGAGATCTTTGGAACAATGATCCTTTGAAGATGATTGAGTACAACTTCAAGGATGTGGAGCTGTGTGTTGGAATCAACCGCAAAAACAGCATCATCGAGTTCTTCCAGGAAGTTTCCCGCTATGTGGGCTGCCCGCTTGATAAGACGCTGAACTCCTCGAATGTGGTTGACATCTTCATTCTCCGGCGTGCATTCGGTAAGTTCGTTCTTCCGTCGAAAGGAAACGGTGTAGGCGAAGAGTTCGAAGGAGCGACCGTCTTTGCCCCGTCGAAAGGTGTGTGCGAGAATGTTGTCGTGCTTGATTTGAAGTCGCTCTATCCAATGGCCATGATGACCTTAAATGCCTCGCAGGAGACAAAGTCTCCGGAAGGCGAGATTCATGCGCCAAACGGCATCCGGTTCAAAAAATCTCCGGACGGGCTGACCAGAAGTATCATCGGCGAGCTTTTGACTGAGAGAGACAACAAGAAAAAACTGAGAAATACCTTCCCCTACGGTTCAGACGAGTACAACCTCTATGACATGCAGCAGAACGTCTTGAAGGTCATCATGAACTCATACTACGGGGTGTCCGGCTTTGCACGGTTCCGCCTCTATGACAGAGAGATTGGCTCTGCCGTCACCTCCGTCGGCCGCGCGATTATTCAGCACACCAGAAAAATCATCAACGAAAACGGTTACGAAGTAATCTACGGAGATACGGATTCCTGCTTCGTTCAGCTCCCGATGGTCTCGCAGGAGGAGACAATCAGTATCGCCAGAAAACTCGAGGATGAGTTAAACGAAAGCTACCCAACGTTTGCAAAAGAAACGCTTGGTGCTGATGAGTGTTACTTCTCGATTAAGTTCGAGAAGATTTACCGCCGTTTCTTCCAGGGTGGGGCAAAGAAACGCTATGCAGGTCATTTAACCTGGAAGGAAGGGCAAGAGATTGACAAAATCGATATCGCCGGATTTGAGATGAAGCGCTCCGATTCATCCCACATCACGCGCGAAGCGCAGGGTGCGGTTCTTGAGATGATTCTGAAGGGCAACGGAAAATCCGACATCAAAGAGTATCTCCCGCAGGTGTTAAAGGATTACAGAGCCGGAACATATCCACTCGACAAGGCGGGAATTCCCGGAGGAATTAACAAAGCGCTTGACGATTATGCGCATCTTGATGCTCACGGAAGAGGAGCGCAGTATGCAAATCAGTATTTGGGAACTGATTTCAAGCGCGGAAGCAAACCGAAGCGCGTCTACATCAAACGCAGCCTGCGTCCGGATGAGTTTCCGAACACCGATGTCCTCTGCTTTGAGTATCCTGACCAGATTCCGGACGGGGCATTCGAGATTGACTGGGAGACTATGCTCGAAAAGACGATTCAGGCGCCCTTAAACAGAATCTTTGACGCTCTCGGGTGGGACTGGGATGAGTTCGACCCGAAGGTTGCAAAAAAGACAACTCTTGATATGTTCTTCTAAAAAAGCTGAAGATTAAATCTTCAGCCGGTTCTTTTTGATTTTTCTGTAGCGCAGATATGCAAGCGCGAAGACAACAAGCCATCCGGCAAGGAAAGCGTAGAGAATCGGCTCGCGGTTATCCTCGTAGAAGGTAAGCGAGGCTGCTTTCGTCTGATTAAAGGTGACAACCGTCTTCCCCTCCTCTTTTGCAACAACACCGCCGGAGGACACCGTTCCTAAAATCAGGTGACCGGTTGTGTACGGTTCTGGAAGAGTTACGGTGACATTATAGAACTCCGGAAACTTCGCGTAGATAAAACCGCCGGAAATTGGCACATCATACGTCAGCGTATAGTCTCCTTCTGGAAATGTCAGTGTGCCTTTCGTATTCTTCGGCTCAACAACTGTTCCGTCTACCGAAACCAGAACAAGATTATTCACTGTTTCAAGCGCGACATCCTCGCCTAAGATACCCGGGGTTACCAAAAGGTAGGAAGAGCCGGAAAATCTGGCCTCGGCAAACAAGACCGAACCGTTTTCCGAAACCCTAAAGTCTGCGGTGTTGGCAGCCGCTGGGACTGCCAGCAGAAGAAGTGCTGTAAGCAGAATTACAGCACAGAGAGCAGTGCTTCGATTGTTGCGTCGATCTCGATTGGGGCTGCGCATTGCTTAATAACGGTTTCCGGATCTTTTAACAGGTGACCGGTAACGACACAGACAATCTTCTCATCTGCATCGAGAAGTCCCTGCTCTGCCATCTTCTTGATACCTGCAACGGATGCTGCGGATGCCGGTTCAACACCGATACCCTCAAGGCGTGCTAAGTCGCGCTGCATGGCAAGGATTTCCTCGTCAGTGACAAACTCTGCAGTTCCATTGGTCTCGCGGATTGCACGAAGAGCTTTTTCTGCGTTGACCGGTGCTCCGATACGGATTGCGGATGCAACAGTCTCCGGGTTCTTCTCAACAACAACCTCCGGCAGGTTGCCTTTGATTGCGTTTACGACAGGCATTGCGCCTTCTGCCTGAATTGCAGTCATCTTCGGAAGCGTGTCGATGAAGCCGATCTCCTTCCACTCGGTAAGTCCTTTGTAGACTGCAGAGATGTTTCCTGCGTTTCCGACCGGTAAAACGAAGCGGTCCGGAACACAGCCAAGCTGATCAACAGCCTCGAAACCGATAGTCTTCTGACCTTCAAGTCTGTACGGGTTGATGGAGTTTAAGAGGTAGATTCCATGAGAGACACAAAGCTCGTGAACCATCTCTAATGCGCGGTCGAAGTTTCCGCGAATGGAGATGACTTTTGCTCCGTGCATGAGTGCCTGGGCAACTTTACCAAGAGCGACATGTCCTGCAGGGAGAAGGACAACGCCCGGCATTCCTGCCTTTGCGGCATAAACAGCCATGGATGCAGAGGTGTTTCCGGTGGATGCACAGGCAACAATGTTCTTGCCGAGCTGCTTTGCCATGGAGACACCAAGAGTCATTCCTCTGTCCTTGAAAGATCCGGACGGGTTCATACCCTCGTGCTTGACGTAGAGGTTCTTTAATCCAAGCTCTTCACCAAGGCGCTTTGCGTGATAGAGCGGAGTCCCTCCTTCCTGTAACGTGACCGGATCAATTTTTACCGGCAGGAATTCCTTGTATCTCCATACACCAATCTTTCTGCTCTGCAGTTCCTCGCGGGTGACAGTAATCTTGTCGAGGTCGTATTTTACTGCGAGCAGGTGTCCGCATTTTTCACAGTTATACACAATTGCATCGGGAGAGTACTCCGCACCGCAGTGTACACAGACGAGTTTATACATGCCTATGTATTGGCGTGCTTACATTAGAAGGGTTTCGCTCAGAGGAGGGAAAGATGCGGGTTGAAAAAAAAGGAGGGTGTTATCTCAGCTCAAATCACGGTTCTGTTTCTTTGCCGGAACACCGGAGGCGGCAAGGAAGATAATCCAGAGGATGACCGCCACAGGGATTCCAAGGAATGCCGGAAGGCTGAGAATAAAGGATGCCGCGCAGAGGATGACTGCTGCTGCGAGAAAAAGAATCATGTAAACACGCGGACGTGTGTCTGTTCCGTCGCCAAGAAGTTTTCCGCGAAGTCTTCTGAAGACAAACGGATAGAAGTAGTGAACTCCTGCGATGTCACAGGTGTCTTCTACTAAGTGCATGAGGCATCCGAAGAAGAATGAGGCGCCGAAGACAAAGATTAACGGATTGTTTGCGAGGAAGGAAAGTCCCGGGATGAAGGAGAGAGCAAAGCAGACTGCCCAGATGTAGAACGTGAGAAGTACTGACATGAAGAAGATGCCGATTGGCGAATGGGGAAGCTCGCGGTGTCCCTGCTTTGCATAAATCTTGTCACCGAAGATTAAATGGAAGACGAAGCGGACAGGCTTGTAGCAAAGGGTGTTTATGGTGTGTCCAAAGACCGGAGTTAAGAAGAACTTCTTTCCCTTCGCTCCGGGAATTTCTGCGTGGAAGATGGCAGAGCCTTTGCCCATGTCAATATCCGGAGTGATGGAACCAAGGAATGCTCCGAGGATGAAGAGGACTGCACCAAGGATTGCTGTTGGTGTGGTAAGCGTTGGAACTGCCGGGGCTAAGATGAGAAGGGCGGTTGCCATGGTGAGGATTATGTGGGTTACTCCTTTCATGGAATAGTATGGGAAGGGATGAGGGATAAAGGGTATGGAGGTTATTTCAAAAGAGAGTCCACTTGAGTTACAAGCTCCGGGATTTTTGTTGTTGATATTTCCCAGACTTTTTCCAGGTCAACAGCAAAGTATGCATGAATCAATCTGTCACGAAGTCCGCACATCCCTCTCCATGCAATTTCAGGATGCTGAGTACGGAAGTCATCGGATACGTGTTTTGCGGCTTCCCCGATTACCTCTAGAGCACGAATTACAATATGTTGTGCTACAACAGATTGATGAAACTCTTCTTCTGTGAGGTTTGCTATTGTCTGAACAATGAGATCTGCCTCTTCTTTGATATGGTGCAGCCAGACTTTGTTGTCAATCATACCGATGCTGCCTCCGAAGAACTGAAAAGAATCATTTCCGGTTCAACATATGGTTTCACATGCGGGCTCAGGTATTCAAGAGATACTATGTCAACCTTTCTCTGGAAAAGGTCTTCGAGATAGTCTGCCAAATCAAGGAAGGTATCATATGAACCTTTTCCTTCTGAAAAGGTGTAAAGAACATCAACATCACTCTCTGCTGTGTCTTCACCACGAGATACTGATCCAAAAATCCCAATAGTATCGATAAAGAAACGCTCACGTATCTCGTGGAGATGCTCTCTGAGTTTTGTGAGGACGTCCTCTTTGATACTGACGTAGGCAGACATGTGCGTATGTATTTGTATGTCTTGGAAGATATTAGGGTTTCCCTCACAGCCACTTCGGCCACGGGAGACCGAATGTGGTTACCATTCCTGCGATTTCATCGCGGATGCCTCTATCGATTTTGAAGAGGAGGAAGAAGTAGATGACAGCTCCCGCACACACAGGAATCAGAGTGAGGACAACGTTGTCGAGCGGGACGAAGAGTTTGTAGACGAAGACAAAGAGTCCCATCGCTGCGGCCGCAAGGATGATGTGGAAAATCGGGCGGCGTTCGATTTTGACGGTGAGGTAGCGCTTAAGGAAGTGTGCGATTAAGACGGCGTTTACGCTGTAGCTGATTAAGGTAGCCACTGCTGCGCCGTTGATGCCGATCAAGGGGATTAAGATGCAGTTGAGCAGGATGTTGATGACAGCAGCGGATGCTGTTGCATAGAAGGACTGGCGGGCATGATCAGATGCGGTCAAGGCAACACCAAGCAGAGTGATGAATACAGAGATTACCTGCACGAGAAGAAGGATTGTACAGGCAGCTGCCCCGGCTGCAAAGTCTGCTCCGTAGAAGTAGTAGAGGAGTTTGTCTGCTAAGAGCAGACCGCCGGTAAATACCGGCACCGCGAGGATTAAAGCGAAGGTGATTCCGCGGGATACCGGCGGGGCGATTTTGTCCCACTGATTGTTTGCGCTCCAGTTGCTGATCTTCGGAGTTAAGGTTGAGTAGATTGCGGTGGTGATGAAGGTGGCCGCTGTGGTGAACTGGAAGGCAGTGCGGTAGACTCCAACGTCTCCGTTTGTCAGGAAGTAGCCGATGAAGATGGTGTCCGCATAGGCGAAGACGGTAGAGCCGGTACTGATGAGGAAAATCCAGAAGCCGTAGACGAAAAGAGATTTGACATGGCGGAAGCCGAATTTTGCGGGGCGGAAGGTGAAGTATTTGATGCAGAGAATACCGGAGAGGATGATGCCGACGATGTAGCCTCCGATAAGTCCATAGACTGTAAAGCCGAGAAGGACGGTGATGATTTGGATTACAATGCGGGCAAGTTCGGAGAAACCAAAGCCTACGCTGTAGATACCCATGTGTCCTAAACCCATTACACCCCGTGTGATAGTCTGACCAAAGAATGCGAAGATGAGTGCTAAGACAATCCAGAATACAAGTTCATACTCTTTCAAGTCCGCAAAGAAGGGACTGATGGTGATAAGAATGAGTGTAGAGACGATGGTGAGAATTCCGCGAAGACAGGCATATGCTGTCAGATAGGCATTCTGTTCAGCTCCTTCTGAGATACGCTTGACCGCTGCCTGACCGAATCCGCCGTCTCCTATCATATTGAAGATGCCGAAGTATGCAACGAAGAGATAGTAAACTCCCATTAGGTCTTTTCCAAGCACGTGGGAAAAGAGCATGGTGGAGAGGAAACCGATTCCGGTTATGGCAAGCGTGAAAATAAGCGAGAGTGTGCTCTGACGCTGAATTGCCGGAAGACGCATGAATCGGGAGACGAAGTGGATGTTCATGGAGATTTGTTATGTGTTGATTTTGCAGTTGGGATACTCGTTTTTGACGTCAAGTTTGTAGGGATGGACTGCAAATATTACACCTATGTGTTGGTGAGGGGAGGTTATGAAAGTGTTGGGATAGGGATTAAACAAAAATTACGAGAAGATATTCATTCCCTGATTAGTGTAAACCAGACTGAGTGGATAAGTATTTTCCGTAAACTGCTCCGTATTTTCTTCGGTCGACAGGATTTTGACAGTAGTTCCTGCCGAATCTTTGAGCCCCAATCCGTAAATTTCGTAGCAACTATTTCTATTTATTACATACTTTACCAGATTCTCAACAGATACATCTTCTGAATACAACTTGTCAGCACCATTCCTGAACGAGTAGTAAGGGTAACCATATTTCTCAAATGCTTTGCCGGCGGCAAAATATCTTGAAGTATCATAATCAGTATAGACTGATGAAGAGAGAGGCAGGTAATTCTCAACGATGTCAAAAGAAGCTAACTCCTGTTCCGTGAAGAAGTGAACCTCACCAAACTGAGTGCCTGCAAAAACAGGGCTGTCCCTTGATTCAAGAATAAGTGGAGACGTTACTACCAGTAACATACAGAGAATAACCGTGACAACTGCGCCATTGAATTTCCCAGTATGTTTTTTATTCCAGAGATTCCCTATAACCACAGCCCCTACAGCCATAATTACTGCAAATATTGGTGAGAGGACAAGCCTGACTCTATCCAGTTCGAGATCTCCGCTGATAAACATCTCAAACAAATCCATGACTCCAGGAATGAATACTATTGCGAGAACTACTCCTGCCATGCCCAACATTGCAATCTTTTTATCAATGATTTTTGGAGACAACAGAGCGATTACTCCCGGTAGTAATACCAGAATAATCGATGCACTAGCTATGGCATTAATCCACGCATGTCCTAAATTCCCAAGATTGGCTACTATATCAAATGATGAACTTAACACAGAAACAACACTATCTGTATCAAATGCAGAACTCGGAGAAGCAGCGGAGACAGAACCAATAGGAAGCCAATCAGGTAATGGGATGTTATAAAACTGATTCGAGAGACGGTTTATCAGCCATGAAAAATCATAAGGACCATGTGTAATTCCAAATAATGCAATTAAGTAGAACGAAACCGTGAGCACAATTTGAGAAGCAGTTATCCTATGGTGATAGATAAAATATAATCCAAGAATACCTGTGAATACCAGCACAATAAGAATTAACTGTGCATGATGCACAAAGATCATGTACATCATAACAAGGAGTGTGAGAATCAGGGATGAGAGAGAAACACCGTCTGACTGCTTTTTAAAGAAGAAGAAAAGAACAATTACAAAAGCGATTGTTGCATGCATCCTGGGCATTGGGTAGATAGCATACCAGATTACCGCAGGGATTGTTATGTATAATAACGCAGAGAGAAGTGCAAGAGATTTAGATTTGGTAAAGTGCTTGGCAAGGGAGTAGATAAATACCAAAGACACGACTAACAATGGGGTTGATGTGAGGTATAAGACTGTATATGTCGGGAGACCAGAAATCAAGGAAGCTATTACAGACTCAATATGGAATAAACAGAAATCCATGTATTGCCCAAGTATGGGTGATACGAAGCCGTCCACAAGAATGGTTTCTGTCCAGGCAAGGTGAATTGGAATGTCTGTCCAACCATAATAGTAATCATGGGTAAATACTGTTGAGAACACATGGAGCGACAAAGTTGCTATAAGTTGGAATAATACAACAGGCTTTCTTGGACTGGGACTGAAGATTTCCAAAAGTACCAAGAAATAGAGCAACCCTATTAACACCAGATGGAAGAGATTGCAACTGTTTGTTATGAAAATCCAGGCTAAGGCAATGCAGAAGATAATCCAAAATATCTTTGACAGATTTCTTTGACTGAGGTAATTAGGGAGGATTAAGTCATCAAATAATTTGTTTTCACATGGATTGGAGAACTTCTTTCTGTTTATGATAAGGATGACTGATATAATTGAAAGGGCCATGAGAATTGGAGATCCTTTCACCATAATCAGATATTGTCCACTCATAAAGAGAACAACATATGCTAATATCGGAAGTATTAATGTGAGATAGGGGATTATTGGAGAGAGATAATGGAATACACAAAATATTCTATCCAACATAATTATCTCCCCTTAAAGCAAGATAAATAATAAACCATTAACAAACTCCCATACAAATATTAATTGAATCTATAAGAACATCACTCTTTTGGAACACTAAAATTAACTGAAACTACGCACGATGAGGATAGCCCAGAATCCTCACTCCAAATCCAGCATCTTCCCACTTTGCATGGTCGAGGAAGTTTCGCGAGTCAAACAGCTGCTTTGTTCTCACCTTCAACATCGATGGCTCAATCTCCTTAAACACTGCATGGTCAGTAATCAGAACAACACAATCACTTCCCTCACATGCTTCATCTAAATTAGCACAGACTGGGTAAACATACTGCTTTGCGAATGGGTCGTGGATTTTAACCGTATATCCTTCGTTGACTGCCATTTTAATGAACTTAGTTGCTGGAGTCTCACGGCAGTCATCAATATCTGCTTTGTATGCAACACCTAAAACGGTAATTACCGGATTTTCAATTCCGGAAATCATCTTTCTCACATGCATCATCACAAAGTTCGGCATGGTGTCATTGATTGTGCGGGACTTTAAGATGAGTTCAGCATTCTGCGTGTTTTCAGTTAAGAACCAAGGATCTACGGCAATACAGTGACCGCCGACACCAGGACCCGGACTTAAAATATTGACACGCGGGTGCTTGTTTGCCAGTTCAATAACCTTCCAGACATTGACACCGTAATCCTCGGCAACCTTTGCCAATTCATTGGCAAAGGCGATGTTAACATCACGGAAGGTGTTCTCGGTGAGTTTCACAAACTCTGCAGTGTTGGTGTCCGTTAAGTGAATATCTCCTTTCACATAGGACTTGTAGATGTCGCGGGTAACCTCACAGGACGTCTCGTCAATACCACCGACAATTCTGTCATTGTACTCCATCTCATAGAGCGTCTTTCCCGGGATTGCCCGCTCCGGGCAGTGAGAGTAGAGGAATTCTCCTGCTTTTATTCCGGACTTTTCCAGAATAGGGATGACAACCTTCTCACTGGCACAGGGAGATACCGTGGACTCCAGGATTACCAGATTTCCTGCTTTCAGATGCGGGACAATCATCTCTGCTGCTGACTTCACATAGGATAAATCCGAAAGGCGAGTCTCCTTATCGAACGGGGTCGGAACAGCAATCAGAAATACATCCGCATCACAGACCTCGGTGGATGCAGAGAAACTGTCCTTTGCGGATGCAAAGAGTTCATCAAGTCCCGGTTCTACAATGTGCAGTTTTCCTTTCTGCAGTGTCTCAACAACTGCTTTGTTCACATCCACACCGACTACTTCATGTCCATGGGAAGCAAGAAGCAGTCCGGTCGGAAATCCAATATATCCAAGTCCTAATATGCAGATTTTTGCCATTACTGTTTACCCTCAACAAATTCCAGAATTTTTACCGCTGCATCGCCGTCTCCAAATGGGTTCTTCCAGGATGCAGTGTTGTTCATCATCTTTTCCGCACAGGAGATAATTGTCTCAGTCACCGTACCCGCAAGAACATTCGCACCGACAGTTACTGTCTCCGGACGCTCGGTGTTGTCTCGAAGAGTAACACATGGCGTGCCCAGGATACAGCCCTCCTCCTGCAGTCCGCCGGAATCGGTCAGAATCAGGCGGGCATTTTCTTCGAGTTGCAGGAATTCAAGGTAGCCAAGTGGTTTGGATACAGTGATTCCTTCGAGAGACAGACCAAACTCATTTACCATCTTTTCGGTTCTCGGGTGCATAGGGAAGAGAGCTGGAATCTGGTACTTCTGAGATAACTGACGCACTGCTTCCAGAATGCCGGAAAGGCGTTCTTTCACATCCACATTTTCTGCCCGATGGGACGTTACTAGGAAGTACTCCTTTGGTTTCAGGCCGAAGTCATCTAGGACATTCAGATGCCTCTTGGAAAGTTCCAGGTTCTGGTATGCTGCATCAACCACAGTGTTCCCAGTGATGAAAATCTTCTCTCCGTCAATCCCTTCCGCCAGTAACTGGTCTCGGGAAACTTCTGTCGGCGGGAAGAGATAGTCAGAGATGTGATCTGCAATAATGCGGTTAATCTCTTCAGGCATGTTGCGGTCGAAACTCCGAAGACCTGCTTCCACATGACCGATTTTGATGTGGAGTTTGGATGCGGCAAGCGCTCCTGCCATTACTGTATTAGTGTCTCCTTGAACAAACACCACATCCGGTTTTTCCTTGAGCAGAATCTCTTCAATGCCGATTAAGATTTTTGCAGTTTGTCTTGCTTGAGTTCCTGAACCGACGTCTAAATTATATTTTGGTTCTAGGAGTTCAAGCTGTTCAAAGAATCTTCTGTCCATCTCATACGAGTAGTGTTGACCGGTATGGAGGATAAAATAGTCATACTGCTTATCCTCACACGCCCGGATAAGCGGAGACATCTTAATGATTTCCGGACGAGTCCCTAGGATAATACAGTACTTCAACATTTTATCATCATTTCTTTTAATGAATATTATATATTGCCTTAGAGATTAACATAATACAATCTCGTTCAATATATCTGCAGTTTTTCTTGCCATCTCACGATAACTATACTTAGCAACCTCCGTCTCAATCCCCAAATACTGGACAAAACCATCCCTCTGATATTCACAGTACCACTCTTGAAGTTGAAGTTTTAAACGATCTAAAGACGAAATACACCTTCCAACTCGTGTTACCTCAAAGATATTCGATATAGTATCATTTTGTCCTGTGGCAAGAATTGGGCGTAACGCACTAAAATACTCAAATATCTTCCCCGCAATTACACCTTCACTAGACTCACCAGACCATAATAATGCAAGCAATATTTGTGAAGTACGTTGTAAGTGGAGAGCAACATCCTTTGAAACCAAACCACATTGTACCACCACATCATCTAACTTATATTTATGAATTTCCACATCCATCCAATCAGCAGTAGGTCCGTAGAACTCGATTCGAATATCTTCCCGTGGTATAATTCCAGATGATATTAATTCTGAAACAGCAGTGAACAACAACGTTGGATTCCGTGTCTCCTTAGTATATAGTGCACCAGTATATGTTATTGTAAACTTATTACGAAGTGTAACATCATGAATTATATTTTCTGGGTTAAAACCATTCATAACGACTTCTGACTTTTTCAGATGATAAGAAGATAACTCATTAGCCAAATTTGGAGAGACAGCCGTAATTATGCTTGCCGATTTTAACAACTTACGCTCATATTTCCCCTCTATTGACAAACGCATGGAAGAGACAGGAAATGATGTAAACTTTCTTTGTGACCATGGATCACGGTAATCAGCAACCCAAGGTAATCTGAACTCAGAATGAAGTTTCTCAGCGATTTTATGTGCAGTAAATGGTCCAGAAGTACTTAATATCACATCATACTTATTTTTCTGTAACTCCCTCCTCGCGGCTTTCAGTGCGGATCTATACCACCCTGAAGATAAATCCGGAAAATAAATCAACGAACAGAAAGAATAGATTCTTACTGCCATCCAAGAAAGCCATTTTACCTTTCCAATAGATGAAAGTACCTTATTTATAATCCATGGCAGGAGATTTGGTTCTTGTTCATTTTCCGTTTGTTTATTATCAACTAACCCCCATGAATCCTGTTTGCTGAATCTAAAATATAATTTTAAGAAACCCAATGGGTGTCTTGCATGAATGATATTGGGGAGAAGTAATCCTGGATAATCTTTTGGAGGGACAGTTAATAATGTAACATCCCAATCAAATTGCTTCAAATAATCAAAAATTGCATGTGTACGGTTTGATGCAACCATCTCACGTTGGTGATAGTAATAAGCGATAAATAGAACTTTTTTTTTCTTCTTGTGATTATCCATTATTATCCTCAAAGAGTAAACAGTATTAATAATATATCACTTATTGTAAGTTATAATTGTCCATCAACCCCCACCTCTCCCGCATCTCTTCCACCCCACTAACAACCTCCGAAACATCAAACACCCACACCAATCCCCCCTCAAACACCCCGGCATCCTCAATTACGCGCCCCTCAAAATCGCACACCAGACTCCGTCCCGGATAATCAACCCCGGAAACACAATCATATCCAATACAGTTGCACCCAATCACATACCCTCTATTCTCCAGTGCCCGCGCACGAAGCAGTAACTCCCAGTCTGCAACGCGTGCCGCAGGCCAGGCTGCCTGCACAATCACACAGTGCGCACCCATCTTCAGATACTCGCGGAACAGCTCCGGAAACCGCAAGTCAAAACAAACCGCACAACCGAACTTCATCCCGCCGTATTCAAAGCAGACAGCTTCACTTCCGGCGGAGAAGGCTGCATCCTCACCTCCCGGCGTAAACAAATGTGTCTTCGCATACTCAGCAAGCACCTCTCCCTCCGGAGATACGACAAGCATCACATTCTGCGGCTTGCCGTTGGCTGCAGGACGCTGATAGGATCCCACAATACAGGTATGATACTCCTTCGCCAGAGAAATCCAGCGGCTCCTCACAGCCTCCGCATCTGCGGCAGAAACTGACGGGCGCCAGCCGGTTGCATACTGCTCGCAGAAAATAACCATATCTGCATCGGCTGATGCAAGATACTCTTCAGCTCTTGCAAACGCCGTATCAATATCCTCATACACCTGACTTATCTGGGCACAGCAGATTCGCATACTCTTATTCTGTGCTGCTGAGATAAATACCTTAAGAGATTAAAAAAAAAGAAGAATTACTCCTTCTTGATGTGGAGTTTTTCTGCAGCCTTGCAGGATGCCTTCTCTGCAAGTACTTTGGACTTGTTGGAGACTGCACCAATCCAGACAGTGAAAAGGACTGCGAGAACAGTTACAAAGACTGCGTATCCGAGCATTGCCGGAATCGTACTCTGCTCACCGAAGATTTCTGCAAAGATTGCCTGGATTGCACCGTTCCATGCAAGAGCGGCAACAAGACCGAAAGCTGCAGTAATTAATGCTGCAAGCTTGTCAATAACATCTACTGAAAGTGCCATACTGATACATTGGCGAAGAAACTATTTAAATCTAAACGGCTGGATGCAAAAAAAAGAGAGTTATTCCTGCTTCGCACCGGAAACACCGGGGATGGCAAGCTTCTTCTCAAGCTTGTTCAGAGCAATGGTTGCGAAGGACACCAGAATCAGATAGAAGATACCAACCGCCGCGAATGCCTCAAAGTAGGCGAAGTATTTTGTCGCGATAATTTTTGCCGCTCCGGTCATTTCTATAACTGTTACCACATAGGCAAGAGACGAGTACTTGATGAGGTAGATGAACTCGTTGGAGACGCCCGGGAGTGCACGGCGGAATGCCTGCGGGATTACCACATGGATGATTGCCTGAATCTTGGTCATACCAAGCGAGCGTGCCGCAAGCATCTGCCCTCCCTTAATCGACTGCAGGCCGCCGCGTAAATACTCGGAGTTGTATGCCGAGTTACACAAAATGAAACCGAACAGCGCTGAAAGATACGAACCAAGCACGATTCCAATTGACGGCAGACCAAAGTACAGCAGGAACAGAAGCACCAGAAGCGGACATCCTCTAAAGAAGATGACATAGAGCTTCGCTAATGCCCTAACAGGCTTTGGACCATATACGCGGCAGACGGCAATCAGGAATCCCAAAAGGAAACCAAAGGGGGCTGTCAGCGCCACCAACTGGAGGGTTACCCACAGACCGTCAACTAACGCCGGAAGCAGAATGTCAGTCCAGAAGGGAATCTGGTCGATGAGATACTGTACAATATCCATGTTACTCTTCGGTATATGCACCCATGAATGCTCTCATGCGTTCAAAGGACGGGCTGGTCGGGATGTCCTCCGGTTTTCCGCGTTCGATGATCTCTCCCTTTTCCATTAAGAGAATCTCGGAGGCAAAGGAGGTTGCAAATTTCATCTCATGGGTTACCACAAGACAGGTCATACCCTGTGCGGCAAGCTTTCGCATAACCTCCATTACTTCGCGCTTGAGTTCCGGATCAAGAGCAGAGGTCGGCTCATCAAAGAGCATGACCTCAGGGTCCATAGCAAGAGCACGGGCAATAGAGACACGCTGTGCCTGACCGCCGGAAAGCTGTGCAGGATAGTGGTCTGCCCAGTCGAGCATTCCGACACGCTCAAGCTCAAAGAGTGCCTTCTCGCGGGCTTCCTTCTTTCCCATCTTCTTGACTTTGAGAAGTGCCAGCTCAACATTGCGGACTGCCGTTAAGTGGTCGAAGAGGTTGAAGTTCTGGAACACCATTCCCATCTTCTGCCGGTAGTCGTTGATTTTTCTTCCCGAGTTCGTGACCTCTTCACCGTTTAAGTACACCGAACCGCCGTCAGGCTCTGTTAAGAGGTTGATACAGCGAAGAAGCGTGGACTTTCCGGTACCGGAAGGTCCAATAAAGACCTTCTTTTCTCCCGGATAGACATCGAAGGAGACACCCTTTAAGACCTCGAGGTCGCCGTAGGTCTTCGTCAGATTTTCCACGCGGAGAATCGGTTCGGTCATGCTTCGCCTCCTTCCGGTCCAAGTCCCGGAATGTGCGTTTTCTTTTCAATAAACTGGATAAGCATCATACCACCGTAGTTGAGCAGGATAAACATCAGTGCACAGGACAGATAGAGGAGCATCGGCTCTCCGGTTCTGGAGATGACCTGTGCGGTTCTGGTTAAGAGTTCGGCAACACCGATTACATATGCCACCGAGGAGTCGGTTAATAAAACCGGATATTCATTTGACCATCCCGGAAGCGAGAGACGCAGGGTCTGCGGAAGGATGATGGAGCGGATTGCCTGCCATTTGGTCATGCCAAGAGAACGGGCGGCAAGCATCTGTCCCGAGGCAATCGATTCAATTGCTCCGCGGAAAATCTGCGACTGATATGCAGCGCTTCGCATTCCAAGAACGGTTACCGCGACAAAGAATGCGGGAAGGTCAAGCCCCATGAAGGGGAACAAAGCAAAGTAGAACAGGAAGAGTAAGACGATGTTCGGGAGACCGCGGAAGAACCAGACGTAAATCCCGACAAGTTTTTTGATAACCTTCGGACCGTATACCTGCCCTAAGGTCAGCACTATTCCGCAGACGAAGCCGATGAAGAGAGACAGAGCTACCAGAAGAAGGGTTACAAGTACGCCTTCGAGCAGATATCCTGCCGAGTTTGTCAGTGCGGAAATATCAACCATGAGAAAATCCTGTTGTTCTGCCATTATTATTGGCAGTCATAGGTCAAAAAAGTGTATGGATTACACTGCTTTCCACACGCCGTTTTCTTCGACAAGAAGTCCTGATGCAGAAGCGGCATCAATTCCTGCCTCAATACGCTGTTTTACCTGTGCTGTGGCCTTGAATCCAAGAGAAAGAGCGGTCTGTTTTACTAAGTCAGCCTTCGGAGTTGCGAACTGCTTTTCGAGGACAATTCTTGCGGCAAGCCCGATTTCCTCTAAGGAAACGTCTGCAATAGACCACTTGCCTTCACGCTCGCGGGCAGTGAGTTCTCCTCCTGCTATTGAGTAGAATTTTTCTGCATCGCGCGTCAGTGTTCCTTCAGCAGCAGATGCCTCGGCAAGGTTTACAATCCGTTCCTTGATTGCCGCAGTCATTCTCGGAACAGAGCCGAGTTCTTTGACGCGGGCGATTAAGAGCGACTCGGAGATTGGACCTTCGGCTCTGACAATCTCAACGAGAGCGGTCTGCAGAACTGAGTCATGAACAGAGGCAAACTGGTTGTAGCTCTGGAGAACACAGGAATCACAGCAGACATACGGCACGAAGCATGCAGAGGAGGTTTGCATCGGAACTTCTTCCGGTAACTCTTCTTCAATCTCTTCGACTGCGTCTGCCGCTGGAATTTCCGGTTCAGCCGATAACTTCAGCGGCTCTTTCTTTGCGGCCTCCTCAAGGAAGTCTAAGAGCACTTTTGTGCATGATGCCGGATGCTGGAACCATTCCGGAGACCAGATGCGGATAAGATTCCATCCAAGCCCTTCCAAAACCTGTCCTCTGAGGCGGTCGCGGTCGCGTGCGTCTGCGGCAGACCAGTAGAACGGTCCGTCGCAGAGAATTCCTGCCATGTAAACGCCTTCCGTTTCCGGATGGAGAACTGCCAGGTCGATTCTGAATCCTGCACAGCCGACATTTCTGGCGACCGCATAGCCTTTGTCCTCGAGCATGCGGGCAACGGTTTCCGGGAAGAGATCGGCAACATCGGAACTGATGTCCTCGCCTGCGGCAAGCGGTGCCGCATTTCTGGTCTCTGCATAGGTCAGGAATGCAGAAAGAGCCGCAACGCCGTCCGGTGTGTCAGATTCGACCGGTAAGTCGTAGCCTCTGAAGTTTGCAAAGACCACACAGCGCTCGCGGGCACGCGTGATTAAGACATTTAAGCGGCGCTCGCCGCCGGTCTGGTTGAGCGGACCGAAGTTTCTGGAAAGCCGATGGTTCTCGTCGAATCCGTAGCCGATGGATATAAGCATGGTGTCACGCTCATCACCCTGCACGGTTTCCAGATTCTTGACGAAGAAGTGTTCGCCGTTTTCAGGGCGCATGGCTGCTTCCACATCCGGATTGTCGCGGAGGAGAATATCCACTTCGCGGCGAATCAGCTCCTGCTGACGGGTGGAGAAGGTAGCAACGCCTAACGTTTTGTTTGGGAATCTGCGGTAGTAGTCAAGGACAGCCTCGGCAACCGCTTTGGCTTCACCCCGGTTGACGCCTGCCTTTCCGCGCTCATAGACCGTATCCGGGAGATGGACAAGCGAGAGACCCAAGTCATCGGTATCGTGCATTGGAGACGGGAAGACCTGCAGCGTTCCGTCATAGAACTCCGCGTTGGAGACGGCAATCAGAGACTCATGCCGCGAGCGGTAGTGCCAGCGAAGCCGTTTGGTAACAAACGACTGCTTGCAGACATGCAGCAGGCTTTCCATATCGGTGATGCCTGCGGTACTTTCCTCCTCCTCATCGTCTTCTGCGCCGCCAATCTGATCGAAGAAGGTGGTCGGCGGAAGCTGACGGGAATCTCCCATGACAACCAACTGCCGTCCGCGCATCAGTGCCCCTAAGGCATCCTCCGGCTTGACCTGACTTGCCTCATCGAAGATGATGATATCAAACATCACCGACCGCGGGTCTAAATACTGCGCAACGGATAAGGGACTCATCATGAAGCACGGCTTAATCTTCTGGATAAGTGAACCCGACTTGGTCATCAGAGAGCGAATCGACATGTGACCGCGTTTTCTGTTGAACTCGCCGGTTAAGACTCCCATCTCCGACTCGCGGGATGCCCCGGTGAAGAGTTCCGGAATATTTCCGTCCAGAATCTGCACGAGACGTTTTGCGTTGGATGCAACCTGCTGGCGGTCAAACTCTTTGAACGCCGCAATCTTTTGCTCATGCGGCATCTGCGAGAAGTGGGCAAGGATTGGACGCTGCTGGTATGCCTCTTTGAGGAGTGCATCGGCATAGCCGGTTAAGAATGCCGGAATCAGGGCATCATGGTCAATCTTGTCCGTTAAGATAAGCGGGAGAACCGGTGCTGCCGCAGTTCCTGCGCAGACTTCTGCGTACGCAAGCAGTTTGCTCCACTCCTCAAGCCGGTCGATGTCGGTAATCCAGATGTCAGCCTGACGCCGCATCTGGGCAAATGTCAGGTCGTCCGGAATCTCATCGATTCCCAGACGTTCATAGAGAAGGGCAGACTGTTCGCTGTGCTCCTTTGCCGCGGCTTCGAGGTCGGCAAAGAGGCCTGCCATAACCTCCGGGTCCAGCGTCTTGTCTGCGATGCGGGATACCGTCTGCTCGGTGATTAAGCCCTCGGAAATCATGGTGCGGATGGCAGAAATCCAGTCGCGGTACGCAGAAAGAACCGAAGCATCGGTGTCCTCACCGTTCCAGACCGGAGCAAAGAGGGAGCGGTAACTCCGTTCCTCGGAAAGCCATCCGTCCCTGTCCGTCAGATAGTTTCTTGCCTCCTTCAAATCGGAGAGAATCACATGGTCTGCCGGAAGCGAACCGCCGTAGTATCCGCGAAGCTCCTCTTTCAGCCGTTTGAAGTCGCCGGAGAAGAGTTTGCTGATGACGTTCTTCTCCGAGTACTTCATGAACTCGGAGTAGAGGCGGGCAGGGTTTCTGGCGAAAATCTCCGGCGTGAAGATGCCGAGAATCTTCTGGCGTGTCTCGGAGAGCTTCTTCATGCGGGAGATTAAGCGGTCAACCGCTTCGGTGTTGTCCCATAAGCGGTTAGCTAAAATCTCCGGCGTTGCCGTGAACTCGGAGGAAAGCGAGCGGCAGATTTCCATCATGAGCGGAACGTCCGTCTCGCTTCGCGGGATCGGAATCTCTGCCGCTTCGGATACGGCACGCATTGCGCAGACCAGACGCTCGATTCCGTCGCGGTAGGATACGGTGGCGTCATGAATTTCATCCCGGTCTGCGGGAAGAATCATCCCTGGTCTGGTCTCAGCCCATGGGTGCGTGGAGAGGCTTTCTCCGTCACGGAGAATGGACGGGATGTAGGATTCGATATCCGCTAATGCTGATACTGCCGCCTGATAATCCTCCGGTGTGATTGCTGACGCATTTTCGACTGCTACCTTCGGCAGGCGGAAGTTCTTTCTGCCCGGACCGTTTTCGAACTCGTAGCGGTACTGTTCCCGGATGCCGAAGAGATCATACGGCGAGAATCCGCAGGCGCCGATTGGCTCACGCAGTTCACTGCAGTAGCCGGAAAGCTCCGTCTTCAGTGCTTCGATCTGCGTCGAGTCGCGGGAGTCAACAGCAGGAGAGGACGGATGCTGAATACAGCGTTCGAGTTCCCGGATGAACTCAACCTTCTTTGCGGTCTGGCTGTGGAGTTCCAGGCAGAAGCGGGAAAGACCGGCACTGTCCAGTCTTCGCTTGACAACTTCCAAGGCAGCCATCTTTTCGCTGACGAAGAGAACGGTCTTGCCGGAAGCAAGCATCTCTGCTATCATGTTGGCGATGGTCTGGCTTTTTCCGGTTCCCGGCGGACCTTCGACCACCAAGTTCTTTCCGGCCTTTGCCTCGCGAATGACTGCAAGCTGCGAGGAGTCGGCATCCACGATGTTGCAGCAGTCTCCTGCTGCCTCCGGCAGGTCTACGGATTCCGCCGGGGCTTCTGCCGGGTGGAAGATGGCGTTGATTAAGGGATTGTCCTCGATTGCAAACTCCTCGCCCCAGCTTGCCGGGTCAAGGTCCTTGAACATCACATACTTCTTGAAGCTGAAGAGGTCAAGCACGACCTCCGGGCAGAGCGTCCAGCCCTTTTCTTTGATGATTTCCTCAACAGACTCAAAGAATGCGCTGACATCGGCGGCACTTTCCGGATGCCCTAAATCCGGCAGTTCGATTCCCTGCTCGGCAAACTTGGCGGAAAGCGATAAGGAGACAACAGGATCTTCGCCTGACCAGCGCAGGGTATAGTTTTCTTTGACTTTCTGCCGTTCCAAATCGACCGGCAGTAAGAGAAGCGGAGCTTTTAAGGGTTTGGCGGATTCGTTTTCCGTCCACTGGACAAAGCCGACGGCAAGATAGAGCGTTGGATATCCCTGCTCTTCAAAGACGGTCCGGCTTTTGTTCTGGAGGCTGTAGAGTTTCTTTCTCAGCTCAATATCGGTATAGGGAGTATCTAAGACAAGGTCGGTATGCTTTGCGCTTTTGGAGAAGATTGGGTATTTCCAGATGTTCTTTTCTTCGGGAGCAGAAGAGGTATCCTTTTCTCCCGGCTGGAACTTCATGCCTTTCTCGTCCAAGACAAGGGATTGGTATATCTCGGCTAAGTGGGATTCGACAATCTCTATTGACCTCGCGGCAGAGGGTTTGTAGTTTAGGAGATTATTTCGAAGAGTCAGGTCGAGCAGGCGGTTTCGCAGTTCTTCCAGATCTGATGTGCCTGTTGTCATTGTGTAGTATATGGGGGTTTGGAGCATTTAGTAGTTCGCTCTTTCGAAACAGAAGAGATGTGAAGATTCACCAAGCATACCGCAACATACTTTTTCTGTCAGCACACAATTTAGATACATGGCATATCTGGTTACCGGAGGGGCAGGGTTTATCGGCTCACATATCACCGAAGAACTCCTGAAACGCGGGGATGAAGTAATTATTCTGGATAATATGTATTCAGGACGTTTTGAGAATCTTGCGGCAAATCCAAAGGCAGTTTTTGTTGAAGGGTCGATTATGGATACTAAGATTCTCGAATCTATCTGCACAGAATATGATGTCGAAGGAATCTTCCATTTAGCCGCTGTTGCCAGTGTGCAGAAGTCGATTGAAAATCCATCGCTTGTGCATGAGGTAAATGTTACCGGAACACTGAGTGTTTTGGAAGCCGCACGAAAGCATGGTGTCCACAAGGTAGTTCTGTCTGCAAGCGCTGCAGCATACGGAGACAACCCGGTGTTTCCCAAGCGCGAGGACATGCTTCCCGAACCGCTTTCCCCCTATGCAGTGTCAAAAATCGCGGCAGAGATGTACTGCAAAACGTATGCAGAGCTGTATGATTTGCAGACCGTATCGCTTCGGTACTTCAATGTGTTTGGACCAAGACAGGACCCAAACGGTGAATATGCGGCAGTGATTCCAAAGTTTACCGAAAAGATTTGTGCAGGCGAGTCGCCGACGGTGTTCGGAGACGGAAACCAGACGCGGGACTTTGTGTTCGTAAAAGATGTTGCGCGGGCAAACCTTCTCGCCATGGATTCTGCTGTCTGCGGACTGTTTAACATCGGCACCGGAGTACAGACTTCGCTGAATGATTTAGCGAAGATGATTATGGATGCGGCAGGGGTTTCGGTTAAGATGAAGTACGAAGCGGCACGCGAAGGGGATGTAAGATACTCGGTTGCGGATATCTCGAAGGCGGAGAGGGAATTAGGATATAAGCCAGAGTGGGATTTGGGTGAGGGGGTTAAGGAGACGGTGGAGTATTTCAGAAGCCTCTGACCTCTTTTCTTTTTTGTGCGCGTTTTGATAACAAATCAGGCGTATGTTTTCATATTGAATGAGGACAATATATAATATCATTATCGGGTGTGTTCGTGAGCGAAGAGATTGATATTGTCCGGCAGATGGAAGAAGACATCAGCAACGCGGAAAAGAAGCCGACAGTTATGGTTGCGATGCCTGCCTATAATGAGGAACTCAGGATTGCAGAAACCGTTTCCGGCGTAAAGCCGTATGCTGATGTTGTGGTCGTTGTGGATGACGGTTCAAAGGATAAAACTGTTGCCGTTGCCGAGAAGGAAGGAGCAATGGTTCTCCGCCACAAGGTGAATAAAGGATACGGCGGAGCACTGCGGACAATTTTCCAGACAGCAAAGAAGTATAAGCCGGACATCCTGGTTATTATCGACTCAGACGGACAGCACAATCCGGCAGATGTTCCGCGGTTTGTGGCAAAGGTTGCCGAAGGATATGATGTGGTTATCGGCTCACGTTTCTTGACCGAGGAAAGCCAGAAGAAGATTCCCGGATACCGCAAACTCGGCATGAAGGTCCTGGATTCCGCGACCGTAATGGCGATGAACGGCGTTCATGTGAGTGATTCGCAGTCAGGATTTCGTGCATACACCCGCGAGGCATACAATGCAGTAAACATCTCCGGAAACGGGATGTCCGCTGGCTCAGAGATTCTCATGCAGGTCTCCGACCGCAAGCTTTCGATTGGGGAGATTTCCATTTCCGTGCGGTATGATTTGGAGGATACGAGTTCCCAGAATCCAATCCGGCATGGTATTTCTGTGCTGATGAATCTGATACGGTTTGTCTCTATCCGACGGCCGATGACGTTCTTTGGGATTGGCGGTGGACTGGTGTTTGTGCTTGGATGTGCTGTTGGTATCTGGGCTCTGAATATCTTTATGTCAAGCGGGGCATGGCCTGTTACGATGACGCTTGTTGGCGGACTGATTGTGATTGTTGGGTTGCTGCTGATGACCACGGGGTTGATTTTGTATTCAATTTCACAGATGGTGAATATGGTTGGTGGGAGATAAGACTACCACTAAAAACAGATTTGAAATATATTCTCTATTTTAATTAAATTGAGATTCTAAGTACTCTCAGAATCTTCCTAACTAGTTTGGATAATGGTCCATATCAACGCATTTCCTTCTTAGGATTTCCAAGAAAAAAAAAAAACATCACATTTACTGCACAAAAATAGAAATGGGATCTCTAGAATGGCATACTGTAATTATTAATACACTGATTGAAATTAACAGAACTACCTGAGCATGCTATTGACAAAAAATTATTTGGGGTGTCATTTACCCCCAATGCACGCATTGAAGTGGCTCTCTTGTGGACACGAGATGATTCAATATGATTTATGCAGACATAATACTCCTGAAATGATGAAAGGAAGTTTTTCTGATTATAACACTCCTTAGCAACAATTTTACAGTATTCAATCAGACATTTTAAACCTTTGAGCTGTTTGGAAACTTCAATCTTATTTGCCCCACCACGTTTTAGTTCAATATATATTATACAATTTGAAATATTCATATCAGTCCCATCTACAATCAAACAATAATCTGCGTGTTTTTCCTTGAATGGTAAGTACTTATCCAAATCACTTTTAATGAGAACATAATTATGAGGAACTTTTACAATATTTACACTATATTGGTGACAGGAATTTGACTCAGACAAAGTAAGATTAACATATTTATCATTCAAAGAAGAAGTGTAACTCGCATTTATAAATTCAGCTTTGAAGATATTTGTTATGAGAGGTAAATCAGGATGTGGATGAGGGAGAGGAGTCATGCTTAATTCCACAGTAGTTTATCCTGAATTTCATTCATCATATTAATTGAGTCATCAAAACTTGAGATTGAAATTCCCCAATTCTCATCCACATGCACAGGAACTAAAGTATATGCATCATTTGGCTTCTTAGATTTACTTGATGAATACTGCTCCGTGGCGTAAATCTTAATATTTTTTGGGTTGAGCACCTCAGACTCATCGTATCCATACATCTCCATTATATCATTACTTTTAGAATTATTCTGGTTAAATAATATCAACGTGTTGAACTCTCTTATAATATAATCACTATGTGTAGTAATAAATATCTTAATTCCAGCATTTGCCAGTCTTACAAATAATCTTGCGATAAGACGCTGGTTTTCAGGATGAAGATTAAGTTCTGGTTCATCCACGATGAGATTTTCATTTTTCTGTGCGCGGTGACGCAAATAGTAATCTATATGGATCAACGCACGAGCAACACTTGAACTCTCAGTAAGTTGAAGTTTTGGAGAACGTGATTTTGATAACTTGGGGATAAAGATAACATCACCATCTTTATCAATTCCATATGTACCTCCAACAATTTCACTAAATTTAGCCAAAATCTCTGGGTTTGATTGTGAGAGTGGACTCTCCAGATGAAGCGAATCAAGTTCCTGAATAAAAGTTACATTATCTTTAACTGGAAGAGGGTATAGAGAATAGGAACTAAATAGAAATTCATGTATATCAATATCTTTATCTTTGGTTGCGGACTCACTAAGCTTTTCCACGATACGATTTCGATTCAAATATAATTCTTTTTTAAAGATACTAGCACCTGTTCTTTCAACACTGGCGATAAACGTATCAGAACCAAACACATTTTTAAACATCACACGCAGGATGGTATGACCAATAAGAGTCAATAAGAAAGTCGATGGGAGAGGAATTGTATCATTTTCATTAATATTTGATACATATAGTATCTTTTTATCGACATCAGTATTAAATACGAGTGATTCACCATATTTTACTTTAGTTGGTGCTGGAATAAGTACGTCTGAATCATCCAAAATAATCTGAAACTTTGAATTTTTAAATCTCTTTTCTGTTGATGCAAATACTCTGTAAAGAGTTTTTGAGTATATATCACAGATATTATTAAGTATATTTGAGTAGTTATCGAGATACTTTCCAATATTTATTTCTAATACCTTGTTTTCCTTGAGTTCATCAGTATTTATATCAGATAAGTCAATAATTTCATCAGAATATTCGATAAGACCTGTTTTCAGAAAATTAAGAAACCCATAATATGCATATGTTACATAAGTTTTACCAGAATTATTCTTACCACAAATTACCGTGATATCTCCAGGGACTAGTTCTGCATGTTTTATAGCACCTATGTTATCAACTATTATCTTCATAAAAATCTGTATTGTATTATTTGTTTTTTTTAGTATAGAGTTGTTTTGTTGAGAGTAGTGTATCGTACCAAAAAAAAGAATCGTCTTTGAGTTGTGTCAGATTCAACTTTAGTGTGTCACTCAACAACACTAGGATTGCCCAAGTTACACAACATAAAAAGGATTCATTTTTTGGAGGGAGGGGGTGGTACAGCACAAATTTAGATTATGCCCCTTAAAATATAAGGCAAGACCTTCGTTATACCAGAGAACACAACTACAACACAAACCAAAAGCAGTGGTGTAAAGTCCTCAATTGGAATGCAGTTTTAATAAGAACATAGTAAATCAAAAACGCAACTGCAACAGAGATTGTTATTGAAAAATAGGTAGCTCCAACTCAGACTACGAATTGACTTATATAATTAAGAGTATAATTACATTGATTATAGATACATACTTCAGAAAGACAAATGGAATAAAAAAAACGAACTATCAATAATATGGCACAGATTATTGATATTCCAGCAGATGCAAGAACTCGGAGCTGAATATATTTATCAAGAGTATAGAACATTACTCCATTATGTTACATCATGAATCATTCCTTCCCCAATTTTGAGATTGTGTAAGTCAAGTTGTCTCTGGAATTCCACCCAGACAAGTTTGTCAACACTGGTTTAAACATGCACCCTCTAAACAACTAGATTGCAGAATTGTCAGGGATTGAATCTGGACGATTGGGTAAATACCATAAAGAAAGATGATTATTAATCTCGTGTTCTATGGCAATATCAGAGAGATTGTAACAGACTTTAAGTGACCGGGTTTTAAACATCAGGACAACATCAACATTAGGATGCCCAGCATTGGAAGACTGATTATAGTACATGGTTTCCAGAATTAGGTGGAAAGCAGATTAGTCAATAAGTATTCCAACTTCAGATAAACAGACGCCGATTTTGTAGCAACGATTGAAATAAATCCCATTCAAACAAAAACTCTGAAAGATAGTCATGAAATTATATTGTCCAAGCAATAAAATAGTGATTGTGAATTAAAAATATGAGTTATTAGAAATTCCCCATATGTGTATTTGTTGTGTGTATTTTATGTGTTTGTATTGATAATATACTTATAAACACTATAAATGTAGAATATATTATGGTGATTTGTTCTGGAACATTATTGCAAGTCTTGTTATAAAAATAGCAAGAAAGATGTAGTTAATTATAGATAGTAAAAACATAAACACACTTACAAATGTAGATTCACCTGATGTGGATGTATATAATGACAAGTAAGATGGAATATCATTAGTAAGTCCCCAAATATATTCTGTTAAATTAAATGAAGATGATTCTATGATGAGTTCATGTATATTCCAATAGAGGGTAATAAGTATAAAACTAATAACATTTACAATTCCTAAACAAATGAATGTTAATTTGCTATTTGTTCCATAGTCTGATAAACTCCAAAATATTCTAACAGGTATTTGTAGTATCTTGTGCTTTTTATACCATTTGTTCCAGTATATTTGACGTATATTTCGTTCTAAATATGATAATAAGTTTGGATTAATGCGAGATGTGGAAAGGCTAACGCCACTAAAATCAGTGTGTTTGTTTGCAAAATGTTTAGAATTACCTTTGAAGATAGTACTGGAATCAACAGAACTCATTACAAATACTGCATCCTTAATGTTAGTGTATGAAAATATTGCCCCTTCTAGCTGACTATATGATAGGTATGCACCAGATAAATTTGCGTTTGAAAAATTTGCCCCCCTAAGATTAGCATGTGTCAAGTTTGCATTACTGAGATTCGCTCTCTTAAAATTAACATTTTCAAGATTGCTATATGTGAAGTTTACCCCAACCAACGATGAATGCTCAAAATTGGCTCCTGAGAGATTCGATTCAAATATTGTCATACCATCCAATGATAAATGTGACATTTCAATATTTGGCATGTAAACATGTTTCAAAACAATGTTCTCATAATCTTTAATCATTTTACGTTGCTCAAGGAATCTGATATATTTTGACCAATTCTCTTGAGACCAGAGTTCATAAAATGAATTATACATCTCTTGCCTTTTATTAGTTACAGAATGTGATAATTTTGGAGAGATGGAATTCTCATCAAAACAGAGAGAAGACAATATATAGAAAGAATCACGGATGTTGGACGATAAATAGTGCTTAAATTCATCAACTGCAGCTGTCTTATTTGAGACATAGTGTTCACAACACATAGCCAATATTTTTGGATACTCAGTACTAGTTTGGGTTAATTTTTCTAACTTTTCAAAATCAGAACAATTTATATTACAACCAATTGATTTGATAAATTCATAAATTACCTTTCCCCTATCATGTTCATTATCCATTTTATTCATCCTTCCTAAATATATATAATCATCCTTGAATTTCAAATCACAAATATGCGTGTTGTGATATCTAAGTCTTACTATCAATATTTTAAGAAAATTGACCAATTTTTGTTTTTTTGATACACCAACCTCATTATATATCTCATCTGTTGAAGAGACCATGATTATAGCCCTTCGAGAACTTTCTACTTTATCTATAACAAATCCATTTCGAATGTAGTATGAAGCTGCACCATATTTTGAATCAAGATAGATTAATTCATATTCTTTATCACATCTAAAACATTTATCCTTACCTCGATTATGATTAAGATACCTTAGTGTACGAAATATGGAGTATATTAAAGAATAACCAATATGGCAACCACAATATCTACTATCTCTTCCCAAAGCTTTTATATTTAAGTATGCTTCGTCATTAGGGCCAATTTTTTCACCTAATGTATAGTAACCTACAAAATTATCTTTCCAATACAGAAGGAATGTTCTGTAGTCATCATTATTTATTGCCTCAGCAATAAGATGATTTCTTATCTCAGGTTCTTCGGAATGGAATTTAATAACAGTAGATAAGTAGGGTATACTTTCATTCTTTTTGTGTGTGTGACTCGAAAATAGACTCACCAATTTATTGCCAGATGGTTCTATTGTATATATCACATTTCCTTTTGAATCAATAGGATAACATGAACAATAACAGATACAATATCTTGTAAAATCTTCTAAAGAAATCGTGTTTTTCTTATCTCGTATTTTATCTAGTAACCACATTCATTAATAATTCTCAGTATCTTTGAAGAGTCCAAGTTTGCATCTTTAGAATTACTATTGTTGGAGTTAGACTTTTTAATAAATCTACCTAACTGACTTAAATCGATTTCATATTCTATTAATGCCATAACTTAAGACCACAATAATATATAATGTAATTAACTATCTATTATAATTATAGAATTAATAATTTAAATATTTATTTAATCAAATATCCGCAACCCATTATAAAGTATGAATTAAGTACTATGCAACCACAAACACACCCTAAACATATTATTTGATAATGAGATTATTGGATAAAAACAAACCAAGCTCAGCATTAAACACATGTTTTGAATTAGACATTTGCCCAGTGGAATCTGTTGTGCATACATAGAAATTATGATGATTTTCGAATGACTGGGAAAAACCTTCGAGTGAGTCGCCTCTGAACTGATTGTTTGCATCCTCACTTCGTCTTGAGATGTCACCAAAGCAGGCTATTACCAGCACAAATATTTCTCCATCCAGAAACTTCTCTGCCCATTTGTGATTAACTATTTTCACCAGGTAGTAGGGCTTTTGGTGGTGTGATACAAAATCTTCTGACACCCAATTTTTGAAATAATATTTTATAGATTATCTCCTGATACATACCAATATCCTTATCCTATCTTTAACATATGGAACCGATGCATAGATTTTGATGATTCTTTTTCCAATAAAAGCAGGAAGAATACTCAGTATACGAAGACCTGTTCTTCGAATGGCAAACTCTTTTGATGAAGATTGTGCCAAAGCCTGCTTTGCATATCTTTTGTTGCCAGCACCAAGATTGAAGTAGGCAGTAATCAAATTCAGATATTCTTTGGCAAGTAAGATATCAGAGTGGTCTTCACGGTTTTGAAGAGTGGATTCAGAGATACTATCCAGATATTCAACCGGCGGAAGTTTTTCGATTGGATAGTAGTCAGTGGACATCTTATTGTCTGCGAAGAGATGATATCTTGCATGGACTTCTTTTGTGAATACTATTGGAACGTTGAGAGCAGCTTTAACCCACATCTCAACATCCTCCGCCATGCGTGAATTCGGATTGAAGTATCCTGTTTTGGAGAACATATCCCAATGCAGCACCACACTGCAGGGACAAAATGGCGGGAAACCAGACTTAACATAAATTGAAAACCATGACGGCAAATATCCTTCGAATGATTCAGACAATCCTTTCACCGGACTTGGTTTTGCGGTAGTGAGAGAAAAGCGTTCATAGGCAGTAGCATAGATTCCAGCTCCTGGATATTTCTGATAGAGATGAATAATTGTTTCAAGGAAATCCGGATGCCATTCATCATCTGCATCTAAGAAAGCAATAAGTTCACCACTTGCATGGGAAATTGCTTCATTACGAGCAGCAGGAAGACCTTTTGATTTCTGGTGAATGATTTGGATACGGGAATCTTTTAAGTATGATTCTGCGATTTCAAGACTGCCGTCAGTAGAACCGCCATCAATTATGAGGAGTTCATAATCTGTTATTGTCTGGCTGAAAATTGATTGAAGGGAGCGTTCAACCTCATTTACTTTGTTGTAAAGAGGTACGATTACAGTAATTGATGGATATGTGGATTCAGACATATGTAATCTCAAAATCAGAAGAACATGGGTGTTGCAATTATTGCCCAAATCCTTCTATAGTAGGATGTAATTTGTGGGTGGTTTGTTATTAATGTTTTGATGATTTTGTTTACTGCCTATTTTTACAAGATTTCTGCCCCACTCATTTTTCATGAAATTTGTGAATATTCAAGATAAAAATTATCATCATCACCATGACTACTGACACGATTTTGTAATCCTCCTATAGTAGGATGTAATTTTGGCAGTTTTCAACACCAATCCCAGAATCATTCACTTAATTTCGGAAGAGCGTGTGATATGAATCCTTCATCAATCAGCATCATTATCCCCGCATACAATGTGGGAAAATACATTGCAGCGTGCTTAGACTCACTGTACGCACAGACTCATCAGAATTTTGAAATCATCGTAGCATACGATGAAAAATCCACTGACAACACCTTAGAGGTTCTGCAGTCTTACGCCGCCGAAAAAGACAATCTTATCATCGACATTGGCATTGACAAAGGTTCCGGTGATGCAAGAAACCGCGGATTCAGATTAGCGAAGGGCGACTTCATTCTCTTTGTTGACGGAGATGATGAGGTAACAACGGATTACCTCTCCACTATGCTTTCTGTTTTTGAACAGCATCCGGAACTCAACGTTGTCCTCTGCAATTATCTGCGGCTGAATGAAGATGAGGTGCAGGAAGGATTTGAAAAAGCAAATGCATCTGTCAACGAAGTGACACTGATTCCGCGGGATGAAATGCTCTACAAAAAACTCTGGCATGAAGTATCCTCTGCCCCCTGGTCATACCTCATTCGCCGTGAGTATCTCATGATGAATAATATTGTGTTCCCACCATATTCCCATGCAGATGATTCACTCTTCACCTACAAACTGACAGTGAACTCTGAACACATTGGATACTGTTCAAAAATCCTCTATCTCTTCATTCAGCATGACACCTCAATCACCCATGTTCTTCCGGATTACTGGTGGAGAAAGTATGAACCGTTTGCCCGCGACATGGTTGCGTACTTCTCAGAAAAGGATGCGTCCTTCGCAGTTGACTTTGAGCGGAACATCTATCGTATCTTAGCATATATGTCTGCCAGACGTCTGTCTTACAAGGATTTCCTTGCAGAGATGAATCACTTTGGTGTGAAGAAGCTTGCAAATATGAAACACAACGACAGATTCTTTGTCAAGTGTTCTGCATGGTGCTTCAATGTCTCGAAGCGGCTGTACTGGTGTATGGTTCGTCTGATGAACTCGATGATTAACAAATTCTCACCGCTCACACAGCGGTAAGGAGGTTTCTATGACAAAATATGCAATTCTTGGCGGAGGGCTTACCGGCGTCACTTTAGCTCGTTTCCTGAAGGAAGCGGGAGATGAGGTTGTTGTTCTTGAAAAAGAGGAGAGGATTGGCGGACTGTGCAAATCTGAAACACGTAATGGATTTACCTTCGACTGCGGAGGATCACACATTATCTTCTCGCGTGATACTGAGGTTCTTTCCTTCATGCAGAATGTTCTGGGGGAAAACAAGGACTTTAGAAACCGGAATACCAAAATATTCTACAAAGGACGATATGTGAAGTACCCATTCGAGAACGGACTTTCCGAGCTTCCAAAGGAAGACTTATTCTTCTGCATCAACGAGTATGTGAAGAACCTTATTGCCGTTGAAAAATGTGAAGTCTCTGAGCCGCAGAACTTCCGCGACTGGATTTATGCAACGTTTGGAAAAGGCATTGCCGAGTGTTATCTTGTTCCCTACAATGAAAAAATCTGGAACTATCCAACAGAGAAGATGTCCAAGCACTGGATGGATGGACGTGTGCCGCGGCCGCCGGTGGAGGATATCATCAAATCATCAGTGGGTATTGAGACAGAAGGCTACACACATCAGTCTGTCTTTGCCTATCCAATCGACGGAGGAATTGAAGAACTTGTTCAGGCGATTGCACGCCCGGTTGTTGACAATATCAAAACCGGATTTGCCGTGACGTCTGTTCGTAAGACTGATGCCGGTTGGGAAGTCAGCAACGGCTCTGAGACAATTACTGCAGGCAGAGTTATCTCCACTATCCCGCTACAGGTTCTGCTTCCAACGTTAGAAGACATTCCAGCTGAAATTCAGGAAGCAGTTCATGCGCTTCGTTATAACTCAATTGCCTGCATCAGTGTGGGATTCAAAGGAGATGTTCCAGATATTTCCTGGATGTATGTGCCAGAGGATAAATGGGGAAGATTCAACCGTCTGTCATTCCCATCAAACTTCTCGAAGAATGTTGCACCTGAGGGGTGTGCTGCAGTTCTTGCGGAGATTACCTACAACGAGGGCGATGATGTTTCTAAGATGTCTGACGATGAGTTGATATCTCACACGATTGACGGACTTGTTCGGATGGGCATTGTTCCCGTTTCGGAGGATGTCGTGCATGCTGCTGTAGATAAGTTTGAGCATGCGTATGTTGTCTATGATTTAGAGTATCTGAAGAATATTGCGAGGGTGAAGGAATTCTTTGGCGGGTATGGTGTAGATTTGGTTGGAAGGTTCTCACAGTTTGAGTATCTAAACATGGATGGGTGTATCAGATGTGTGATGGAGTTTGTGGAAGAAAGATAAGCGGAAATCCAAACCAATGCATGTGATTGGGAATTAGTAATAATGACACCATGTATCAAACTGTTTTCAAAACATAACACCAAACATTATTTTATTTAGGGTATGTAGCAAAACATCATCATTCAAAGTTAAGATTTATTGGGAGAAGATGACTCTGATTTCAGAGAATGATGCTGTTAGAATTCATATTCTACCCACGATGATATAAGATACGATCTATTATTCCAATACCGCATGTGGGGGATGTTATAAACAAGATTAAAAATATAACGAGCAAATTAGAGAATTCAAAAATAACATGAATATATTCTTTTGCATCAATCTTTGCATCAACACAATATTTCCGTAAATTTAATAACCTTCTATTAAATAGAAGACGCATCTTATTTATTCCATTTGTTGCCCTTAGGAGATTATCATTCAATAAGATATTATCATTATAAAGAATCTGATTAAAAGTACCAATACTCACACCACCAGAACGATATCTAATAAGAGTACGATTACAATAATGAACCTTGATTCCCAGATTATGCAATTCTAACTGTTTTGGATAATCTTCTAGAAGGACATACTGCTCATCAAAAAGACCATATTCTGTAAATAGATCTTTAGAATATGCTGTGGATGAGCCAATAATATAACCTCCGACTAGCAAATCTAAATATAGTTTTTGCGCAGAATATCTCTGAAGTTTTCTTTTTTGTAATGGGGTTGGAATTTCACGCAACTTCTTATTGTTAACCTCATTGATTAAAATACTACAAAAGAAAATATGGTGTGCACCTGATTTATTAAATTCATTAACTCCATCACTGATACACTCTGAATCAAGAAATACATCATCATGTGCTAAGAAAAAGATATACTTACCGTGAGACTCCTGAATCGCTCCATTTACATTCCTAACAGTTCCGATATTATGCTTATTCTTAATTATTCTCCAAGATACGTTCCCATGATTATTATTTAATAACGTTTTCTCTACAAACTCATTTGAAAACGTCTTAGACCCATCATCGGTTATAATATATTCAATCTTTGGATATGTCTGCACCAAAACTGATTCAATTGCCTCTTTTAGATATTGTGGGTTACTATTGTATGTTGGTGTGATGATAGTGACTAAGGGCAAATTATCTTCAGAACACTCAGTACTCATACAATATTTATTACCCCTCATCTCTAATAAATTATCAGAGATGCAAACCCACCTTATCACCATAAACACTGTACCCACCCCAAACATAGGTTCCCTCTCCTTCTTCGAAGCAGAGCGAGACCTCCCCTTCCCCATCAAACGCATCTACTATATCCATGGTGTCCCAGCAAACACTGAAAGAGGAGCACATGCCCACAAAGAACTGAAGCAGTTACTTTTCTGTCCATACGGCTCTGTGAAAATCCTCTTAGACAATGGCAAAGAAAAAACAGAAGTAATTCTTGACGACCCCTCAAAAGGTCTCATTATCACCCCCTGTATATGGAGAGACATGATTTGGCTTGTTGAGAACTCAGTTCTTTGTGTTGCCGCATCTGATTATTACAATGAAGATGACTATATACGCGACTACAGCGAATTTATTACATGGATTAACAGCCATGAATATCGAGTGTAACGTTCTTGACCGCCAGTTCAAAATGTATCAGCAGGAGTACGAAGAAGCCGCGCTTCGAGCCCTTCGTTCTGGCTGGTATGTTCTGGGAAAAGAAGTCGAGTCCTTTGAAAAAAGCTTCGCAGAGTTTACTGGATCAAAATACTGTGTTGGTCTGAACTCCGGTCTAGATGCATTAATCCTTGCAGTGCGTGCACTGGGAATTGGCAAAGGTGATGAGGTTATTGTCCCGGCAAATACGTATATCGCATCGGTTATGGGAATTACGGAGAATGGAGCGACTCCGATTTTCGTAGAACCGGATGAATATTACAACATCGATGTCTGGAAAATTGAGGCGGCAATTACGAAAAAGACAAAAGCAATCCTGCCGGTGCATCTCTACGGCCAGTCCTGTGATATGCGCGCGATTCAGAAACTCGCAGAAAAATATCATCTCTATATCATTGAAGACTGCGCGCAGTCTCATGGTGCCTGTTTTGACGGACAGATGACAGGAACATTTGGGGACATTGGCTGTTTCAGCTTCTACCCAACTAAAAATCTCGGAGCATTCGGCGACGGAGGGGCAATTATCACCAATAACGCAGAGCTCGCTGATAAAATCATGACACTGCGCAATTATGGAAGCCGGGTAAAATACCATAATGAGGTGGAAGGAGTGAACTCCCGCCTGGATGAGATTCAGGCAGCTCTTCTTTCTGTGAAGCTTCGCCATCTGGATGAGTTGACTGATGAACGCCAATGGATTGCAGCCTGTTATCTCCGAGAAATTGCCAACCCAAAGATTGTCCTTCCGAAAACTCTTGCGGGTTCGGATCATGTGTATCATCAGTTTGTTGTTCGTTGCTCTGAGCGTGAAGCGTTCACTCAGTATCTTTTGGAAAAAGGAATCAAGACGATGATTCACTATCCAATTCCCCCCCATCTTGCGGAGAGCTATGCAAGACTTGGCTATGCAAAAGGAGATTTCCCGATTACAGAAGGGTATGCAGATGAGATTCTGAGTCTGCCGATGTATAATGGGATGACAGAGGAAGAGATTGAGTATGTGATTGAGATAATCAACTCTTATCCATAGCCTCTTTTTCAGAAGCTAATATTCTATACCATCTTAAACTCTCAAAGTTTCCCTTATGGAATAGGTGTTCTTTAGACTCTCCTTCAAAAATAAATCCATATTTTTCATAGAATTTTATCGCACGAATATTTTTTGAGAGAACGTTTAGATATACTCGATTTAGTTTCAGTTTATTGAATGCTATATCAAGAATTGCATTGGTTGCAAATTTGGCATACCCTTTTCCAATAGCATCCATATGTAGAGAAATGGCATATTCAGCATTTTTGTTCTCAAAATCAATATTCTTTAGGCTCACTGTTCCCATATATCGATCTTCGTCATCTGTTACAGCATAATGCTGACTGCTTGTATTATTTAGTGAGGCTTCTATGAATGATGTAGTGGTGCTTATATCAATATTGGATGGTTCAAATCGGAAATTATCTGCGATATCTGGATTCTGCATCCATTCAAGCATTCGTTCAGCATCATTTTTATGTAAATCCCTGATTTTCATCCAATCCCAATCCTACTATAGTAGGATGTAATTTGTGGGTGGTTAGTAATTAATGTTTTGATGGTTTTGTATATGTCCTATTTTCGTATAATATCACCATCATTTAGATTAATCAAATTTTGAAATTTTCTGGATAAAATTATTATCACCGATCTAAGTTTGTGACACGATTTTTGAATCCTACTATAGTAGGATATCATGTCAAAGATACTCATTGCAGGTGCTGGCGGCGCTCCTTCTGAAAATGTTATCAAATCACTTTTAGAATGTCCAAAAATGGAATATGTCATAGGAATGGGAAGTGAACCATTCGATCTTATTCTTTCCTCAGCTCATCGTAAATACCATGTCCCATATGCAGTAGAACCAACGTACAAAGACAGTTTGCTTTCTCTTCTGAATAAAGAAAAACCGGATTTGATTCATTTTCAGAATGATATAGAAATACGTGAGGCGTCAAAAATAAGGGATGAGATTACAAATACAGGGACAAAAATATTCATGCCACGCCATGAAGTCATCCTGAATTGTGTTGATAAAGGAAAATCATATGAAATTTGGAAGAAGGCAGGAATAAAAGTCCCAAAAACGACTATTATTAATGATGAAGCTGATTTAAAATTGGCATTTGATGAACTGGGAAATGCTGATGGAACCATATGGCTTCGTGCAGTTGTTGGTGGCGGCGGGAAAGGAGCACTTCCAACAAATAACTATGATCTTGCGAAAAACTGGATTGACCGGTTTAACGGATGGGGGACATTTACAGCAGCAGAACTTCTCTCTCCTGAGACGGTAACATGGCTCTCTATCTGGCACGAAGGGAAACTTATTGTTGCTCAGACGAGAAAAAGAAAAACCTGGAATTTTGGAAACAGAACATTATCCGGAATTACTGGCATCACTGGTGTCGGAGAAACTTGTTCTGATGATGTGGTTACGCAAGTGGCGAAAGATGCAATATTGTCTGTTGATTCACAACCTCATGGAATTTATGGTGTGGATATGACATATGATATGAATGGGTTTCCAAACCCAACTGAAATCAACATTTCACGTTTCTTCACAACAGTCTACTTCTTCACGAAAGCTGGATTAAATATGCCAAAAATTTTCAAAGATATCGCCCTCTATGATGAATTCCCGGATTTAAAGAAGAAGATTAACCCTCTCCCTGATGGACTGCTTTGGATTCGTGGGATGGATAGAATGCCACTCCTTACGACCATGGATGCAATTAAGAATGAATTATTATATCCATAATGTGTTGACATGAAGATACTGATAACTGGTGCCACAGGATTTATTGGACAAAATTTCTTGAGATTCATAAGTGAAAACCAATTAGTTAATACTGAGGATATCATCTTATTATCAAGCAAACAGATTGAACCTTACACATGTATCCCTCATAATAACTATACGTTCACTAAAGAGGCTTTTATCAATGCTGGCATTTCCAAAATTGACGTAGTACTTCATATGGGTGCTTTCACTCCCAAGTCCGGTTCTGAAGCGAATGACATTATACGGACCGCAGAAAACATAACAAATACCATTCATTTACTGAATAATCTCCCCTCTATTCCAAAGAAAATTATTAACATTAGCACCCTAGATGTTTATGGAACAGAATCCATAATTACTGAGGAAACAATTCCAAACCCAGTTAGTTTATATGGATTTTCAAAACTCTACTGTGAACAAGTTGTTCAACAACACGCATTACAAAATGGGATTGAGTGCCACACCCTCCGTCTTGGACACATTTACGGACCTGGAGAAGAAGACTATCAAAAGCTGATTCCCGTGACAGTCCGCAAAATTCTCAGGAATGAAGAACCTGTTATATTCACTGACGGGTTAGAGCTACGTTCATTTATCTACATTACAGACTGTTGCCGCGCCATCTGGAAATCCTTTAATCTAAATGAAGATGTGGGGCCAATAAATATCGTCTCCAATACCCCTGCATCTGTGAAAACAATTGTTGAGACACTGATAAGTATCTCCGGAAAATGTCTGGATGTTCAGATATTAAACAAGAATATGCCTGTGAGGAATCTTGTGTTTAATGCTGATAAAATGTCCCGATATCTCTGCCCAGAAGAAGAGACGTTAACATCCGGATTGGAGAAAGAATATCGGTATATGTGTTCATTACATGAAAAAGGATTGTTGTCATGAAAAAATATGACTATCTGTTTATAGACTTAGATGGACCAATTCTTGAGGGTAAATTCCGTCATTACAATTGTTACAAGGACATTATAGGGTGTTATGGCGGAACCCCTCTTGATATAGATGAATATTGGAACCTCATAAGAAATATGGTCAAACGCGATATTGTCCTCAAAAAATCATTTTTTCAAGGAACATATGATGACTTTCTTACGATGTGGATGGAGAACATTGAGATGCCCGAATACCTTCAGTTTGATTATCTGAAACCAGATGTAGACAAAACCCTTAATAACTTTAAGAATTATTTTGAAAAAATCTACCTGGTAACGATGAGAAATAATGATAAAAACCTATTGAGACAATTAAAAGATTTAGCGATAGTAAACTTCTTTGATGAGATTATTATTTGCCATAGTACTCAGGAAAACCCAAAATACTCTGCATTAAAAGAACTTAGATTCAATAAAGCACTAGTTATTGGTGATACCGAGGAAGATACAAAAACAGCAAAACTTCTTGGAGTAAAATGTATCGGTATCACCAATGGTTTACGTGATAAGAATTATTTAGATGCCGATTATTATGCTGATGAAATCTGCAATATTGAGATTGACACAATCTGTTCCGAAGACTAATAATTTGTTGACAAATTTCTCCCCAGTAATCATCAACATTATATGTTTTTGGAAGCTATTCTTTATTTGTGACCGAATACTATTACACAATCCACATAAACAAAATACAAAATGACCTTTGGCAGGCATACAGCCCACAGATTCCAACATATAGTGTATCACATATCGATAAAAAATATGCTGCATCTCTTCTTATAGAAGGATTGATATCCATCTTCAATACCTACCTTTCTGAAGATAAACCATTCCCTCCCGGATTCCAGGAAGATGAAAACTATGTTACTTCATTAAAGGGAAAGAAAGGGATAAACATCCTCACTGTCATTGTGGATGAGGAGGTTGACTATGGACGTGTCGGCTTATTTCCAACAATGTATGGATTTATAGCATATTATTTCCCGCAGGAAAATTTGTGGAGTAAAAAAGGACTAAAGACCTGCTCGAAAAAATATTTGTTTGAAGAACAAAAAGAGGCAGATTCAGAAAACGAAGTAATAATCCTTCCCGCAATATCGCACTACGGATTCAATCTCCCGATTTTATTCCCTTGTTTGGCGAAAAATATGGAGCAGTCAATTTCTGCTCTCCTTAAAGAAGTAAATCAAAACATCAAAGTAGGAGACACGATAAAAGATCAGGAGGAGATCCGAATGTTCCTGACGAATGGATTAGAAATAATGTATCAGCATATTCATCAAAAAATCCATAACTATGATATTCGTGCTCTCCTCTCCATTATCATAGGACAATACGAACTTCTCGCATATCTCTTTGTCCGTGAATATCAGCAGTTGGAAAAACAAAACTACGCCTCCCTCCCGCATTTGGAAATATTTGTAGACCATTATCACAATCGAGACCAGGCAAAAACAGAACTCCATAGGTCGCTACAGCATCTGATTGAGATAATCAGTGCCGAGTCTCCTTCTGGGAATAAAGAATTTGGAATCGAAGACTATCTGGAGTTATTAGCAGATGCAGTGTTATTTTCAAAAATACAAAACCTTCGAAATCTCCAAAGAGAGCAACATCATAAAAATCCGGAGAACACCTTACATCTGATATTCAAACCAACTGACATCATGATTAACCAGAATGTCGGAGTTGAATGGAATGCATATGGCGGAGAGAGAACTGAAGATATCCTCCTCATGGGGAATCAGTCATACAAACATTACCGACCAAAAAATCAATCTCTCTCACCAAAAATGCTGGAAGAATTCGATAAAGCATGTCTTGCTGAATTCGGATTAACCCACTGTGAATTAGAAAAATTCAATGAAGTAATAACCACCATTCAATTACCCCAAGACTTAGCATTTTCCGTCTGTCTCGAATCCGAACTGATAAATCAATTATGGGAAAAACACGGGTTGGATAAAGAAAAAGGGGAAGAAGCAATAAATCAATTCTGCCTGACATACCGAAATCAGTGGAACAAAATAGATGGTAAGAATATCTATGACATGTATGACATAGACAAACATTACTTCCCATATTCATTCTACTCTCATCCAATAGTGAAAATAAAAGGTTACACAGAAGATAATAATGAAATTGTTATCAGTAACAGGAATTGGGCAGTATTTTTCAACGATTTAGGATTGGCCATTCAACATGGAGGGTATGTTGCTCAGTCTCCAGAGCTGAAAATATGGCAATCAAAATTCCGCAATCTGGATGGAGAAGCTTTCGAAATTTCTGTCGAGAACTGGATGAAAGAACATACAGACTTTATTGTTCATCGTGGTTTTAATCCGTCCAAGATATTTTCCTTATCCGAAAATATTGGAGATATTGATATAGTATGTATTGATGTGGAAAAAAGCATATTCTACTCAATTGAATGTAAAAACTATCCGCCTGTTATTGATAAATCAGGAATAACCTCTACTGTAAATAAATTCTCCAATACCATGGACAGGAAAACACCAGCATCAAAGCATTCCAAAAGACACAACTGGCTGGTGTCACACAAATCAGAGATAATGCATTATTTCCATCTGAACACCGAGCTGCGAATTGTTTCACTGTACATGACATCACATCGCGCCCCACCTACCACCCGCCCAAAAACTGTATTTCCCACTCTCTCATTCTCAGATCTATTAAATGAAAACACAGCATGTTTAGAACGGTGTTGGAATCAGTAAAGAATTATCACCATATAATTAATTTCACAGCAACACAAACATACATACAAGAAATATGAAAGGCATTATCCTCGCAGGTGGTCACGGCACTCGTCTCTATCCAATAACCATTGCTGTGTCAAAACAACTGCTCCCCATCTACGACAAACCGATGGTGTACTACCCACTCTCCACTCTCCTGCTTGCTGGAATCAATGAGATTCTCATCATCTCAACACCGGAAGACATTGAGAACTACAAACTGCTCTTAGGTGACGGTTCCAAACTAGGATGCAGATTTACTTACAAAATCCAAGACGCGCCAAATGGCCTTGCCGAAGCATTCATCCTCGGAGAAGAGTTCATTGGAGACGACAGCGTCTGTCTCATCTTAGGGGACAATGTCTTCTATGGACAGGGATTCTCAGACACATTACGCCAGGCAAAGGGGAATCCCGGAGCAACGGTCTTTGGATATCCCGTATCCAATCCATCCGCATTCGGAGTTGTTGAATTCGACAAGGAAGGACACGTCACATCTATTGAAGAAAAACCTGAGCATCCAAAATCCAAGTTTGCCGTGCCAGGACTGTATTTCTATGACAACGATGTTGTGGAAATCGCCAAAAACGTTAAGCCGTCCGCACGCGGAGAGATTGAAATCACCTCAGTCAACAATGAATACCTTGCCCGCGGAAAACTCAACGTCGTCTTAATGGGCCGCGGAATGGCCTGGCTCGATACCGGAACGCCGAAGAACATGCTCCTTGCAAGCAAGTATGTTGAAATCGTTCAGGAAAGACAGGGATACTATATCTCCTGCATCGAGGAGATTGCCTGGAGACGCGGATTCATCAACCTCGAACAGCTCAAAGCCTTAGGGGAAGAACAGAAGCAGACTGCCTATGGTCAGTACATCTTAGAAATTGCAGCAGATGCAGAGAAAGGACTGCTCTGAAATGTTAATAATCAACCACTTCCTTTTTAGAATAACTATTGATTAGTGACAACTCGTATTAACAAATACAGCAAATATACTCTACAACATTACAGCGGGAAAGAAAAATGAAAACCTACCTTGTCACCGGCGGATGTGGATTTATTGGGTCAAACTTCATCCACTACCTCTTCAAAACCTACGATAATGACGTCAAAGTCATCAACCTCGACAAACTCACCTACGCAGGAAAGGAAGAGAACCTCAAAGAAGTTGCGGGCAGAGAGAACTACCTTTTCATCAAAGGGGACATCTGCGATGAAGAGTGTGTAAACAGCATCTTCAAAACCCATGACGTTGACTACGTTGTCCACTTCGCAGCGGAAAGCCATGTGGATCGCTCCATCCTCTCATCCAAAGAGTTTGTCATCTCCAATGTCCTCGGAACCACCACGCTTCTTGATGCCGCAAGAAATGCATGGCTTATGGAAGGAGACGCCTACAAGGAAGGCAAAAAATACCTCCAGGTATCAACCGATGAAGTCTATGGTTCGCTTGGAGATACAGGATACTTCACAGAAACCACACCGCTTGACCCGCACAGCCCATACTCCGCATCCAAAGCATCCGCAGACATGATTGTCAAATCTTACATTGACACCCATAAATTCCCTGCAAACATCACCCGCTGTTCAAACAACTACGGTCCATATCAGTATCCGGAAAAACTCATCCCACTCTTAATCCAGAACTGCCTGGCACACAAACCACTTCCAGTCTACGGTGACGGGAAAAACATCCGCGACTGGCTTTACGTCGAAGACCACTGCAGGGCAATTGACCTCGTGCTCCGTGATGCTAAGGTTGGTGAAATCTACAATATCGGCGGGCACAATGAAAAGACCAACATTGATATTGTAAAACTTGTTCTGTCCTATCTTCATGATAACTATGATCCAGAAATTACGGAGGATTTGATAACCTACGTTGCTGACAGGAAGGGGCATGACAGAAGATACGGGATCAATCCGGAAAAAATTGGCAGGGATTTGGGGTGGAGGCCGGAGATTATGTTTGATGAAGGTATTGTGAAGACAATTCAGTGGTATCTAAATAATCAGGAATGGTTATTACAGGTGCAGAAAAAGGTGAAGATGTAATGTCAAATGATGCTACGATTAATCTCATTATATTGAACGGATTGAATAGTGGTGTTGAAGTCCAAGGAGAAAAATTGTATCCCTCACCCTTCATCGTGGAGAGAATAAATGCATTAAGAAATGAAGGTATTTTCCCAAAGACGATTATCACACATTTTATATACCCAAAAACAGTTCAATTGGCATACCAAATGATAAACGGGAAACCGCTACATTCTTCATCATTATATACTAAGGAAATATATGATAAAGAAAATATTCACGTAGTATCTACTAATTGGTCATTAATTGCAACAATATATGTCAAAATTCTTGCAAAAAAGGCATCTAAGAAAATTCTTAAAGAAATAAATCCCACATCAAATACCCTTCTTCATGTTCATTGGAGCTATCCACACGGATATATAGGCATGCTTGTTGCAAAAAAACTCGAAATTCCATATATAATTACAACACATGGGGGTGATATTAATGAAGGAGCGGCAACCAGTAGGAGACGGAGGAAATACATCATGACCGCATTGAATAATGCGAGTCACTGTATTTTTGTCAGTCAAGATTCACTAAACAATGCAATATCCTATGGTTTTAATGGGAATTCTGCATCTGTAATTCCGAATGGCGTCGATTTGTCACGTTTTCATCCCATATCTAAAGAACTTTCCTCTGAAAAGACGTCTTTCCATCAAACTAAGAAATACGTTGTTGGGTTTATCGGTCGCCTTCACCATCATAAACGTGCAGATAAACTACCCGAGATCTTTAAAATGATTATGGCCAACAACTTGGATGTTGAGTTTATTGTTATTGGAACTGGCCCCATGTCATCTGATATCCAAAATCAATGTACATTAAATAACATTCCAGTAACATTTGTAGACTGGGTGGAACATGGCGATGTTATGTTTTGGATGAATCTATTTGATGTGATGATTCTTCCGAGTAGGACGGAGGGGTGGCCATGCGTAATATTAGAAGCATTTTCGTGTGGGGTGCCAATTGTTGCAAGCGATGCTGGTGGAATTCCTGAAGCAATGGGCGGATTAGGATTGATAGTCCCCTCAGGTAAGGACTTTGAACAGAGGTTTGGAGATGCAGTATCCAAGTGTTTATACTCTCTAGCCGATATTGATAAACATGCATTAATTGAATATGCAAAAAGATATACTTGGGAATATACAGTGTCAAAGGAGATTGAGATATATCAAGAGCAATTACGAAATATAGGAGAATAATGAATAGGCCTAATTGTATAACATCGAGTACTTCTGCCTATATATATCATCTTGTACTACTCATCACCAAAAACCAAAAATATAGTGAGCTATCTCTGTTAAAGAGAAGAGGAGAGTAAATATTGTATTATATATTTATATATGAGCAACGTCATCGGAGATATCATTAGTTTAAAACAGGACTTAAACTTTGGAGTTCTGAAAGAACAGTTTATCTTCGTTCAGCTGTGAGGATAAAGATTGAGTCATCTTCGGTTCATCTAGTTCTTCTGGAAAGTGAATGGACAGAGAAAGATTCAAGTAAAAGCATCTGACATCATCTATGGATTTGCTATGAGAGAAAACCCAGTCCTTCTGATGTTCATACACATCGACGTCTACGTTCTGCTTCAGACACATAAAAGGAATTTACTGGATTATTCTAAACATTCTTTAAGATGTTCTATAAAGATATGAATATCCAGTATATTCTTGCTTAGATAAAGTATCTTCTGAAAAGCTAGAAGATAGAACGATTAGTTCCAGACATATGACACAAATCATCAGAAATACGAGAATTTCGAACAAATGCGTCTTGTCTTATATCTCTAGAAGACCAATACCTGAACTTAAATAGGCTGTTATGTAAATGCCACACACCAGAATTACAGATAGTCAATGAACCTTATTTGATGGAACAATCTGAAATTGATTATACATGGTTATGGGGAAGAACAGGATTGCACATATATATATGTATGTGTGTATATTAAAAAATAGTATAGTAAATATACAATTGGACTAAAGATTCAAATAAACAGCATAGACGCCAAAACCCCCATTCTCATACACATAATGAAGACCAGCATCCACTCCCAGATGCTCATAATCCTCAGGCCCATACCTATGTAGCATCATATGGGGATAATATGCCTGATAATACTCACGGTCTTTTTCAGTTACAATTACATATTTTTCTCCATCCCTGATATTTTCCACAAGTGATGACGCGCCAGTATCATATCCAAAATGATAAGGAAGTCCCTCATCATAAGCAGTATCATCACGACCTGGAAGGGATAAATGGTTATACAGAGCAGTCACATACCGCTGCATACCCGTAAAATAGACTCCAGTTGTCGCACTATAATCATACTCAATTAGCGGGAGGAGAGTCTCAGCCCCAGTCAATTCCGTCTGGGTTGTTTGGTAACCGCCATTTAATGTATTGGGGGATGGATGAAATGCATAAACACTCATGCCACAAACTAAAGAGAGAATAAGAAATATTGAACCTAAGCGTATTGCAGTATTCTTTACACCCCCTGCTGTTATCTTTAGATATAGACGATATAACACAAATCCACATGAGAACAGAGCGGCAATGTAAATAGGAGACTTAAATCTTCCCCAACCCCCAACAACATCCCCTACAAGAGCAACAAGCATGAGGGGTAACATAGCCATAGCACCAAGATAAACAACCTTCAGGTAGAAATACCGCCCATCTTTCATATATTTCCATAGGAATATACAACTGGCAATGAATAACATTCCATAGATAAAGATGTTAATTCCAGCAATCTGGAACACGGTATCAATCGAGTAACCATACTCAACAGCAGTACGTATGGAGGAAACACCCAACAAATCTCCAATAGATGCAAGAATATTATCAATAAAATCTAACTCAACAGTTGGAGGGACGATAGTTGAACCAATATCAACAATATTACCATCGACAGGTATGTTTTCACCAGGGATAACTGCGGATGGTGGGGATGAAGGGTTTGTATTTGGATTCTCTACTGGATCTACGACAGGGGGGAGTGTTGGTTCCTCTTTATTAAAGAAAACACCAAACACCTTGTTGATTCCTGATGTAATTGTTCCAGAAAAGAAATCCCATTGATGCACAAAAAATCCAAATAACGTTACTGCAAACGGAACACATAACTTCAGGATAGAAGATGCACTAATGTCAGTGTGTTTTATTCTATGGATGATGGATATGAACAAGGCAACTGCAGATATGGCAAGAACCATGATTGCAACATGAGGGTGATAGAATACAGTGGACAAGCCAACAATTGTAAGTGGTATAAAGCAGAGTTTGTTTCCCTTCAGACACAGGACAGTCAAATAGATAAATAAGGGCAACATGACCAAGGTTGGAATTGTCATTCCCACATAATAGAGTTCATATGAACTGACAACAATAGCAGAACCCCATGGGAGGAAGGAAGCAATCACAGTGGCAAAGTAAACTTCACCTCTGTTTGGGAAAATGTGTTTTGCAATAATATGAATTCCAATTGTGAATATACAGAGAGATATAATTGGGAGAATCTGTAATATGACATCCGCATTGATACCTGAAAGAAGTTGGAATGTCACTGGTTCTGAATAAATATTCGGATAATAAGTATTTGGTAAGTTACCTGTGGACAGTACAGTATTAATTCTTCCAATATGAGTACCAGTATCACCAGAAATATTCAGTAATTTATATCCACGAATAATCTGCAGTGCCATTAATGAGATTGAGGCAAGAGCTAATTGGAGATATCCAAGATAAGGTACAAGACGTGGTGTTTCCGGTTTAAATGTCGAAATTAATGTGAATGCAATTCCTACTAAATAACAGGATGCCAACCCAATCCAGAAGAGAAGTGGGGTTGACGCATATATGTTTGGTTCATACCCCAAACATGGTGTCACCCATGATGATAAAAGACCTATTGTTATGAGTATGAGTGATAGTACTGAAAGGATGATATATTGTCTTTTCATCTTATTCTAACTTCCTTCTATAATAGGATTTAATTTGTGGACAGTTCGTAATTAATCTTTTGATGAATCTGTTTACATCCTGTTTTCATAGGATTTCACCATCATTTAGATTAATCAAATTTTGAAATTTTCTGTATAAATATTATCATCACTGGTCCAGATTCCGACACATTTTTTGAATCCTCTTATAGTAGGATTGGTCAGAATCTCTTTTGATTGTGACGAAAAACCTAGCGGGATACCAGAATGATACAAAAACTTCTCAGAGTAATTCTTAACATATGTTATATTCTTCCGTATGTACTGCTCGCAGCACCTATTGCAGTGTATCTTTTCCTCCTGTTGAACGGAAACTTTAGCTGGATGTTCAAAGGACTGCCGCTATTCATATCTCTGGTCCTTGTATCAATAATTCTGATAATAAACAGGAAATCGATATTCTCTGGTGATTTGAAACTCTGTTCAGAAGTTTATCTGTCAGAAAAATTCTCACCGCAATGGCTTTTGAAGATATTTGGCATTTTATTCTCTGCTGCTTTTGTCTGGATTCTGGTAACAGACACGCGCGATGCGATATTTCTTCTGTTTATCATCGCACTGTATTCTCTCATAGTATTGCAGATATTTGCAAAAGAATCAGGCAAGCGTTTCACTCCGCTTATTCTTCTTGAACTGATGGCAGTATTTGTTCTCCAGGTATTCTCCACGCTGTTTACCCATGCATATTACTATGGATGGACTGATGTTCCAGTACATTTAAACTGGATTCAGACGATTGTGGAAAGCGGGCATGTTGAATCCATTCTTGGGCAGTATACAAACTATTGCCTCTTCCATATTGACTCAGTGATGGCATCGCTGCTTTCCGGTCTTGATACCTATACAACCCTTTATCTTACTGCAACACCGCTTATCATTGTATCAACTGTCTTCATCTACCATATTGCAAAGCACTTTACCAAATCATCTCAGTTGCCGCTTCTTGCTTCTTTCTTCTATGTAATGATTCCGGTTATCATTCAGTATGCTGTTTATCCAATGCCGAGGATGCACTCCACCATTGCTTTCATCATCATTCTTTACGGCATGTTTAGATGGGGTAAGGAGTTTAAATTCTCTCATCTCCTTCTAGTGTTGTTTGTTATGCTGTATATGGTACTGGTACACCATGCGCAGTTAATTCCTGTTGCATTGATGATGACGGGGATTTTTGTTTTCCTCCTTATTTACCGCTACAGATTCACTCTTCTGCAGAAACTTACTCTTGGCTTCTTCTATCTGGTATCAGCAGTTGGTTTGCTGGTTGGTCCATACGGTGCGCCATGGGTTTCCAAATACCTTGAAAAGATTTTACAGAGTGTTCCATCCACACCTGTTATAAACCCATCCAATCCTGGAACTGATATCCCGCAGGTTGCTGTTCCCTCAACCCCTGTAATCCCCGGTGATGTTCCAGGAAGTGTCGTCGAAGAAGTCATTGAATCCGGCGGCTCTTCCGGAAGTGTTTTCGCTCAAACTTCTGCGGCTGAATCTCTTGATGCTTGGAATCAAGTTTTAATTGGAGAATTTGGAGTTTCTGCCTGGTTTAGCCTTATCTCAACTGCAATGATGATTGTCTTCATCCTCTTTGGGATTTACTATCTTCTGTCTCCAAAGATGATGAATAAGAAAATTGCCGTCTTTGGTATGTTTGGTATTGTTTTGACTCTTGTCTTTGCCCCACATGTTGCAGAAATTGTTGAATCATGGCTGAGTACGGATTTAGAGTTAGATCGGCTTCGTTTGGTAATGTCACCTGTCTATGCGGTAATTATGGCTGTTGGTTGTGCAGTTATTGCAAATCTTGTTTCCTCTATGAAAAATGATAATGGAAGAAAAAGAGGAGTGCCTGTTGCCATCTTGCTCTGCATAGCATTAATTGTGGCTTCTCCTATCATGGCTGAATCACGTGATAGTACTGCATTTGATGGGCTGATGATTGCTGACACTGATTATTTCACCGAAACTGAAATGGTAGCTTTGAATAGTCTGGAAGAATACATTCCTGCTGGTTCATCCATCTATACTGACCAGCCTGTAATGAGATATTATCCAGGTTCAAAGGGATATCTGAATTATGATATGGCATATTTTTCTTTCAAAAATGGCGGAGACAAACTGTATTCAGAGAATGTGGATGTTCCACACCTTGTAGAATATGTCATTGTTCGTGATGATCGATATGAACTGAGTGGTTTGTGGTACGCTGATTCTAATGGAAAAAGTGTGAGAATAACTCCTACGGATGAGAATACGCTAGTTCTATTTGAAAATGTAGTTATGATGGCTAAGGTATACTCTAGCGAGAGTATATGGGTAGTTCATTGAGATATTTCATCCCCATCATTTATTTTCCAACTAATATCATTGAGGGGTACTAACCCCACAAACACTATGAATCGTATCCAGATAGTTATAAGTATAGTATCAGTAGACAATTAGTTTCTCCTTAGATTCTTGTATAGTCTGCCCCATAGTTCTTTGCTTTGATGAAGATATACAACACTCATATATCGCAGAATAAAGATTGATTTTATACATGACACATAACGAACAACTCTAAATCCTGTTGAATTCCCAAACACTATTCCTGAACAAGAAGAGAAAAGATATTTTGTAAAAATATCATGACAGCCTTCTTTAACAAGATTTGGATGAATATATCCATTTGCGTTGTGAATTAAAGATGGGAAGAGAGGATTATTAGAATCCAATTTTAATGTGATATATCGATTGTAGTGATTCTGATATTCCTTTAAAGCAAACATATGGAGTTTAGGGTAACCATGCTCCACAGATAATTTCAACAAATCAATGATACATTTCATATAATCATTTGCTTTTCGGATATCCCAGTTAATTTTCTTGTGTCCAACTCTGTAACAATATGTTTGAAGTTGGGATGCATAGAATGAACCAACAGTTGTCATCACATTCACAAAAAACGGCAGGTCCTGTCCTCGTAAATAATCAGGAAATACAATTCCATGATCCATCAACATCCTACGAGAATAGATGAAACGCTGATAGAAAAAAGATATTTGATAATCTGAAAAACTCACCATTCCAGAAGAGAAAAACACGTATTCATTGGAAGGTGATAATATTCCATCATCCCAACATATGAGTGATCCGCCAGCAATATCAACATGGAATTTTTTCGCAGAATTATATAATTCTTCTAAGACGTTTGCAGAAGGATACCAATCATCTGAATCCATAAATGCAATATATTCGCCTCTTGCAATCTGCATCCCTTTATTCCGTGCAGCCCCACTACCTTTATTTTCCTGTTGTAAAATTCTGATTCTTGAGTCCTGTGAATTCTTCTCTAGTAGGATAATTGATTTGTAAATAATTTTTGTAAATTTAGCTATATAGATATAATATCACATCAAATAATTAATACCACACATGAACCCTTTAATCTCAGTAATTATTCCTATATACAATATGTCTGAATATCTCAATCAATGTCTCGACAGCATATTGTCCCAATCGCTAAAAGAAATTGAAATAATCTGTGTTGATGATGGTTCGACAGATAATTCTATGGAAATCCTACTAGAGAAGAATTCACAGGACTCAAGAATCAGAATTTTACAACAGGAAAACAAAGGTGGAGGGGCAGCACGTAACTTAGGATTAAATGTGGCAAAAGGCAAATACCTCTCTTTTTTAGATTCAGATGATTTCTTTGAACCAGAAATGCTTGAAAGCGCGTACCATACTGCTGAAAAATCTGATGCAGACATAACGATATTCGAATATAAGATATACAACACAAACACATCACAACACTCAAATAAAAAGCACGGTTTGTCGAATACTGTATTAAACCTCAAACAACCACTATCACACAAAGATATACCTCAATCCATATTCTCAATAACAAATCCAGCCCCATGGAATAAACTATACAAACATGACTTCATCAAGAGATATAACCTTAGATTTCAAGAAATCAAAAAAAACAATGACCTCTACTTTGGGTTTACAACGCTCTACTTTGCAGAAAAAATAGCTATTCTCAACAAACCTCTCTTATCATATAGAACCGGGACTGGAACAAATACACAAGCAACAACCTACAAAAATCCCAATGATATTTACTATGCCCTTATAGAAGTACACAAACATCTCTCAAATACACCCTCATGGAATTTAGTCGAAAAGAGTTTTATCAATGAGGCATTGAATCACTGTATCGGGCAGTTAGACAAACTCAGAGAGAGATATCCACATGCATTTGAGGAGTTAAAGACATTGTTGAATACGGAAGGTTATGAGAAACTAGGAATTTCAAAACATCCTAAAGCTGATTTTGAAAAAAAATGGAACTACTGGAGATATCAAGAGTATCTCACATGGAAAGAAGATGAAGATTCCAATCATATAGAGAAAATTAGGAGGCAGTTGTGTTTGTCAGTATGTCAATTCTATTCTCTGGTTGTTTCTCTGATAAACGTGTTGAGATTTGACGGAGCGAGGGAAGCAACAAAACAAGTTCTGGATTTCATCCATAAATAAATAGAATTAACCCCACCCCAAATACTCCCTAACCCTCTTTTCCTTCAGCACTAACCACCCAACATAAACCACTCCAACCCCAACAGCCGCGACACAAACAACCCACTCCGGTAGCACTCCCGATAAACTCAGACAGAACACCAATCCAGCCCCTACCACTGACGCCAGAACAGCCTTTTGCACATTTCGCCAAATCACCGCAAACGAAGCACCAGACCGTCTGACAACCACATACCCCATAAACCCATACACAAACACCCCGCTAATCATGAACAGGAATAACCCAAGATACGCATTCCCGACAATACCACCAATCAGCAGAGACAGAAATCGCGTGGAAAGATTCAGCACATTGTAGAAGAATCCGAAACCCTGAAACTCCATCACGTAGATTAGCTCGCTCATAATTGAAGCAACAAACCAGATCATTGCCCAAAGAGCAAGAATCTGCGCAAACACTCCTGCTTCGTACCATTCAGAACCAAACACTAATCCAAACAAATTTCCGCCCACCACTCCAAGTAACAAAAACGGCATGACAGCAACCATAATAAGAACAGAACATATCTCCTCTGTCAGCTGCGGAAGTGTGCCGTCATGCTTTGCAACAGCCCCGCGCTGCAGAAACACCTGACGAATTGAACCGCCGATAAAACTCATCGGCATCTGAATCATCGAGAATCCAAGAGTGTAAAGACCAGCAATAACCGGAGAGAAAAATCCGGACAGCATAAGTACTGGGAGCTGCCAGGAGATGACATTCATAAGATTCGACCAGGTATCAATCAGCGGAAACTTCCGGTATCGTACCATCTGAGATTTGATATTAGAAAGAGAACAGCTCTCTTTGAGTATCGCAAAATCTGCACGGAGTCCGCGAATAAGTAAGATGATGGTGCCGAGAGTCTGACCTGCAATCTGTGCAGCGATAAGCGACAGAGCGTGAATCTGTCCTACAAGACCTAACCCAAGTTTACACCCGCTTCCAGTAATTGACTGCAGTGCCTGAGTTGCTGCTTGCGTTCCAAAACGTTTGTTTCTGGTGTTCCAGTATCTGAGTGCAAGATATAATCCGTCAATGAAAACCAGAAGCGGAATCAGAAGGACATACGGAGAGAGTTCCGGAGTGTTGAAAATATTTACAATCCCCTCTCCAAAGAAAAGGAAAACCGGTATCAACACTGCAGTGAAACAGAGGAGAACACCAATACAGGCAAGAAACACTCCACCTGCTTCCTTCTGATTTTTCGGCAGAAGAATTGCAAGCTCATAGCGCATGCAGGAGATTACAGTCAGGATGCTGACAATCGAGATGAAAACAGAAGCAACACCATAAATATCAGGGCTGAAAATACGAGTGATTATAGGAGTGAGACAGATTCCAACAGCCTGCGCTATGATGGTTCCAGTAACTAATTTTCCCACATCACGACCGAAGGACTTTTTGTCGTTCTTTTGGCTCTCTACAGAATCACCCATATCTCACAATTCCTGAAATCAGAATCTTAGAATCCTTTCATTGTCTCAACAACCAAATCCCTGTACCGCTCATCCATCATCAGGAGTTTCAGGTTTGACACAATCCACGTGTCAATATCACCAATATCATACCGGGTGCTCTTCGCGATGACGCCAAGATAATCCGTGTACTTACTCAGAGCATCCGTCAGCTGAATCTCGCCTTTTCTTCCCGGCTTCGTATGCTCTAAGATCTCGAAAATCCCAGACGTCAGCACATAACGCCCCATAGCACCAATGTTTGACGGAGCTTCCTCCGGAGTCGGCTTTTCAATAATATCCAGAATCTGATAAACTCTGTCCTCAATCAGACGACCGTCAATGATTCCGTAATCCTTGATTTTGTGTTCCGGAACTACCTCAACTCCGATAACCGGTTGCTGGTACTTGACGAGCATATCTGCAAGCTGTGCCGTGCACGGCTTTTCCCCTTTGTCCGGCAAACAAATAGTGTCCCCTAAGAGAACCGCAAACGGTTCATCTCCGACATGCTGCTTTGCACAAAGAACTGCATCACCTAAGCCCCGCTGTTCCTTCTGTCTGATGTAGTGGATATCAGCAAGGTCTGAAAGACGCTCACTTGCTTCCAGGAGTTCAGTGTTTCCAGAGTTTGCCAGATGCAGGTTCAGTTCAGCTGAGACATCAAAGTGATCTTCAATTGCCCGCTTGTTTCGTCCAGTGATGATTAAGATGTCGTCACAACCCGAGGCAACAGCCTCTTCAACCACATACTGGATAACCGGTTTGTCCACAACCGGCACCATCTCTTTGGGCATTGCCTTGGTTATCGGGAAGAAACGAGTGCCGAATCCTGCCGCGGGAATTACTGCTTTAGTTACTTTTTCCATAGAACTCACCAACAGATTCCTTCCGCATCCGGAATCGATAAGATGTGCCTTCCGTCGATAATTGCACGGTTTTTCATCTGGTCGAACTCTTTGTCGAGTTTGGTAAACTCCGACCACTCAGTCATCACAAGGCATCCATCCGCATCAGTTAACGCTTCAGCGGCGGTTATAACGTACTCTGCAGTTGGGAACAACTTCTGCATGGAATCAGATGCCATCGGGTCATAACAGACCGGCTTTGCTCCTGCGGAAAGGAGCTTTTCGATGACCGGAATGCTACGGGACTCGCGGATGTCATCGGTGTTGTCCTTGAAGGCGAGGCCGAGCACAGCGATGCGTTTGCCGGCAAGGGTGCCGATTTTTTCTTCCAGAAGGTCAATCATTCTGAGCGGCTGGAGGTCGTTTACTTTGAGGACGGCATCCAAGAACACCGGCTCCTGGTTTTCCTTTCTGATGATGTCGGCTAAGGCGGAGACGTCCTTCGGGAAGCAGCTTCCGCCAAATCCGGCACCGGCGTTCAGGAACTTCGGGGATACACGGGAATCCATACCGACGCCTTTCATGACTTCGTAGACATCAACGCCAAGCTTCTTGCAGAGGTTTCCGATTTCGTTAGCGAAGGAGATCTTTGCGGCGAGAAGGGCGTTGGAGGTGTACTTGATCATCTCGGCAGCGGTCGGTTCGACATCGAGAATCGGGGCTTCGATTCCGGCGTAGAGGTTGTGCATGATTTCCGCTGCCTTAGCGTCTGCCGTTCCAATTACGATTCTGTCCGGGTTCATGAAATCGAATACGGCTCTTCCTTCGCGCAGGAACTCCGGATTCATGCAACACCCGAATGCAAGGTCAGGGAGTTTCTCACGGATGGTTTTGCAGACTACGTTTTTGGTCGTTCCCGGAGGCACCGTGCTTTTCACGACAACAACCGGATACTCAGTGTGTGCTTTGGCAAGTTCGTCTGCGATGTTTTCTGCGGCCTGTCTGATGTAGGTAAGGTTGGCAGATCCGTCCGGGTTCGGCGGGGTTCCTACTGCTATGAATACGGAGTCTGCGGTCTGGACGGACTCGTACGTGGTGGATGCAGTCAGATTCTGTCCCACGTGGGCTTTCAGGATGTCCTCTAAGCCTTCCTCGTAGATTGGCGGGACGGCACTGTTGATTGCTACGACTTTCTCCGGGAAGATTTCCACGATGGTGACATGGTGGTTGAGGGTTGAGAGGCATGCCCCGGTGACAAGGCCGACATACCCTCCGCCGATGATAGTTACGTTCATGATGTATCAGAGATGGTGAATAATTGTGTATACATTGGACGTATGATTACTTAATGGTAGGGAGAGTATAATACTGTACGTGCATCAGTTAATTTCAGAGGAGGCAGTACAAGGTTAAGTTGTTTTGGCAGTACCATCTCATCGTACTTTACAAAACAGACTATTTTTCCCAAAAAATAAAATAAGGACATCATAATAATTATACACCACCTGAGATAGATACATGAAATAATTGACAAAAAAAGAGAACGGATTAATCAAAGTTATCACGGGAATACAGCATCAGGAAAATCATCATTGTAAAAGACCCAATCAAAGCAAAACTGGATGAGGACGGCATTCTCACCATAAGCCTGTTTGACTTCCTGCTGCATGATGACAGTCTGGACTGGTAAGCATAACCGATACCTCACACCCCACCTTTATCCCTCCTCCCCGCCAATATATACCCATGAAGTTTTCACGGGAAATCGAACTTCGCGGTCACATCGTTGACTCAGGAATCTTAGCCAAAGTAATGGACTTGGTCGTCGAATACAACGGCGACTTCGACACCGAAGAATTCAGTCTCGGCAGACAAAAGACCGACCCGAGTTACGCAAAGATGAAAATCGGCGCCGCCTCTGAAGAGCAGCTCAACCAGCTCATCGGCGAGCTGCGCCGTGTCGGAGCTCTCGTTATCGGTGAAGAAGAGGTCTCGCTTGCAACAGTCAAGAAAGCAAAAGTTGCTCCGGAAGGATTCTACTCCACAACCAACCACCCGACCCACATCCACTTCAACAATACCTGGATTCCCGTTGAAAACATGAAGATGGATGCCTTAATCGTCGTCAACAAAAAGGACATGACAGCAAAGTGTCTTGTGCAGGGAAAGCTTCTTCCGGGAGACACGGTTGTCGTCGGCGAGGAAGGAGTCCGCGTGGATTTCCCAGAACGCCCGCGTGAGATGGGTGTCTTCGAGTTCATGGGAGGAGACGTCTCCTCTGAGCGTCCAAGCCTGACGCTGATTCGCCGCGTTGCCGCAGAGATTTTGCAGATGAAAAAGAACGGCAAGAAGGTTGCCTTAGTCGGCGGTCCTGCAATTATCCACAGCGGAGCATCTGACGCTGTTGCCGCCATGATTCGCGAGGGCTACATCGACCTCCTCTTTGCCGGAAATGCGCTTGCCGTCCATGACCTGGAGCACAACATCTTTGGAACATCCCTCGGCATGAATCTCAAAACCGGAGAACTCATGACCGGCGGTCACCGTCACCACCTCTATACCATCAACAAAATCATGGAGGCAGGCTCTATCTACGCGGCTGTTGAATCCGGACTTGTCACAGGAGGCATTATGTATGAGTGTATCAAAAACGATGTCCCGTTCGTTCTCGCCGGCTCAATCAGAGATGACGGGCCGCTGCCGGATGTAATCCAGAATACTATCGAAGCACAGGATGCCATGCGCAAACACATCGTCGACCCAGACCTCGGCATGATGCTTATGGTGGCAACGCTTCTTCACTCAATCGCTGTTGGAAATCTTCTGCCGTCTCATGTCAAGACCATCTGTGTTGATATCAACCCGGCATCGGTTACCAAACTCATGGACAGAGGAACCTCGCAGGCCATCGGAATGGTAAGCGATGCGGGAATCTTCCTGCCGAGCCTGCTTGAGGCACTGCACGAGCTGGAAGCGGAGGAGTAATGCTTTACCGACCCTTCAAAGACCTGAGCTTATCTGCGCTTGGATTCGGCGCGATGCGGCTTCCGGTAATCGACGGAGACGAAGCGCGGATTGATGAAGAGGAGACAGACCGTATGGTGGAGTATGCCGTGCATGCAGGCATCAACTATTTTGATACCGCATGGGGCTACCACAGCGAAAACTCCGAGACGGTGATGGGGAAGATTCTGAAAAGCTATCCAAGAGACAGCTTCTATCTTGCAACAAAGTTTCCGGGATATGATGTCAAAAACCTTGAGCGTATGGAGGAGATCTTCTCCCGTCAGATGGAAAAGCTCCAGACGGATTACTTTGACTTCTATCTGGTCCACAATGTCTGCGAGGTAAACATCGAATACTACCTAAAGCCTGACCTGGTTGATTTCCTGCTGAAGCAGAAGGAAGCAGGAAAAATCCGGCATCTCGGATTTTCCATACACGGAGATATCACCATCATGCAGCGCTTCCTTGCAGCGTTTGGGGATGTCATGGAGTTCTGTCAGATTCAGCTCAACTGGTTCGACTGGGATTTCCAGGATGCAAAGGCAAAAGTTGCTCTGCTTCGGGAGTATAACATCCCATTCCTTGTAATGGAACCGTTTCGGGGCGGAAAACTCGCATCGCTTCCTGCCGATGCAGAAAGCAGACTCCGCACTCTCCGCCCGGAGGAGACTATTCCTGCATGGTCATTCCGCTACCTGCAGGGATTTGATGACGTCATGGTGATTCTCTCCGGCATGTCTGATATGCAGCAGCTTGAAGCAAACTGCAAAACCTTTGAGACCTTTGCCCCAACCACGCCGACAGAGAATGCAGTCCTTTACGATATCGCAGAGAGCCTCAAAACCGGTGTGCCGTGCACAGCATGCAGGTACTGCACAAAGTCCTGCCCGATGGAGCTGGATATTCCGCGGCTGCTTTACCTCTACAACGAGTTCAAATTTACTGACGGCGGCTTCCTCGCAAAGCTTGCCCTCTCGGCTGTGGCAGAGGATAAACAGCCGTCAACCTGTATATCCTGCGGAAAGTGTGTTGAGCTTTGCCCGCAGAAAATTGCAGTCCCGGATGTCTTTGCGGAATTTGTCGAAAAACTTGCAGAGTAACGATGTCTGAAACCGAGAATCAGCGGAAGAAAAATGTCGCACGGCTTTCTATCTGCTCAAACGCATTTCTGACAATCGCAAAAATAGTTACCGGCATTCTCACCGGCTCGGTGAGTATCATCTCGGAAGGAATACATTCCGGAATGGATTTGCTTGCATCCTTTATCGCATACTTTTCGGTGAAGAAGTCAGCAGTCCCGCCGGATGCAGATCATGCATTCGGACACGGAAAATATGAAGATGCCTCAGGTCTCATTGAGGCACTCTTAATCGTTCTTGCTGCAGGCATTATCATATGGGAAGCCATCTCCAAACTGATTCGCGGAGGAGAAGAAGTCTCGGTTGATCTTCTCTACATTGGTATGATTGTGATGGGACTGTCTGCTCTCATGAACTTTATCGTCTCGCAGAATCTGATGCGGGTTGCAAAACAGACGGATTCTATCGCACTCGAATCTGATGCATGGCATCTGAGAACTGATGTCCTGACATCCGCCGGAGTGTTCGCAGGACTTCTCATTATCCAGATAACCCACCTTACCTGGATTGATTCAGTAATCGCAGTTGTCGTTGCCCTCTTCATTTTACGGGAGGCCTACACGCTTATCCGCAGGTCATTTGGAAATCTGATGGATGAAAGCCTCAGTGCAGAAGATATTGCAAAAATCGAGGAGATCATTGCCCGCCATGAAGCCGAGTACACGAACTATCATGGACTAAAGACCAGAAAAGCAGGGCCGGATAAGTTTGCGGAGTTCCATTTAATGATGCCGCGAAAAACTGCATTCATCACTGCACACGATATGGTTGCGCACATCAGAGAAGAGATCAGCTCGGAAATTCCGCGGATTACTATTCTCATTCACTTAGACCCGTGTGACGGGCGATGCGGAAAAGATGCATGTACGTTTGCGTGTAAGAAATAAAGAGAACAAAAGAGGATGAGAACTGTGGAAAAACCATTGATTAGTGTTATTGTTCCCGTATACAATGTGGCCTCTTTTCTTCCAGCGTGTCTTGACTCCATACTCAGCCAGACATATCAGAATCTGGAAATCATCATCGTCGTCTCCACATCGACAGACAACTCTGAGAGTATCTGTGATGCATATGAACAGAGAGATAACCGTATCACCGTTATACACAGTCCGGTCAACGGTTTGTCGGCTGCAAGAAACAAAGGGATTGAAGCATCTCATGGAGAATATCTGAGTTTCATTGACTCGGATGATTTTATCGCGCCGGATTTCATTGACACCCTCTGTGATATTATCGTAAACAGTGACTGCGACATCGCGCAGTGCGAATACTGCAGAATTCCGGAGAACCAGAATACGATTCCTGATATCTACTATTCCAAATCATCATCCCGAATCTCAACATACTCGGGAAAGGAAATGGTGATGAAGATGAACTCTTCTGATGTCTATATTGTGATGACATGGAATAAGCTGTATCACCGTTCATTGTTCACAAACATCCGCTATCCGTTTCAGAAAATCATAGAAGATGTGGCAACAACCTATCAGCTCTACTATTCCGCAAAGAAAATCGGACACACAAAAAGACCGCTGTACTTCCACCGAATGAACCCGAAGAGCATCATGGGAGTGCCGTTTTCAGAGAAACGACTGGATGTTGTTGAACATGCAGAAGAGATGGTGAGGTTTTTCAAAGACAGGGATGAATATGAAATGTACGGCACAGCATTAACGTACCAGATAATCATCCTGCACAGCACTCTCCTGCAGACAAAGAAATACCTTCCTGACGCAAAACAGATTCAGAAGAAGTTGAGAGATGACGGGAAAAAAGCATACTCAGAACTGCTGAAACACAGAACCGCAGGAATTTATTATAAGTCAGCCGCATTTCTGCTGACATATCTGCCGAACTTCGCAGAGATGCTGCTTATCGTCAGAAGAAAATTTGTCGCAAAAAGATACTCGCGGGGAGCGCTGCGGCCTGCAGAGAAAAAGTGAAGGAAGTTACTCTTCCTTCTTTGGTCTTTCCGGTTTTACGTACGTAATCACATACTCATCAATTCCGCGCTCGGAAGGCGTTGCCGCGGCAGAGTAGGTGTTTTCCATTGAGAGGCACTTGAATTTGCACATCTCAATACATCCGCCGCAGATGATGCACTTGAAGCGGTCGATGGTCCAGATTTTGTTTGCACGGTCAACCGTAATCGCCTGAGATGGACAGCGCTTCATGCAGATAGTACATGAAGTACACTTCGACGGGTCAAAGACAATGTGTCCTCTGGTTGCCTCGAACTTCTTTGCCGGCTCTGCAGGGAATTTGGTGGTCACCGGTTTGTGGGTGAGCTGTTTGATGATAGTTTTGAGCATCTTCATCGCAATCACCTCTCCATACATCCGATACACGGATCGATGGTTAAGACAATCTGCGGAACGTCTGCAAGTTCACATCCGGCAAGCATTGCAACAAGGGATGGGACATTGGTTAAGGTCGGCGTTCTAACACGGAACTGCGTTAAGTTCTTGGTTCCGTTTCCGCGGATGTAGTGGATGACTTCTCCTCTCGGCTGCTCGGAACGGCTGAAGTATTCTCCATCCGGATTACCCTTCACTGCAACAGAGACATCTCCATCCGGAATGTCGGTGATGATTCTGCGGATTAAGTCAACAGACTGGAAGAGTTCCTTGCATCTGACTTCGCATCTTCCGTATCCATCGCAGGAGTCTGCGATAATCGGCTTGAAACCTAAGTCCTTGTATGCAAGATAATCGGTCTGACGAACATCCTGCGCAACACCGCTTCCGCGGGCAACCGGTCCAACTGCACCTAATGCATATGCATCGGCTGCGGAAAGCTTACCCTTGCCGCAGACTCTCTTCTTTAAGGTGTAATCGTTTAAGAAGACCTTCACTAACTCCTGCATCTCGTCCTCGATTGCATCGAGGCGGTTGTCCATTCCGGAGAGGAAATCATTGGATATGTCGCGTCTGACTCCGCCAACCTTACAGACACCCTGGATAACGCGTCCTCCGGTTGTTGCCTCCATTTCGTTTAAGATGGACTCGCGAATCTTCCAGGCATTGTAGAACAGACTTTCAAATCCGAGAGCATCTGCAAAGAGGCCGAGCCATAACAGGTGGCTGTGAATACGGGAGTACTCTCCCCAGAGAGTTCTGAGGTAACGTGCTCTATCCGGAATCTCAACACCCATCAGACCTTCAATGCCCTGACAGAAGGTGGAAGAGTGAGTGAAACTGCAGATACCGCAGATACGCTCTGCGAGGAACACAAAGTCCGAGTAGTCACGGCGGTCAACAAGGCTTTCCAGTCCGCGGTGAACGTATCCGATAGACGGGATTGCTTCGACAACACGTTCATCCTCGACCACTAAATCGAGGTGAATCGGCTCCGGAAGTACCGGATGCTGCGGACCGAATGGAATAACAGTTCTCTTGTTCGTCATTATGCATCCTCCTTCTTAACTTTGGTTACCGTGGGTTCCGGAATCTCCTTCTTGAACGGATAGGGGACGGATGTTCTGATGAATGTTCCTTTGAAGTCAATCGTCATTCCGTTGAAGACAAATCCGTAAAGGTCATGGATTTCGTTTTCGTAGACGAATGCTCCGGAAAAGGATTTGCAGATGGACGGTATCTCAGACTCAGCCGGCATGGTGATGCGGAAGTGTTTGAGGGCTAAATCCTTGTCAAAGGAGTAAGTTATGTCAAAACCTCCTCCGATTGCCGGAGTGCAGGTCATAACAACCAGGCGGTATCCCTGGTTTTTCATATCGGCTGCGGTCTTTTCGACCTCAGAGACGGTAATGTTTGTTACTTCCATATTCATTTTTCAGCCTCCATCTTTGCACGCTTTTCTTCGAGGACGCCGATTGCCTTAACAACGCCTTCGATTAACGCCTCAGGTCTGACAGAACATCCCGGCACATACACATCGACCGGAATAATCGTATCAACGCCTCCGGAAACATTGTAACATTCGCGGAAGACGCCTCCGGAGGATGCGCAGATACCGACAGCGACAACAACCTTCGGTTCTGGAATCTGATCGTAGAGGTTCTTTAAAACCTCTTTATTCTGTTCGTTTACGCCGCCTGTTACAACGAAAATGTCTGCGTGGGCAGGATTTCCGGTGTTGATGATGCCGAAGCGTTCGACATCATACAGCGGAGTTAAGGCTGCGAGAATTTCGATATCACAGCCGTTACAGCTTGATGCATTGTAGTGCAGAAGCCAGGGGGATTTTGCGGATGATGTCATTATAAGATTCCTCCAAAGAATCCGAGAAGGACGATGTTTAAGACACCAAGGATGAGCGTTGCAAGCCATAAGCTCTTGACGGTCATCTGCCAGGTCACACGCGGGAAGATGTTGTCAATCAGGATTTCAAGGAAGTATCCAACGATTACAACGATGATTCCGATAATCGGACATCCTGCAAAGAAGAGGAAGATCATTCCAAGGAGCAGGATGGTTTCATACCAGTGAGCAACTTCGACCTTTGCAAGAGTTTTTCCGGCAAAGGAAGAGGTAACTCCTTTGACTAACTCCTGGTGTGCGTGGTGAGAGGTGGAGATGTCAAACGGAGATTTACGAAGCTTTAAGGTGAGCACGGCAAAGAGTGCAAGGAATACTCCCGGCAGATAGCAGATTGCCGGAACTGCAGCACCCATGATTTCAGAAACCATGAAGGTTCCAGTCACCATGAAGAATCCGACACCGAGCAGAATCAGAATCGGCTCTGCAACCATCACAGATAAGAGTTCACGCTCAGCTCCAATGTGAGAGTATGGTGCGTTTGCTGCGTATGCTGCGAGGATTAAGAAGGTGTGTGCAAGTGCTAAACAGAAGACAACCAGTAAGAGATTGAGTCCTGCAAAGAACATTGCACCCGAAACTGCGATTAAGACCAGATACGCAGTGGTGAAAATCATCTCAACCGGATTGGCGAAGACTTTTTCCTTATGCCAGAGCTTGGAGATATCATAGAACGGCTGAAGTACCGGAGGACCTCTTCTGCTCTGCATGCGGGCGGTTATTATGCGGTCAATTCCGGAAAGCAGACCGCCTAAAAGCGGAGCTGCAATCAGGAAGATGACTGCTCCAAGGATTGCCAAAATTATGTTCATAAGAGTACCCCCATGAATCCAAGGACAAACATTGCAATGATTATGAGTAAAGCAACAATCTGAGACGGCTTAAGGAGTTTGGATTCGCCGGTATACTCCTCAAGGTAGTAGTTGGAGGTCTTTGCTTCTTTGTAGACGCCAAGAGAACCTAAGAACTCACCCTCAGCGTTGACTGCTCTGCCGTTTAAGTACGGTTTAATCTGTCTGCCAGACTTGCTGCCGACTGCTGCTGCAATCACAAGAACTGCTAAGATTACAAACATCAGTGCGCACATCAGCAGAGTGTCTGCGGCAAAGAGACCGGATGCTCCGGTGTAGAATGCATAGTAGGCTGCTGCATACGGCACGATAATTTCTGCAGTGATAATCGGGAAACCTACACAGGCAATTAAAACCAGGATTCCGATGATGATGATTGAAATCTTCTCGGACGGGTTGAGCTTTGTCTCTTCGGTTGCCGGCTTTGCCATGCGCATGAAAATCTTTCCAAGCCACTTTGTCCAGAAGAAGACGGTAAGGGCACTTCCGAATGCAAGAATTGAGATGAAGATGCATCCAAGCGGTGCTGCGATGAATGCCTCAATTGCTGCCCACTTGGAAATCAGCATACCAAACGGTGCAAGATACATTCCGGCAATTCCAACAACCATCATGACTGCTAAAATCGGCTGGCGGACTAAGAGGGCATCCATGTCCTCGATGTCGCGGCTTCCAATCTTGTGCTCGACTGCTCCGACACAAAGGAAGAGCAGACACTTTGCAACTGCGTGGAAAATTGTCAGCAGGATTGCGGCAACAATTGCGGAAGGAGTTCCAATACCGGCACAGGCTGTGATTAAACCAAGGTTTGCAATGGTGGAGTATGCAAGAACTTTCTTTGCGTTGCTCTGGGAAATTGCAAGAGCGGATGTTGCAAGGAAGGTGAATGCTCCAACTAATGCGAGTGCAACTCCAACCCATGTCTGGGCAAAGAGCGGTGCAAACACAATTAAGAGGAAAACACCGGCCTTAACCATGGTGGATGAGTGAAGAAGTGCTGAAACCGGAGTCGGAGCGACCATTGCGCCGGTAAGCCAGGTGGAAAACGGCATCTGTGCTGCCTTCGTAATTCCGGCGAGAGCGATTAATGCAAGCGGGATAGTAACAAGTCCTACGTTGTCGATTGCAAGGAGGTTTGGAATCGAAAGCAGGCTTGCCTCAGGATCCATCTGTGCAAGGTAGATGACTGCACCGGTGAATGCGATACCGCCGATTAAGTTCATCCAGACTGCTCTAAAGGAGTTCGTGATTGCCTCAGAAGTCCTCGAGTATCCAATTAACAGGAAGGAACAAAGTGTCGTAACCTCCCAGAAGGCAAGAAGCATCATCAGATGAGACGAGAGGACAATTCCAAACATTGCAGTCAGGAAGAGGAACAGAATCGCAAAGAAGTAGCGGCGTCTGTCCGGAACGTCATGGCTGTGTGCGGCATAGTCTTTCATGTAGCCTAATGCATAGACACAGATGAGAGATCCGATAATGCCGATGATTAAAACCATCACCAGCGAGAGGTTGGATAAGGTCAGTACAATTTCTGCCTGCGGGTGAGCGATTCCGGAGAACTCAAGAATCAGCAGGAGAGCAGCCTGTACAATCGCGAGGATGATTGCAAGCGGCTTTTTGTATTTTACCGCAAGGCAGAAGATAATGACTGCGACAGCAAACTCAACAATGAATAAGGCTGTCCAAAGCCACGGGATTGCAGCATGCACAACGGTTATTCCGTTGCTCCATGCAGATACTGCGAGAAAGACCGATGCTCCGATTAAGACAACGGATGCAGCAGTCACAATGATGTTTCTGATGATGTCAGGCTTAAACAGCGCGAGGAGAGCCGCGGCTGCGATTGGCACCAGCAGAAGCAGGATAATCGTAATCAGTTCCGGCGAATACATATGTATCACTGAGTTATGATATGGTATTTATCACTATTAATCATTCCCATTTATCTATGGAGTGAACGGAATTTCACCAGGGAAAAAGGAGAGGGAGAAGAGAGAGGACAGAAAGTATTCCGGCAAAAACTGTCTGAGAGATCTCTGATTTCGTGATGGAAAACACCGGCTCAAATGTTCCGCCGGAGACATAACCTCTCCTGGCAAGCAGTTTCGCCGAAAGTTCCGCACGCCTGAGGGAAAGCACCAGAAGACCGAAAGCAAATGGGGGGAGATGAGAAATCCCGAACCGTTTTCCCTTCTGCCGAAGAGCTAAGCGGAATCCGCGGACATCATCGGCAATGAGCGAGGTCTGGAGAATGATGTTTTCACAAGCCATTCCAACATCAAAACCGAACTTTCGTCCAAACAGCCAGACAAAGAAAGACTGAAACTCTCCTGCAGCATAGGTCTGTCCGAACCAGAAAGCGAGAAGCAGGAGAACAAAAGTTTTTGCTCCGTAATGAATTGCTTCATCGCCAAAGAGGAGGAGGACAAGAGTTGGAATGGCTGAAATCAGAAATGCCGCAAGAAGTGCCTTTCCCCGCTGTTTCAGGGAAATCCCGGAAAACAGCAGCCACCAGAAAAGACCGGCAGCAAATCCTGCAGGTACAAAGAAGACCGAAAGAGAAAGCGCGGTAAGCGAGAGAATGCGAAGTCTTACATCCGACACGGCTTTCCCCCCTCCATCTTCCACAAAAACGCATCAGTAATCGGCTCTTCATGCGAAAAAATGATAATTGTCCCTTCGCGATTTTGCAGGAGAGCCGTGAGCTGATTGTGTGCCTCCGCATCGAGTGATGCATACGGCTCATCTAAAATCAGATACTCGGTGCCTCTCGCAAGAATGCAGGCGAGCAGGAAACGCTTCAGCTCTCCGCGGGAAAGCGTGTAGGGGTCGCGGGACAAATCAGAAACCGAAGCGAGAACAAACTCCGGTTCAGTGCCGGAAACTCCCCATGATGCGAGCTCTTTTGCAAGCGTTGAGGCAGTTATGTGATGCTCGATTTCCTGAAACAGCCAGACACACGTACCCGCAGGCGCAGATTCAAAGAGTTTGCGGGCGAAAGTGGTCTTGCCGGAACCCACTCTGCCGGAGATGAAATGAATCCCTTCTTCGAAGGAGATACCGTCAGCAGAAATCATAAAACCACCTCGAACCCGTGAGCAAACTGCCGATGCGATGCCCAGAGAATGTAACGGATGCCGGCATTCCGGAATGCATCCGCGAGTTCTGCAGCGGTTTCTGCATCCAGATGCGAATCTGGCTCATCAAGAACGGAAACGAGCGGAGAAGATGCAGCAGCGGCCGCACAGGCAGTAAGTACTTTCTCTCCGCCGGAAAGAGTTTTGCAGTTACGCCTGAGAAGATGGGAGATGCCAAAGAGTTCGGCAGTCTCTTCAGTACATCTTCGAACCTCAGCCGCCGGGACTCCTGCGAAGCGGAGCGTTGATGCAATCTCATCTTCCACGTGGGGGAAAAGCATGTTGCGGGCAGGAAATTCGCTGACATATCCGATATCAACTTCCCGCGGAAATCTGCCGTCGATACGGATACTTCCTGCCTCCGGGAGAATCAGACCTGCAACGAGCTGGAGAAAAGTGGTCTTTCCCGAACCGTTTTTCCCGCGAATGAAGGTCAGACCTTCCGGGATGTCAAGAGAATCTATGGAAATTACCCCATGCCGGAGAGAATTTACCTCAATCATGCAGCCTCCGAAGACGGTTGACGGCAAAGACAGCAGCAACAGCCTTTACGATATCTCCAGCAAGATACGGCAGAACGCAGGCAGTAACTGCTGCAGGAAATGATGCGGATGCAGTCAGCATGAACCAGAGAACTGCTGCGGCATCATAGATAATGACTGCAGAGAGAGCAGCAGTGATGTCTTTTTTCCGGGAAAACAACAGTCCGGCAAAGAATGCCGCACAGATGAATCCGAGAAGATAACCGCCGGTTGGACCGAGAAGAACTCCAATGCCGGATAAACCATTGTGGAAAACCGGAAGCCCGAAAAGACCTGCGGCAACATACAGGAGAAGCGGATATACCGCTTTTTTCTGCATGACTGCTGCTGCAAGGATGACAAATAAGGACTGCAGAGTAAACGGAATCGCAAAAACCGGAAGTGAAATCCAGCCGCCTGCGGTAATCAGCGCTGCAAAAAGAGCAGTGAAGAGAATCGTCTTCGAGCGGGTTTCATCTCCGTACATCGTTTCGGAAAAAGGAGAGAGAAATTATTTCCGGCAGACGATTGCCGCGTGGTCGATGTGATACGGATTGAGCCAGACTCCCTTTTCAATCGTTAATCCGGCAACCTCCAGTTCTGCACAGCTCTCCGAAAAGACCTCTTCGGGCGTCTTTCTGATATCAACCGAGCGGGTTTTCAGCATCAGAATAACCTTCCCGCCTCTCTTTAAAAACGGCAGGTGGCGGATAATAATCGCTGCCTGATTCGGCTGGGCAACATCCTGATAGAGAATGTCAGCCGGTTCTAAGAGTGCGGCATACTCTTTTGGACGGGTTGCATCACCGAAGATTGGGATGATATTTTTGCGTCTGGATGATACTGCAAGTAAATCCTGCATCGGACGCGGGGCAAACTCGACAGCATAGACAGTCTCGGTGTAGTCTGCCACATGGGAAACGGTCGTACCATTTGCAGCACCAAGATAGAGAACCACATCATCCTTTTTCAGGTCGGTTGATTTGTCAAGATACCAGAGAGCAGACAGTTTACTGCGGTATGGATCCCACACTCTGCATCCGTCAAGCATCCGCTCTCCGTAAACACCACCGGCTCCATCAGAAACCAGAGTTCCTCCAATGCTTTTCATGCGGATGCCTCCATGAGTTTGTCGATTTTTTCGTTCGCATCAGCAACGAATGCCTCGTCAAGTTCTCCGCGGTAGGCATCAAGGCGGCAGGCAATAGCAAGCTTGGCAGACAAGACGCGGGCAAGTTTTCCTCTGACCTCACGCGGGGCGTTGTGAACTCTGCGGTGCTGGAAGATTAAACCGTGTTTTGGAGAAGGAGTGCCGGCTCTGATATGGGAGAAGAGTGCGGATTCAGCACCTAAAACCTGGATGGATGATCCGGGCATCTTTGCCATCAGCGAAAGACTGCCTGCACGGGAAACTAAACGGGCAGCAACAAGCCCGCCGACTAAGGCACTCATATTCGGAATTACGGCATCAGCAGTTCTTGATACATCCTTCATGAGGTTGGTTCGAAGGGAAGTCAGCGAAAGAATTTCGCGGGCAACGCTTTTCATGGATGGGTTTTTGGATTTGGCAACGGTCTGGATGAACTTTTTTGCGGCTGAGCGGTGGTACTTTCGGGAAGAGTCCGGAGTTGTGGACTGATGCCACTCGGTTAAGCGTTCGGTTAAGAGGTTGATGACATCATCGAGCTCGTCAAGCATTCGAACCATCTGCAGCATCTCAGTATCTTTTTCCGAGAGCGCTTTGGCGATGCCGTCATTTGCGAGATAGACTGCAGCTCCGCGGACAGCCGCAAGATACTCTTCGCGGGATTTTATCAGACCTGCTGCTTCGAGTTCTTTCCAGTCGCAGAGCTGTTTTGGTGCCGCATCAGTGTTCTGCCTGACGCGAGAGGCAGCCTCTGCTGCGTCAAGAGAGTACGAACCATGTTCCCCATACCATTTCATGAAATAGTGTTTGTTGTTTCTCACAGATTATTGTGCCGCGAGATTGAGCCGGAGAGATGCATTTATATCCTAATACAGACGAATAAATAATTCTGATAAAAGTATCCTGTTGCTTGCAGGATATTTGCTGTTTTTTCAAAAATCCGAATATATTTCGGAAAATTTACGAAAAACCGAATCTTTCAAGGGCAGAATTTTTCACTGCCGAACGATATATAGATAGATTGGAGGTGAAAGAAAAACCTGAAAGAGTATGAAGAAGAAAAGAAGGAAGCCGTGGAAATTTCCTCTCCCTGAAAATTCCATGATATGCATTGCGCACCAGCAGAAACGCAAAATTCCTTCTTCGGGAGAATCGTGAAAATAAATCTGTTTTGAATATGCGGGAAAGAGTTTTGAAGAATTTGAGGTTTTGAGAAATCCTCAAAAAATAAATTGGGTTTATTCTGAAATCTCAGCTTATAACATAAGAATGACTGGAACGAAAACCAGTGCAATCATAGACATAAGCTTAATCAGAATGTTGATGGACGGACCAGAGGTATCCTTGAACGGATCTCCAACAGTGTCACCTACAACTGCTGCCTTGTGAGACTCAGATCCCTTTCCACCGTAGTTACCAAGTTCAACGTACTTCTTTGCATTGTCCCATGCTCCGCCTGCGTTTGCCATAGTGATTGCAAGGAGGAAACCGGAGACAAGTGCACCGACTAAGAGACCGCCGAGTGCAAGCGGGCCTAAGACAAGACCGACTGCGATTGGGACGACGATTGCAAGGACACCCGGTGCAATCATCTTTCTGATTGCAGAGGAGGTACAGATCTTAATGGTGGACTCGTAGTCCGGATCTGCAGTTCCTTCCATTAATCCCTTAATGTTCTTGAACTGGTTGCGGACTTCAACGACAACCTTTTCTGCTGCAGAACCGACTGCGGTCATGGTAAGTGCAGAGAAGAGGAACGGAAGCATACCGCCGATGAGAATACCGATAAAGACGCTGGTGTTTAAGATATCAATTGCTTCAATGCCGACTGCAAGTGCGTATGCGCTGAAGAGTGCAAGACCAGTGAGTGCTGCAGATCCGATTGCGAATCCCTTACCGATTGCTGCAGTGGTGTTTCCGACTGCGTCAAGGGTGTCAGTAATCTCACGAACCTTCGGGTCCTGGTGGGACATCTCTGCGATACCGCCTGCGTTGTCTGCGACCGGTCCGTATGCGTCAACTGCAAGGGAGATACCAAGAGTGGAGAGCATACCAACTGCTGCAATACCGATACCGTACATACCTGCGAACTGGTATGCAATGAAGATTGCAATGGAGATGATTAAAACCGGCCAGACGGTAGATTCCATACCCTTTGCAAAACCGCTGATAATGTCGGTTGCAGCTCCGGTCTGACAGGACTCTGCGATCTTCTTGGTCGGCTTGTAGTCGAAGGAAGTGTAGTACTCAGTGATGAGACCGATTAAGAATCCGCCGACAAGACCTGCGATGGTTGCAAACCAGATACCCATACCGAGGCATCCTGCACCAAGAGTAATCATGGTGAAGTTGCCGTATAAGAGGAAGCTGGTAACTGCGTAGGTTCCAAGGAGGGAGACGATGATAGAAACGATAAGTCCGGTGTTGAATGCCTTGTGGATTGCAGAGGATTCGTTCTTGGAGGTTCTGACGAACAGAGTTCCAATGATTGCTGCAATGATACCGAATGCTGCGATGAACATCGGGAGGAGGATAAGGCTGAGTGCGTCAAGAGACTCACCGAAGGTGGATGCTGCAAAGAGTGCACCTGCTGCTCCGAGTGCCATTGCTGCGATGATGGAACCGACGTAGGACTCGAATAAGTCTGCGCCCATACCTGCGACATCACCGACGTTGTCACCGACGTTGTCTGCGATAACTGCCGGGTTTCTCGGGTCATCTTCCGGAATGCCTGCCTCGACTTTACCGACGAGGTCAGCACCGACATCTGCTGCCTTGGTGAAGATACCGCCGCCGACACGTGCGAAGAGTGCGACAGAGGATGCACCAAAACCAAAGGATGCCATTGCAGAGACGACTGCGTTGACTGCGGTTAAGTCACCGAATCCGCCGAAGACAAGGACGAGGACGATGAAGAGTGCAGAAAGACCGAGTAATCCAAGACCGACGACGGACATACCCATGACGGATCCGGATGAGAAGGAAACTTTGACTGCTGCTGCGATACCGCGTTTTGCTGCGTTGGTGGTTCTAACGTTTGCTTTAGTTGCACTGGTCATACCAATGTATCCTGCGCACATAGAGAGACCTGCACCGATGAGGTAACAGAGTGCGTTGATTGGCTCAATGAGCACTGCGAGGATAATGGCAACGACAATTGCGAAAGCTGCGATAGCTTTGTACTGGCTCTTCAGGAAGACGCGTGCGCCAAGGTGAATGGCGTCTGCGATCTTGATCATTTTCTGATCTTCCACTTTCTCTCTCTTTACAACAGAGAAGGAGTAAATGGCGAAGAGAAGGCCGATTACGGCACATACTGGAACAATATATACTAAGTCCATAATGTCGAAAACCTCCATCAAATAATTGACGGCTTCTCCTTATATTAATGGACGGCTGAGATAATAATACTAATCCATAATCAGAGAGTGTTTCCCGCAGTTTTTTCCGGGCGGAGATGAGGAGACGGCAGAGTTTGGTATCGAAAACCATTCTTCGAAATTTTTCTGCAAAGAGGAGAACTGAAAAACCATGCAGCAAAATATCCGGGGTTTGATTTAGCGCGTTTGCGGCAAACATTGCCGCAACCAAAACGAAAAATTCTGCAGATTTGCATAGATTCAAATAGATTTCCACCCGAATCCCCCTGCCGAAAACTGCTTCGTTCTCTACCTTTATGACAGGACAGGATAATCACTAATCATGGATTCCTTTGTCATTTTCGAAGATACTCCGAGCAGCGGAGTATGGAAGGCAATGATCATCAAGGCAATCATATTCGTTGTCCTTGGAATCTTCTGTCTTGCATTTCCCTTCGCTGCACTGAACCTGAGTGCATATCTCCTTGCATTCTTCCTTCTGATTATCTCTATCGCCGTAATCTTCTCCGGATTTTCCGCATTCGGTTTCTTTAAGAGAAACTGGCTGCTGGTAATTTTGGGAATCATCGGCATCGGTCTTGCAATCTACTCATTCATCAGCCCGGCATTTATGATGTCATTTGCCGCAATCCTCATCGGATTAATGGCCATCATTGCCGGAATCGCCGATATTGTTCTGGCGTTTGGTCATGACGTCTCACTTGGCATGAGAATCTTAACCATTCTTCTTGGCCTCGTTGAAGGAGCGGTTGGTATCATCTTCCTGCTTAATCCGGGACTCGGTGCTCAGGTATTAGTACTGGTTCTGGGAATTGGCCTTATCATCAGCGCAGTGCTTTCCGCTGGAGAAGCATATGTCGTAAAAAAAGAATTCAGCAGTGACTTTAACTAAAAAAGGGAATTTCCCTTTTTTTACTCCGGGCGATGATAAAACTCATGTTCATAAATCGCCCGTTTTTCCCCGCCGGATTCATATCCGCAGGTAAAACAGACTGCCCGCATCTCCGACACCTCACGATTTACCGAAGCACACTTTGCCTCGACAAGAGATAAGCGGTCGCGAAGAGCTTCGTTTTGTGCTTTCAGAGACAGAATCACCGCATGAGTGCGGGAAAATCTCTCGTCAACAGTCTGCTCAATCGCAGACATTGTTTTCAGAGAACCATACTCAGAGATAATCTGGCATACTGCATCAGTAATACTGTCATCCCCGCGTTCACATTTCATCCGGTTTATGATATCAAGAATCATCTGTGATGCATAAAAGGTAATTCTCTGCTTCGCAGAATTCGAATGCCGAACTCTTTTACCGGAAGGATTCTGCGGAATCGATACTTCATTTATGGCGAGTACATCTTCTCCCATACAATTCCCTATAGAAAACCCTGCATAAATTCTTTTTTACACTTAAATAATATGAAAACAACATACAATTTTGCAGAATATTGACAAAATCCAGGCCGGAAACACACATGTGGATAATTTGTGTATGCGCTGTTTCAGCTGTTGTCAAAAGAGAGACAATTCACTCACGCGGAAAAGATAGACTACGCTAAGAGAACTGGGTAAAAGGTTTGAAAAAGGGTATTTGGGAGAGATTTATTCTGCTGCCGGTTCTTCGCCGCCGAAGATTTCTGCAAGGGTCTTCTCACCGTATGCAGTAACCTTTGCGTTGACCTGAACGAAGTCCGGTGCGATTTCAGAGCCGCGCTGGGTCTTTCTTCTTCTCTGACCGTTGTGGTCGGAGTGGAAACCGAAGCCGTCTGCGAGAAGGAGTCTTCTCTTTCCGTTACCCGGAAGGTCTGCACGTGCCGGAGTTCCGGTCTTGTCAGATCCGCCGGTGATGGTGATCTTGTATCCTGCAAGTCCGAACGGAGTTCCGTCGATTTCAGTTCCGATAGTCTTTCCGATGATTGCACCTGCTGCTGCGCCGGTTGCATCAATGTTGTATGCCTTTCCGGTCTGTGGGTCAGAAAGGACGACTTTTAAATCTGCCATTATTATTACATCTCCTCGATATCTATTTGTGATTCCGAAGTACCTATATTATTGGTTCCAACTTATTTATACTACTTTCCCCAGAAGGGTTGGGTTCTGCGGTGTAAAGCAACGTATTCTTCGAGCGCTTCAACCGTTCCCGCATTGAGGGATTTGAGCATCTCTGTCTCTAAAACTTTGACATGACGCTCCGGAACTGCGACGTATAATACGTCTCCAACGTCAATCTGGCGGCCGATTGTAACTCCGTCGATAGAGACTGCAACTTCTGCACCCTCCTTTGCTTCAGAGACGTTTTCCTTGTTCAGCTTAATCTGCTTGACTTCGCCGACAATTTTTCCCTCGCGCGTCATAACATCAACTCTTGGACGAAGAGTTCCGCCGAGCACGCGCACACCGACAACTGCAGGTCCGCTCTGGCGGAAGACACAGTCCGGAAGGAGCGTGATTTTTGCCGGGAGGACAACAGTCTCGAAGCGTTTTGCCTCTTTAGCGCGCTCGAGTTCATCGCGCCACTCAATGTAGTCATCGATTAATTTGTAGATGACGCGGTCCGAGAAAATCTTGACATCGCTATCGCCGTCGTTTACCATTGCCTCTGCATCAGGAAGCATCGGGACGTTGAAGAGCAGAGCCGTCTTGTAGTTCTCCTCTTTCATGACGCCGATTTCAATTAAGTCACGGCGGGAGAGAGGGCCGACATCAGCCCGCATAATCGGGATGCCCTTCTCTTCGAGTTCTTTGGAGAGAGCTTCGAGTGCGCCGATGGTATCAGCACGAACAGAGATTCCCACCTCGGAGAATTTGACGTTAATCTCCTGCATCTCATCTTCAATCTTTGCAAGAACCTCGTCCTTGTTTCCGCGAATCACGCGGATTGGAGATCCGGCAACAACGCCTGCAAGGTTTGGTGCAGTAATCTTCACACCAGCGGCTGCGACAACGGATTTTACTCTCTGGAACTTATCCTCGATTAAAATCTCCTTCATCGGTCTCGGCTGAAGCAGTGCTCTGACTTTTGTCGCCATCGCTCCGTCTGCGGTGGCTATACCAATCTCATCTCCGATGTTGATGATTCCGTCATAAAGAATGACGTCAAGAGTTGTTCCAAGACCTTTCTCTTCCTTGACCTCAAGAACGGTTCCAACACCAGGACCTTCGACCGTTGTCTTGAGACCTTCGGTTAAGAATCTCTGGGCAAGACCAATCATGACCATTAAGAGATCTCCGATACCTTCTCCGGTCATGCTGCTGACCGGAACGATGACGAGGTTTCTCTGGAAATCGGAAACGCGGTCGAAACGCTCGGAGTTGAATCCCATCTCCGCAAGCTTTCCAACCAGCTCGTAGACCTTGGTCTCGCAGTCCATCTGAACACGCTCGCTCTGGTTCTTGAAGGTCTTCATGAAGGATGCATTCGGTGTCTGACGCCATCCCGGAATTTTGTCGAGTTTGGTTGCAGCGATGACAAACGGAGTCTTGCAGTTTCTTAAGATCTGCAGTGCTTCGATTGTCTGCTGCTTGAATCCCTCGTTTACATCAACGACGAGAATTGCAATATCAGCAAGTGCCCCTCCGCGTGCGCGAAGGGTTGTGAATGCATGGTGTCCCGGAGTGTCGATGAAAAGCAGTCCCGGCACATTGGTTTTGATTTTGCCTAAGTCTCCGTTGAGTTTGACGATGGAGTCAAGCGGAATGAGCGTTGCTCCGATGTGCTGGGTAATAGCTCCCGCTTCACCTGCAGTTACTTTGGATCCGCGAATACGGTCAAGCAGTGAGGTCTTCCCGTGATCTACGTGACCTAAGACACATACAATCGGTGTTCGTAAATTTTCTGCCATGAGTATAATCCCCCTCTTTCCGACAGGAAATCCTGCCGAAGATGAATACTGCGTATATATTGGAGATACTTGGTATTAAAGAGACTGGGGCAGAATAAGAGATATGTTAATATCTTAGTACGTCATATGTTATAGAGTATTTTGGCGACATGCCGAAATGTATCATGCTAAGGTAGGGTAGCTGGACATCCTTTAAGACTGTGGATCTTTAGACCCGGGTTCGACCCCCGGCCTTGGCCTTGTTTTTTCTGAATTTTTATCACAAACATCTTAACTCATGGTTCCCATATAATTCCTCATGGGATTCTTTGATGATTTAAAAGCAACCGCAAAGTCCGAGATGGACGGCGTCAAAAAGAATGTAAAAGAGGCTCAGTTGAAATCCGAGTTGAATGATTTAAAGCGTGAGGAGACGGAAATCTACGCTGAAATCGGACGTCAGGCAGTATCTGAAGCAGGAGTGCAGAAGTTCGGCGATGCAGGAGCGAAACTTTTAGAGGTTCAGGAAAAGATTGCCGCAAAAGAGGCCGAAATCTCCGATGTCAAAGGACCGGAAGCTGAACTGGTCTGCCCGAGCTGTAAAACCCCGTACACGGAAGGAACAAAGTTCTGTTCAAACTGCGGAGCAAAGCTTGGAGAATAACCTCTTTTTTAGAACCAGCGCATCATAACGACAGCATCTTCTCCGTCAGAGTAGTAGCCGCCAAACACAATTACATCCTCATAATCGAGACGCTCATAGAACCCATGGGCGCTTGTATTGCTTTTCCGAACCTCCAGACTGCAGGCACGGCATCCTTCGAGGAAGAAATCCCGCTCAACTCTGCGCAGCAGAAGACGGCCTATTCCAAAACCCCGCATCTCCGGTGTTACCGCAATATTACAGACATGCCCGTATTTCTCCTCATCAGTCTCCTCAATCGCCCCTGCAGAAAAACCGACAATCCGCCCTTCGGCTTCTGCAACATAAAATGACGTCAGATACAGCGTCATCATCTCAATCATCGCCTTGTAATCCCAGGGATCATTAAAACAGAGAAGTTCAATCCGATAGATATCCGGAATATCCTCCAAGGTCGCCTTGCGGATTGTACATCCGGCACGAGTGCCGCCAACGCCACTTACAATTACCATCTGCTATTTTACTATTGAACTCCAAACCAATATATCACATATGGTTACCATCTATCCATTCAAGGGACTTCACCCGTCAGACGAGGCATTCAAAACAGTACCGTCCGTACCGTACGATGTTATCGAGCGTGCTGAGGCAGCAGCAGAAATTGCGGAGAATCCAAATACCCTTCTCCGCGTCATCAGAACTGATGCTGAACTCGCAGACACCGATCCGTATGACGATGCAATCTATGAGCGGGCAAAAGAGATGTTTGCCAAATTCAAGGCAGACGGACTGTTTGTCGAGGATGAAAAGGAGGCATACTACATTTACCGTATCACCTTAGGAAAAGAAACCTTCACCGGACTTGTCTCCTGCGTCTCTGTTGCAGAATACAAAGACGATACCATCAAAAAGCACGAACTTACCCGCTATGAAAAGGAAGAGGACAGAACCCGTCACATCGATGCAGTCTCTGCACACACCGGACAGGTCTTCCTGCTCTACAAAGACGAAAGCGAAGTTTTAGCAACACTCAAAGCACTGGCTGAAGCAAAACAGCCGATTGGAGAGTACACTTCCAAAGGAGGAAATCTCCACCAGCTCTACAGAATCGATGAGGAAGCAGATGTTGCAAAGATTACCGAAATGTTTTCTGCAATTCCAAACCTCTACATCGCAGACGGCCACCACCGCGCAAAGTCCTCTGCAAACGTCTACGACAGACGTCTTGCAGAAAACCGTCTTACCGCAGATGCAGAAAAGTTCATGAGTGTGTTATTCGCTCATGACTCGGTTACCATTTACGGCTATCACCGCTTAATCCGCGACCTTGCAGGATTAAACGCCGACCAGTTCTTAGCCGACCTTGCACTCCGCTTCAACATCACCCAGATTAAGAAAGTCGATGTAAAGAAGAATGCAGTTCCGGCAATCGAGCAGGGAGACGACATGCATGTCATCCACCTCTACCTGGAGAGCAACTGGTATGAACTCACCCGCAAAGCAGACGAAAACGCAGATGCAATCGAGAGACTTGACGTCTCCGTTCTCCAGAATCTGGTCTTAGATGACATGCTGGCAATCTTCGACCCGAGAGGAGATCCGAGAATCTCTTTTGTCGGCGGAATTGTCCCGCTTGCAGATGTCATCAAAGATGTTGACAACGGAGAATTCGCTGCCGCATTTATCATGCAGCCGGTAACCGCACAGCAGGTCATCGATGTTGCAGATGCAGGCCTTATTATGCCGCCGAAATCAACCTGGTTCGAGCCGAAACTCCTCTCCGGAATGGTAATCCACGAGATACAGTAAACCGGAAACCCCGGTTTCTTTTTTTCAAAAAAAAGTTATTCAGTGTTCTTGTCTTTGGAAAACAGCCCGACAACCGACAGCAGAATTCCAACAAAAGAACAGCCAAGTCCTAAGATTTCGAATAATCCTTCCCCGGAGATAGTTCCGACATAGGTCATATTGAATCCGAAAAGAATCAGAGCTATTCCAAACAGTATTTTCTTCATAATTATAACTCCTTGTAGAACGGGATAATATCTTCGAAGTGTCCGTCCTTCATGTAAAACCCGTCTGGAATCACCCCGAGCGGAGTGAATCCAAGTTTTTTGTAGAGATGAACTGCCCGCTCGTTGGTTTTTACAACCGCGTTGAACTGTAGGATTCTAAATCCAAGCTCCTTTCCTGCATCAAGTGAATCGCAGACTAACTGCCTGCCAACCCCTTTCCCGCGTACGGCAGAGGAAACAGCATAACTTGCGTTTGCGATATGCCCACAGCGTCCGACATTATTTGGGTGGAGAATATAGAGTCCGAGAATTTTTCCATCCTCTTCTGCAACAGCAGTTCTGCTCTGCATTCCGAAAAACTCAGCAGCAGACAGGCTGTCAAGCGGAATATCCTGCGGAAATGATGTTCCCTCGTTTACAATCTCATTCCAGATTGCCGTCATCGCCGGCAAATCTTCTGCCGTATAGGGACGAACAATGATACTCATAGAATAATATAGGCAATTCCCAATATTTATTATCTGACAGTTACCATTTGTAGATATGGGGAATATCTGTCCGATAACCAAAGAACGCTGTATGGGAAAAGCCTGTAAATTCTGGCGGGCTGACGCAAAATACGATAAAAAAGCAGATACTATCTACGAGCTCTCAACAGGCGAATGCTTAGTCATCCGCGTAGCGAACCATCTTCTTGCAAAATAAAAGGGATTATTCAATCCCGACAATAATTTCCCCTTCCGCGTTTACGCCGATTACTTTTTCTCCCGCTTCCCTTAATGCCTTAATGTAGGTGATAACCTCTTCTGTGATTCTCTCACCGGGACAGATGAACGGAATTCCCGGCGGATACGGGATGATTGATGAAGCACAGATTCTGCCGGCTCCCTTTTCGAGAGGCACTCTTTCCTTCTTTGACGGAACTGCGCACAGCTCAAAGCGCGCTTCAAGAACTGCAGGCGGCGTCTGCTTCTTTCCTTCAACCTTTGGTCTGCATTCTGCAATCTCTTTGAGTGCTTCAAGCAGGCGCTCCATGTGCTCTTTGGTGTTGCCGATTCCCGTCATGCACATCAGAATGTTTCCGGTCGTCAGTTCCGCATAGATTCCCTTCTCCATTAAGAGATGCTCAAGCTCAGCGCCGGAAAGCCCGTAAGCGCTCATGTCGAGGTTAATCTTTGTGAAATCAAGCTTCGAATCGCGGATGACTTCGAGGCCTTCAATCTTTTTTGCCTCTTCGTAGAAGTAGACAAGTGCATCATGCCAGGCGGAAAAGGCCTCCTCTTTGTGGTTTTTGATGATGTCTGCGTTGATGTCCAGAGAACCCATCAGAATATAGGACGGGCTTGTAGACTGAATCATCTGGAGTTTGTCCTCTAAAACATAGTAATCGAGAGTATCTGAATTGAAGGTGAGTGCCGCACTCTGGGTAAAGGAGGCAAGAGTTTTGTGAATCGAGTTGACCGCAACATCTGCTCCCTGCTCTTCGGCAGACTTCGGCATGTCAGTAAATCCGCAGTCGCTGAAAAACTTCAGGTGAGCTCCGTGCGCCTGATCAACGATTAAGATTTTCCCTCTTGCATGCACAATCTCTGCAATCTTTTTGATGTCAGAACAGATTCCGTAGTAGTTTGGAGACGGCAGGATGACAGCAGATGCATCAGGATTCTCATCAAGACAGCGGGTGATTTCATCAGCCGTAATCTCTCCTGAGATTCCGTACTCCTCAATCATCTCCGGGTAGGCATAGACCGGCTGGATGTCTGCTAAGAGCAAAGCATTGTAGATTGCTTTGTGACTGTTTCTTGCCATAACAAGCTTTCCGCCCTTTGGAACGCTTGCCATAATTGCAGCGATTACACCGCCGGATGTTCCGTTTACAAGCATGTACGCCCGTTTTACTCCGTAGAGTTTCGCATACTCCTCCTGAGCGGCTTTTAAGATTCCCTCAGTCTGGAAAAGATTGTCTGCACCGATAATTTCTGTGATGTCGCAGTCCATCATCTTGTCCAGAAACTCGGTATATCCGTATTTGCGGTAAATCGCCGAGCCTTTGTGTCCCGGCATGTGGAAAGAGACGGTCTTTTTGTCCGCATGGGATGTCAGGAAGTTGATAATCGGGCGTTTCGTCATTAATTATGATTGGACCTCTCAGGGGATATACTATTTGAACAGTCAAATCTGTCTTAACTCAATATTTATCCCATTTAAGGGACAACATATATTCAGATGAGACAGATTGCTCTGTATGGTAAAGGCGGAATCGGGAAGTCCACCACATCGGCAAATCTCTCGGCGGCATTTTCTGAGAAGAACTTAAGCGTCATGCAGATTGGATGCGACCCGAAGCATGACAGTACCAGAATGCTCATGCATGGAAGATGGATTCCAACAGTCCTGGAGCAGATGTACGAGAAAAAGGACATCAAAGAAGAAGACATCATCTTCGAAGGGTTCGGCGGTGTACGCTGTGTTGAAGCAGGAGGGCCAGAACCTGGAATCGGCTGTGCGGGACGCGGAATTATCGCGACGTTTCAGCTTTTGGAAAAGATGAAGGCTCTTTTCGGAGATGTTGTTGTCTACGATGTCTTAGGGGATGTTGTCTGCGGAGGCTTTGCTCTTCCCATGCGCGACGGCTATGCAGAGGAGGTTTACCTGGTAACATCCGGAGAGCTGATGAGTCTCTATGCCGCAAACAACATCAGCAAGGCTGTAGCCAGGCTTTCCGGCAGAAGCTCTGCGAAGTGCAAACTCGGCGGCGTCATATGCAATGCGAAAAATATGGATAATGAATATGAACTCGTAAATGAGTTTGCAGAGAGAATCGGTTCGAAGCTGATTTGCTATATCCCGAGAAGCAAATCCGTGCAGGCGGCAGAGGTAAACCGCATGACAGTAATCGAACACGACCCGACATCCGAGCAGGCGGATGTGTATCGGAAGTGTGCGGATTCGATTCTCAATAATACCGATTTCAGAATACCAACCCCATTAACCCTTGAAGAGCTGGAAGACCTTGCAAGAAAGTATCTCTGAAAAACGACTTGGCGGCTGCGCTCTCGGCGGTTCGCTTGCGGTTACCTCATTCATTCGTGACGGGATAACGATAATCCACTCACCTCAGGGCTGTGCCCATCAGATGTTTTCCGCATATCATGCAATGGCCGCAGACTCTGATACATTCAGTATTCCAAAGGTTATTGTCTCAAACATCACCAACCGCGAGGTAATCTTTGGAGGCGAAGAAGCACTTTTAGAAGCACTTGACCGTGCCGACGCAGAAAATCCTGCCCTTATCTCGGTTGTCACCTCCTGCGTTCCGGAAACTATCGGCGATGATGTGGAAGGAGTTTGTGCCTCACACTCTGCTGCAGAGAGAATCGTCTACATTCCGGCATCAGGTTTTCTTGGCGGCTCGTCTCAGGACGGAGAAAATATTGCATTAATCCATCTCGCAAAGCTGGCAGAGCCGGCTGAGACGATTCCAAAAACCGCAGTAATTATCGGAGAGAAGAATCTGGAATCCGAGGTCGAGGAAAATTACGCAGAGGTATGCCGCCTGCTTGCCCGTCTTGGAATTACCGTTTCCCTTCGCTTCTGCAGAAACATTTCTGCCGCAGATATCAGAAAACTTGGAACTGCTGATTTCTTTATCATTCGCGATGAGCGTGTGGAAGAGGCAGGACGCAGTATTGCCGAGCGTTTCAAAAGACCGTATGTTTCATCCTTCCCAAACGGACTTTCCGGCAGTATTCGCTTCCTTCGTGAGGCGGGTGTGTCCTGCGGAATGTCTGAGACGGAAATCATGGAGGCAGTATCAGCCGAGGAGGCATATCAGGAAGAGCAGCTTTCCATTTTCAGGGAGCTTTCCGGGATGAAGGTCTCTCTTGGTTTTGAGCCGTTTGCCGGATGTCATGCAGTTGCCCGCGAGGCAATGCAGAGGCTAAACATCTCTGAAGCAGCAGACGGAATGGAGATTAAACTGCCGTTCTATCTGCCTGTCGGTCTGTCAGGAGTTTTGAAGATGCTGTATCTTTGGCGGAGGGAAAAGAGAAGATGACGTCTTGTATGGAAAATCCTGTGATGCCTTGTGCAATGACTGGAGCGTGCGCTGTTCTGTCCGGCTTTTCCGGGCTGTCGGTTGTTGTTCACGGATCTTCCGGATGCTATTATTATCCGCGGTCGATTCTTCGGGCACAGCTGTATTCGACCTATCTTTTAGAGTCGGAGATTGTGTTTGGAACGGTTGACCGTCTGCGTGAGGTTGTATCTTCCCTTGAAGCGGAAGGAAAACCGGTCGCTGTTGTAAATACCTGTATTCCGGCTTTGACAGGCGAGGATTTGGCAAATGCTTTCGAGGGTACGAATGCGGTGTTTGTGGACTCTCCGGGTTTTTCCGGAAATGCGGAGGCGGGAGTAAAAGCGGCATACACAGCTTTGGACATTGGAACAGCCGATGTGCCTGCGGTAAACATTGACGGTGTCTGCGGGCTCGACCTCTTTGCCCGCGGAAATCTGCATGAGGCATTTCGTATGCTCTCGCTTCTTGGAATTCCAATTCGCTTATCGCTTGCCGCAGATTCGTATTCGAAACTGAAAGAGGGGGCTGCACCGTTTTCCGTATCAGTAAATCCCGCGTGGGATTCCGGAGTTGGCGAGAACCTTGGTTCTCTCCTGTTTTTGGATATCAGGGATACAATGTCTGCTCTGGAAAAGAGATTCCCCGATGCTGATTATGCGGCACTCGAAGCAGAGTGGCAGAAAGCGGATGAGACGATGTTTTACTATGCGGATAAGTATCTTCGAAAGTACACTCCGCCGGTTTCGGCAATCGCGGGGCAGGGAAGCTACTGCCGCTTTGCATCTGCAATGCTTACCAGATATTTCGGCTCAGACATCGCTGTGTCTCTTCCACGCGAAGAGGTTGTGGATTATACGGAGATTTCCGAGAGGATTTCTTCTGCCGAGCCTGATTTGATTCTCGGTTCGACCTTTGAGGCATCTGTTTATGATGCGGCATTTTTCGGTATCACCCACCCGGACAGAAGCAGGATTTCGATGTCTGCCCGTGCGGTATCAGGTGTGGAAGGGGGAATTCTGTTTATGGAAGGGGTTTTAAATGCTCTGATGGATTTCCAGAAACGGTAATCACTCTCCTTTCTGTTTTTTCATATCAGCAACAGACGCTGTCGGATGACGATACCGCGGACGAAGCGCTGTTTTCCTTCCCACATTAATTGCCTCTTCCGGACAGAAGTGGAGGCAGGCAAGGCAGCCTTCGCACTGGTGAAGCCAGACATGTTTTCCGTGATTGCCGATTCTGATGTTGTCTGCCGGACAGACAGAGACACAAATTCCGCACTCACTGCAGCGTGGCGAGATGCAGAACTTTTCATCCGATTTGGGAAGGGCTTTGATGAATGGACCGTAGGCAAGCCCCATCAGTTTTCCGGAGAAGCTCATGGATTCTAAATACTTCCCGCGATTTCTGACCGATTCTGCAATTAAGGCAGCCTTGGTTTGTGCGGCATCATACATCTTTTTCTGTTCCGGAATCTCCGGCGGGGCAGACAGCGGGATGTAGTTGTCCGGCATCTGAATCCACCACGATGCATCGGCTGCATGTCCTGCAGCAGAAGAGAGCCGTTTTACCTGTGCAGAAGGAGCGCCCATCCTTCCCCCTTCGGTCGCGACGAAGAACACATATCCTGCATCAGCAAGGCTGATGCTTTTTAAGAACCGGACAACAATCTGCGGCAGACCGCCGGCATACAGCGGATAGATGATGCCGATAGTGGAATCTTTTGCGATTTTCTGCGGGGCTTTGAGTGCCGCAGGGATTCCGATAAGCTCGGCTCCCGTATCTTCAGCAATTTTCCGGGCAACGGCAAGCGAGTTTCCGGTTCCGGTAAAATAGTATATGACAGTATTCATGCGTAGAGGTACATTTGAATGCTGAGAAGAAATGCTTTTTGAAGCGGGTAAAAAAGTGCGGAGATTATTTCTCAATAATCCGCTTAATGAGCGGCATCACCGCAGGCTTTTCCATACGCTTCACGCGGGATCTTCTCTGCATCGGAGATGCCGCAGGCGCTTCCATCTCCTTATTCATGCGGGATACAATCTCATCGAATGCTCTCTTGTATGCCGTACAGTGCGGGTCAACGCCTTCCAGCTCTCCGCCTGTCGGGGCTATCGCGTTGTACGGACAGCCTCCTCTGCAGTACGTAATGTGAGAACAGTCTTTACAGGCGAAATCCACATGTTCTTTGAATGCTGTCATCCGCTTTCCTGCCGGGCTTTCCATAAGCTCTGCAATCGAGGGCTTGTCTTTTACATAGCCCATCACCCACTCGGGCATTCCGATAAACCGGTAGCACGGGTAAATCGCGCCGTCAGGACCGATCGCAAATGTGGAACCCATACAGTCCGCATACGTACAAACCGCTCCGGAGCGCGTGAAAACGCAGCGGCAGAGATCGTTGACGTTCATAATCTCAAAGCTCGGATTCGTGATGGCATAATCAAGAAGCCAGACCAAAAGCTCTCCGTACTCTTCAGGTTCAAGCGTCCATGCATTTGGATTATCTCCTTTTAAGGACGGAAGTGCCGGGTGGAGCTTCATAACCCATCCCTGGCTCTTGAAGAACTCAACAATATCCTCTTTGCGTTTCACAGAAGAGTTCGTAAACGTGCAGATGAATCTGACCAGAAGCCCGTGATTTACCGCGATGCGGTACCCTTCCATGCATCGGGTAAAGTATTCGTCTCCTCTCTGATAATCCGTTAAATCCTCCGGGCCGTCAATCGATGATCCAAGCGGCACCTTGTACTCGGCTAAAATTTCTGCAATCTCATCATCCATTAACCAGAGGTTTGTCTGCATCGCAAACTCCGGATGCATGTGAGCGAGTTCTTTGGAAAGCATTGGAAGTACTTCGCGGTAGAACGAAGCCCCTGCGAGGAGAGGTTCCCCTCCGTGGAATGTGAAGGTCACATGTTCTTCTTCGACCGGTTTTAACCACTCGACGATGTCGCGGACAGTATCCAGAATCATCTTTGGAGAGTTCTCATCAGAACTCCAGCAGTACTTACATCTGCCAGGACACCCAAGCGTTGGGATAATCATTACATGGAAGGGATTTTTCATGAATAGGAATATATTGGGCAGGATGGGTATTCATGATTGTTGTTTGGAGGGTACAAACCCCCATGTTTATTACCCAGGCAGACACATTCTACTATATGACACCACAGAAGGTTCTTCTCAAAACCAATATGGGAGACATCACTCTTGAACTTCGCGAAGACATGCCGATTACAGCAGGCAACTTCGCAGAGCTTGTCGGCAAGGGATTCTACAACGGAGTTATCTTCCACCGGGTAATTGACGGATTCATGATTCAGGGAGGAGACCCGACCGGAACCGGCAGAGGAGGGCCGGGCTACCAGATTAAAGATGAGTTCATGCCGGACAACAAAAACAACAAAGGAACCATCTCCATGGCAAATGCAGGTCCGAACACCGGAGGCAGTCAGTTCTTCATCAACTTAGTCAACAACAACTATCTCGACAAAGCCCACCCGGCATTCGGACACGTTGTTGAGGGAATGGAAGTTGTCGAAAAGATTGGAAAGGTCAAGACCAACTACAGCGACAGGCCGTTAGAAGATGTTGTGATTGTTGAAGCAACCCTTCTCTAACTTTTTTTTATGAGCAGAACTTTATCCGAAGACGATATTCGTCTCCTGGAAAAATTAGCGCCTGAGTGTTCAAGCCTTACCTGTACCAAATCCGCTGCAGAGTACCGCTCGATTTTAGCGCCGGTCGCAAATCATTTTGCAAAGGATGCAGAAGACTTTGAATCCCGCCTGCTCCGCTTAACCGACGAGGAGTTTTCAAAAATCATCTCGATGATTCGCTCAGGCGAGGAAAGTATCGGATGTCTTCCTGTTGAGTGTGCCGAGATTTTAATCAGCGAAACAATGAAACGCGGAGACATGAATGCCGCAAACGAACTCTACGCCCTCTATGAGATGGGCGGCGGATGCGAATGATTTCTCTTGCATACAGAAAAGCAGGGAAGGGAAAGCCCCTCATTCTTCTGCATGGAAACGGAGGAAGCAGTGCCGACTTTGAATCGCAGACTGCATATTTCTCCCGATTCTATGAAGTGTTCGCTGTTGATACAAGAGGGCATGGAAACTCAAAAAGAGGAGATGCCCCTCTGTCTTTTTCGCAGTTTGCAAAAGACCTTCTTGCATTTTTGGACGAACAGAAAATCGAAAAAGCCGACATTCTCGGATTCTCTGACGGAGCAAATACAGCTCTTCTTTTCGCCGCAGAAAATCCCAAAAGAGTTGGTAAGCTTATTCTCTGCGGGACATGCACAAACCCGAAAGCCGTAAAACGCTCTGTTCAGTTGCCTATCGAAATCGGATATGCGATAGCCGCCCGCTTTAAAAATCCAAAAGCACAGAGGAAGGCGGAGATTCTGGGACTGATGGTAACGGATTTTGGAATATCAGAAAACCATCTGAGAAAAATTCAGGCAGAAACCCTCGTTCTTGCAGGGACGAGAGATATGATTTCTACGGCTCATACGAAAATGATTGCTGAAACAATCCCGAAAGCAAAACTGCTGTTTCTCGAAGGTGATCATTTCCTGCCGATGAAAAGAGCTGATGCGTTCAACAAAGCTGTTGATGAATTTCTGAAAGAAGAGTAAAAAAGATTGGTTGGAGGTATTTTTATGGATTTAGTTTCTTTGAGAAGTATTTTTACTCTTCGTCAACGAAGGACTGTGCTGCAAAGAAGACAACTGCCTTTCCTTCTGCGTCAACAAGGGTAAGTCCTGCGTCAGTTACCGTGAATCCTGCAACGGTCTTTAAGGATTCGAAGTATGCATCTTCTGCTTCCATGTTCGGACCGAACATCATGGTTGCTCCAACCTGCTCAAGGGTTAAGGATTCTCCATCCTGAACGTAGTTTCCGAAGTAGTTGTTAACCGGACCCTTTCCTGCAAAGGTACCGTCTTCGTTGAAGATGATAGTGACACCCTCAGCGGTTTCCCAGGAACCGACAACGCTCTTTGGTGCTTCGGTGAAGGTAAGTCCGCCGGAGAGGACAAGTTTTCCGTCAGCAAGTTCGAAGGTCTGCTCGCCTGCAAGTGCTTTGAAGAATGCATCTTCCTTCTCGATTTCCGGACCGAACATCATAGTCACACCCGGAGTTCCGAAGGTAATCTTGTTTCCATCAATGGTGTACTCTCCAAAGTAACGGTTGACATAGGACTGACCTGCAAAGGTTCCGTCTGCCTTAAGGGAGAGGGTTACGTCTGTTCCGCTGATAATCCATTCTCCGACCGGAGTGTCGGAGTTTGCAGCATTGCTGATACATCCTGCTGCTGCAACGATGCCCACAAGGGCAACCGCTAAAACGACAAGTGCTGTCTTTCTCATACTACATCATTGTACGTTTGAGCATATATACTTGGTTTAAGTTACGAAAATTTTTGCAGTTATTAATGGATTATTTTTCAAAAATACGCGTTTTTAGAGGTTTTTGAAAATTTGCAAAACTGAGTGCAGAGTCTCGGCGCGGGAAAAATCAAAGACGAAAAGAGGGACCCGGAGAAATTTTCTGCATGTCAGAGAAAACCAAAAGAAATTTCTGAAACGACAGCATACGCTCTTGTTTGAAAGTTACAAAAGAAACAAAAAAACAGTGGGCACGATGAGATTCGAACTCATGACCTCTCGGTTATCAGCCGAGCGCACCACCTAGCTATGCTACGCGCCCTGTTACCCTATAAGATTGGTTGTTGATATATTTATACTTTTTCAAATCATGCATCACACCATGCCGTACATTTAATCCCCTCATATAACAAATATATAAAGAATTATGGCTGAAGAGAGTTCCAAAAAATATCTCCTTGGAAATGACGCAATCGCCCATGCGTGCCTCGAATCCGGAATTGACTTCGTTTCCGGCTATCCGGGCACCCCGTCATCTGAAGTTATCGACCGCCTCAGAACACAGAAAGACCCCTGGTTCTACCTTGAATGGTCAGTAAATGAGAAGGTCGCCTTCGAAAACGCGCTCGCCGCAAGCTGGTGCGGACTGCGCTCGATTGTCACCATGAAGCATGTCGGATTAAATGTCGCAGCCGACCCGTTAATGACCTCGTCATCCACCGGAACCAAAGGAGGATTTGTCATCCTCTCTGCTGACGATCCCTTTGCACACAGCTCCCAGAACGAACAGGACTCGAGAATGTATGCAAAGTTCGCGCAGATTCCCTGTCTTGATCCGTCCTCAGTACAGGAAGCGCATGACTTCATCAAATCCGCATGGGAACTCTCCGAAAAGTTCTCTCTTCCGGTTCTCTTCCGCCCGACAACCCGTATCTGCCACTCAAAAAGCGATGTAGAACTTGGAGCACAGACTCCGTCAAACCGCAAGGGAGCATTCGAGAAAAACCCGAAGCAGTACGTTGTTGTCCCGGCACACACCAGAGTTCTCCACGTCGAGCTTACCAAAAAGCAGGACGCTGTTGCAAAGCACCTCGTTGATGCCGGATACAACAAAGCAGAAATCCGCGGAAAGAAACTCGTCATCGCAGGCGGTATCTCCGCATCCTACGTTGAAGAGATTCTCGCAGACGACATCTCCTTCGCAAAGATTGGCGCATACCCGATTGACCGGAAATGGCTCGCTGAAATTGTCGCACAGCACGAAGAAGTTCTCGTTGTCGAAGAACTCATGCCGGTAATCGAAGAAGCAGTACTTGCCGCTGCAAACGGTGTTGCCGTTCACGGAAAACTTGACGGCACACTTCCACACGAAGGCGAGTTCTCCACTGCCCTGGTTGCCAAAGCCTTAAGCGCTGTCGGTTTTGCAGAAAACACATTCCCTGACGCACCGGCTGCCGCAGAAGTTCCGGCAAGACCGGCAATTCTTTGTCCCGGCTGTCTGCACCGTTCCGTCTTCTACGCAATGAAGAAGGTCTTCAAAGACGGAATCTTCCCGTCTGACATCGGATGCTATACCTTAGGTCTCCAGCTTGGCGCAGTCGATACCACCATTTGTATGGGAGCATCCGTTACCGTTGGATCTGGAATTGCCCACTCGGTCGAAGGAGCAGAAGTCGTCTCCACCATTGGCGACTCAACCTTCCTCCATACCGGTGTCAACGGATTAATCAACGCAGTCTACAACAACGCAAACCAGACTGTAATCATCCTCGACAACAGAATCACCGCAATGACCGGTCACCAGCCGAATCCGAACACCGGAATGACCGCCTGCGGAGTCGAGTCTCCGAAGATTTCCTTAGAAGAACTCGCACGCGCCTGCGGAGTCAAGTTCGTCGAAGCAGTTGACCCGTATGACTTAACCCACCTCTTAGCCGTCTTAAAGGAGGCAAAAGAGAAGGAAGGCGTGAAAGTCATCATCGCAAAACAGCCGTGCGTCATCATGAACAAACGCCTTGGAATCAAACGCAGCCGCTATGTCGTAGACGCTGACCGCTGTCTCAAGTGCGGAGCATGCATCAGATACGGATGTCCGGCCTTAGAGACCGATGAGAACGGAGCAGCACGCACCACATCTCTTTGTACCGGATGCGGAGTCTGTGCCGACATCTGTCCTGCAGGGGCAATCCACAAAGGAGGGGCACGCTCATGAAGAAAAGTTATGATGTCTTAATCGTTGGAATCGGCGGACAGGGCACTATCCTCGCATCCAACGTCTTAGGTGATGCCTGTGTTTTAGAAGGACGCCACGTCAGAGGAGCAGAAACCCATGGAATGTCCCAGAGAGGAGGATCTGTTGAAACCCACATCAGAATCGACGGCAAGTTCGGTTCGTTAATCGCTCCCGGAACCGCAGACCTCTTAATCGCATTCGATGTCTTAGAGGCTCTTCGCTACCGTCACTTCTTAAAGCCGGCAGGAACGATGATTATCAACCGCGAAATGGTTGTTCCAACATCAGTCTACTCCAACAAACTGCCTGTCCCGAAGATGGAAGACATCGAAGCAGAACTCAAAGCCGGAGGACACAACGTAGTCTTAATCGATGCGACAGAGATTGCAGCGAAGGCCGGAAGCCCGCTTGCTGCAAACATCGTCTTAATGGGTGCAGCATCCCACACTCTGCCGCTTGCAGTAAAGTCCCTCTCAGAAGCAGTTCGCAGAAACGTTCCGCCAAAGACTGTCGAAATCAACGAGAAGGCATTCAACCTCGGACGCGAGGTTGCCCTCTAAACTTTTTTTGATGCCTCTAATTTACCTGAACAACGCCGCAACATCCTGGCCGAAACCAGAGCCGGTAAAAGATGTTTTAGCCAAATCTCTTGAACTTCCGGTGTTCGGCTCCGGCAGAACGACTGGAACACAGGGAACAGACTACATCTCTCTCGGCCGCGAAAAGACGGCAGGACTTTTCAGCACTGAGCCGGAAAAAATTGTCTTCACGCATAACGCAACCGACTCCCTGAACACACTTATCAACGGCTTTCTTCTGAAAAACAAAGGATGCCATGCGATAACAACAGCTCTTGACCACAACTCTGTCCTTCGCCCGCTCTTCGAACACAAGAGAGCGGGAAATATCAGCCTTGACATTGCTGATTTCTCAGACGGAAAAGTAAGCCCGGATGTGATTTCCAAACTCATCAGAAAGGACACGAAGCTTGCGGTGATGAGCCACGCAAGCAATGTTTTAGGTTCGGTTCAGGAAGTGGAGGCAGTCGCAGAAATTCTTCACGACAAAGGAATCTTCTTCATTGTGGACGGGGCGCAGACGGCAGGGCACATCAATGTTGATGTGGAAAAGATTGGATGCGATGCGTTTGTGTTTACCGGACACAAAGCACTTCTCGGAGTTGCCGGAACAGGCGGGTTCTACCTCAAAGATGCAGACAGCATCAGACCTACCAGATTCGGCGGTACAGGCACTCGCTCTTTAGAGCTGTATCAGCCAAATGAAATGCCGGAAAAGTTCGAGTGCGGAACGCAGAACGTGACAGGCCTTGCAGCTCTCGCGGAAGGCATCTCGTATGTTGAAAGTCTCGGCATCTCAGAGATTCATGCGAGAGCAAAGCGGCAGAGCGAGTACATCATTGCCCGCATGAAGGAAGCAGAAAATATCACAGTCCACTATGAAACACCGGAAGTTCCGGTAATCTCGTTCAACATCGGAGGCTTGTCCTGTGAAGATGTCGGATTCATTCTCTCGAGAAAGTACGGCATCGTAACGCGTACCGGACTTCACTGTGCTCCGCTGGTTCACGAAAAAATCGACGGCGGCGCAGGCAGTGTGAGAATCAGTCTTTCCTGCTTTACGACTGACGAGGAATGCAAAACAGCGGCAGACGCAATACTGGAGATAGCAAAAAATGCGGCTTCAAGGATCAATTCAGCATAAGGCCTGTGCAGACGGCTCGTACATGAAGGAGTACCAGATAGACGAACCTCTTTCAAAAGAGTTCTTCGAGTATCTGAAATACTTTGGAAGAGTGACCGCGCTCGAAGAGATGGGAGACGGTTACTACAATTTTGAAAAGCCGAACTGGTTCTCAATTAAAGGATTTGCCGGAGACCAGACAGTCGAAGTCCGCTTCAAGCGTGAGACGATGGAGATAACAACCGATTTTCTCTATCTGCTCTTCTCTTCGTTTAAGGAAGGGGCAGACATTGCCCCGCTGAAAGAGAAGGAAAAGTTTCGGCAGAAGCGTATCGCAGAACTTCTTGGAATATGAAAACCGAAAACGGCCTTCACTATTTTGAAGCAGGGAAGGGAAAGCCTCTCGTTCTTCTGCATGCACAAGGGACAGACAGCACAAGTTTTGCAAATGTCATACCAAAGCTTGCAAAACACTTCCATATCTATGCAGTTGACTGCTTCGGACACGGGAAAAGTCTGCACAACCCGGAACTCTACACCCTGAAAGCCTGTGCGGATGCGGTTTCAGACTTCATCTGCGAGGTCGTAAAAGAGAAATGCACCATTCTTGGTCACTCTTCAGGAGGACTTATTGCGGCACAGACTGCTGCGGAGACGAGTCTCTGCGAACGGCTCATCTTAGAAGATCCGCCGTTTTTCTCCTGCGAGGGGGATAGACGGTTTTCGGCATTCAATTATGTTGACCTGTCAACAGTCTGTCACCGTTTCCTGCAAAGCGGAGAAACCGATTTCCCTCTCTATTATTTCGAAAACCAGTATGCATGGAACTTCTTCCCGGAAAGCTCGCGGGAAACGGTTCGGGAAAAACTGACCGCCTCTGCAAAGAAATTCCGGGCAAACCACCCTGACAAAAATCTGAAAGTTCCCTTCTGGCCTAAATATGCTCTTGCCGGATTTGTCGGGATGAACAATTACGACCCGAAATTTGGCGAAGCGTTCTACACCGACTCCTTCAATGCCGGAATCTCTCATGCAGAGATTCTGAAAAAGATTTCCTGCGAGACAGTGTTTCTCAAAGCAAAGTCAGCCGAGGGCAACGGAATTCTGATGTGTGCTTTGTCAGAAGATGACCTTGCTGAGGTTGCACATCTTACCAGTTGTTCTGTTGTCAGATTTGACTGCGGACACGGGATTCATGTCGAAAAGAAAAGAGAGTTTCTGAAAGCGGTTATCCCGTCAGCCCCGGTAAAGTGACACCACATCCCCAATCACAACGATAGCCGGAGCTTTAAATCCAACCTGAACTGCCGCCTCAGGCAGTTTATCTAATGTCACACAGGTCACCCGCTGGTTCTCACGAAATCCGTTTTCGATTACAGCCACCTTTGTCGAAGAGGACATTCCGTTTTCGATAAGTCTTGATGAAATCTGCGGGATATTCTTGACGCCCATGTAGATGACAATTGTTCCGGGAGTTTTTGCAAGCCACGCCCAGTCAATCGAGGACGCCTCTTTTTCACTCTCGTGACCGGTGATAAATGTCACAGAACTTGCAAAATCCCGGTGTGTTACCGGGATGCCGACAGATTCCGGAACAGCAATCCCGCTTGTAATTCCCGGAACTGCTTCAACGGGAATACCTGCAGCGCGAAGAGTCTCCATCTCCTCGCCTCCTCTTCCAAAAACAAACGGGTCTCCGCCTTTCAGTCTTACAACGTTTTTGCCGGCAGAAGCGAAACGAACCATGAGCGATTCAATGTCCTCCTGCTTCATCGTATGGCATCCTCCCCGTTTTCCCACATCAATCTTCTCTGCCGCCGCTGGAAGCGAGGCAATAATCTCCTCTCCCGGAAGCTGATCATAGAGAATCACATCCGCTTCTTCAATTACTTCGCGGGCACGAAATGTGAGAAGCGACAAGCCCCCCGGACCTGAACCTACCAGATAGACTTTTCCGGTCATTTACCCTCCATAACAAGGCGTGCTTCTTCGATTAAATCCGAAGCCTCATCTCTCAGCGCTCTGCCGACAGCTCTTGCCTCCTCTATGGAGGAAACCTGCCCTTCAACACGGCGTGCACGCTTTCCATCAAGCGAGAGAACTTCTGCAAGTAAGCGTCCTCCCTGGCAGTAAACCCCCTGCGGAGTGAAACATCCTCCGCCAATCTCCTCCATAACAGCCCGCTCGGCCGCGGTGTCAAAGGCAGTCTGAGCATCATTCAGCGGGGCGAATGCTTCGCGAATCTCTGCGGAATCACGGGAAACAACAGCAATAGCTCCCTGATTTGGAGCGGGCACGAAAGCATCTGCGGGAAGCCGGAAACCGTGTGCGTGAATTCCCAGACGAACCAGGGCTGCCTCGGCTAAAACGATGGCATCATACTCGCCGGCTTCAAGTTTTGCAAGACGGGTGTCAATGTTTCCCCGAAGATTTGACACATGCATCTCCGGATATTTGTAATAGTATCTCAGAAGCTGAGCCCGTCTCCTAAGAGATGATGTTCCAATGGAAAACACCTCTTCGAGCGGTTTTTCCACAACCAGAAAATCAAACGGCGGATCGCGTCTGAGAACCGCGGCAAGAACCGTCCCTTCGGGGCGCTCTGCCGGAATATCTTTCATGCTGTGGACTGCGGCATCAATTCTGCCGTCTAAGATTGCGTTGTCAAGTTCGCGTACGAAAAGCCCGAATCCTCCGGCCTCATGCAAAGCACAGTCTGTTACTCTGTCCCCGCGTGTTGAGATTACAACAGTCTCAGTCTCAACCCCGTTTGCTTCAAGGGCCAAGACAACACGATTTGTCTGAGCAAGAGCGAGCCTGCTTCCCCGCGTTCCTATTCTGATTACAGACATGCATACACCTCACAGATTTTGTCAACCGCTTCTTTGTCATGCGCAAATGAGAGGAAGTTTGTCTCAAACTGGGAAGGCGGCAGGAAAACGCCGGATGTGAGGGCTGCCTCCCAGAACTTTCTAAAAGCTGCGGTGTCTGATTCTTTTGCTTCGCGATAGTTCTTCGGAGCGGATTTGCGGAAGAAATATTTGAACATCGAACCGCATGACACAAAACTTCCGGCATCCCCCCGAATGCTTTCACGAATGCGGGAGACTGCCGCTTCTGCTTTGCTGTAGAGACCGGCATTCTCATGCAGGAAGCAAATGGCGGCAAGTCCTGCCGAGAGAGATAGCGGGTTGGCGTTGAATGTTCCGGCATTGTAGACAGCACCCGAAGGGGATACCATCTCCATAATTTCGCGGGATGCGCCAAACACTCCGACAGGAAGTCCGCCGCCGACAATTTTTCCAAGCGTTGTGATATCAGGAGTTACACCGAACTTCACCTGCGCTCCGCCGATTCCAAGCCGATAGCCGGTAATCACCTCATCGAAGATTAAGAGAACATCGTAGGCTTTTGTAATCTCGCGAACCGCTTCAAGGTATCCCTTCACCGGAAGAATCGGACCGACATTTCCCATCACCGGCTCGACAATGAACGCTGCAATGTTGTCATTTTTGGAAAGAACCTCTTCGAGGGCTTCTGCATCATTGTAGGCAACCTGCCTTGTTGCCGCAGCAAACTCATGCGGAACTCCTGCAGAGTCCGGGATTCCATGCGTCAAAGCCCCGCTTCCGGCGGCAATAAGCACCGATTCGTGAGCTCCGTGAAAGCCCCCTTCGGCTTTTACAATCTCAGTCTTTCCCGTAAACCCGCGGGCAAGACGAAGAGCGGATAAGGTTGCCTCAGTTCCGGTCGAGACAAACCTGAGCATATCAATGGACGGGTAGTCTGCGGCAATCAGGCGGGCAAGCTCGATTTCAAGCTCGGACGGTGTGCCGAAAAGAGTCCCGCGGGAAAGCTGATCTGCTGCGGCAGCCGTGACGGATGGATGGGCATGGCCTAAAAGAAGCGGGCCGTACCCTAAACAGCAGTCAATGTACTCGGCCCCGTCAACTGTTTTCAGCCGGCAGCCTGACGCTGATTCGGTGTAGAACGGATAGGGCGAAATTGCTCTGACCGGACTTGCAACTCCTCCGGGGAGAAGGGTTTTTGCCTCTTCGAAAAGCTCTCGGCTGCGTTTCCCGCAGACAGCATCATTCATGAAGCCACCTCAGAATCTCGCGGGTGTAATACGTTATTATGAGGTCTGCACCGGCACGCTTAATGGAGGTCATTGCCTCCATCACGACCTTTTTCTCATCAATCCAGCCGTTCTCTGCGGCTGCTTTTATCATAGCATACTCTCCTGAGACATGGTATGCCGCAACCGGCAGCCCGAGGCTTCGGATGTCTGCTAGAACATCCAGATAGAAGGTCGCCGGTTTTACCATCAGAATATCCGCACCCTCTTCTGCGTCAAGTTCGCTCTCGCGGAAAGCCTCGCGGGCATTTGCCGGATTCATCTGATAGCTCTGCCTGTCTCCGAAGGCAAAGCCTGAATCCGCGGCTTCACGGAACGGCCCATAGAGAGACGAGGCAAACTTTGTGCTGTAAGACATAATCGGGATGTTTGAGAAGCCTTCATAATCGAGCGCTTCGCGAATCGCTGAAACCATGCCGTCAAGCATGCAGGAGGGAGCGACTATATCTGCTCCTGCTTTCGCCTGAGATACCGCGATTTTCTGCATCAGAATAAGTGATTCATCGTTGTCCAGTTCTCCCTCCCGAATAATTCCGCAGTGTCCGTGAGATGTGTACTCGCATGCGCAAAGATCAGTGATGACGACAATCCCCGGCTCTGCTTTTTTCATCGCGGAGACAGCCTTCTGAATCACCCCGTCTTCTGCAAAAGCCTGAGTTGCGCAGGAATCCTTTTCTTTGGGAATGCCGAAGAGAATAACAGACCCAACACCTTCTGCGTAAAGGGTTTTGGCAAGTGTTTCTGCTGCAGAAAGAGGATATCTTACCTGTCCGGGCATGGAAGAAATGGGAACTTCCTCTTCTGCTGCTTCGTCAAAGAAGAGCGGGAGGCAGAAGTTCTCTGGAGAAAGTCTTGTTTCGGTAAATACTGGACGAAGGATATCGCGTCTTAATCTGCGCATGCGGGTTTTCGGGTACATTTAGGGTTTCCTCGCGGTGATGGCGGTAACTAAGGATTTTGCTTTGTCTATTCGGCTTTCTTCTGCAAAACGCCGGACGGCTGAACCGGTATCATCTAAGAGCTTCTTTGTCAGAGACAGAGAGAATTTTTCGAGAACTTCTTCTGCGTCTGCACCGTTTCGAATTGCCCGAAGAGCTTTTTCTGTCTCACGGGAGCGGATGTCCTCGGCCCATGAGTAGAGTTCTGACAATACATCCCCTGCGGCTGTGCGTTTGATGATTCTGATGTATTCGGGAAGGTATTCGCGGATGAGCTCTTCGGCTGTCCGGATCTCTTTTTTGCGGGATGCAAGGTTTCTCTTCGAGATTCCTTTCAGGTCATCGATTGTGTAAAGAGATACTCCTGAGATGTCAGCGCAGGCATACTCGATGTCCGGAGGAGATGCGATATCAATCATGAGCAGTTTTCGCGGGAGATCGTCAAGAGGCCAGAGACGCTTTTCCATGATTTTGGAAATTGGTTCTGCCCGGATGATTTCATGCGGGGCTGACGTGCAGGAAATCACAACATCAGCTTCTGCAAGGCATGAATACATCTGATCAAGTCGCATGGCACAGCCGCCTATTTCATCAGCCAAAGCAGCGGCTGTTTCATAGCTTCGGTTTGCAACATAGATTGCACGGATGTTCTTCTCAGAAAGAGCACGGGCAACAAGTTTTCCCGTCTCGCCTCCGCCGACAACTAAGATGTTTCTTCCGTCAAGACCGCCGAGTTCCTCTTCTGCCAGAAGGACAGCAGCAGAACCGACAGATACAGCCCCGCGGTTGATTGCGGTCTTCTGGCGAACCAAAACACCAAAGCGTACTGCCGCTGTAATGCAGGCAGATATTACGTCATCTGCGCACCCTGCATCTTCTGCTGTAAGCAGGGCTTTTTTCATCTGTCCAAGGATTTGATCTTCGCCGACAATCAGCGACTTAGTCCCTGAGGCAAGCTCTAAGAGATGACGCAGAACGTCTTCTCCTTCCAGAATAGTGAAGCCTTCCTTTCCCTGTGATTCGAGAAATGCAGAAAGGTCTTTTCCGCTTTCGCGGGAGAGGATTTCTATTCTGTTGCAGGTTTGCAGCAGAAGAGCGGGAGAAGATGCAGTTTTGTAGAACTCAGCTTCGTCAAAGATGCGGTCTGCAAGTTCTGCGCTGCTGTGGTTTTCGTGCGAAAAGACCGCAAGCGAGAGCGAAGAGTTCATGCTATCCTCCGGGCAAGGGAGAGAGCGGCATCAAAATCGCCCAAATCCAGGGCTTTCCAGACCGCATCATCTTCGAGAACGGCACGAAGGATTTCGGCTCTGCGTTTTTGTTCCGGGACGGTGTTTTTGAGTTCGGCGCGAAGTATCTCTTGTAACTCCACCATTTTAGAAAATGACGGGAGGTCAGTTTCTATTTTGTCACGGAGATATGCCGCGGCCGCCGGAGATTTTCCATTTGTGGAGATGGCAAGAGTATAGTTTTCTTCGAAAACAGATGCCGGGATTAAGAAATTTCCAATACCTGTTGCGCTGTTGTATAATTTATTGAGTGAAGCGGCGGCAGAACAGATTCTTTCGTTTTCTTCAGCAGAAGCTGTTGCCGCGATTATTATATCGAAATCGGATAAGTTTTCCAGAGCTGTGTCTGATAAAACAAGCTCTTTGCAGTGCCCTGCAAAATACTCTGCTTTCCGCTGACCGACAGCACCTGTTCCTATCACAAGTACGCGGGATGTCGAGAGATCTAACATCAGCGGAATCATATAGTGTGATTGGTCTGATTCTGACTTAAACATACTCTTCTGTAACTCCATCGATTCAGACGGCAATGCAGAACTCAACATTGACACCCATGCTAAATAAAATTGATATTATTGTAAAATAAACATATCGATGGATGGCAAAACACGGACTCCTGATTATAGGTCACGGAAGCAGACTTGAGTATGGAAAAGAGCTCATCTTAGAGACTGCAAAAATGATCTCTGAAAAAACAGATGAGTATACAATCATCACCTGTTCTATGGAATTTAACGAGCCGAATGTAGAGGATGGACTTGCTGCAATGAGAGAAGAAGAGATTGATTATCTGGTTGCAGTCCCTATGTTTCTTGCAAAAGGGATTCACGTTCTCCACGACATTCCAGAGATTTTAGGGCTTAAGGAGGGAGAATTCAGAGGTGAATTCACCCTTGCAGACGGAAAGAGTGTACCTCTGATTTATGCAGGTCCTCTTGGCTGTGACCCTCTTCTTGCAGACATGATGATGAAGAATGCAAAAACCGCAGTCGAAACCTATCTCTAAACTGCGAGGGGCAAAAAAATAACCTCAAACAACTTTTTTTCTGTTGATTTATGACACCCGAATTATCCCGGGACGTTTAGATTTACAATGCCGCCGAACACAAATAAATATTAGTTAACAAAATATTAATTATGCACATTATGGAGGGCTATCTGCCAATCGAATGGTGTATATTCTGGGCTGCCATCTCAGTTCCGTTTATCCTCATTGGTCTCTGGCAGATGAAGAAACTGATCCAGAAGGATCGGAAAGTGCTGCCGTTAATGGCAGTGTGCGGTGCATTCGTCTTCGTACTGTCTGCATTGAAAATCCCGTCGGTCACAGGAAGCTGTTCCCACCCAACCGGAACCGGTTTATCCTCAGCATTCTTCGGACCGTTTGTCACGTCCGTTCTCGGAACCATCGTCCTGCTTTTCCAGGCAATCCTTCTTGCTCACGGAGGACTTACCACCTTAGGTGCAAACGTCTTCTCGATGGCAATCTTTGGTCCGCTTGTAGCATGGGTAGTTTTCCTTGGCCTTAGAAAGCTCAAACTCGGACTTGGTCTTTCTGTCGGTATCACCGCAGGAGTTGCAAACCTGGTAACCTACTCTCTTACCGCTCTGCAGCTCGCACTTGCATTCCCGGTTGACGGAAGCATTCTTACCGCCTTCGTTGCATTTGCAGGTGTCTTCGCAGTAACCCAGATTCCGCTCGCAATTATTGAGGGAGTAATCTGCGGTCTTGTTGCAAAGTTCGTTGTCCGCGTCAAGCAGGATATCTTAAAGACTCTCGGAATCATCGAAGATGAAGAGATTGCAAAGATTCAGGGTGAGGCAGCATGAAACGTTCAACTCTTGAAATTGTTATCGGACTTGTTGTAATTCTTGCATTAGTCGTTGGAGCACTCGCATTCGCAGGTGATGCAGAATGGGGAGGGGCTGACGGAAATGCAGCAGGATTAATCGATGAGACCGGTTATACCCCATGGTATGAATCCGCATTATGGTCCCCGCCAAGCGGTGAAATTGAATCATTAATCTTCGCACTTCAGGCAGCATTCGGTGCCGGAATTTCCTGCCTTATCTTCGGATACTGGGCCGGACAGAGAAAAGCTGCAAGAAAAGACTGAGCTGTTGTATAATACAACACCTCACATTTACACTCTTAAGAACGGAACAAAAAAATAGTTTTATTTTTTAGTATCCGCAGACTACACAAAATAGTCTGGAGACAGGAGACGGAGGATTGGAAGAAGTACCTTCCACAACCGTTTCCGTCTCATATCCCAAATTGGAACACACAGCGATTTTTGTATCAGGCAGAAGAGATGCCGCAAGTTCTTCTATTGAGAATTCAGGGTCTGCAATCAGGAAAACCGAATGACCGTTTCTGATATCTGCCACAGCTTTTGAAATTGCTTCGGCATGATTTTTACCATGAGCATTAACTATTGCAGTGTTTGTCCAGGGGATGTGGAGTTTTGCATAGGCTGCCTGCATCGAAGAAATACCCGGAATTACATCTCCCGGCAGATATCCAAGACCTGCCATTAAGGGGTCTCCAGTTGAGAGAATAACTGCATCCTCCGGTAAAGAGCGAAGAGCTTTGTAATCTGTAATCTCATGAACTTCCGCACTGGAAATATATTCGCCTGCAAGTTCAATTGCCCGAAGTGAGCCGAAGACAAGCTCTGCATTCCGCAGAACAGAAATGCCCTCTTCTGTTATCATGCCGGGACCGCACCCGACTCCAATTATTTTCATGATGTATCTCCCATCACTTTTCCATCCCGGCTGATGATACAGACGCGGATGTCTGGATACTTTTCTTTAATATATCCAAGTTCCTCATCTAAAGCAACAGAACCGGCAGGTGACGCAATAAGCTCCTCAACCGTTGCAAAACCTCTGGATGTGGCAGTTTCTGGATTAAAGTATCTAAGAATCAGCCCGGGAAGCCCGCAGAGAACAACACTTTTGCAGTGCTTTGATGCAGAAAGTGCCTCTGCTATCTTTGAGCCTGCAAGAACCGATTCATGATCTGGAAAGAGCAGGCGGGAATACCGAAGACCGATTCTTCCGGTCGTAATTACAACAGCCGAAGCAGAAGAAATCCGCTCCTCCATAGTCTCGCTTAGGTGGTCATCCCATGGCTCCACAAAACCGGTTGTTCCAACAACCGAAATCCCGCCAACAACCCCTATTCTGGGGTTTAGGGTCTGTTCTCCTATACGTTTTCCATCAGGAATTGTCAGGAGAATCTCCGCACCGGAGATTCCTGCGGCTTTGCATCCTTCCTCTGCTGCAAGAAGAATACTCTGCATAGCAGGCGGTGAAATTGCCGCATCTCCTTTTTTGTATCTTGGAGTATCACGAACAAACCTCCCGACACCAAACCCTGCTGTAACAGTAACAGATTCAGAGACAACAGCCGAAGCATGGAAGCAGATTCCGGCAGTGATATCTGACGGATAGTCTCCTGAGAACTTCTTTGCAGTTCCAAGTCCAGCCTTGCCGCTTGATGGAATATCAGCTGTGATTCCGCATGGAAGATGAATTGGAGATTGCGAGATTTCCAATCCGCAAAGGGATGCACATGCCGCATAAACAGCCGCTGCCGCTGTAGAACCGGTGGTAAATCCTCTTCTTAGAACCTTTCCGTCCGAAGTCAGAACCGCAAAACCGCTTTCTACAAGAGAGATGTTTTGCGGCAGGCACTTTGCAACCCATGAAGCAGGATAAACAAAGCCGCTTACAGGGTCTGTTATCTGCTTCATTCTGCGTACATAGTAATGATTTCATTTAAGGACGCAACAGCAACCGGCGTCCCCCCGCGGGTTCCAACGTTGGAAACCGCAGAGACAGGTTTTGTGCGCAGGTACTCCTTTGATTCTGCCGCATTAACAAAACCAACAGGCGTTCCTATGATAAGAGCCGGAACAATTCCCTCGTCAATGAATGAACATACGGCAAAGAGAGCTGACGGAGCATTTCCAATTACTACAACCGAACCTGACAGGCGCTCCTTTAATGCAGTAAAACCGGCAGAACTGCGGGTGATGCCCTCGCGTTTTGCGATATCGGCTCCGTAATCAAGAGCACATTCTACAGAACAGTTATGTCCTTTCTTCTGGATACCGGTTGATACCATACGGATATCGGTAAATATCGGAGCACTGTTTTCCAGAGCTTTGAGACCAGCATCGACCGGATTATTCTGGAAGCGGAGAAGGTCTGCCATTGCCCAGTCTCCAACCGCAATCGAACATCTCTGACGAAGACGATCTTCCGGGGTTTTGTTTCCGACAGCATCACGGGCAAGTGTTCTGCTCTTGGACGAAATTGCAAATCCTTCCGGAGTGTCAGCTCCGATATCAGTATACGTACTTTCTATGATAGCCCCGCGGGGTAATGATGCCTCGAACATTTTCTTCCTCCTTCCATATTCTTGTTTCCTCGCCTCCGATAATCAGAATAGAGTGCATGTCTACAAAGCTGTCATCATTGTAGAGCTCTCCAAGTGTAGTGACAATTATCTTCTCATCATTACGGTATGCATTTCTTACAATACCGACCGGAGTTGAGTCATCTTTGTACTGTCTTGCAATGACCAGTGCTCTATGCAGATTTACAGGCCGTCCGCGGCTTTTTGGATTGTACAAAGCAACAGGTACTCCCATCTGGAAAGCAAGTTCAAGCCGTTTAACAATAACTTCCCATGGAGTAAGCAAATCAGAAAGACTAAGCGTTACATAATCCCCTGATAATGGAGAGCCAAGCTTTGATGCAGCAGCAGTAGCAGCGGTCACACCCGGCAGTACAACATACTCAAGTCCCGGAAATTCATGTTCGATGATTTCCAGAACAATGCTTGCCATTCCGTAAACTCCGGCATCACCTCCTGAAATCATTGCTACATTTTTGTCTGCTGCAAGGCGGCATGCCTCCCGTGCCCGGTCAATTTCCTTTCCCATGGCACTGTATATAACCTCCTTACCCTGTAAAAATCCGCCAAGAATTGCAAGATAGAAAGCGTTTCCAATAATTATGTCAGCAGCTGCAATTGCACGTGCTGCTTCAGGGGTAAGCTGATTCACATCCCCCGGTCCGGAACTGATAATATATAATGTTCCCATGTTATTCTCCAATAGCAATAGTTACACGTCCAAAGACGGTTTTCTTCATTACAAGCCGCCCTTTTTCAGAAAGAGCAAGAGCGCAGGGTTCTGCAACCCCTAAAAGTCCAAGCATGGATGCTCTCGAAGCAGATTCAGGAATCTGGGCATTGATTGTTGCATCATCCAAGAAAATCAGATTCGCTCCAAGCTCTGCCGCCGCCTCATGCAGTCCTTTTTCATGGAATTTCTTCTGAGTGGTTGCAAAAATATCAGGGCATGATATTCCGGCAGATTCGCATGCAGAAGATACTGCTGAGATTATTTCATCTTTTTCAGTTCCAAGCCTGCATCCGATTCCAAGAACATACTGTGATTCATTGACGAGAACTGACACTCCTTTGTTCGCCACAACAATCTTTGGCGGGTCAACGCGAATGATTGGTACATCCAAATCAAGAATCGCTCCGTTTACCTTTCGGGTGGATGAACGGTTCACCACAACACAGCCCTCGGATTTCGCTGTTTCCTCCACAGAGATTTTTCCCATGACCTCGGTTGCAGTTGAGATAACAGGAGTTATGCCAAGTTCTGCAAGGCGTTTTGCACACTCATTTGCTCCGTGGTGTCCGCCAAGGACTGGAACTGCATAGGACAAATCAGGAGTTACAACAACAAGTGCTGTATCATGCCATTTGTCTGTTAAGAGCGGGGCAAAGCCCCGAACAGCAATCCCGGAAGACATGACTGCAACAATGCAGTCAAAACTTTCATAGAGTTTGCGAAACACTTCTGCATGATAGAGAGTAAGCTCTGCATCCAGAAACTCGGAAATTCTTCGTCCCTGTTCGGCAAATCTTGGAAGAGTTACAACAGCGTACTTCATCTGTAAAGTTCTGAGTTTATGTAAGGCGAGGCGGTCCCAAGAGCTGCATCCCCGACAATAATCAGTGCCGAGCGCTCGATTCCTTCGGCATGGACTTTCTCTGCAATCGTTTCAATTGTTCCGCGGATGATTTTCTCATCCGGCCAGGATGCATGATACACAACCGCAACCGGAGTATCCTTTGAGCGGGAGAGTTTCTGCATCACAGAATCGATTTCCGCAGTGGATAAGAATAGAATCATTGTTGTCCCGAATACGGAAAGTTCTGCAATCTGGTCTTTTTCAAGCGTTGCACCGGCAGAACGTGTGATGATTACGGATTCAGACACACCACGCGGAGTATACTCTGTTCTAAGAGCCGCTGCTGCCCCAAACATGGAAGACACCCCGGGCACAATATCTGCAAAGATACCGCGTTTTTCAAGAACATCCATCTGTTCAACAATAGAACCGTAAATTGCAGGATCTCCCGAGTGCAGTCGGACAACTTTTTTTCCGGCACGAACACCCTCTTCTACTGCATCACAGATTTCATCCAGGCTCATACCCCATGAGTTAAGTTTCACTGAAGCTTTAGACTGTTCTACAAGTTTTGGATTTACAAGAGAGCCTGCATAGATTAAGACATCTGCTTCTTTTAAGAGGCAAAGACCTTTGACGGTAATAAGCTCAGGGTCTCCGCATCCCGCACCGACAATTGTGTACTTCATTTCTTCCTCGCAATCATGATGCTGAAGTAATGGGTCTTTTCAGGAAGCTCATCGCGGTAAACTGTTTCACCTTCCATGTACATCCTCTCAACAACAGTAAAGTCATTGTATCCTTCCTCTTCGAGTGCTGCTTTCTTTTCGAGAGGGCGGACAACTTTCATAACAATTTTTGTTGAAGGCTCAACGGGTCCATCAGTCACAATAAAAGCCCCGTTTACAGGAATTTTAGCATGAGATGCAACAGCAGTAATAGAACTGATTCCCGGAACAGTTTCCACCTCAATATCAGGTGAGAGGTTTCGCACAGCTTCTGCAAGTCTTGAAAATGTCGAGTAATAATTCGGGTCGCCAATAAGACCGAATACTGCATTTCCAGACTTTGCAGCAGGCAGAATCTTTACTGCATTCGCTTCCATGCAGCGGGAAATTTCAGCCTCATCACGAGTCATTGGAAAGTCAAGCGTTACAATATTTTTACAGTACGGTTTAACCAAATCGAAGGCAATGCCTCCGGGGACAAAAACCGTGTCTGCTTCCTGAAGCAGGCGTACGGCTTTCAGGGTTAAAAGTTCTGCATCTCCAGGTCCTAAACCAACAGCAGTCAGCATGTAATTTCTCCATGAATTATGTAAACCGGATTTATCGGTTTGAACATTGTGCGGTTTGTGAGTTCATATGAACGCGATACCTGAAGATGTACTGCATCAGAGAATATGCCAAGACGTTTCATGGTATCGATTGCAGTACAGGCAGTCTCAATCAAAACAGCATTGACAACAATGCTTCTGACACCTTCTTCAGAAAGGAGAGTTAATGTCTCAGAGAGATTGCGGCTTCCGCCAAGAAAAGCACAGTCAATTTTTTTGTGGGGAGATAAAAGAAAGTCTGTAACTTCGCCTTCAATAATCTCCACGTTGAGACCGGCACATGTTTCCTTTGTGCAGGAAACAGCATCAGGTCTTGCATCAACTGCATAAACAAAACCGGCGGTTTTTGCAATCTCACGGGTAACAGTTCCGGTCCCGCATCCAAGGTCTGCGGCAGTGTCACCTTTTCTCAGATTCAGTTTCTGTAAGGATACAGCCATCACTTCCTTTGGAGTTGGACCTCCTGGCAGGTTCATCATTCAAAACACCACACATGTAAATTTTACATATAGTAAAATTTCATGATTAATGATTGGCGGTATTAGGATATAATTTTACCACCTGAATAGAGGCCGCAGAGGCTTCTTCGAACATTGAAACCCGAAGGTCAACCCTCTCAACCATACCTCCGCAGGTAAAGATAATTGTATCCTCACCTATCATTGCAGCAAGGAGAGCTTTGTCAACAACCCCGTAGGTGAACTCAGGAGACACACCTGCATTATAGAGGAACTTCTTTGACCTCGTTCCCATCGCTCCGATGCGGCGGGATTTGTGAGTCTGGAGAATTTCAGAAAGGAATGCTTCATCAATCGAGTCAGTATCCACTGTATAGATTGTTCCGGGATTTGTATCAAAGGAGCCTTCTATGAGCCTCGTCATCTCAGGAATCCCTTTTGGAGGTACGGCGTCTTTTAAAACACCGAGTTTTACAAGTTCCTGATAGAGGGTTAAAAGAACAGGTGATGTAAGACGTGCCTGATTCATCAGCTCAGTGTCCGAGAATACCTCTTCAGGCGGCGCCTGACGAAGAATTCTGCCGTCTGCAAGCAGAATAATCTCATCTGCCCATGAGTATGCAAGTTCCACATCGTGAGTTGAGAGAAGAATTGTTGTTCCCTCCTCATGTAGCTCGTCCAGAAGATCCATGATTTCTGCCGATGTTGCCGGGTCAAGAGAAGAGGTTGGCTCATCAGCCACCAGAATATCCGGCTTCATTGCAAGAATTCCGGCAATCGCAACGCGTTTTCTCTCTCCGCCCGATAAATGGTGCGGAACGCGTTTTTCATAACCGGAAAGACCGACTGCAAAAATCGCATCAGACACGCGCTCATTAATCTCTTCTTCAGAGAGATGAAGATTTAACGGACCAAAAGCGACATCTGCAAAAACGGACGGAGCAAATACCTGCGAATCCGAGTTCTGGAATACAAGACCTACCTTTGAACGAAGTTTCCGAAGACCGGATTTGTCATAAGAAACAGGGTCTCCATTTAGAAGAACTGAACCGGAATCAGGGACAAGTGTTCCATTGCACATCAGAAGAAGCGTTGTTTTTCCAGCCCCGTTTGGACCTACAACTGCCACTTTTTTTCCGCGTTCAATCTGGAAAGAGAGAGAATCCAGGGATTTCGGGCGTCCCGGATAAGAGAATGTAATAGAGTCAAATTGTAATATCGCACTCATAAAATCATCTCCGCTGCAAACAGCAGAACTAAAATTCCAAGATAGGAAAATACCGCAATGTATGATTTCACCTGCACAGTGCTGCTTTCCTCGGGAAGAGCCATGCAGCCGTCATAACAGCGCGAGTTCATGGAAAGGAAGATTTCATCCCCGCGTTCCCATGTCCTTACAAAAAGCATTGAAACAAGCATGGAAAATGCGTAAATACCGTTTTTCCATCCCTGATATCCGCCGCGTATAACCTGTGCATTGTGGATTCCAATCGCTTCGCCGATAAAGACAAAAATATAGCGGTAGATAAGCATTGTCAGGTCAATGAACTCCTGCGGGATGTGCAGTTTCTGAAAAACCGCAAATAAAGAGGTCATTGGAGTGGTTACAGCCAGGAAGTACAGAGAACACATGCCGCCAAGGGTTCTGGCAAATACAAGTAAAGATAAATGCAGAGAGTCGGTTGTAATCTGAATGTCATATACCCAGAATGAGAAAAAACTCACCAGAGTTTCCCCGCCGCCGGTAAAGAAAAGAAGAATTACAGCGCCTGAAAGGCCGAATGCAAGCGGAATTGTCAGAAGCGAGAGGTAAAGTCTGAATGGAACTTTTGCAAGAACAAGTGATGCAAAAATCATCGTGATTCCGACAAACAAAGGGACCCATATCTCAGGAGAGGCAACAGCGATAACTGTTGCTGCAAGACATAGAATTAGTTTAAGACCTGCCGGAACACTTCGAAGCGGGCTTGATGTAGCCACATCATCCAGTACATCTTCACTGAAAATTGTCCGTTGATTATTCTTCTTCATACATCTCACTGACCTGCCAAAATCAAAAGGCCTGATAAAGTAAATATTACATAATTCAATTTATATCCATATAAAGATAATATTCCTCAGTAGAAATGCAAAAGTCATCTGTCCCAAAAATTGTTATTGCCGGAACACATAGCGGATGCGGAAAAACCACTGCAGCAACAGGCATCATGGCAGCCCTTAAGCGAAGAGGTCTTGTTGTTCAGCCGTTTAAAGTAGGGCCTGACTTCATTGACCCGACGCATCATACAAAGGTTTGCGGGCGCGAATCAAGAAATCTCGACCCGTTTATGATGACAGAGGAAAATGTCAGGCAGACATTTGTATCCGCAACACAAGGCGCTGATATTGCAGTAATCGAAGGTGTGATGGGACTTTTTGACGGAGTGGACGGAGGAGATGAATCAAGTACCGCGCATGTAGCAAGGATTCTTGACGCTCCCATTGTATTAGTCGCCGATGTAAAAGGAATGTCCAGAAGTACCGGGGCTCTTGTCAGCGGATATGTAAATTTCGATAAAACCCTAAGGTTTGCAGGAGTGATTCTGACAAAGGGGGGAAGTGAACGTCACAAAAACATGGTCTGCTCATCAGTTACTCTTCCTATTCTCGGATGGATTCCGCGAACAGACAAACTTGCTGTTGAAAGCCGTCATCTTGGACTTTTGATTGCAGATGAAGATGACCGGATGAGAGATTATGCAGAACTAATCGAAGAGACGTGCCTTCTTGATGAGATTATTTCTGCTGCGGTATCTCCTGCTGTTTGCTCGGATGAAGAAGAGGGGGAAATGGGCAGTACATTTACTCTTGCTGCTGCAAGGGATTTGGCATTCTGTTTCTCATATGCAGATAATTATTCCAGACTGAAACAGGCAGGAGCTGAGATTGTGTTCTTTTCACCGCTTAGCGATGAGCTTCCAAAAGCCGATGCATATTATTTCTGCGGAGGGTATCCGGAGCTTTATTCAGAAAAACTTGAAACCGCCACATGCAGGAATGATTTGAAGAAGGAAGCAGATGCAGGGATTCCGATATTTGGAGAATGCGGGGGGCTTATGTGGCTTTCACGCTCGATAACAGATACAGAAGGCAGGACGTTTCAGATGGCAGGAGTTCTTGATGCTGATACTGTTATGCAGAAGAGATTTGCGGCTCTTGGATACAGTATCGGAAAATCATGCGGAAATTCATTTATTTGTGAGGGGACAGATTTTCGAGGACATGAATTCCATTACTCTACATGTGAAGCTGACCGTGATGCCCGTTTTGATTTCCGCCTGAGTCGCGGAAAAGGAATTGCTGATGGAAAAGACGGGATTGTGTGCGGGCAGACAATCGCCGGATATACACATATCTATTTCGGGAAAACATGGGCGGATGCATTTGCCGCAGGAGTTCAAAGAAGATGAAAATCGCAATCACCCGCCTTGCAGAGAAGGGATTGCAGGACAAAGATATCTGTGAAGTATTCGGGCACGAGGCATATATTGTATCCCCGCTCGAAGCAGTTTTAGACTCAGCAGAGATTGAGAGGTTTCTTTCTGCATTCCATGAAGGTGTATTCGATGCGGTGTTTTTCACAAGTGCCTATCCGGCAGAAAAGATTGCGCCGGAAATGAAAAATAACATGCCGTGCCGGATAATTGCAATCGGACCAAAGACGGCAGAGATTTTAGAACGCTTCGGACACCATCCAGAGATTCTGCCTGAGTATTATTCAAGAGCGTTTGTGCCGTATCTAAAAGACTGGATTGCAGAAAAGAAGATAGGAATTCCAAGGGCAGCGGTGAAAAATGAAAAGCTCATCGAAGGAATATCCGATGCAGGCGGTATTCCTTATGAGTTTGGATGCTATGCTCTAAAACCGACCGGTAAAATTCTCGATATAAAAGATGCAGATGCTGTTCTTTTCACAAGTGCCATATCGTTTAAAGAAGCAGTACTTCCTGATATAAGAGGGCTTATTAGAATCGCGGTTGGTGATGTTACAGCTGATGCCATGCGGGATGCAGGAGTTGTGCCGGATGTTGTCGGAGACGGTTCTCTTAAAGGAACTCTTGAAGCACTCAATCGATATCTTTCAGACTGACATTTCAAACAATTACCTTTTTTTCTGGATTTACACGAGGGATTAATTGAATTTTCAGCAATTTTATGCGCGTACGGCAATAAAATTCTACTAAATTTCATTTCGTATAACTGCAATCCCAACAATGTATTTTTCATACATGACCTGTATGTGCTTTTTTAAAATTAGTAGCATAAAAAAATCAGCGGCAATAATCCTTTAATAGCCGCCCTGCTGACACATCTATATGAAACAGTTCGCAGCCTTCTATGCCGTACTTGCCGCAGCCCTCTATGCAGTAAGCATTCCGGTTGCAAAACTGTTTCTTACAGATGTCAGCCCTTTGATGCTCTCTGCTTTATTGTATCTCGGCTCCGGCATAGGAATGGCACTTATTGGAATATTACAGAAAATATCCCATGCAAAACCGGATGGAGAGAAAATTACAAAATCAGACTTTCCATACATCATCGGCATGATTCTCTTAAACACAGCCGCACTTGCCTGCCTTATTCTGGGACTTACAACAGCATCGGCCTCGAATGTGTCTCTTCTAAACAACATAGAGATTTGTGCAACCGCATTGTTTGCGATGCTCTTTTTCAGTGAAAAAGTCTCAAAGCGTCTGTGGATTGCGATTGGTTTAGTGACCGCGGCAGGAATAATTCTCTCGATTGAAGGAGGAGAGGCATTTTCATTTTCAACAGGTTCGCTTCTTGTAATTCTCGCATGTGTATTCTGGGGTCTGGAGAACAACTGTACACGTGTACTCTCCACAAAAAGCCCTCTGAAAATCTCTGTTATAAAGGGTATTTTCGCAGGCATTGCAGGACTGATTCTGGCACTTTGTGCGGGTGAATGGTTCCCGAATCCATCAATACTTCCGGCAGTTCTCCTACTCGGTTTTGCTGCATATGGTCTGAGTATATTCTTCTACATAATTGCACAGAGGTATCTTGGAGCGGCAAAAACAAGCACATATTATGCAGTATCACCATTTATCGCATCAGGTCTGTCTCTTCTTATTTTCCGTGAGATTCCATCCATGCAGTTTATCATTGCCCTGGCAATAATGGCTCTTGGAGTGTATTTTGCATCTGCAAACACGGACGAAAAAAGAGATTGAGAATTTCTAACAACCTCTATTTTTGAAAAACACCACAAAGCAACGCGATAGCGTTGCGTAACAGAAAACGAGCGATAAGCGAAGTTTTCGTCTTAGGCACATGTCAATATTATATTATAAATTCGCGTAGATTCGCGTTTAAGTTCTAAAAAAACGCGAATTTACGCGAATACTAAAAATACGTTTGGAGAGGCGTTGTCGCTTCGTCGCTTATCGCTCCTCCGCTGTCACGCAACGCTATCGCGTTGCTTTTTGAGGTTTCAGAAAAATCAGCAGAGTTTAATAGGATTCAGCAACTATCCAATAACAGAAAAAAATGAACCCCCAGAAATACCTGCCTTCGTGGGTAATCATCCTGCTGATTGTTATCCTCTCCACCATTCCGCCGTTTTCCACAGACATGTTTCTGCCGGCACTGCCTGATATGGTACAGCACTTCGGAACAACAGAGGCAGTCTTAAACATCACACTTTACGGATTCATGTTCTTCCAGGCAGGATCCATGCTGCTGCTTGGTCCAATCAGCGACAAATACGGAAGAAAACCAATCCTTGCAATAAGCATCATAGTATACATCATAACAAGCCTTCTTGCATCAGTCGCCCCCACAATTGAAACATTCATC
>SUTD01000015.1 GCA_015063085.1 Methanocorpusculum parvum
TGATGAAAAAGAGCCCAAGTATACAGACGGCAATTCCAAGAATCTTATTCCAGGTCATGGACTCCTTGAAGAGAAGAAAACCCAGTATGATAAGAATCACGGCAACGATGGCACTCTGGACAATGGGGGCAGTACTCACCTGCCAGCCTGCCCGGTACACAAAAATCCAACCCACCTCAATTCCGACAATTACCAGACCGAAGATAAACGGCACCCAGTTTATCTGGCTGAACTCTTCGATGATGTTTCCGCCTTTGTGCAGAAGAAGATACAGAAGAAGAGATGCGGCAGCGCCTACCAGATAGGTTACGGTAAGAGCGGCAAACGGATCAACGCTGTTCGGCATTCTCCGGGCACAGAGCTGATACATCACGTTTGACAGGATAACTAATACTATTGGCCAGATATAATGAAACATATGCTATCCTCTCAAATTGTTTGTATCACTAAAATTGAAACCGAGAGTAATTAAAACTGACTCTGTATCTTATCATTATAATAAAAAAGTAATCCGCGAATCAGCGCGAATCTCTGGCGAATCACGTTCCGTTATCCTCGCTCTCACAAACCTTCGGTTTGTTCGTGGCATTCGCCAGCGCTCGGCGGAACGCTTGACTCGCGCTTCCGGCGCTCGCAGAGAGATGTGAAGCAGAGATAGAATTATCTCCTTTTAGACAAATTATTCTTCATGTCTGAGGATGAGGATTTTATTCTGTATCGGGATGAATCACACGAAATAATGGAGTGTGCTTTTTCTGTCTATAACAATCTGGGTTCAGGATTTCTTGAAGCAATTTATCAGGAAGCACTTGAAGTGGAATTGCGTGAAAGAGGTATTCCATTTGAATCTCAGAAAGAAATTACTGTGTACTACAAAGGAGAACCTCTCAACAAGAAATATATCGCCGACATTATTGTAGATGATAAAATTATTCTTGAACTCAAAGCCGCAGACAGATTAACCTCCTCTGATACTGCGCAGGTTATCAATTATCTAAAAGCGACAGGCATTCAGTTGGGAATCCTTCTGAATTTTGGACATAAGAAGCGTCTCGAATGGGAACGCAGAGTTTATACAAATACCCGGTATCAGGAGAAGAATCTTCCAAAGAATACTGAATAATGCGAGTGTACGCCTTTTCGTCGTGCTTATTCCTTTCCTCACCTCGCTCCTTTCGGCGAGCGCCGGAAGCGCGAGTCAAGCGTTCCGCCGGACGCTGGCGAATGCCACGAACACGTCTGAAAGACGTGTGAGAGTCCGGGTAACGGAACGCGATTCGTCAGAGATTCGCGCCGATTCGCGGATTTTCTTCTTCCAAATAAATCCGGAGCGGCAGTAACTTTTATGGAAAAATAGCGGAGAAGAGTCTCAGATATGTTCACTGCTGTCTGGATATGGTTTCCAGAAGCCGCTTTATTGTATGTTCGTTGCTTTCGATTACCGTAAGAAGTGTGGAATTATTTTTCTCAAGTCTGTCAATAGTTTCCTTCAACAGCAGGATTGCCTCTTCCTGTTTTTCCAGACGGGCGTTCATACACGCAAGCTCTTCGCCAAGTGCGGAAACCTTCTGCTGAGTAAGCGTTTCATTTCCAGAAGAGCCGCCGATATCTATCCAGTGGCGGCATGCCTCATTAATCTCCGCTGTTCTGTCGTGGCTGTTTTCAAGGGCAAGTTTGTCGAGCGTTTCAAGAATAGTATCCGGCATTCTAAACGTTACCGAGGTTGCCGGATTGAATTTTGACCTTGCCATGTGTTATAATATGATTCAACACGGGCAATTATTAGATTAAGCAAGTAAGAAACATTTATTGTAAGTAAGTTACTTATAATGATTCATGGATGATGTTGAAAAATTATCAAAACATGCATACCTAATTATCGCCCACAATAATTTCAATCAACTAAAATTACTCATTGAACTGTTAGATGATGCGAGAAATGATATCTATCTCCACATTGGAAAAGATGCAAAAAACATTGATGTATCAACATTTACATCAATATGCAAACATGCAAACCTTTATCTTGCAGATAAACGACTTGCCGGCTGTTGGGGAGACAAATCACTCGTTGACATTACCATATTGTTACTTAAACAAGCAACAAATACCAATCAATATGAATATTATCATTTACTCTCTGGTGTTGACCTTCCAATAAAATCCCAAGATTATATTCATGACTTCTTCTCAAATAATTCTGGATATGAATTTGTTCACTTTGTCAGAGATATGGACATAAATACTCCTTATAGAGAGAGAATAGAAGAACGTGTTAGATATTATCACTTATTCCTACCACTCCAACACTTCCGAAAATGTAAAGGACTAATAAAAAAAGGAGGGATATTCTCACATAGTCTACTAGACAGTTTATCCATGAGAATACAAAAATTCATAAAAATAAATCGATTGTCTAAATATGAATTCACAATATTTTATGGAGCACAGTGGTTTAGCATTACTCATAATTTTGCACTATATATTCTTGAAAAACAAACTAGCATTGACGAGTTAATAAAATATAGTTTCTGCTCAGATGAAATAGTTATTCAAACGACAATCATGAATTCTTCATTCAAAGAAAAAATATCTCCTTATGGATATATGAGACATATTGACTGGAACCGTGGTGGACCATACACATTCCGTAGTTCTGATTTAGAGGAACTTCTTCAATCCGATAAACTCTTTGCTCGGAAATTTGATGAAAATATTGACATGGAAATTATCAATGAAATATACAATCACTTCAAACCAAAGCAAAAGGCATCTGATACATAAAATCATCAGCAACTATAATCTATCCTGACGTCCAATACATAAGAGATTTTATGCGCATACCAATAAAAGAAGTCACCCCGGAAATCGGCACAGCACACGTTGCTGGCTGGGTTCACGAAGAAAGAGACTTAGGCGGTCTTACCTTCTTACTTGTCCGTGACAGAACAGGCATCCTTCAGGTCACTATCCCGAAGAAAAAGGTATCTGAAGAAGTCCTCGCTGCATTAAAGGAAATCAGCCGCGAGTCTGTCATCGAATGCACCGGTGTTGTAAAAGCAACCGAAAAAGCACCGGGAGGACGAGAACTTGTCCCGGAGACCTTAACTGTACTCTCCCGTGCAGCAACTCCGCTTCCGCTTGACGTCTCCGAAAAAGTCCCGGCAGACTTAGACACCCGCCTTGACAACAGATACCTTGACTTAAGAAAGCCGAGAGTAAACGCAATCTTCCAGATCAGAAGCGCAGTTCTTCGCGCAATCAGCGAATACCTCTGGGACCACGGATTCACCCAGACCCAGACCCCGAAGATTGTCGCAGCCGCAACCGAAGGAGGAACCGAACTCTTCCCGCTCGCATACTTCGACAAAGAGGCATTCTTAAACCAGTCCCCGCAGCTCTACAAACAGATGCTCATGAGTGCAGGATTCGACCGCGTCTTTGAAATCGGTGCAATCTTCCGTGCAGAAGAACACAACACCGTCCGCCACTTAAACGAAGCAACCTCGATTGATATCGAAATGTCCTTCGCAGACCAGGAAGACGCAATGTCTGTCCTCGAAAACGTCGTTGCATACGCATATCAGTACGTCAAAGACAACTGCGCAGACGCTCTTGCAGCCCTTGGAATCGAAGACTTCCAGGTCCCGTCTGTTCCGTTCCCGAGAATCACCTACGAAGAGGCAATCGCAATCTCCACCGAAGGCGGAGAGCCGCTTGTCTTCGGTGACGACTTATCCTCTGCATCGGAAAGAATCATCGGAGAGAAGATGGGCACCATGTACTTCATCACCGAGTGGCCAAGCTCAACCAGACCGTTCTACACCATGCCGTTCTTAGACAGACCGGAAGTCTGCCGCGCATTCGACATGATGCACCCGAGAATGGAGCTCTCCTCCGGAGCACAGAGATGCCACATCTACGACCTTCTTGTAAGCCAGATTAAGGAGAAGGGATTAAACGTTGACGCATTCGACTTCTACTTAAACCCGTTCAAATACGGTATGCCGCCTCACGCAGGCTGGGGTCTTGGAACTGAGCGTCTCATCATGACCATGCTCGGCCTCCAGAATATCAGAGAGGGTGTTCTCTTCCCGCGTGACCGTCACAGAGTAAGCCCATAAACCCCAACCACTTTTTTTATGACCGACGCAACAAGTCTCATCCCCGGTATTCTGTTCTTTGCTGCCGCAGTATTTTTTGGAATCGCTGCCGCATGTCAGACCGAAAGCCAGCCGATGACGATGTTTTTCCTCGCATGCATTCTGATGCTTACTGCAAGCGGAGGGTTTGTAATTTCGTTTCTGAAAAAAAGACGCTGAAGTATTTTCAGACAGCAGGCGCCATCAGCAGAACCTGCTCTTCGAAAACCCCGGCTTTCAGACATTTTGCAAAATCAACCGGCTCGCCGTCTGTGTGAATTGGACATGAATCCTTTACCCGGATTTCTGCTGTTCTGCATTTGAAGATATGCACCCCGGAAAATCCGGTGTGTTTTCCAAAGAACGCAGTCGGGAGAATAAAGAGAACCTTCAGCCGCGGGATGTCTGATGCAACAAACACATCGAGCATGCCGTCATCAGTTTTCGCATCAGGACAGAACAAAAATCCGCCGCCCTCATACGGGTGATTCATACATGCCGCAAAATACACCTTAGAGAAGGAAAGCGGCTCTTTGTCATCCAGGACAAGCTCGACATCAACAAGCGGATCAAGGAAAAGCCGCTTCAGGGCAACACCTGTGTAGACCAGATTTCCGAGATTAATTTTATTTAGGAAGGACTTGATGCGTGACCTTTCAACATAGTGACAGACTGATGCATCAAACCCGATTCCGGTCGATACTGCAAACCGCCTCGGCATTGAATCCATCTCAGCATATCCTATGTCTATTGGGACAAGACGGTTCGGATTCAGAATACCTTCCAGAGCCTTGAGCGGATCTGTCGGAAGGTTGAGTGCCCGCGTAAAATCATTGCCGGAGCCGGTTGGGATGTAGCCAAGCGTTATTTTGCTGAGGTCGGTGATGCCGTTTACGACCTCATTTATCGTCCCGTCGCCGCCGAGAACGATTAACGTATGCCGCCTTCTGTCTTCGGTAAACTTTCTGACTGTCTCTGTCGCCCCGCATTCCGGCGTGGTGAAGAGAACCGTATAGGCGATTTTTCGTTTTTTTAAGACAGGTTCAATCTTTTTCCAGACCTTCTCTCCGCTTCCGGAGGAGGACTGGGGATTTACGAGGAAGGTATATTTTGTGATGCGGCATCAATCCTGTTATGTTAAAGAGGGACGGCAGAGTAATTAAATGCAGCGGGTTTCATGCCTGTTAGTGATTCCAATCATTTATCTTACCTCAGTACAAATATATACAGAAGGAGAATACCACTTGGGGTTCATGGAGAATGATAAACAGGATGTTGCCGAAGACGGCAGCATTATTCGCGTAAAGCTTCCGAACAAGAAAGAAAAGGAACAGTTCGCACAGGCAGAACTGATGCTTGGTTCAAACCACATCAGAGTCCGCTGTTCTGACGGTGTAACCCGCCTTGGAAGAATCAAGGGCAAAATCAAGAAGCGGATTTGGATTCGCGAAGGCGACATCTTAATTGTCATCCCATGGGACTTCCAGGATGACAAGTGTGACATCGTCTACCGTTACACTACCCCGCAGGTAGACTGGCTCCGTGCCCACAAATACCTCTAATCTTTTTTTATGACACAAATTCCATCGTTTGAAGAAATAGCCAATGCTCACGGACACCGCTGTCCGGGAATAGCCATCGGATACAAAATGGCAAAAGCGGCTGCAGAATGGGCAGGCGAAGAAAAAGTCCGCGTTTATTCCACAACTAACCGCTGTCCGTTAGACGCGCTTCGCCACACCTTCGGCTTAACCGATGAGACCGTAACTGTTGAAGACAAAGGAGAGCTTCACTTTATCCTGGAAAAAGCAGACGGCTCAAAACTCTTCATCGATGAAGTGCCGGGAAGCAAAATCAAAAACGAAGAAGGAGACGCCCTTCGCGAAAAAGTTCGCGCGGGAAAAGCATCCGAAGAAGAAACTGCCCGCTTCAATGAAATTCAGGAAGAGCTTTTAGAGCAGGCATTCAATACGCCTGATGAAAAACTCTTCACCGTCAAAACTGAATGACAAAACATACTGAGTACATCGCAGGACTGAAATCAGCGATTCCTGTAATCTTCGGATTCATCCCGGTTGGAATTGCATATGCCCTAATGGCACGTCAGGCAGGATTTGATATATGCGAAACCTGCCTGATGTCAATAACGGTTTTTGCCGGCGCAAGTCAGATGATGGCAGTTGGGATGTACGCACAGGGGGCAGGAATTTTAGCAATTATTCTTGCAACCTTTCTGCTCAATCTAAGACACTTCATCATGAGCACCTGTGTGATGAACAAGATGCAGGACGCACCAAAACCGGCAAAAATTGCCTCAGCCTTTGGTGTCACCGACGAATCATTTGCCATCTTTACCACCGAAAAAGAACACAGCTCACTCGCCTATTTCTTAGGATTGGTAACGGTCACATATCTTTCCTGGAATCTTGGAACATTAATCGGAGCTGTCACCTCAGATTTCCTGCCGGAAATCGTAACTGCAAGTTTTGGAATCGCCTTGTATGCGATGTTTATCGGACTGATATCTCCGGGACTTCATGGAAATAAACGGCTCTGTCTTCTCGTTTTGCTGACGGCAGTCTGCAACACCCTGCTCTATCTTGTAATCCCGCAAAGCTGGGCATTAATCATCTCAGCTCTGGTTTGTGCGGCTGCCGGAGTATTCTTTGTCGATTTGGGAGGAGAAGATGACAACCGCTGAGATTATCCTGCTGATTCTTGGAATGGCTTTTGTCACATATATTCCAAGAGCAATCCCTGCGGCATTCATCGATAAAATCCGCTTCGGGAAAAAACTCGAAAAGTTCCTGATGCTGATTCCCTACACAGCAATGACGGCATTAATCGTTCCCGGGATATTTTTCGTCAACGAAGGAAATGTACTTGTTGGAATCACAGGGCTTTTTGTTGCAGGCATTCTCGCATGGAAAAAAGCCCCGGTTATGGTCTCGGTACTTGGAGCTATCGCTGCGGTTTTTCTTCTCTATCTGATACTTTAACCCAAAAACACCGCAAGAAGCGGAATTGTTAAAAGACACAAAAGTGTCGAGATAAACACACCCTGTGCTGCGATATCCGGCCTTGCATCATGCTCTTCTGCCAAAATTACTGTGTTTACCGCCGCAGGCATTCCTGCGGTTACAACAGCGATTCCAAGAATCAGCGGATCTGAGATAAACGGAGAACAGACGGCAAACGTGAGGGCGGGGATTACCAGAAGACGGATGCCTGCTGCAAAGTACTGCCGGATGTTTGAAAATATCGCCTTTGTCTCAAGACTTGCAAGAAAACCTCCGGTTACCACCAAAGACAGCGGAGTTGTAATATCAGACAGCAGACCAAGCGCTCCGTAGAACGGATCTGGAATCGAAAACGATGTCACAAAGAACAAAATGCCGATAAATGTGGAAAGAAATGCCGCATTCAGCAAAAGCTTCCAGGAGAATGATACCCTGCCTTCACCTGAGCGAAGAAGCCAGATTCCAACCGAGTATGTCAGAAGGGTGAATGGAATATTGAAAATTGCCGCATAGAAGATGGCCTCCTGTCCAAAGAGCATCGAAAGAATGGGAAAACCCATGAACATCGAGTTCGAAAACATCGTCATGAAACGGAAAACACCATACTCCTCCTTTTTACAGCGCAGAATATACGGAGTAACAAAGCAGACGGCAAACGCAATCAGATAATAACAAAGAGCAGAAAAGATAAGCATCCCGCTTTTTTCCGCAATGCTTTGCGAAAACGGAATCTGCATTGAATAGATAATCATCGCCGGAATACAGATATTCAAAAGGAACTTCGAAAGAGATGAAACCGAATTCTGATTCAGAATTCCTGCCCTGCGGCAGAAAAATCCAACCCCTGTCAAAAGAAACAAAACAAGAATCTGATTTAAGGCGACAAGATAATCCATGACTTCTCTTATACATGGCTTTTGGCTGTAGGTTAATGTATCGGAAGATACAAACATATCTGTATATGGATGAAGTAATCGAACAGGGGTTTTACCGGTTAAGAAGCCTCGTCACTGAAACCAAAGAGGTGCAGGATGCAGCAGCCTTAGAAATTGAAAAAGGAAGTGCAGAGCTTCTTTCAATGATGGCAAAAACAGTCGGCGCTGTTGTTGAAGAAATCGGACAGGAGTTCCTCTTAAAAGCAAAGATGGATACCAAAGGAGAACTCTACGATCAGAAATACTATGCCGAGAAGATGATTATCCTCGGCAAATCCGCAGAGCCTGTTTCCTTTAGACCGGACAATCCGACCAAAAAAGTTGACCAGCAGTTCTGTGTCTTAACAGAAAAGGGCGAGATTATGGAGCTGATGTTTTCCAATGACGGATTTATCATCGATACGTATACATCAAAACTCTCTGAGGATGATGCGCTCCACTTCTACGGATACGATATCATCTACATGCTCTACTCTGCAATGCGTGACTATGCACTAGCTCAGCAGGACGTACTCGATGCATTAAACCTCACTCTCGGCTTCATCCAGAGAAGAAACGAAACAAAACAGTAAATGGAACTGATAAAAGAGCTTCCCGCACTTGGCCGTGACTTAGGGCCCGGACTGATTTTAATCGGTCTGACATCTATCGCCGCAATTATTGTCGGCTGCATTTTCAAAGAGTGGGAAGCTCTTCCCTGGATGGCAGCGGCAACCGTTTCCCTTTGCGGAATCGGTCTTCTGCTTCGCTTCCTTCCAAAAACATCCAAAGTCCCGCGAACCAGTACATCTATTGCGGCAACAGCTCTTGTGTGGGTAATTGTTGGAATATGCGGATCGTTTCCCTTCCTGTTTACCGGAATGCCGTTTTTGGATGCAGCATTCGAATCGATGTCTGCGTGGACCGGAACAGGATTTTCCGTCGCGGAAAATATTGAGGCATGGCCGAAGACGCTGCTTTTCTGGCGGTCTTTTATGCAGTGGATAGGAGGTCTGGGAATTGTTGCGTTCACTTTAACGGTAGCTACAAGAAGCGGGCTTGTAACACGCGGTATGTACACCTCTGAATCCGGCGGACAGGCATTTATGCCGAGTGTGATTGCAACGGCATTTCAGATGTGGAAGATTTACGCAGTCTTAACCCTCGCCGCCATCTTAGTTATTCTCTTGACAGGTGTTGGTCTCTGGGACGCGGTAAATTTAGCACTCTGCGGAATAGCCACCGGCGGTATGTCGATTTATGCCGCAGGAATTTCGCACTTCCAAAACTTCGCACTCGAGATGGTTCTGATTCCGATTATGATTGCCGGAGCAGTCCCATTCCGTCTTTACTATCTGACATATGCGAAGCGTTCCATAAAGGAATTCTTCCGCGACCGCGTACTCTGGGCGATGGTTCTTGCGTTTGCATTTATCTCGGCAGTCCTTGTAATTGATCTGACGATTTCAAATGGAATACCGCTCAGCCAGGCATTCCGCGAAGGTCTCTTCATGGCCGGAACGGCGATTTCGTCCACAGGATTCCAGAACACCGACTTTGCGGGATGGGGAATTGCCCCGATGCTGTTCCTTGGAATCTTCATGCTTATGGGAGGAGCGCAAGGGAGCACTGCCGGAGGTATCAAGATTGACAGAATCCGCGTTATGGGTGAAACCCTTGTCTGGTGGTTCAAGCGTGCAGTGTTAAGCCCGAAGGCTGTTGTTTTAATGCGGCACAACGGAAGAGCTGTCAAGGAAAGTCAGGCAGAATCGCTTGTTTCCAAATCGCTTCTCTTAATCCTCTGCTACCTCATCCTCTTAGCAGGCACTCTGATTGTTCTCCTGCATGACCCCTATTTCGCATCGAATGCGGCAGGAACCATCTTTGATGTGTGCAGCTGTGTTGGAAACAACGGAGCAAGTGCCGGAATGATTTCGGCACTGATGCCGGACTACGCAAAGGTTCTGCTGTTTCTCGTGATGTGGGCTGCAAGACTGGAGATTATTCCGGTGATGATTCTTTTCTGGGGACTGATTCGCGGATTCGGCTGGGAATCGGTGACCAGAGGACACAAGTAACTCATTTGTTTGAAAGAGGAAAACCGCGAATCGCGGTCCTCTCTGTTTTATCATGGGTGTGGACTCATGAGGGAAAACTGCAGATAACTCTGAGTGTATTTAGAAAAGAACGCAGAATCGCAAGTCCTTCGGACTTGCTCATGGCTTGAGGCTTTCGACTCTCGCCCCGCACAGACGCGCCTTCGGCGCAGCGACCAGTCGCTTTCGCGAACTAACGTTCGCGAACTGCTCCCGCAGCCGCTTTGTGGTCGCTTATCATCACCTCAACATTCAAAGCAACGCCTAAGCGGCTGCGGCAGCAGCTCGCCGAAGGCGCGTCTGTGCGGGGCGAGAGTCGAAAGCCTCAAGCCATGAGCAAGTCCGAAGGACTTGCGATTCTGCGTTCTTTTCTAAATACGCTCAGAGTTATTCCTATGATACATAATTTAGGAAATGAGACACTCCATACAATAACTCAATGTAGAAGCAAAGCCAATACTGCTAAGAAGATGAAAAGCATGCTCAAAGAACACAAACGAACCCTCGTTCTCTCCTCAATAATCACCCTGCTCTCGCTGTTTGCCGGGCTTTGTCTCTGGAACATCCTCCCGGATGTTCTGGTTGCCCACTGGAATATCCACGGTGAGCCTGATGGATATATGAGCAAGGCAGCACTCATCTTCGGGCTGCCGCTTTTTATGCTTGCCATGCACTGGTTCTGTGTCCTAATGGTCTCTCTGGAAAAGAAAAACCGGGACAATTCACAGCTCATCAAAGTGATGCTGTGGGTAGTTCCAATAATTTCCGTCATATGCGGAGCAGTAATCTATGCCTTTGCCTGCGGAATACTGCTGAATGTCGGATTCATCATCACCGCCGCCGCAGGTCTCCTCCTTGCGGCAGTCGGATTCTATCTGCCGCGCTGTAAGCAGAACAGAACCATAGGCATCCGGCTTCCCTGGACACTTGCAAGCGAAGAGAACTGGGAGAAAACCCACCGGATGGCAGGAGCGGTCTGGGTTGCAGGCGGTCTTTTGATAACAGTCACCAGTCCTCTTGCGAACTTACTTGTGATGCTTGGCATCATCCTGCTTATGGTGCTGATTCCGACACTCTACTCATTCCAATACGCAAAACAGGAGAAATCATGAAACAGTTAGCTGATACCTGCAAAATCGCGGTTGTACAGGCAACACCCGTGATGTTTGACAAAGACGCCTGTGTGGAAAAGGTGCTCGCGCTCACCAAAGAGTGCGCTGAGCACGGTGCGGAACTGATTGTCTTTCCGGAGCTGTTCATCCCCGGATACCCCTACGGCATGACCTACGGATTTACCGTCGGCAGCAGAAATGCCGAAGGCAGAAAGGACTGGAAGGTCTACTCGGATAACTCAATCCTCGCAGACGGAGAGGAGATGCAGAAAATCATCGCGGCGGCAAAGGAGTTTGGCGTCTACATCAGCATCGGATACTCCGAGAGAGATGCGATTACAGCAACTCTTTACAACTCCAACATGATGATATCGCCAAAAGGCGAAGCCCTCAACCACCGAAAGCTCAAACCGACCGGAAGCGAGCGGGTTGTCTGGGGAGATGCGGACAAAGAGTTCTTCCCAGTAATGGAAACCCCCTGGGGCAGAATGGGAAATCTCATCTGCTGGGAAAGCTACATGCCGCTTGCCCGCGTGGCATTGTATCAAAAAGGTGTCTCCCTCTATATCTCGCCAAACACCAACGACAATGCAGAATGGCAAAACACCATCCGGCACATTGCAATTGAAGGGCACTGTTACTTCATCAACTGCGACATGTTCTTCAAAAAGTCCGACTACCCAGAGACCGCATCAGCAGAAGCAGAAATTGCCGCCCTGCCGGATATCGTCTGCCGCGGCGGAAGCTGCATCATAGACCCTTACGGACATGAGATCTCGGAGACAGTCTGGGACAGAGAAGACATCATCTATGCAGACCTTGCCATGCAGAAGGTAGTCGAAAGCCGCATGGAGCATGATGTCTGCGGACATTATGCACGGCCTGATGTCCTGCGGCTTTCTGTGCTGGATGAATAATCACTCTTTTTTCTGATTCGACCACCGGGCTTATATCGCTGAACGGTCAAGATTTACTAACCAACAGAGGACAGACAGTGAAGCGGGAAGAACTGAAAGAGTACACGGAAAAAGCCGTAACCCGCGGGATTCGAAAAACCCGCGAGCTGAAGTTCTACCTCTTCAAGTTCGCTGTCAGGATTGCCGTATTCCTCGCCTTCCTCTTCCTCTACCTGACAAACCGGGAAAACATCACCGCCATGATGTTCCAGCCAATAACCGAAGGGTTTACCTTCGTGCACGCACTCTGGATTCTTTTTATGGTAATCATGCTCTCCCACCTGATTCCAAACAACCGCTTATCCATGGCGTGGAAGAAGGCAAAGGAGAGCGAGTACCGCCCGGCAGACCACGACCCGTTAGAGCTTGCAAAATATGTCCAGAAGCAGAACGTTGCAGCGCTTATCATCATGCTGGTCTGGCTTTCGTTTAACGCAATATTCGGCATCCTCTGTCTTTTGGGAATTCTGCTTCCGGCAGACCTTCTGATGCTGACAGTCTTTTTCTTCCTCTGCGACTACATCTGCATCCTGATTTTCTGTCCGTTCCAGACGTTTTTCATGAAGAACAAATGCTGTATCAACTGCCGGATTTACGACTGGGGACACTTCATGATGTTTACCCCGATGCTGTTTATCCCGAGCTTCTACAGCTGGAGTCTGTTCTTCACCTCGCTTGTCGTGCTTCTCCACTGGGAGATTTCCTATGCGAGACATCCGGAAAGATTCTGGGAAGGGTCGAATAAGACCTTACAGTGCGCAAACTGTAAAGAGCGTACCTGTCAGCTGAAAAACTCCATCAGAAATTCTGCGGCGAAGCGGTTTGCAAAATAAAAAAAGAACAGGATAGGGATACTGCGCTCACTTTTCTTCTTTGGAAAGTGAGTAGAAAACTCCTCCCGCCTCTTCCTTCCGAAGAATAACTCCGTCCTCTTCCATCCGCGAAAGATGCCAGCGAAGAGAATGCCGGGAGATATCAGTCTCTCGTTCAAGTTCTGCAAGGGTCATTGGATGTTTCTGCAAAGCAGAAAGAATCGCCGCAGGTTTTTCCCGGCGAAGAGCGGCATCAAAGACGTCATCCTCTCTTGTCCGCGATTCTGTCGGATAATACCGGACTGTTTTGTGATACGGTTTTTCCAGAACCCGTTTGTCGCGTATCAGTTTTTTGAGCTGATGCACGGTTGAACCGCGTGAGTATCCAAGACCTTTGACAATATCACTTTCACTCACTCCCGGATTCTCTTCGATATAGAGCTGAATCTGCATACTCTTTGAATCCGAAGCGGCAGAACTGACGGAACGGAAAAAGTTCACTGTCACCAGAACAACAGCCGAAGCAAAAACCAGAACACCTGCGGTTTTTGCAAGAGCTGAAACAACATTGTCCCATCCAATGCCCCCGCTTGATACCGGACCGTTGAGTATCAGATAGACCGTTCCTTCAAAGGAAACATACCTGTTCTCAAATTTCTCCATAATCCGGAAGTACTCACTGCCGGAAATTCCGCCGAAGGGAACATAGAGACCGGAATCATAAACCGGAATGCTGGACGTGCCGCTTTTAAGAGCACGAAGAAGAACAGGATATTCTTTCAAATCTTCATCTGTTAGAACAATAACATCCGCCTCATCAACAGTCTCCAAAACCTCAGAAATCAAAATATCCGTAGATGAAGAGGGGCTGACCGCATTTACATACATCAGGAAAAAGGCAAATGCAATTTCAAATGGAGTGGTCTGCTTTTTCTGGTCATAAACATAATACAGAGGTTTTCCGTTGAGAGTTTTTCCGTAACTGCCGACAGATGAGATACAAATTGAAACGTCTTTTGTATCTACCGTTCCACGAATACCTCTCTCAGAGAGGACAAAAATAATGTAAGAGTCAGCATCACCTTCCAGATATCCGTAATAGGAATCGATGCCGTCATCTATTGAATCAGGCTGTTTTTCCAGAACCGCGGTCCTTTCCTCACCGAGGAAAATTATTGGAAGACTGATGATATCATCATGCGGCGGAAGTGTATCAAATGTCAGGAACTGATAGGAGTGTACGCCCCGTGGAATATACGGTACAAAATCAGAAACCGCCTCGTCATCTTTTGCGTACAGCGTGGTTTCCCCCGGCAGGGAGAAGAGAACTTCCGAGTCCTCAGCGATACATCCGGCAGTGCCGAGAATGAGGAGAAGCAGAAGAACAGCACCCAGAAATCTCCGGTTCTTTCTATCCATGAGAAAGTATTGTACAAAAGAGAGATATAAAGAGATTGAGCATTTTCCACCACTGAAAAGAAGAAACTATTCATACCCTCCCCCCGTATGATATGCTATGAGTGATTTACAGCCCTTAACTGCATGGACGTTCATCAGCCCGTGCGATATCCCGGATGACGTATCAGAGATTCTGGTCGAAGGAGAAAAACCGGTATGTGCCTACAAGACCATCCGCGACTCGGCAATCTTCACCAACAAACGCCTGATTGTCCGCGACGCACAGGGAATCACCGGCAAGAAGGTGGAGGTCTATACCCTTCCGTACTCTTCGATTGTGATGTACTCAACCGAAAACGCCGGAAGGCTCGACTTCGACGCCGAGGTTGAGATGTGGACAAAGGCGGGAAGAATCACCATCAGCCTCAGAAAAGGCGTGGACATCAGAGCACTCGATAAAGTGCTTGCAACCTATATCTTAGACTGAGCCTCTGGTGAGGTCAGTATTCTTTTTTTTGGGTGTGTCTTATATCGCGTTTCTCCTACGTACCTCAACAATACACCAAAAAAAAGAAAGAGAAGCGCTCAAAGCTTACAGTTCTTACACTCCTGATTCCCGCACGGAATATTATCAATCTTCCACTTCAGAGCCCAGTACTTAATTCCGCGAATCACCGAAATCAGCTCAAGCCCGCTTTCGGAAAGCGTATATTCAGACTTCACCGGAACAGTCGACGCATCAACGTGCTTAATCACAACCCCTTCCTCTTCCAGCTCCTGAAGCCGCTCGGAGAGAATCTTCGGCGTAATGTCTCCAAGCTTCTCCTTCAGCTCCGAGAACCGCCGCGTGTGGTTTTCTCCCTTATAAATCTCCAAAATAATCAGCAGCGTCCATTTCTTCGTCAGATACTTGACCGTCAGATTCACCGTGCAGTTTTCGTCCATGATATACTTTTGGAAACTCTTCCATATATATCTTAGTATGGATAAAATACTTAGTATACAAAATATAGCAGGTGAAATCAAATGTACTGTAACCAATGCCAGGAAGCAAAATCCCCGGCCTGTCAGGCAGGCGGCGTCTGCGGAAAGAACAAATCCCTTGCAGCATACCAGGATGCCGTGCTGTATGCCGCATCCGGTCTCTGCTACCGCTTAGAAGCAGCAGGAAAAGTTCCGGAGAACTGCATCTTAGAAGCACTCTTTGCAACCTTAACCAACGTCAGCTTTGACGAAGCACGCTTCAAGGAATACTTAGACTGCATCATCTCCCACCGCGATTCTCTGCCGAAAGCAGAAGGCGAGCCGAAAGCTGTCAGCTGGAAGCCGGTTATCTTAACTGCGGACACAGAGATTTCTCTCGAAGCAATCGAAGACGAAAACGACCGCTCCTTAATCTCGCTTCTCATCTTCGGAATCAAAGGACTTGCCGCATACTACTCCCACGCAGTGGTTCTCGGCAAAGTTGACGAAGCAATTCCAAAATTCATCACCAAGGCTCTTGCATCCCGCTTCAAGCAGCTCTCGATTGACGAGCGCGTCGGACTTGCTCTCGAATGCGGACAGTTCGGTGTCTCGGCACTCGCACTTTTAGATGCAGCAAACCACACCTATGGAGTTCCGGAGATTACGCAGGTTCAAACAACGGTCGGAGACAAGCCGGGAATCCTGATTACTGGACATGACTTAAAGGATCTCTCCATGCTTCTCGAAGCAACCGCTGACGCGGGAGTCGACATCTACACCCACGGAGAGATGCTTCCGGCACACGCATATCCTGCCTTCAAGAAGTACCCGCACCTCAAAGGACACTACGGAACCGCATGGCCAAACCAGAGAGAGGAGATGCCGAAGTTCAATGGACCGGTACTCTTTACCACAAACTGTCTGGTGCCCCCGCTTTCCTCATACAAGGCAAAGGTGTTCACCACCGGAGCTGTAGGATTTGAAGGATGCCGTCACATCGAGGAGGTCAACGGCAAGAAGGACTTCTCTGAACTCATCGCTCTCGCAAAGACCTGTGCTGCTCCAACGCAGCTTGGCGAAGGAAAGCCGCTTCTTACCGGATGCGGACATGAAGCAGTGCTCTCGCTTGCAGGAACTGTGATTGAGCTCATCAACTCCGGAAAGATCCGCCGCTTTGTTGTCATGGCAGGCTGTGACGGACGCGACAAAGAGCGCGAATACTACACCGAGTTTGCTAAGGCGCTTCCAAAAGACACCGTAATCTTAACCGCCGGATGTGCGAAGTTCCGCTATAACTCCCTTGACTTAGGAGACATCGAAGGAATCCCGCGTGTCTTAGATGCCGGTCAGTGTAATGACTGTTACAGCCTGGTCGCTATCGCCTTAGCGCTCGCTGATGCATTCAAGTGCAACGTCAATGATCTGCCGATTTCCTACAACATCGCATGGTATGAGCAAAAAGCAGTCTTAGTCCTGCTCGCTCTCCTCCACCTCGGTGTAAAGAACATCATGCTCGGCCCGACACTGCCGAAGTTTGTGTCACCTGCAGTACTTGATGTCCTCGTCAAGACCTTCAACCTCCAGCCTTCGACCACAGTTGAAGCAGACTTAGTGACGCTGAACTGTGCCTGAGCGAAACGAAAACCGAAAGGGGTTCAGGAAAAAGAAGGGGAGATTTGAAAAGAGAAATCAGGAAAGGAATATGGAAACGGATATCGAAATGGAAATGGATATGGAAAAGGATATGGATATCCGGGAGGAAGTTTCATACTTCCTTTTTCCGCATGTTTATATGACTGAACGGAGTAGTATCTGATATGAAATATGATCTGCGTGAGTTAATCGGAAATGTTGTTGATCTGAAATCTCTTGCTGACTATCAGGAAGGTTCGGTTGTTTCCCGGATGGTGGTTAACAAGAAAGCAGGAACGGTGACGGTGTTTGCATTCGAGGCAGGAGAAGGGCTGTCTGAGCATTCCGCTCCGTTCGATGCTCTGGTAATCGGATTGGAAGGAGAAGCAGAGATTCCCATCGGCGGAGAACCGCATATCGTAAAGGAAGGGGATATGCTGATTATGCCGGCAAATATTCCGCATGCAGTAAACCCGATTACAAGATTTAAGATGCTGCTTGTGTTAATCCACGCAGAGTAAGTCCATGCAGAGTAAGACTGATTGGGTATTGGTATTTTCTGCAGGGATGTTTGGATGAGAAACTAATATATCCCCGCATTTTTCTTTTTTTGTTGATTTGGTTTCTCCAACGGTTTTTTTAGATGCTGCCTGTTTGAAGATTTTTGGCGTTCTCTTCTATGATATGTCAGTGTTACTGCAGCAGGATTTCCTTGAATTTTTGGGTGTTGCAGAAAAGAGTTCAAAATTTTTCCATCGGAAAGAGGGTGACCCCTTTGTTGCGACTGGAACTGATTTTATTGAATCCTCACAAACTTCGGATAATAAAATTCATATTTTTTATTCATAAGTAACTCGACGCGTAAACATATAAAGATTTTGATTTTTAGAAAAGGAAAAAAACGAACAAAGGCAAAAAAGAAAAAGCAAAAGAGAAGGGAGAAAGTGAAGGAGAAAAAACGAGAGGAAAGAAGAAGCAAACAGGAAAACAAAGGAAGAAGAAAAAAGAAACGAGAAGAAAGAAGAAGCAAACGGAAAAACAATGTGAAGCAAGGTAGAAATGAACTGGAACTGAAGGAGAAGAGCAAGAAAAATGAAAAAATATCAGGGTGAAAAATGGGGAACTGCAGAAAACGGAGGCTGATTTTACCGTATTTTTTTGCAATGTATTTAAACTATTTAAAGGGAAACTTTCAAGCAGAGATGGGGTATGGGTTTCCACTTGTTCCAGTCGCAACAAAGGGGTCACCCTCTTTCCAATGGAAATATTGTGTCTGCATATATACAGGTATGCAATCCGGCATGTTTGTCTGACAATTCCACTCGAAACGGTGGTATTGGATATATAATCTGTTTGGTTTACCTTAGGTTAGGAATGCAGTACTGCACAGCAGAATTCCTTCTCAGCATTTCTCTTCCCTCTTCAGATCCCCCCTCCCCTCTTCTCTTTTGTTTTTCTTCTTTCTTGTTCTCTTATTTTTCCCTCCCTCACATTTTTTATCTCCACTCGCACTACCTCTATTTTATTAGGAGATAGAGCAAAGAAATATAGATACACAAAAGAGGGAGAGAAAGCAGCATGACTGAAGACAATACTGAACCATACAAACCAACCGGACTATTCAAAAAATACATCACTGCAAATAAAATTTTCAAAAACCGCGAGGTTCTCCGTCACAGTTACAGCCCGCGTGAACTCCCGCACAGATCTGATCAGATTGATTCAATCGCAGAAATCTTAGCGCCTGCACTTCAGGGAGCAACGCCTTCCAACATCTTAATCTACGGAAAGACCGGAACCGGAAAGACTGCCACCGTCAAATTCGTTGGAACTGAGCTCGAAAATGAAAGCTCCGGCTTTACCCCATGCCGCCTTGTTCACTTAAACTGTGAAACCATCGACACCCAGTACCGCGTCTTAGCGCAGATTGCAAACCATGTCTCAGGACTTGACTTAAAGCCCAGTGACCGCGTCAAAAATACCATCCCTCCAACCGGATGGCACACCGATCAGGTATACTCTGAACTCAAAAACATCTTAGAGCAGGCAGGAGGTCTCCAGATCATCGTTCTTGACGAAATCGACAAACTCGTCAAGAAAAGCGGAGACGACACCTTATACAGCTTGACCAGAATCAACAGCGACCTGGTAAACTCCAGAGTCTGTATCATTGGAATCTCCAACGACCTAACCTTCAAAGACTTCCTCGACCCGCGTGTCTTATCCTCCCTCTCCGAAGAAGAAATCGTATTTCCCCCATACAATGCAGACCAGCTCCGCGACATCTTAAACCAGAGAGCAAAGACTGCATTCCTGCCTGATGTCGTACCGGAAGAGGTTATCGGACTTTGTGCAGCACGCGCAGCCCAGGAGCACGGTGACGCACGCCGCGCACTGGACTTACTCCGCGTCTCCGGAGAACTTGCAGAACGCGAAGGAGCAGACATCGTTCAGATAAAACACGTCGGCGCTGCGCAGGAAAGCATCGAGACCGATACCATGAGCGAGTGCATCAAGACACTGCCTGTTCAAAGCAAAATCGTCCTCTGCTCAATGCTTCTCCTCTCCTCCTCCGGACAGAAGGTGTTTACCAGCAGTGCAGTAATCAATGTCTACCGCGAACTTGCCCGTGAGCTCGACACCGATCCGTTAAGCCACAGAAGAGTATCTGACCTTATCAACGACCTGACCATGCTTGGAATTGTAACCTCCAGGGTTGTGTCGCATGGAAGATACGGCAGAACAACGGAAATTTATTTTAAGAGCCCAACAAATGACATACGTAAGGTAATCATGAGCGAACCGCGGTTCCAGGAATGTTCAATTCTTGTTCCGCTTCTTAAATAGGTGAATAATATGGATGAAACTGATACAAAAATCTTAAAGGAATTACAGAACAACAGCAGAATCCCGTCCTCAGAACTCGCATGCATGCTGGAGATTTCAGAGGAAGAGGTTGAGTCAAGAATCACCGGTCTGAAAGATGCAGGAATTCTTAGAAGCTGTACTGCGGTTATCGACTACTCGGTTACCGGAGATGACAACGTCATGGTTGTTCTCTCTCTTAAAGTAACTCCGGAGAAGGGACTTGGCTATGACGGAATCGCAGAAAAGATCTCCCGCTTCCCGCAGGTTGAAAGCGTGCACCTCTTAACCGGAACCCACGACTTCCAGATAACCATTCACGGAAAAACCATGACCGAGGTCTCCCGCTTCATCGCAGAACAGATTGCCTCAATTGATGGAGTTCGCGAAACCATGACGCAGATTATTATGCGAACATACAAAGAGCAGGGAGTTCCGATGTCGCGTCCCGGAAACCGTGACCGGCAGCTCATTCACTTCTGAGGCGGAAAATGCGCAGTTTCGTATCTGACATTGCCCGCGACATTAAGCCGTCGGGAATCAGAAAGTTCTTCGACCTCGTCTTAACGATGGACAGTGACGATGTCATCAGTTTAGGTGTCGGAGAACCGGACTTCGATACTCCATGGAGCATCTCAAAGGCTGCCATCAGTTCGATTGAGAAGGGTATGACCATGTACACCTCAAACCGCGGACTTCCCGAACTCTGCGGTCTGCTCTGTGAGGATTTCAAAAACCGGTACGGTGTCGAGTACGATCCGACATCTGAGGTCATCTTCACAACAGGAGTTTCCGAAGGTCTTGACATCGCCATGCGTGCGGTTGTAAATCCGGGAGATGAAGTCCTGGTTGTTGATCCGTGCTTCGTATCCTATCAGCCGGAGGTGTATCTTGCAGGCGGAAGACCAAAAGCTCTGCCGTGCCGTGCCGAGGATCAGTTCAAAATCACTCCTGACTCGCTGATGGAGCACATTACGCCGAACACAAAGGTGCTGATGATGAACTTCCCAAACAACCCGACGGGAGGTGTCATGGATAAAGATGACCTCAAAGCAATTGCTGATATCATCATTGACCATGACCTGTTAGTCATCTCAGACGAGGTGTATTCGGAGCTCTCCTACGACTTAAAGCACACAGCAACCGCTTCGATTGACGGACTCTTTGAGCGTACAATTACCTTGAACGGATTCTCCAAGGCATATGCAATGACCGGCTGGCGTCTTGGCTATCTTTGTGCCCCGCAGGAGATTTGTGATGCTGCGTTAAAGATTCACCAGTATGCTATGATGTCGGCGCCTACTGCCTCGCAGTTTGCAGCTATTGAGGCCATTAAATCCGGTGAGGAAGCCAAGGATGAGATGGTTGCCGAGTACCGCATCAGAAGAAACATCTTCGTCAAGGGCTTAAACGATATCGGCCTTTCCTGCCATGTTCCGCAGGGAGCATTCTATGCTTTCCCGTCAATTGAATCCACCGGCCTTACCGATGAAGAGTTTGCCGAGCGGCTCTTAAAAGAACAGCAGGTTGCTGTCGTTCCGGGTAGTGCATTTGGAGAAAGCGGAGAAGGTCATATCAGAACCTGTTATGCTGTTGAGCGCCCGAAGCTGATTGAAGCTGTGCGCCGTATCGGCGAGTTTGTGGATTCACTCTGATGCAGAAACGGGCAATTGTTCAGCGATTCCTTGACGCGGGCCTCCTGGTTCATCCGGAGGTTGTAAATTATGTCAGCGAACGCGGAACTACCGGGATTATCGAGGGAATCATCAGCTCGCTTCCGTCCGGAGTAACGGTTGTTACCCCGAAGGAGGTTGCCGGCATGACCGTTCTTCGAACGGATAAACTGGATGTCGGTCTTGCCTCTCTTCCGGAGATTCTCTCCGGACGTGAAGGAGCGTCAGTTCCGCTCGCTGACCCGGAAGCATGTTACCGGATGTTTCGGAATCGTTACGATACCTTAGCCCAGATGATGAAAGGGCGGCTTACTCCGTACCCGATTGAGGCTCTGACACGATCCGGAAGCAAGTATGCGGATTCAGATATCGGCGTCATTGGAATGGTGGTTTCCACTTCCACCTCCGGAAAAGGACACCGCATTGTTGAGATTGAAGACCCGACCGGATTTATCAAAGTGCTCTTCAATAAAAACCGCGAGGGATTTGATGAGGCGGAAAAGATTCTCCCGGATGAGGTTATCGGGGTTAAGGGAAAACTTGCACCTGCACAGCCGGGCGGAATCTCTTCCGGCATGGTCTTTGCAGACACGCTCTTTCGCCCGGACATCCCGCTGACGCACACCTTCTCCCCGCCAAGAGGCGAGCCGGCAAAGGCTGTTCTCATCTCGGATGTGCATGTGGGAAGTGATACCTTCCTCGAGGATTCCTGGGACCGGTTTACTGAATGGATGCACAATCATCCGGAGATTAACTATATGTTAATCGATGGGGATGTGGTAGACGGCATCGGTATTTATCCGGATCAGGATAAGGAACTGAAGATTAAAACCATCTACGATCAGTACGACCGTGTCGGAGATCTGCTCTCTGCAATGCCGAAGCATCTGCAGATTGTCGTTGCCCCAGGAAATCACGATGCAGTCCGCGGCGCCGAACCGCAGCCGGCACTTCCGGAGGAGTTCAGAACCAAGTTCCCGAAGAACGTGAGTTTTGTGGAGAACCCGTCGGTGGTGAGTATTCAGTCCGTCTCAACGCTGATGTATCACGGAAGAAGTATTGATGATTTAATTAAGTTCATTCCGGGAGCTTCCTATGAGCATCCGGGCGATATCATGAAGGCAATGCTTCAGCGCCGTCATTTAAGCCCGATTTACGGTCAGAGAACTCCGCTTCTCTCAACCGAAGAGGACGGCATGGTTATCCGCCGGGTTCCGGATATTCTGCACACCGGGCATGTTCATATCTCCGAGGTCATTAATTACCGCGGAGTCTTAGGAGTGAACGCGGGAACCTGGCAGTCCCAGACCTCTTTCCAGAAGCAGATGAATATTACACCAACTCCGGCAGAAGCGGTCGTGGTTGATTTGTCTACGCTTTCCTATGAGAAGTTCTGTTTCCTTCCAAGAGAAGAGAAGCAGGAACTCAGCATCTGATTTTTCCGGCGTTTTAAAGAACCCTAATGTACCTTGAGCACCAACATAACATCATCTATGGATTTATCATTCATTCACCAATTCCATAGGAGACTTATTACATGTACTTATCTGACACTACCAAGTATCTCATTCACATTAAAATCGAAGCAGAGGGGGTGGTGGAAAAAACCGATGTAGTCGGTGCAATCTTTGGACAGACCGAAGGTCTCTTGGGCGAAGACATGGATCTGCGTGATCTTCAGCGAAGCGGACGGGTTGGAAGAATAGATGTCACGCTTACTTCCAAGCATGGAAAAACGGCAGGAGACCTCTACATCGCATCATCCCTTGACCGTGCTGAAACGGCAATTCTCGCTGCAGCTCTTGAGACGATTGAGCGGATCGGTCCTTGTGTTTCCCGCATCAGTGTTGAGGGAATCGAGGACCTTCGGGCAATCAAGCGCCGAAAGATTGTCGACCGCGCAAAGGAACTCCTGATGGAGTCCTTCGATGAGGTTGGTCTTTCCACGAATGAAATTTTAGCTGAAGTCCGCGAGGCATCCCGGGTTGTTAAGATTACTGCTATCGGAGATGATCGTCTTCCCGCAGGCCCTACGGTTCTTGAGTCTGACGCAATTATTATTCTCGAAGGAAGAGCGGATGTGTTAAACCTGCTCCGCTGCGGAATCAAGAACACGGTGGCTGTCGAAGGAACAAAAGTTCCGGAGATTGTTTCAGAACTCTCCCGCAAGAAGAATACAACGGTGTTTGTTGACGGCGATCGCGGAGGGGATTTAATCTTAAAGGAGCTTTTGCAGGTTGCAGACGTTGATTTTGTTGCTTTCTCTCCGCGCGGAAGAAGTGTTGAGGATATGACAAGGAAAGAGATTATCAAATCTCTTCGAAACAAAGTGCCTGCTGATGCCGTCCGCGCACAGGTTGCAAGAAATGAGCCTCTCTCTGATTTGGTCTTTGAAATCACAGCGCCTGAAGAGGAGGCAGAGCCTGCATCCCAGGTTTTACCAGCAGAACAGGCGGCTGATGGTTTTGCAGCTGAAGAAAAGCCTGAGCCGAGAGAACCTATCTCATCCGTTGAAGGGCATGCCGAGTATATGAAGGGAACTTCCCGCGCCCGCGTCTTAAGTTCGGATGCAGTCATCCTTGGAGACTATACTATAAAGGAGCTCGAGGATATTCTCCCAAAGCTGGATTCTGATGCCGCAGGAATTATTATGGATGCTTCCTGCGGGCAGAAGCTGGTTGACCAGGCATACAGGAAAGGCATCAAGTACATCGCAGCCCGCGAATTTACCGGCATTGTTCACAGACCGGCTGGAATCAGACTGATTCCGCTCTGACTTTTTTTTGAAAAAAGAAATATTGAGTCCGCTTTCTGCGGATTAGTTCTTCAGGCAGGACAGCAGGTCGTCGCAGCGTGCGTTGATGCGCTTTGCTGCTTCGAGGATTGCAGTTGCTGCATCCTTCTTTGCACCCTGCTTCATGGTAACAAGCATCTCCGGGTCGGAGAACTGGAACTCGATAACGTATTTTGCTACATCCACTTCCTCGTCTAAGAGAAGCTCTTCGACAAGTGCGT
>SUTD01000016.1 GCA_015063085.1 Methanocorpusculum parvum
ACCCTCGCGTACATCTTCTTCCACTTCTCAACAATCCGATACGCCGGATTTGCCGCTTTGATAATTCCCCGAAGCACTGCCGCATCATCTTTGAAATGATACGTGCAGACAGCAATCTTTGGCGCATCCCGGGCAAGCGTTGAGGCAGCTCCTTTCATCATCTGCCGCTCGGCGCCTTCAATGTCTGCCTTGATAAAATCAGGCGAAATGCCTTCACCCTCACAGAACGCATCAACAGTCGTCAGGCGTGCTGTCTCTTTTCGTCCCTGCTGCTGCAGAACCATGGACGAACCAACCAGTGTCCCGTCAAGCACCGTAAACTCCGCAGTGCCCACCGTATCGGAAAGCGCTGCCGGCACGATATGCACCCGTTCTTTGAGCATCGGATTCAGATCAAGGGTTCTTCGAAGCTCGGCGCGGGCTGCCGAAATCGGCTCGAACGCATAAACCTCAGCCCCCCGGTATGCCGCAAGAAGCGAAAACACCCCTAAGTTTGCCCCGCAGTCAAAAACCACATCCCCTGCCTCAATTCCCACATCGCCCCACTCATACGGGCCTTCATCCACATAACGGAAGGAACCAAGAAGCGCCGGATAGAGAATATCGCCAATCTCCATCGCATAGTACGCCTCCTCGCGGGTTGGAAACTCAGCGTGCGACAGAAGCGGAAGCAGAAGCTCTCCAACCTTCAGACAGTCAGACTTCCGTAAATAATGCCGCCGAAACATCCGCTCGTACTGCAGACGATAGAAATCCTCGGTTCTTCCATCAACCGTCATCCGGTACCGCAGAGCATCAAAGACAGTCGGCTTACTCCTCATCGCAAAAATCCACCTCCTCATTCCTTGCCTCGCGCCTTACGATAAGAAACGTCGCAATAAATCCAATCAGCAGATTCGAGTAGTACAGAATTGCCCGGAGAAGCACAACAAACAGACCGATAACTCCCGTCGGCAGAATCAGCGCATAGAATCCCGCATAGCAAAGCTCGGCAACCCCGGTGCCTCCCGGTGTTAACGGAATCATGAAAATGACTGCGATAATCATCTGGAAGATAATCGACAGCAGAATGTGCGGGGCATAGCCTAAGCCCATCATAATAACCGAAGCAACAGCATATTCACAGGTCCAGAGAGCAAGCGAGAGCAGAAGTGCGAGGAACAGCCCGATTCGCCCCTCCTTTCCGGCAAAATGGCGAAACGTTCCGTAGAACTGATCAACGCCTGCTGCAAGGTCTGCTTCGAGCTTTTGCATGCGCTCTGCCCGCATCTTTCGTCCGGCAAAACCGAGAATGCCGACCAGCCGCTTCTTCACAAGCTCCGGCTTTCTCATAATCAGAATCAGAACGAGAAGAACCGCAGAGAAAAATGCCGTTCCAATCCATGCAGCGGTAATCATCTCGGAAGGAATTTCCCCGTTGCGGTACACAAGCGAAAACGCAGTCATTCCGCAGATAACGCCAATAACCAGAAGAACACCCTCTAACAGACGCTCAACTAAGACAACAGCAGTTGCATCGGCAAGCGGCACCCGTGCTTTGTAGAGCTCATGAACCCGTACCGGCTCTCCGCCGATACTGGAAGGCGTAATCGCTGCTAAGAGCTGCCCTGCCGCTGCCATATTGATGCAGTGGCGAAGCGTTACGCGGTAGCCGAGCGAGCGGCAGAGAACCACAATCCGCATTCCCCAGAACACAATCGCGAAAAGATGCAGACCAAACGCCAGAAGCAGGAACCGGTAGTCAAAGTTCTTCAGCGCAACAAGCGTCTCTTCATCAAATGTGAAGAGAATCACAAGAAGCATAATGCCAAGCGAAAGACCAATCGATATCCAGAGGAGTTTTCTGTATTTCGCGTCCATTTATGTCTCCATATGCGCTTCGCGGCGAACAATCAGCATGCTTGCAATAAAGCCCACAATGAGGTTGAAGTAATAGAAGATGAAGCGGTAGATGAGCACAAAAATGCCGACGATGGCCGTTGGAATAATCAGTGCATAAAAACCGCTCAGCGAAAGCTCTGCAATTCCCACTCCACCGGGAGTTATCGGAATCATCAGGATTACAGTAATTAAGAGCTGGAAGATGAGCGAGAGCAGGAACAGTGCCGGTGTCGGCTCCACTCCTAATCCGATGCAGATGAAGTAGGCGATAACAAACTCATTTACCCAGTAGAGCAGGGAGAAGAGCATTCCAAAGAAAATCCCGCTGCGGGCTTTTCCGCCGAACTGCTCCACGGTTGTATAGAACTGGGATACGTAGCCTTCGAAGCGTCTGAACCGTGCCTGTGTCTTTTCCCTGCTGTCTCTTCGGGAAAGGAACGCAGACACTTTTCCCATCAGCGCATAGCCCCACTTCGGGTTCTTTGCGAAGACAAAGAAGAGGAGAACAAGCGCGGTAAAAACTCCGGCTGCTGCGTATGCGGTAATGATGCATGCATCCGGAAGATCGATATCGCCAAAGAATACGCCAAGCGCAAACACGCAGACTGCAGTGCCGACCGCAAGGACAATGCCGTCAAAGACGCGCTCCATGATAACAACAGCTGTTGCATCTCCTCCGCGCATTCCGGATTTCGTCAGCTCATACACCCGGACCGGCTCGCCTCCTATCTGGGACGGAGTAATTGAGGCGATAAAGGTGTTGGAGCAGACCAGGTTTACGCAGTGGAAAAAGCGAACCGTATAGCCGAGAGATCTGCACATCAGCTTAATCCGCAGCGCCCAGAAGATAAGCGATGCCGCATGCATGAAAAGCGCGAGAACCAGCAGTGCCGGCATGCAGCTTTTAAGAGCAGTAATAGTGTCTGCATCAATCGTGAAGATAAGGACAGCAAAAAGAACGGCAAGGCTGATACCGACAGATATCATCAGCAGTCGTTTCTGTCCTTTATCCATAGTATCTAAATTATAGTCTCTGTCTGCATATATGCCTTCTCGAATTACGAAAAAAAAGTGAGGGGTGTGCGTTACTCAACCAGAATGGTTTCTCCTTCTTCCGGTTTTACCTTGAGAAGAACAAGCTCCAGAACTCCGGAGCGGAAAACTGCTTTTGCTCCGGCAGCGGTTACTTCTTCGGGGAGACGGATGATGCGCTTTCCCGATGCCGAGCGTCTTTCGCGTAAGTGATAGACTCCGGCAGATACTGCTTCGGTACAGACTTCGGTTCTGATGACAACGGTTTTTCCGTCAACCAGTTTGACGGATACATCCTCTTTGGAAAATCCGGGAAGGTCGCAGGTAATAATTAAGGCTTCTTCGGTTTCGCTTAAGTCAACATTGAAGTTTCCCTGCATTCTCGGCACTGCATTTCTGACAGTGGTCTTTACATATTCCGGCTTTGGAATAACGGCACTTGCGCGGGATTCAACTCCGGCAAAGAATGCGTCAAGAGTGCTTCCAAGGGTTTCAAAGCTGAACGGGTATTGTGTTACAAACATTTTCATATTCTCCGGTATGGTATTTTGTCACTTTGGACTTACATATAGTAAGTGCCTTTTGTTTATATATTTTCCTATGGCTGCAAACGGCAGAAGGGAAGGTGTTTATGATAAGAAGGATAAATAATAATCACACATGGCTGTACAGAAAAAGTCAAACGCCGGCGATAAGCCGGAGGAGAAAAAAACCAACTGGATGCAGATCGGTGTCATTGCCTTCTGTGTCTTAATGGTTGTTATGTGCGTTCTCTCGTTCGCAAACTTCCAGAACTTCTTTGGAGGAAGCGGAAGTGCAGGACCTGCAGAAGAAGGAAACCCGGTTCTTGTACAATACAAGATGTATGTCGGCGGCAAGGCTGTTTTTGAAACCATCGGCGGATTCATTGCAGGATACGAGACTGACAAAGACATCTACATCCCAATCGAAAGCTCGGAAAAGCCGTACCTGGTCTTTAAAGATGAGCAGAACGCCATCTCCGCAGAAGTTATCGGCATGAATCAGGGAGAGACCAAGACTGTCGATGGATCAGGAGGTCAGACTTTCTACTTCACAAAAGAGGCTGCAGAGAAGGGCGGAATCGACTTTGAAAAAGCTGCAGTTGGAGATATAGTAGGTTATAACGAAAATTATGAGGATGAATTGGGAGAGGAAGCACAGGCATTCCGTAAGGCAGTTATCACTGAAAAAACAGATGAGGGCTTAACTGTTCAGTACGGTACTGACAAGATTGAAATGAAATTTGTAAGCTACCTGCAGATTTCCTAATACCCATACTTTTTTTATTCAAACGAACAGCTATTTAGTATTGTCCAGCACATCTTACTATCATGTTTGATACGCCGACAAACCCGATGAAACCTGAGGCGTCCGTTGATAAGCTTCTGGAAAATATGAGCGGAACGGGATTTCAGGGAAGAAAGCTTGGTGAGAGTTTTCAGATTTGGAAAGAGATGATTGAGACTCCGGGAATCCGGATTATCATTGGGTTATCCGGTGCTATTGTCCCTGCCGGTATGCAGGAGTGCATTATTCAGCTCATCGAAAACCGGTTTGTCGATGCAGTTGTTTCTACCGGTGCAAACATATTCCATGATCTCTGCGAACATATGGGAATTAAGCACTATAAAGGAACGCATCTGGCAGATGACACGGTGCTTTTCAACAGCGGGGTTAACAGAATTTATGATGTGTTTGCTTCAGACAAACTTATCTGCACGATGGAGAATTATGTGGAAGCGTTTGGTCTGTCCCTTGGCGAGCAGACGATGTCTTCGCGTGCTTTCTTAAAGCTTCTCGGAGATACGATAAACGAAGAGCGCCCTGAGGGAAGAAGTATTCTTGGCACATGCGCTAAGATGGGCGTTCCAATCCATGTTCCGGCACTGTCCGATTCGTCGATTGGAATCGGTCTTGTTGCGGCAAGAAGAAAGGGGGCAAAGATTGTCATCGACCAGGTAGCAGACGCCGATGAGCTTTCGGAGTTTGTGGAGCTTGGAGAGCAGAGCGGGGTTATTTATCTTGGCGGAGGAACGCCGAAGAACTTTATCCAGCAGACCGAGGTAATCTTTCCAAAGTATCATGACAACTATCTTGGCGGTCATGAGTTTGCGCTGCAGTTCACAACCGATGCTCCGCACTGGGGCGGGCTTTCCGGCTGTACGTTTGAGGAGGGAATCAGCTGGGGCAAGGAAAGACCGGAGTCCCGAAAGCTTCAGTGCTTCTGCGATATCACAATCGCTTTGCCGATTGTAACATCAGCCCTTATCGCATCCGGGGTAAAGCGGGCTTAGATTCCAAGAAATATCATCTCTACATTTTTCAGAAAAACAGAGGAAATCTACAAGATTACAGTAGTTCGCTAATTTTTCGAGGGAAAATATCACACCAATCTTGTTTGAAAAAGAACAACCACGAATCAGCGCGAATCTTGGCGAATCGCATTCCGTTTCCCTCGCTCTCACAAACCTTCGGTTTGTTCGTGGCATTCGCCAGCGCTCGGCGGAATGCTGGTTCGCGCTGCCGGCGCTCACCGAGAATCGAAGGCTCAATGTATAAGCAGGAACGAAGTGCATGAGTTCACGATTTTGATACTAAATCTGTATCTCGTAATCTTATTTTCTTTGCGAGCGCCGGAAGCGCGAGTCAAGCGTTCCGCCGAGCGATGGCGAATGCCACGAGCATACTCTTTAGAGTATGCGAGAGCGAGGGGCGGGAGGCACGAAGTGACTCAAGCCACGAGCACGACGGAACGGCGTGCGAGGGAAACGGAACGCGATTCGCCAAGATTCGCGCTGATTCGCGGTTTGCATTTTTATCATGAACCTTGGAGATGAAATATTCTTCAAAATCTATTAGTGGTAAAAAAATAGCTAACTAATGTAATCAGTAGTATTATCTAAATGATTCCAGTGATTGTGCAATCCTTTTCAAAATAGATAAAGAAATTATCGATGTTTACTCAGCTTCAACCTTCAGCGTTACCGTCATTTCGGCACCGGTTTTTAAGACCTCGATTAACTCACGCGGAAGAAGCGCTGCTGTTGCATCGGAATAGATGCCGATTGTTCTCGGGCACACAAACGAGCTTCTCCGCCAGACTAAATCCGTTGGATGGGTAAGGGAAATACCAAAACCCCCGTCGGAAGCAACAACTGCTTCAACTCCTCCGGCCGAGAATACAGCAGTTAAGCGTGCTCCGTCCTTTGCCATGAGTTCCCGGAATTTAGGCGAAAGGTCTGCAGCTCCTTTGTCTGCGGCAACACCGATGATGCAGTCTCCCTGAGGAGAGAGTTCGCACTCTTTGGTGATCTCAAACGTACTTTTGTGAAGCCCGCGGACATTTTCATGTCCCCGGCAGTGAATGACCTCGACTGCCTCCATCACTGCGTCTTTGCCTGCTTTTTCGGAACAACAAGCGAATATCTGCCGGAGTTTGTCTCAAGATAGCCCTGGGAAATAAGCGAGCGAAGGGCTGCAGTCACATCAGGAATGCTTCGTCCGATGCTGTCTGAAATCTCGATTGGCGTAAGCGGAGCATAGATTAATGAGAGCAGAATCTCTGCTTCGAGGTTATTGTTCAAAACACCGCGTCCGCCTGCCATAATCTCCTCCATCTTGCTGTCGATATCATGCTCGACTGCTTCCAGATTCTCGATGAGCTTCTCTCTCGCATCCAGAAGAGAGCGGATCTGCAGGATTTTATCCGTCAGCGGAAGAGACTGCATGGAATCCTCACGCTCATCCGAAACGGCAGATACAGCCTCGGCAGGCTCATCTTTTGGCTGCATCTCAACTGACAGCCGGAAATCCTGAATTAAATAATAGTATTTCCTGCGTTTCTCATCCTGATAGAAGGATACCACATCCTCCTTCTGCATGAGCGCCAGGTGCTCGATTACCGCTTTTGGATTCAGCAAAAGACGGTCCGATATTTCTGTAACAAAACACGGCTTGTACCGCAGAAGCTCGATAATACGCCTGCGGTTACGGTTTCCCAGAATATCCAAGAGTTGGGCGATATGTTCCTGTTCAAACATGTCCTGTTACCTGCTTACATTATGTAAGTGTTTCATTTAATATAATCTTTCTTCTATTTTCTATCTCTTTCGAAGCGGGGAGCGACAAACTTTTTCCAAATCCGCCAGAGAATCAGCGATACAGCAGCGATTACAACTGCTGCAGTTACCGCATACCAGGGATTCACAAACCAGAGGCTGACAAGAGCGTGAACGCCGACTGCAACCATCAATGTCGCACAAAGGCTTCCGGTAAAGATAAGCGGAAGCAGCATTCTTGGATGCACCGAAAGAAGCCGGCCGATGATTGATGTGGTAATCGCGCTCGAACCCATAAACGGGAGAAACATCATAAGGAAAAGACCGGTGCCGGCAAGACCTTTAATCCAGGGATGATTGTGGAGAACCGTTGCGGATTTATCGGTTGCATACCGCAGAGCATGACCGATTCCCGGAATCTTCAGGAGCAGGTCGAAGTTAAAGGAGATGATAACCGCAAGCGTCATATCCAGAATAACAATGCCCGATACAATCGCAAGAACCGGGCAGCCTGCCGCGGTCATAATCGGAATCAGGCTCTCCTTTCCAAATCCGGGCGCAAAATAGACCGCGAAGATGCCCATGAAAATCCCAAACTTATCGCCCCCGAAGGTCAGATACATCGCAAAAATCCAGAAAACAAGGACAGCTATGATGCCGAGCGAAAAAATGAGACGGGTTTTCAGTCCCGGGTGATAGAGATGCTGCACTTCACTCATGGGCTTTTTTCTTCTGGAGGGCGGCAAGAATCTTACTCCACGAGAAGACGAAGAGCACGATGATTCCCAGAAGTCCGGCTGCTAAGAGAATGCCGAAAATCGGATTAACCGCCCAGAGTTTGAGAATCGAGGAGAGACCAAGACCGATGGTAAGCGTGGAAAGCAGACTGCCGAAAGTAACCAGACAAATGGCAAAGACCGGATGGTAGTTTAAGAGCCGGGTAATGACCGAAGTCGTCAGAGCACCGGAACCCTGGAACGGGATGTACATGAAGATTAAAAGACCGGTACTGGACAAGCTCTTAATCCACGGCTTTGACTGGATGATGTTATCTGCACCGCGCATAATCCAGCGGAGTCCGGTTCCGACACCCGGGATTTTTAAGAGCAGATTGAAGTTTAAGATGACAAACGCGGCTACTGCAATGTCCATACCGACAATGCCGAGCACAATTACCCATAAGGGGAATCCGGTAATTGCTGCCGGATCGAGAACGATACCGGTTGCTGTTGCAATCAGATTAATCAGCCCTTCTCCGCCGATGAGTGCCACCGGAATAACGGTCTCCTTTCCAAACGGCGGAACCATATAAACCAGTAAGAGACCAAGCAGCACTAAGTACTGCGGGGAGAAGGAGAACAGTGATCCGTCCTGCGGAGGATAGACGAACCAGAAGAAGACCAGAAGAAGCCCGTATGCTGCAATAGGGCCAAAGAGCATAAGAAGACGCATAACTATGCCCCATGCTTTCTGATGAGCCTCCCTGAGTTCTTCTAACATAATGGGAATAATGTTGAATTTTACAGTATAAAGACATGTGGGTTCACGGCAGGCGCATTACTGAATGGGAAAGTGCAAAAAGAGACAGAGTCACTCAAGAATTTTATACTTTGCAATACCGGTCATGCGGATAATTATCTCCACAATCTCTTCCGGCGACTCGCGGTTTTCCTTTTTCAGCCAGGCATCAAAGACAAACGAGGCAGTGGTGTTGATGATGCTGACATATTCCTGCGGGATTTTGTCCCGCTTCTCGATTAGGTGAATCTCATCCTCTTCAACATAGAGCCCCTGCCAGATGACCTCCCGCATCCGCTGCTGAAATGCGGCATCTCCGTTTGGTCCGAAGAGAGAACGCATCATAGCAATCCGTTCTGCAAAGTACTGATAGCGGTAGAGAATTTTTTTGCGCACATAGTCTTCGCGGTTCTGCATGGATTTCGGATACGGTTTCTGCTGCAGGTCTTCTCTGATGCGTTCCTCAAACGCTGCAAGAAGAGCTGCTTTGTCTGCGTAATGTTTGTAGAATGTGCCGCGTCCAATCTGTGCACGCTCTGCAATGTCGCTGATAGAGATGTCCGCAAAGCTCTTTTCGGCAAGCAGGCTGATGAAAGCCTCCTTGATGAGCTTTTCCGTACGGGTAAATCTGCGGTCAGGTCTGTCAGTCACAAGTAAAAATAGGAGGGGAGAGTATTTCTTTTTTACATCGAACACCATCCGCCGTCAACCATGAGAATGTCTCCGCTGACATAGGATGCATCCTCTGATGCGAGGAAAAGAGCAGCTCCTGCAATCTGTTCTGCAGCTCCCGGCGGCGGAGCGCAGGCCAGAACGCTTTGAACTCTGCCGTATCCGTTCATGTTTGGAACGCCCATCGAAGAGCTGATTTCCGTTGCAATTCCTCCCGGAGCTATTGCGTTGCAGCGGATGTTTTGCGGCATGTACATGAATGCAGTGTTTTTCGTAAACGAGACAAGAGCTGCCTTTGATGCACAGTAAACAGCACCGGCGCAGGCATGGAATGCACCTTCGGATACCACATTGATAATGCATCCTCCGCCTCCCTGCGAGAGGAAGACGTTTACTGCCTTTCGCATGGCTGCCATCGGACCATAGACATTGAGCTTGAAGACCTTCTCATACATCTCATCCTTGACCTCTGCAATCGGTCCCATGTCATCCATGATTCCTGCGTTGTTGACTAAGATGTCAAGTCTTCCAAACTCTTTTACCGCGGCATCAATCATGCCCTCGTTGACTTCGGCAAGCGAGACGTCTCCGACATACGGGATGACTTTGCCCGGTGCGTCTTTGAGGGATTCTGCGAGTTCATCGAGGCGCTCTTTTCTGCGGGCAACAGCGATTACGCTTGCTCCTTCTTTTACGTAACGCTCAACAATGGCATGGCCCATTCCGGAAGAGGCTCCGGTAACGACAGCGACTTTTCCTGAAAGTTTTGTCATAGTAGTACCTCCGTCCCTGTGCCTTTGGAAAAAGACCATACCAAAAGCGTGTTGGGACTAATTCTAACTCTCCTTCTCTTGGTCATAAAGCTATAGGAAGAGTACAACACAGTCAGGATACAATCTGTGCGTTACTAAACACGAGAGCACAATGTGTCTTTGATGTGCCGCGCTTTTCCCAAGAGACACAAATTTAACCTCCCCGCACATATTCTATAGTATCATGCCCCTATCCTTCTCCACCCACTGCGTATCAGCGCTCCCGCTCGATGAAGCGCTGTGCACCCTCGCCCCGCATACAACTCATGTCGAGGTCATGAATGACGGAAGGCACTATATCGAGGATGCAGAACCGCTGCTTTCGCACTCCTTTACCTACAGCATCCATGCTCCGGCAAGAAGTGTAAACATTGCATCGGTCTTGGAGCCTATCCGCCGGGCATCAACGGAGATTATCTGCGACAGCATCGAGCTTGCCGTGCAGGCGGATGCGAAAACTGTTGTCTTCCACCCGGGATACTATGCGTTCACCGAGGAGTACGGCAAGGCAGTTTCGTCTCTGAAGCAGTCGCTTGCGGCAATCAATGCGTACGCTGAGGATGCAGGAGTTACTGCCTGCGTGGAGAACATGGGCAACTGGGGCTACTTCTTCCTCAAAGACACGGCAGACATCCCGCTTACCGCAGGGACGCCGTTTTGCCTCGACATCGGACATGCACATGAGTGCGCAGCGCTTGATGCATTCCTTGAGGTGCCGTTCTCGCACATCCATGTGCATGACAATGACGGAACATCAGACGCACACGCAGCCTTGGGAGAGGGAACCATTGACATATCACAGGTGGCAGAAGCGATTCGGCGGTTTGAGGTTTCGTGCCCGGTAATCGAGTGTGCATCGCTTGAGGCATCGCTTGCCTCGGCAAAGGTTCTGGAGGGGCTGCTTTGAAGAAATTTTCCTGGGAGCTGAAGCTCTCGCTTTTTCTGATCGCGGCAACGGTTCTCATCTATGCGGTAAAGATTCTCGTAATCGGCGATGACGGCACAAGCAACACGGCAACGTACATCTTCAATGCATTAGGATTCCTGCCGGTAAATGTCCTCCTGGTAACGCTCATCTTAAACAGCCTGCTTTCCATGCGGGCGAAGAAGGAGCAGCAGGAGAAGATGAAGATGATTGTCGGTCTGTTCTTCTCGGAGTTCGGTTCAAAGCTGCTTCGCATCTTTGTCCGCTGCGATACGGCATCCGATAATCTGCGAACCGTTATGAATGTGCAGAAGAGCTGGACGAAAAAGGAGTATGCAGAGGCAAACGGGGTTTTGGAGAATCACTGCAGCCGCCTGAAGCCTGAGGCAGCAGACTTCGAGGAGATACGGTCGCTTCTCTCCAAAAACCATGAGTTCCTGCTTCGTCTGGTGGAAAATCCGGTGTTTTTAGAGCACGGGAAGATTGCCGAGCTTATGCAGGCTTTGTTCCACTTAAGCGAGGAGCTTGACGGAAGAGGAGATTTTTCCACGCTTCCAAAGTCAGACATCGGGCATCTGACCGGAGACATCAGCCGTGTTTACTGCACGCTTTGCGGTGTGTGGATGTCTCATATGGAGTACTTAAGCGGAAATTATCCGTATCTTTTCTCGCTGTCGCTTCGAAAGAGTCCGTTTGCAGAAAAAGATGATGTTATTGTCAGAGAATAAAAGGGGCCGGCAACTCCCCTTTTAGTTCTGCATTTGTATCTGCTGGCCTTTTATCATGGGGTAGGAGACCAGTGTTTTGGAATCAAGGTCTTCTTTTCGCATGTCGACAGCTGAGACCTGACTGTTTTCATACGTGGTGTAGTAGAAGATTCCTTTATCCGTGTTACAGCATGAGGTATAGATGGTATATTCGTATTGATTGTTTCCCAGATCTACGCATCCGCGCTGCTGGCAGACGGAGCCTAAGATGTGGAAGAACTGACTGATGCTTTCCGACTCGGTTTTTCCCGAGACGGAGTTTGCGCGGGTGAAAGCAGCTTTGATGAAGCGGGACTGGGAGGAGAGGTCTCCGGGGAGACCGATTCCTCCCATCCCGCGGCTGTAGGTTTCGAGGCTGAGGTGTGTAGAGAAAGAATTCTGCGGAGGTTTGGCTGAGCAGGACATGCAGTTGTTTAAAGAGAACATCTGCATGGCAAACGGCGGGTTGTTGGTTAATACATGGACGGGATTTTCATAGATTTTTACGCCTTCTTTAACCGCTTCGACGGTTATCGCGCGGTTTTTGTCGGCTATCATCCAGTGAAGGGGGGTGAGCGGCAACGTGTCACTAAAGCTGGTATTGGTTATCTGTATGCGGGAAAGGAGTGTTTCTGCTTCGGATACACTTGAGCACTGCGAGAGAATCCACGGGATGAGTTCGAATGGTGCGATGTTGTCCAGGCCTTCAGTTTCGGGTTTGTAGTCGGCGTTTCCCGGAAAGTTGAGGGCAGCAATTCCCAGTCCCTTCTCGTTTACTGCGTCGTAGTAGAGCGGGTAGTTCTCTTCTACGTGTGCGGCACCGATAATGGCATGGTGGGAGGGTATGGCAGTTCCGCATCTGAAGTGAAACGGGAAGTTTCTCGGGGTGATCGTGACGGTTTCGTTGTACGAGTGTTCAAGGTCGAGGTTGCGTCCGAAGTAGTGATCGGAGGTTTTGTAATCAGCAGCGGTACACATGTTTCCTGGATGATTCTTTTTTCTTTACAGGTTTGTTAGTCCTGCAAATAATTCATAGGTGTTTAGAATATAAATATGTGGGATTCGAGGCACTTTTTCGGTCGGGATAATTTTGCATTTTTCGCGATTTTTGCCGCATTTATTTTGATAAAATGTGTTGTATTTTTGAAAGAGTCTGTTGTTTCAGACGATGTGTTGTATAGGTTTTCTGCATTTTGCCGGAATGGAAAACGGGGGAGGTTTTGGTGCGGGTTTTGTTTTGGTTTGGATGTGGTTTGCGTGCCCGCCCGCCGGGGCGACTGCTCATCGCGTCGCCCTATTCCGGCGGGGCAATCTTTTTTGTTGTATTTTCGAGAAGAGTGAAGAGCCGTTCCGACTACAAAAAAACCGCAGGCCAGACTCCGCCGCTAACCGCACGTCTAATCGCCGTGCTATCGGCTTAGTCGCTAACGCTCCCTCGCCAATCGCGGACTCCGTCTGTCTGCTTCCGTGTGCTCCTTCGTTCTCGGTCTCTTCGAGACCTGCGAACTTGTCGCAAGTCTCTTCGAGCCTTGCTCCTAGCTTGAGTCCCTTCGGGACTCGCGCTCGGCGCACCCGTCTTTTTTTGCTTAACGTCTCCACTACATGTACATTGGGTAGGATTTGGCGGGGCACAGGCGTGCACCCGCGAGAGGATAACCATGCCGTTCTCGTCAGCCTTCGGCTTCCGATTCCGGCACGGATATCGTCTCGCGGTTTTCACGCATGCCTTTGTAAGCCCGCCGGGTTGCCCGGGCAGGCTTTGGTGATACATTATGAACAAGTTAGATACAAACACGGATATGTACAGAATTGTCGGATGCGCACTTGCTGTGTATAATCACCTGAAAGCAGGTTATCTGGAATCGGTGTATGAGAAGGCGTTTGAGCGTGAGCTTTTGAATGCGGGCTTTTCGGTTCGCCGTCAGGTTAGGCTTCCGGTGTATTACAAGGGTGTTTTGCTCGATGCACACTTTGTTGCCGATTTGGTGATAAATGATTCACATCTTGTGGAGTTGAAGGCAGTGTCGAACCTGAGCAAGGCACATGAGGCACAGATTCAGAGTTATCTGAAAACAACCGGGATGGAGAGCGGGCTTCTGGTAAATTTTGGGAATTTAAGGAGGTTGGAGTGGAGAGTTTATTCTCCTTAATTTTTTTTGGAGAGTGTTTGAAAAAGAAGAATGGTTTCTTTCGATTTAATTCCGAATCCTGTCTGACAGAGAACAACGATTCATTTCTCTATCCCATAATTCACAGGCATCCTTGAAACATGCCCCTGGCATATTCTCAATAGATGAACAATATCCAAGAGTAAACGGACACAGTTTATTCTCATCATCAGCCGGGACTACCTCATTTTTTTGATGATTGTAGAGGAGAAGTCTCCCAAATTCATCAGTCCATTTTCTTGTCATGAATAAACCTCAAAGTTTCTTTCCACATGCCATGCAGAACATGGCTTCCACAGGGAGTCTCTGCCCGCAGTACATACAGAATTTATAATCCTGTTTTTCTCTAATCTCAGAGAGAATAGATGAGTCTGCAGAAGAGGAAACTGTTGCCCGATTGACAACAGCATCATCTTTAATAATAACACCAGTGTTTCCTTGGATTAAATCACCATCTGTATAATATTTATTTGTAATTCTTTGCCCCATCTTAAATTCAGGATGTTGCGCTAAGAAATCAATGGCACGAACATTATCTAATTTACTTGCTTCATTCATTAATTCACGAACTTTCAGTTCATTCTGATAAAGTCCTTTTCCTTCATAATAACAAATTCCCAGTTCCACAAGAGCGTCAGAATTGTATTTTAAAGAATCACGGAAACAGAGTACAGCAGTCTCATAATCTTGTTTGACTGTATCTCCTCTAAGATAACTCAGACCAACGAAATACACAATATCTGCCATTTCATTATACTCACTGATATTTACTCCTAGATGGAGAAGAGTTGCCACCCAATTAGTTAAATCTGAATATACAAATGCATCAGCTTTATTCAAATATAAATACTCAAGGTATTTCCATACAAATTCTTTTACTTTCTGGTAACATTCTATATCTGATTTGAGAGCATCGAGAACTCGAGTTGCGCTGGCAGAAAATAAGTGAGTTCTCTCCATTATCTCCTCCGGGTTTTCTAAGCAGATCATCCAGATGTAAGCATCTAACTCCCATCTGTCATAATACATCTTTGCTTGTTCCAACCAACATAAACGGTTTATTGAAAGAAGAATGTGAGGATAGGATATCCCAAGTTTCTTTGGAAACGTTATAGTAGCAGACCTATGAACAAATTCTTCATCATCATTAATCTCAGTAACCTTTCTAGAGATTAAGTTAACAATCTCATCCTCTAGGAAATTGAACTCTCCTGGTTCAGATAATTCATAGGGACCAGCAAGAGTAAGAAGAGAACTAACATCACCATTTTTTGCAAGATTTTCAAGATACTGAGTTCTATTTTCACCGTGATAATCTATGTTAAGAGGCACCATGACAGTATTTCCCATCCCACTCACTGTTAACATACAGTTATGAACCATTACATATTGTGCATTAATATAGCCAAAATATGACAAGTCGGAGAGTTCCACATTAATGGGAGAGGTATCAATTGAGGATGTACCCGAAGGGGAAGAATACTTAAGTTTTCGCAGTTTCTCCTCAGCTTCCCTTATTTCAGAAACCCCAAGCCCAAAAGACAGGTTTGATTTTGGTTTATTATACCAGTTATCAATCGATTTTTCAAGATTAGCAATCTCTCTTCGGGAAGATTCTATATAGCTGAGTGCAGAACTGACTTTATTACATGCCCGTTTAAATTTCTTCAGATGCTTATGTATTTCTTTGACAGAATCATGACAAGAATGATTTTGTCTGCACTTAGGACATAGAACAGCACCGCAAGAGTGACATTTTTTCATCTCAGATTTGTAATACGACTCCCCACAAACATCACAAATAATAACAGCTTCATTTGTAGTTACAGACTCTTTTTCCTTCTTCCTGCTAAATAATCCCATAATTTACACCCCATTCCCACACTCTGAACAGAATATATCTTCATCCGAAACAACGGATCCACATACAGAGCATTGCTTTCCTCCCTTAACCACAACAGGAGCACCTATTCCACCTGTAACTACAGTTGCTCCGGGATTTTGAGCAGTAGCTCTGGCAGTTGCAGTACTTCCCATAGCAGCGAGGGCTGAGTTCATGACCTCTTTCATCTGCTCTGCATTTTCGCGGTACTGCTCCTGCATCATCTGATTAAATGCCATCTGGTCTTTCAGCCTCAGCTCATTCAGTTCCTCCACAGATTCGAGTTTTGCCTTTGCTGCAAGTGCTTCTCCTGCTGCCTTTGCATCAGTAGTATTCAGGGCAAGAATCTGCTCAGGTGTCAGAGATGCTGCACGTTTCATCTCCTCAAGTTTCCTGACATCCTCTGCTGAACCACCGTTTAAGATAATCTTCGTCTCGACAGAGGCAGAATCAAGATTCTCAATCCGCTGTTTCTCATCAGCACGCTTGATTGCCTTGTTCTTTGCTTTCATCTCAAGAAGCATCTCAAGTTCTGCTTTGTCTCCCTCAAGCTGACTTCTTCTCAGTTTATCCTGCTGACTGATAGCGTGGTCTGTTTCTTTATCCGCAAGTTCGTGTTTAATTCCCTGCTCAACCCGCTTAACAGCCCCGTCTCCTTCAACGATATCAACCCGCTCTGCATTTTCCAGATTCCGCAGAGTTGTTGAGCGCTCAAACTTTGCTTTGGCAACGGCGATATCTGCCTGCATCTTTGCCCGTGCTTCTCTGACTTCATCCCATGCCCCTTCTTCAAACCCTATGTATGCAAGGGAAGCAAGTCCGATTCCTGAGCCTGCAAGTCCGTCAGGATTCCTCATGAGTGCATTTTCAATCTCAATGCTGAGAGAAGCATTTCCGTAAATCTCATCAGCATTGTATTTTGCCGCAACATCCCGAACAACACCAAGAATTACCTGAGATAAACGATTTTCGATGTCTGGAATAGAAACATGGTCCTCCTGCTTCAGATAGTTTTCCAGGAAGAGTAAGGGGTTCTGAATCTTCACAGAAACAATACCTGCAGTACCAATCAGAATATCATTCTTTGTACGGATAGATGCTCCCTGTGTATCAAATGTCAGGTTAGTATTTCCTGCATCAACAATGATTATGGTAACTCTGTCATCAATCTTTAAGGATTTGAAAATACTGCCGAAGTTATAGACACCTGCATTCAGGATACCTTTATACACTCCCCCTTGAATGAAGAGAGCTTTTGTTCCCTGCTCAACTGTGAGTTTCTTGGAAAAGATACCGCTGACATCTGCAATATCAAACTTCTGTGCAAAGTCTCCCGGATACCGTACCCATTCACTGTTTTTACCAAGCTCCTTGGATGGGTGGGATGTTCTGGATGCGGCAGGAACTGCAGTCAGTTTTGTTCCACACTTTCCACAGAACATCTGACCTGGTTTGATGCTTGCCCCACAGGCAGGACAGGCAGTTTCAGCAGAGCCGGATAATGGACTGCCGCACTTTACACAGAATTTATTTCCTGCCGGATTTTCATGCCCGCAGGAACATGTTGTTGATTTTCTGAAGAGGCTCATAGGGTTTACTCGTTGATAGATAGTTGATAATATTAGTTTCAATACACTTATAATTGTTCCAAAGTCAGTCTCTCAATATCCTTTTCCGCATCTTCCACGCTACAGGATGATGTTCTTACTGCATGAACGATGGCAGAAATTTTTGCATATGTTTCCCCAGTCCGACTATTTTCAAGAATCCGTTCTACCCGCATGGATTCAACATCTTTCTGTTCCAGAACAGCTTCCTGATGGGAGATAATGCTGTCAATATCAATAACATCAAGGACGGAATTTTTACGACTTTTCATCTGTGCCTCCTGCTTCAGGTGCAGGAGACGGATTGTTGCATGACGTTTGTTTTGTACAGTAAGTTTTCTCAGCGCAGCATCCTTCTTCAGCTCCGAAAGATTTTCCAGTTCACGGGAAAGCAGTTCTGCTTCGGTTTCCGTTTGTACTGCTGCACAGGAAGCCAACTGTTTTCTGACAGAAGAGTTCAGTTCTGTTATTTCTCTTTCGAGTAATGTTTCCTGATGTTCCAGTTCAGCAAGGAGGATTTTCAGTTCTCCTTCACTTACTTTGTCGAGGGTTTTCTTTTTTCCAAACTGAGGAAGTTTCATTGATTAGAACTCACTTTTTTCCAGGGACTTCTCAATCTCCTTGTCGAGGGAGAGAAGGTTCTCGGCTGCTTCGACCTCAAGGTTTCCAGACTCCACACTGTTCCAGATGTCAAACATCTGTTTCTCTGCTTCATCGACATCCATATCAGATTCGGAGACGTCAAGTGCAAAGATTCTGTTCAGGTCATCAAGAACACCCTCGAAACATTTTCCTGAGAGATTTACCTGGATAATAGCAGACTCAAAGGTTTCAGGAGCGAGTGTCTGAATTTTGTTCCAGACTGCTGTAGTTTGCAGGTCGCGCTGATACTTTTTGATGGTAATCAGGTTTGAGACAAACATGTACTGCTTGTGGAGAGTCAGGAAATTTTTGATTTTGAGTTTTCCGCTCATGTCAAGCTGCTTGAGTTCCTGCGCAAGCATCTTCTTTTTGATGAGGTCAGCACCGACGCCCTGATTGAAAAGGTGCATTTTTTCCTTTTCGATTCCGTCAATTTCTTTTCTCAGACGGTTGATTCTGCTCTTCAAACGCATCTCTTCTTCTTGAAGTTCCGGGAGTTTTAATCGGTCAAGGTTGTTTGTTTTCTTGAACGGATTCTTGAGTTCCATTTTGCTCACATAACATTATACTACGTATGTCAAAATAAATGTTTCTCCAAAACGGAGAATAAATATAATTACCATTAAAGATATATCCAATATGGTGAAGCAATTAAATAGTCTGAAAACCTATCCCTTATTCAATATGGATTATCTGATAGTGGTTGATTATCAGTCCGATGCGGAGCGCAAGCGCATAGATTATGCGGTTGAACGCTGGAAGGATAAGGGGACAATACATAAGCCCAAAGGCACGGTAATTCATTTCAGCGGGGATGAAATTGATGAGTTCTTAGATGACATCTATTCCCGTCTGAGTGTAGGAAAGGAGGCAGTTCACGTTTTCGCCGGAGATCCCTACTCACCATCAATTTCCGAGCAGACCAAGCATCTTGAATATTCCGCAAAGATGGAGAAGATGGTTGTTGAGAAGTTCCTGAACTATATCATGAATAAACTTGGAGCTTCTTTTGAAGGAATGCAGGGAGACATCAGATGCTATACGGCATATACGAAAAAAGGACAGGTTGGAATTGATGTATCTATATCAGAAGGAGATACAACAGATGTCCTGATTGTTATCCGAGGATATGGAGAGGTTGTCTCTTTTGTTTCCGGCAGAATAGATAATGAACTTAAGGTGTTCCTGGGGGTTGAGTGATGTTTGGAAAATATAATTATGAAAGAGCAAATCAACTCCACGATGCCGGAGAATATGATAAAGCCATTCCCAAGTACATTAAAGCGATTGAATCTGGTGATTTAAATGCAGATGAAATCTATTTTGCATTTGTATTTCTTGCATCTTGCTGTATAGGACAGGGCGATTATAACAGCGCAATAATCAATCTTGATAAAGCCCTTGAATGGGATGATGAATACTATCAGACATATTATGAATATGGCAGAGTTTATTGGTCTCAGGATGAATATGATTCTGCAATTCCTTACTTCGAAAAGGCAATAGAGAGAGATAGTTCAGATTATCTTTCTTGGAAACTATATGGTTTAAGTCTGATTGGATTAGAAAGATATGATGAATCAATAGATGCTCTTAGTACAGCATTAAATCTCGCAACTTATGAAGATACAGATGAAGTTGAAGATGCTTTGAATCGAGCAAAAGTATGCCTTGCATATCAGGAAGGAGAGAAATATTTCGAGGAAAAGAATTTTGAATCAGCGCTTGAAATGTTCAATCAGGCTCTTGATTTGAATGATGAAGTAATCGATGAAGATGAGGAGAAACTTGCTGAGATTCATCGTATGAAGGGAAACTGTCTTCTTGCTTTGAAGTTCCACGATGAAGCATTAAAAGAATTTGACGAGGCAACATCTCTATCAATAGATGCAGAACTGCAAGTATTCATTGATTTGGGAAATTATTATATTGATAACAAAGATTTTGAAAACGCAGACCTCTGTTTCTCAGAAGGGTTGAAAAGATGTGATGAAGTAGATTCTGGAATAAGAGGAGAGGTGAAAAAACAAATCTCAATATTATATTCACTGAGCCATGCTGCAAAATTGTGGGTTGTGGATGATGATGGTTATGGAGCATTAGAAATAATTGAATCAATAAACCCACACAACACCGAGGCAATCTATGGTAAAATAGTGTTAAAGGGAGAGATTCTATACTATCTTGGTAGATATGAGGAGGCAATCAGTTGTTTGAAAGGAGGGATAGATAACGATGAATATGATATCACATCATATGGTTATTCCTATATTGGTTGTTCATATCAGAAGATGGGACACTATGAAACAGCACTTCGATATATTGAAGAAGGAATTCAAAAAGGAACTACAGAAGATTCAACGGTGTGGGTTTCAAAGGGCGAGTGCCATCTCCATCTGAAACAGTATGGAAAAGCACTTGAAGCATATCGGAAAGCATTAGAATTTTATGAAGATGAAAAATCTGAAGAATACACCATCCCAGAAATTGAAGAGAAGATAAAAGCAGCAAAGCAGATACAGGCTCGTGAAGAGGCAGAGAAAGAGGCTAAGAAACGCCCTACCCATATCACAATTCAGGGAAACAATGCTGCACCAATTAATATTGGGGGCATCTTGGCAACAGACGATGCCATAATTAACAGGGCAACAATACAGAAAGAAGAGGAGGAAGTTATCACCGCTTTCTGTCCGCAGTGTGGATGCAAAGTTGATGCAGAAGATAGATTCTGTAGAAGTTGTGGAGGTAAACTCAGATGAGCACCCATCACCGAAGAGAGAGCCACACTAACTATGAGAGGCTTGGATGGGAGGCAAAAAAGAAAGGGGAATTTGCCAAGGCGATTGTATATTTTGACAAAGCTCTGCATTATCATCAGAAGCCCTATTTTTCTCTTCATGGAAAGGGAGAGTGTCTTTTCTACCTTAGAGAGATAGAGCAGGCTGAGGAATGTTTCAAAAAAGCAATTCAACTTAATACACAGCACCCATGGGCATATCACGGATTGGGAAGAGTTTACTTCTTCCAGGGAAGATACGACACAGCACTTGCTTTCTTTGAAAAGAGTATTAAACTTGAACCAAAGGGCATGCTTGCCTGGCATTGGAAAGGAAGAACACTCATTAAATTGGGACAGTATTTGGAAGCAGAACAGTCCCTTTTGAAAGCTCTGGAAAACACAGTCAAGAGAGAACATGTACATGACGGGAGAATCAAAAAAATTGAGGCAGATTTAAGAGAGGTACGGGGGCTTCGCCAAGAAATAGAAGAGCAATCAACAATATCTCACATCTCAATACCTCAGTCACCTCATACTCCACCCACTATCCCATGGGATAAAGCCGTTATTATCAAAGATTGTGTATTTATCCAAGGTGATAACAATGCCCCGGTGAACGTCAAAGGAAACCAGGCAAATGATGATGCAGTTCTGAACAGACCAATCATTAATTCAACAGAACAAAACGGAGGCGAGGATGAAAATTGACCTCTCCGCTCCGCTCTATGAAACCCTGAAAAAAGCTTCCTCTGAATATATATCTCTCAAAAATAGCGGAGAATTTGAGGCCGCAAAACAGAAAGCAGGAGACATAGCAAAGATTTACCGTCAGCTTGCGGAGATGAACCCGGCAAACCGTACAGAAAATCTCAAACGTGCGGCAAAGTGGGAATCAGAAGCTCGCGGAACTCTGGCAAAACCAAAACCGCAGAACTCATCCGAAGAAGAAAGAGAAGAGGATGAACTGACGGAAAAAGTCGAAGCACTTCTTACCAAATCAACCGTGAAGTGGTCTGACATTGGCGGAATGGAGAGAGTGAAACAGCTCCTAATGGAGACAGTTGTAATTGCAGGACTCAAAAAACCTGATTCAATCAAACCCTGGAAAGGCATTCTCCTCTTCGGACCTCCGGGAACAGGAAAGACCTTGCTTGCCGCAGCATCAGCCGGAAGCCTTGATGCTTCATTCTATGATGTGAAAACAGAGAGCATTCTCTCAAAGTATTTCGGAGAATCCTCCAAACTTATCACTGCCCTATACAACTCAGCCAGAGATCATTCTCCATCAATTGTATTCATTGATGAGTTTGACTCTCTATCCCCATCACGTGATGGGGAAGCAAGCGAGGCATCAAGAAAGGTCCTCTCAACACTTCTGACGGAACTTGACGGTCTGGGAGATAAGAACAGCAACAGACTTCTTCTGACGCTTGCTGCAACAAACACTCCCTGGGATTTAGATACAGCAGTTCTCAGCAGATTCCCACGCAGGATTTACGTCCCGCTCCCGGATGCAGAATCCACAGAAGCAATCATCAAACTCCATACAAAAGGGCTTGACATAACAAACGTAAATCTCGAAAATATCTCTGGAAAATGCGTGGATATGCTCTACTCAGGACGCGACCTCTCCAACTTCTGTCAGCAGGCAGTCTGGAACATGATTCATGACTCCAACCCAGACCTGTACAAGTTGGCAGAGATGCCGTTTGAAAAGCTCTCGCAGAAGAGCCTGAAAACCCGCCCTCTTTATGATGATGATTTTATCGAAGGATGGAAGCGGATTAAGAGTCCACTGACGCATGATACTATTGAGCGATACGAGCAGTGGAATAGTCAGTGCGGGGAGAGTTGAAAACTCTCCACTCAAGCCTCCTCACATTTCCGAAGTTCAGCAGCATCCCCTCTTTTATCCCGGTACTCCGCAGATAACTCACAAGCTGCCTCTCGTGTGCAGCATTCAGCGAAGAGACAGCCTTCAGCTCTAACAGAATACTGTCATTCACCACCATATCCGCATAGAAATCCTTCCTCAGCTCAACACCCTTGTAGAACACCGGAATCCGAACCTGACGGCGAACAGAAAAACCTGCCTGCAAAAGCTCATATTCCAGAGCTGCCTCATACACTGATTCCATATACCCGTACTTCAGCGTATT
>SUTD01000017.1 GCA_015063085.1 Methanocorpusculum parvum
CACCGGCAGCAGCAGAAGCAGCAGCAGAAGCAGCACCGGCAGAAGAGGAGAACAAGGAAGAGGAAGAAGAGAACGCCATGGCAGGCCTTGGCGCACTCTTCGGATAAATCCTTATCCACCCTTTTATCTTCGCCCGATTTCCGAAAATCAGTCTCTTTTGTAAATTTTAAAATTGTAAAAAAAAGTTCAGGCTAATGGTTTTGATGAAACCGATGCGCCTGCGAGCCGTTTGAGAGTATTGATTTCCTCCTTTTCCTCACGGTTTAAGTAGAGGTAAAACTCGGCAGGATTCCAGAGAGCCACCCATCCGATAACAGTCAGACTTTGTCCGAATGCATATACCAGTGCATTATCAACAAAGTTTGTAAGAATCACTGACAAGGCAACACAAACGATGACAAACAAAAGTCCGCGAACCAGATTCTTTCGTGCTTTCTTGTGCGACATCCGGTGTTTGTGCTCTAAGATATCCACCTTGCGGGCAAAGTATGCCGGAATGGATTTTTCCATGCGGGATTTCAGCTCGGTATCTTCATAGAGCGATTTTTCCAGGAAAAGGGAGACATGCAAGCATTCTCCGTTTCGCTCCTTCATCTCCTCAACAGTATCAACCAGATACTCGACCGTATCCGGATTGAGATCCTTTTCCAGATCCGGACTTGGATCAAGCATCTGGTAGAACTGCCCGATGGTGCTGATCCGCATCTCTATTGCAGAACCATCTTCGCGCAGATAACAAACATTTCCACTCATATCTTACCCTCTTTTGCAAGAACTCCTGCCGTAATTACCTGACCTGCGGAGATACATCCGTCGCCGAACGGATACTTTGGATTCATCAGACACGGCATGTCAGCTTTGCTGAGTTCTGATACAATCGTCTCACGGATTGCGCGGTTGATGGCAACCCCTCCGGAAAGCGCTGCTTTGCGGATGCCGGAATCCTGCGCGGAAAGGGCTGCAATCTGCGCCAGACCTTTGGCAAGCGTCTCCTGCACAGATGCTGCGATATCGCAGACGTCAAGCCCTTCCTGCATCATCTCGTATGCCTCGCGGAGAATGGAAGAAGTGAAGAGCACATACGCGCCTTCGGCATCGCGGCTGATGGAAATTTCCATCGGCTGAGCAACTCCGCGGGCAGCATATGCTTCGAGCATCATGGAGGGCTCACCGTCATAGGTCTTTTCGCGGCATATGCCGAGCAGCGCCGATGCGGCATCAAGCACTCTGCCCGTCGAGGTAGTAATCGGTGTGTTAAATCTGCGGGCGACAGACTGCTGCAGGATTCTCAAAGACGTATCATCCCAGCCGCGGCTTTGCAGAAGCGAAAGGCTGTCTTCATTTGGAAGAATGCCGTAAATCATCCGCTCCGGGAATTTGCCTGCCAAATCTCCTCCGGGCATTAAGACCGGCTCTAAGTGACCGGCTCTTGCATAACCTGCTGAAGGAGAGCCTGCAAACACCTCTCCCCCCCAGATTGTTCCATCCTCTCCGTATCCGACACCGTCAATTGAGATACCGATGACCTCTTCGGTCGTAACTGATGCGATGTGCGCCTTGTGATGCTGAACCGGACAAAGAACAGAACCGGTCTCCTCTGCCATTTCGCGGGCAACGCGGGTGCTCAAAAACTGCGGATGCAGATCGTGTGCAATAATCTCCGGCTTTGCTCCGGTAAGCGAAGTGAGTTTTTCGATGGTCTCTTTGAGGTATGCAACGGTCGGCGGATTTCTGATGTTTCCGATGTGCGGCGAGGTGATTAAGAAATCTCCTTTGTAGATGCTCGCATTCGCATTCAGCTCAGGACCGACACCTAAAATCTGCCGGTCACCCAAATCCATCCGCGTCCGAAGCGGAGCAAGTCCGCGGGAGAGCCGGATGATATATCCGTCGCGGACAACCGAGTCATCGCACCGGTTGACGATGTCTCTGTTATGCGTTAAGATGTGCGAGACAACACCGGTCTTTCCCATCTTTTCGATGATGGTCTCGGTGTCGGTAATCATCGGTGTTCCCGGAGCATTGGCAGACGTCATCACCAGAAGCGGAGACTTCAGCTTCTGGAACAGCAGGTGGTGGAGAGCCGTGTAGGGAAGCATCACTCCCAAATTGTGGAGCTGTGACAGTTCCGGATGGGACAGCGGGTCGATTTTGTCGAGGATGACAATCGGGTGAACCGGTCCTGTCAAAAGCTCGCGGTCTGCCTCTGTTGGTTCGACCACATACTCCTTCATCGTCTCTTCGAGCATCATCACCGCAAGAGACTGATTCGGTCTTCCCAAAACCCGCTTGAGTTTTTCTGCCGCAGATTCAACGCACGCGATGTGGAATCCTCCAATTCCGCGAATGGCAAGAATCTCACCTTCATCTAACAGCTTTGCCGTCTCTGCAATCGGGTCACAGGAAATCTCATTTCCTTCCCCGTTGAGCAGGAAAAGTTTTGGTCCGCAGTCTTCGCAGGCTATAGTCTGTGCATGATGCCTACGATTCTCTGGATTGGTATAGTCAGCTTCGCAGGCGGCACATTTTGGAAAATCCTGCATGGCGGTTCTTTCCCGGTCGTAGGGGACTGTGTGAATTACGCTGTATCGCGGGCCGCAGTCAGTACACGAAGTTGCCCAATAGCCGAAGTAACGGCTCTTCGGGTTCAAAACATCTTCAAGACAGTGGGCGCAGGTTGCAATATCTGCCGGAACAAATCCGGTTCTCGCACCATCCTGACTTGGCAGGATGGTAAAACTTTCTGGTGCAGCTCCGTCAAGCGGGAGAACTTCCACCGAATCGATGACAGACATCTTCGGTCCTTTGGAGACGGCAGAGCAGAATGCATCGAAGTTTTCTCCCCATGCATCAATCTCTACTTCACTTCCGTGATTGATGACCGTTCCGACGATTCCGTGAGCGGAAGCTGCCGCATAGACGAAGGGGCGGAATCCCACTCCCTGTACGATTCCGCGAAGAATGATTTTACCCGACTGCATACCTGATTGTATAGATATAGGGGCGTGAGGGTTTTTAAGTGTTCTATCCGATTAGGAAAAAAGAGTTATGCAGGAGAAACTCTTTCGAGAATTTCTCCGTAGAATACATCCTGCATGGTGCCGTCTTCTAAGAACGCAAATTCAGAGATGTATGTCTGCTCCATGATTCCGCCAATCTGCATAGTACTGTACGGGACAAACGGTGTCAACAGCGGAAGCGTTCTGAATTCTTCATCCGTAAAGACAGCCGGGGTGTATTTGTAGAAGTAGAGGCCGACAAGTTCATTTGTCTCACCATCGTAGATGTTACGGGCACAGATCCCGTCATTGCGGAACTCATAGGTGGTTACCTCCTCTCCAACCTGCGGAGTTTCTACCCAGATGCCGTCAACTTCTTCATAGACGGTCTTGGTGCCGAAACTGGTCTTCATCTTTCCGTCTTCTGTGAAAGAATAGGTGTCAAGATAGTAAATCTGAATCTGGTTTTCTCCAAACTCTTTCCAGGTGAAGGAATATACTTCCGGCTCATCTCCGGTTACATAAATGGTCTCGACACCGGTTCCGTCTTCATTGAAGACATAGGTGTAGTACTCAGAGACTTCTGCTCCTTTTGGAATCACCTCTGTCCAGACGCCGCCGAACATCTCACCGTCTTTTTCCAGGCGGTAGGTGTACTGAGCGTTATCAGTCATTGTTTTTCCGTCTTCAGAGACGGTGAGGACAGTAAGTGCCTCATACTGGTAGATGCCGTCAGTCTTTTCCCAGAGAATCGGGTAGATATAATCGTTTACCTCATCTGAGTAGGAGTAAATCATCTCTCCGGTGCCGTCCTCATCAAAGGTCACCTGATAAGAGAGAGTATATCCGTCATACTGGATTGGTTCTGCTGTCTGCCAGCTTCCGACAATTGGATCTGCGGTTGAGATACAGCCGGCAGTCAGTATGACTGCTGCCAGAAGCAGGATTCCTGCTATTTTTTTCATATTGAATTATATTGATAAAATAAGGGATAAATCTATCCCAGTGTTATTATGATGTGTCAAAACAGATTCATAATGTAATTGATAATAATATTGGTATGTTGCCCTTTAGAGGATGTATCCCGAATATCCTTACATCTTTTAGAATAGCAGGAGCATTTCTGCTTCTTTTCCTTACACCAATGAGTATGGAATTTCTGGGTGTTTATCTTCTCTGCGGGGTTTCAGATATGATTGACGGGTGGGCTGCTCGAAAACTCCACGTGGAAAGCAGGTTTGGTGCGTCCTTTGACGGTTTTGCAGATTTGGTGTTTATTTTAGTCTGCCTTGTCATATTCATTCCATACTTCTTACTTCCAATCTGGCTGTGGATTTTTGCCGCAGTGATTTTCGGCATGAAACTTCTGTCCCTCTGCTTGAGGTACAAAAAAGAAGAGATTATCGGTTTTTCATCATCGAAGATGAATAAGTTTGCAGGAGCTTTGCTTTTCATCTCGCCTGTTGCCGCCTGTTTTGTTGGGATTATTCCGCCCCTTGCTATTGCAGGATTGGTTTGTTTAGTCTCAGCGTTTCTTGAGCTGAAAAGTTTTAGATAAGCGGTTCCGGCTGTTTTCCCATATCGCAGACAGGGAGTTTCATGTTTTTAATCAGGAGTGTCTCGTTTGTGTCCATCAGACGCTCTAAGACGATGCGTTTTCCAAATGCAGAAACTGCAAACACCGGAACGCCGACGCCACCTTGTACAACCGCGTATTCCTTTGCGGCATCGCGGATGTGCTGTGATGCGCAGGCAAAGACAAGATCTGATGCGGCACAAAGACGCTTTGCGTCATCAAGGCTTGCAACACCTGTTGTGTGTACGCCGATGATTACCGCATCTGGATATTTCGAGCGGATTTCTTCTGCCAACTCGTGCTGGAATCCTGCAACAGTTACCGCAACCGTTTCAAATCCGCGTTTCTTTGCCTCGGCAATGCCTCTTAAGGCGTCAAGGGATGCTGTTTCTTTGTCTACTACAATGCCGCCTGCCTCTTCAATTCGTGCGATTACTTCCGCGTACGGCACTGTCTCGACAAGCCCGGACATGCGCCCTCCGATTCCCTGGATGAGTTTTGGATTGGTGACGATTACTGTTCCTGCTCCGTCACAGCAGATGACAGCGGCATCAACGGTTTTGTTTTTAAGAGCCGTTGTCAACAGTTCGGATGCGCCGAATAAGACCTGAGATTCATCATCCAAGACCTGACGATTCCGCGTACACATGCCAAATGAGGCGATGCGATGCTCGATATTTTTCTGCACAGCATCAGGGGTTATCGGATTGATGGGAGATGCAAAACGTTTGGCAAACGGACAGAAGGATATCTTCGGCTCTCCGACTTCTGTTACTTTGCCGTTTTCGATTACAAGCCTCGTCCCAGCGGCTTCGATTATGTGGCGGTCTTCCATGATTGTTTTTTGGTTGGCGGAGGATATATGGGTTTCCAGAGCTGTGGTTTTCCCAGTTACAGAATCCGATACCGTTTCACTTTTCCATCAACTGTACACTGAATAATTCCATCCGTTTCTAACCGTTTTACATGCCAGCGGATGGTCTGCTCGGAAAGTCCTGAGAGTTTTGCAAGCTCTCTCTGCGTTATGTTGGGATTCTCTGCTATCAGCCGATAGATTTCCGCAGGACGTGTTCTGGAAAGTACGGCCGCGAGTTTTGCCTGACTAAGGCTTGCAGAACTCTTTGGATAATACCGCGGCGTTCCATGATACTGTGTACTGATGATACGGTTTGTCTGCTCTAATTTGTGAAGATGGTGTGTCACAGAGCCGCGTGAGAATCCAAGGGCTGAGACAATCTGGCTCTCCTGACATCCTGAGTTTTCCGCGATGAAGTTGTAGATGGTGTCTCTTCGAGATGAGGTAACTGTGAACCCACGCTGAATTATGCAGACTGTTAAGAGAACTGCTGCGGCTGAAAGGAATAGGAGAGGAAATGGAAATGAGACTGAAGCCTGCGGAACTTGCGGAACAAACTGTGACTGAGTAAGATATATGAAGGTATTTGAGATCTCAGAAGTACTTGTACCAGAACATATTTGTCCGGTTATGTTTGCTGTTGGTATGATACCTGAGATCTCCGGTTTCATTCCACTAACCGGATATATGAAGAACGGCAGTAAAAGCGGAATGAAACGGAGGTTCATACCTCTATTTCTGTCCGCGAAATGATATAAAGTGATTGAGCATTTTCTCGCGGGTTAACATGCACCATAGAAAAATCCTATTGGGATATCTCCTTTATGGGACTTTCTTGCCTCTTCAGATATTCTGCGGTACAGTTCATCAAGTTGTGTCTTCTCCTCGTCTGTTAGTTCATACCTTGCGCGAACCTGAACTTTTGGAGGATTTCCATCAATAAATTTTCCAAGAATATGAATCTCAATGTAGTTGTGGACTACCGTTGGTTTACCTATGGCAGTATTTGTTTCTTCAGCCCACTGATATATAATATCGGTAATTTCCGGATGCAGAGAATACCACTGTTCCAGATTGTTATATGGTGTTTCTAAATTTCCATAATGTGTCCCTAATCCAATTGAGAGATAAACATCATCTTTTGCATCAGGCGGCATCACTCTCTCATATTTCCCATAATCAGGATACTCTTTGTCAGTTGTGGGCTGTACACATCCTGCTGAAAATACAACAGTCAGAAGTAACAGAATAAGAATTACTTTCTTCATAAATACTCATTCGTGGAAAAAGAGATAAAGGAATTGAGCAACTCATCGCTGTATATTTATTCACAATTAGATTGCTCCATAGATAAATTCTACAGGGATATTTTTCATACCATATTTACTTGCGACTTCATCAATTTTTTCGTAGAGTTTATCAAACTGTGCTATTTCTTCATCAGTTGCTTCATATCTGCCGCGTGTTTGAACTGTTGGGGGGTTTCCATCAATGAATTTTCCAAGGATACTAATCTTAAGATAGTTGTTACGTACTTCTGGTTCACGAATTGCTGTTTCTGTTTCATCTGCCCATTTGTAGATAATATCCTTAATTTCTGGATGCAGAGCATACCATAAGTTGAGATTTTCATCCGAGGGCAGATAATCACCATATTGAGTTACGAGAGCAATCGCAGAAAAATACTGTCCCTGAGCTGATGGAGGATGAGACTTCTCATACGATTCATAATCCGGATATGGTCCATACTGAACACATCCTGCTGAAAATACAACAGTCAGAAGTAACAGAATTAGAATTACTTTCTTCATAAATACTCATTCGCAGAAAAATAGAAAAAGGCATTGAGCATTCCTTCGCGGTATGATAATATTTGGGCTAAGGCTCTAAGAGCCGCATGCCCATTAGGCGTCGCGGGCATACGGGCGTTGAGCAACTCATCGCGGTATGATAATATTTGAGTGTCTCTGTATGTACTTGGAAAAACACAGATTGACACAGATAGCAGCCCGTCGCTTCCGCTTCGAACTGAGTTCTCGCGGATTGCTTTCGCAAACGCTTTGGGGCTGCAGTAATTCATAAGTATGTGTTAATCTGTGTTTACCAACAAACATCACCGCTCTAAAAACTTCTTCACCACCGGAAGTGCCGCCTTGTAAATTCTGCCCTCCATCATCGTCTTTACCTCATCCAGATAATCCCGGATTAAAAGTCCCTGCGGGCACTTCTTCTCGCACAGTCCGCAGCTGATGCAGGCAGAAGCAGCAGCTGATTTATCCTTCAGCGAAGTGCAGGTCACGTAAGCCACCATGCCGGAAAACCACCCTTGAGTACAGCGGATGTTGTATGCCGAAAAGCATGACGGAATATCCACACCGTGCGGGCAGGGCATACAGTAACCGCAGGATGTACAGGGGACGCGAATCTCCTCATTGAGAACCGAGCATACTGTGTCGAATACTTCAAGCTCCGCGTTCGAAAGCGAACCTGCTTTTGCCGAATCGGCTGATGCACAGTTCTCCGCAACCTGTGATATCGAGTTCATACCGGAGAGAACAACAGTAATCTCCTCAAAGTTCCAGAGCCAGCGAAAAGCCTGCTCGACCGGCGTCCGCGTGGAATCCGCATCCGAAAACACCTTTGCCGCACGCTTTGGAAGATTTGCAAGAGAGCCGCCCCGGAGAGGCTCCATCACAAAAACCGGCAGACCTTTTTCTGCCGCATATCGCATGCCGGCAATTCCCGCCTGCGTGTGGGCATCGAGGTAGTTTATCTGAATCTGACAGAAATCCCAGTCATACGCATCGATAATCTCCTTAAACTCCGCAGTCCCCCCGTGATACGAAAAGCCGAACTGCCGAATCTCGCCTGCCGCTTTCTTCTCTTCCGCCCACGCAACGATTCCAAGGGACACCATCTTTTCCCATGAGGCAAGGTCGCCTAACATATGAACCATATAGTAATCAATGTAGTCAGTCTGCAGACGCGCCTTCTGCTCCGAAAAAAGCCGCTCGAAATCCTCTGTCTTCTTACACTGGCGGAAGGGCAGTTTCGTTGCAACAAAAACATCCTTTCTGTAACCTTTGGAAAGGAATTTCCCAAGAGCCGCCTCACTTCCGGGATACAGATAGGCGGTATCAAAGTAATTAACCCCTAAGGAGAGAGCAAGAGACAGCTCTTCCTCCGTCTTCTTCTGATTCACGGAAACGCCCGCCGTCCTCGAAAAACGCATACATCCGTATCCGAGAACAGACAGACGGTCACCGTTTCTTGGGTTTACTCGATACTGCATGGTATGATAATGGGTGCTGAGAGGTGTTATACTAACCGATTACCTTTTGGCATGTCAGAATAAATCGTATATGCATGACTGAGGAAGATATCAATACAATACCGGAAGTCACCGAAGCTCCGAAAAAGAAGCGCACTTACCGGAAAAAGAAGGTCGAAGAACCAAAAGAGGAAGCACCTGTTGAAACAGCACCGGAAGCAACTGAAGAAAAAACCGAAGAGGTAAATGAGCAGGAACAGACTCCGCACAAGAAAGTACCTGAGCAGTTCTTAAAGGACTTAAACGAGTTTGCCGCAATCTTAGAAGCAAATCCGCCAATCATCGACCCAATCCGTGAGGTCTTCGAGTACCACTTAATCGATCCGATTGACAGAAAGACCTTCCCGAAGATGGTAAACGCCATGTCGATGCTCTTAGGCCCTGCCGCAACAATGGTTGTGATGACCGGATGTCATGTAAACTCTGCGGCATTCTTCGAGGACTTAGTCTTCGCCTGCAAAGGAAACGACAAGGCAAAGGCAGCCATCTGGATTATTCAGCACTTAACATCTCTTTACGGAAACCGTGTCCAGAAGGCATACACGTTATCCTCCGGCACAATGGATGAGGACTGGCACACAATCGATGTCAACACCTACCGGCGCGAAGGAGAAAATCCGGTCTGGACGATTGACATGATTGTAAATCTTTACAACGGCAAAGATTCACACATCAGAATGACGCCTGACTCAGCCTTCCAGTTAGTCGAGATTTTAATGACGGAACTCGCAAACAATGTCCCGCTCGAGCAGGTGGACGCAGGACTTGTTGAGAAGTGCAAAGAGAACTGCAAAAACTTCCATGACAAATTCTACGGCGGAGCAGACGAAGAGGCAGAAGAAGCCGAGGAAGATCCGGCAGGATATGCATAACACTGTCTGAAATTTTCAGACAATCTATTTTTATCAATCAGTTTTTCCCGCAGAACACTTTCATTTGTGTGACTGCCTCTTGCATTATTTGGAAAACCGCAGACCACACAGGCAAAGCGACCAGTCACTTTGCGGTCGCATAAAAAGATGGATGATATGTTTTGGCAGCGCCCAAGCGGCTGCGGCAGCAGCTCTCCGTTAGGCGAGAGCGACGCACTGCCTTGTCTTCGTGGTCTGTGTTCTTTTCCAAATCTATTCAAGGCCTCCGATACACGTAATCCAAATGTATCTGAGGGTTTGAACGCGTGTAGTTTTTCGCGTGGGAAATACGCTCACCCAAAGCTTGGAAAAACTGCTGAGGCAAACTTCTCCTCATCATAAACCCTATATAGTTCGCTTGCTAACATATTTTTTATGACTTCGGCAGAGATGGGAAAAACCATAAAAATTCTCTCCAACTATCTAAACCGCCGCCTTCTGCAGATTCCGGCATTCAAAAATCAGGATGAGATAACGCCTGTTCAGGGAATGATTCTCGGATTCGTCATAGATGCAGAAGACGATGTCTTCCAGAAAGACATCGAGCAGATATTTACCCTCCGGCGCTCCACCGTCTCCGGAGTTCTCAGCACCATGGAAAAGTCAGGACTGATTATACGCGAGCGGGTAAAGACCGACGCCCGTCTTAGGAAAATCTGTGCAACCGAGAAGGGGAAAAAAGTCCACTCCCTCATAAAATCCGAACTTGGAGCAATCGAATACCAGATAACCGCAGGTCTGACTGACGAAGAAATTACCGCATTCCTCCACACCGCAGAAAAAATCAAGAGGAATCTCCTGAAATGACCGTTCGCCACATCATATCATCCCTTGCCGCCGAAGTAAAACAGTACCGGCTGACAGCCATTCTGACACCGGTCTTTGTCATCCTCGAAGTCTTAATGGAGGTCTTAATCCCCTTTGTAATCGCAGATTTAATCGACAAAGGAGTGGAAGTCGGAAACTACGATGTCATCACCGAGCTTGGAATCCTCCTCATTATTTTAGCCCTGCTGTCACTTCTCTTCGGAATCCTTGCCGGAAGAACGTCCGCGGTTGCCTCAGCCGGATTTGCCAAAAACCTCCGGCGTGCAGTATTTACCAACGTCCAGAAGTTCTCCTTTGCAAACATCGACAAATACTCAGCCCCGTCTTTAATCACCAGACTTACAACGGATGTTACAAACATCCAGAACTCCTTCATGATGATAATCAGAGTTGCCATCCGCTCTCCGGTGATGTTTTTGGCATCCTTCATCATGGTTTTGATTATCAAACCGGAGATGGTACTCATCTTCGCAGCGGTTGTCCCGATTCTGGGAATCGGTGTTACCTTCCTGACAATCAAAACATTTCCCATCTTCGAGCGGGTGTTTAAAAAGTACGACAGCTTAAACGCAGTCGTCCGCGAAAACATCCGCGGAATCCGCGTTGTCAAATCCTTTGTCCGCGAAGGCTTTGAAAAGAAGAAGTTCAAGACCGCATCCGCTGACATCTACGGAGAGTTTGTGACTGCCGAAAAACTCATGGCGCTGATGAGTCCTTTAATGCAGTTCTGCGTCTACGTCTGTATCTTAGCTGTCGCCTGGATTGGCGGACAGATGATTGTGTTTGGCGACTTCACGAGCGGAGAACTCATCAGCATCATTTCATACACAATGCAGATTTTAATGAGCTTTATGATGGTCGCGATGGTTATCGTGATGATTACAATGGCCCGCGCTTCAGCTATCCGCATCACTGAGGTGCTTGATGAAAAGCCGACAGTAATCAACCCGGAAAACCCGGTAACCGAAGTTGCAGACGGTTCGGTGGTCTTTGAAAATGTCAGCTTCTCCTACGGCGAAAACGGCAGAAAAGCACTCGACTCCGTAAACCTTGAGATCAAATCCGGAGAGATGGTAGGCATCTTAGGAGGCACCGGAAGTGCGAAGTCCACCTTAGTTCAGCTCATCCCAAGACTCTATGATGCAACAGAAGGACGCGTCTTTGTCGGCGGATGCGACGTGAAATCCTATGATTTAACAGCACTGCGAAAGGCGGTATCAATGGTTCTCCAGAAAAACGTACTTTTCTCCGGAACAATCGCAGAAAATCTCCGCTGGGGAAATCCTCAGGCAACCGATGAGGAAATTCGCCATGCCTGCAGCTTAGCCCAGGCGGACAGCTTCATTGAATCTTTCCCGGATAAATACGAGACACACATCGAACAGGGAGGAACAAACGTCTCCGGAGGTCAGCGTCAGAGGCTTTGTATCGCCCGCGCTCTGCTGAGGCGCCCAAAAATTCTCATCCTCGATGACTCAACATCCGCTGTGGACACCAAAACCGATGCACTGATTCGTCAGGCATTCCGTGATGAACTCCCTAAAACGACCAAAATCATCATTGCCCAGAGAATCTCCTCAATCGAAGGGGCGGACACAATTGTCGTCCTCGACAAGGGACACATCCATGATGTCGGAACGCATGCCGAACTGCTCCTGCGCTGCGAAATTTACCGCGACATTTACCAGTCGCAGACAAAAACGGAGGATGCATAAATGCCGCCGAAGATTGGACACCACAGCGGAGCAAAGCCGAAGAATGCAGGGCGCACTATCCTTCGTGTTCTCTCCTACCTGAAAGAGTACCGCATCCGCTTCATAATCGTTCTCATCTGTCTCCTGATAGGATCGGTTACCGGTGTCATCGGCTCGCTCTTCATCGAACCGTTAATCAATGACTATATCGTACCACTGACCGGTCAGACAAATCCGGACTTTACCGGAATGATTACCGCTATCCTTGTGATGGCGGGAATCTATCTTGCAGGAGTTGTTTCCACCTTCCTCTACACACGTCTGATGGCGATCATCTCGCAGGGTATCTTAAAGAAAGTGCGCGACCAGATGTTTTCGAAGATGCAGGCGCTTCCGGTGAGATTCTTCGATACGCACTCATTCGGCGATGTGATGAGCAGATACACAAACGATACCGACACCCTCCGGCAGATGATTTCGCAGAGTGTTCCGCAGATGTTCTCTTCGATTATCACAATCGCTGCGGTGTTCTTTGCAATGCTTTCCATCAGCATCCCGCTTACTGTGATGGTTCTTGGAATTGTTGCCGTCATGCTCTATCTGACCAAAAAAATCGGCGGAGCATCGGCAAAGTCGTTTGTCCGTCAGCAGAAATCTCTTGGAGAGATTAACGGATACATCGAAGAGATTATCACCGGACAAAAAGTGGTACAGGTGTTTACCCGCGAAAGAGCAGTATCCGATGAGTTTGACGGGTTAAACGATGAGCTTTGTTCGCACGCAACGCGGGCAAACACCTTTGGAAACATCTTCATGCCGGTTATGGCAAACATCGGAAACATTCAGTTTGTCTTAATTGCGGTGGTCGGAGGATTCCTTGCGATTTACGGAAACTGGATTACCCTTGGCGGAATCGGTGCATTCCTGATGCTTTCAAAGAGTTTCACCATGCCTATCTCGCAGGTCTCACAGCAGGTAAGCTCCGTTGTCATGGCTCTTGCCGGTGCTGAGCGTATCTTCGAGGTTCTGGATGAAGCTCCGGAGACGGACGAGGGAACTGTCCGCCTCGTCAATGCAAAAGAGGTAGCCGGTGAAATCGTTGAGACCGAAGAGGAGACGAACATGTGGGCATGGAGACGCGAGGAGAACGGTATCGTGACCTATTCGAAGATGGAAGGAGAAGTGGTCTTTGAGGATGTCACCTTCTCGTATGTCGAGGGAAAGACGGTTCTCCATGACATCTCGCTTTGGGCGAAGCCCGGACAGAAAGTCGCGCTCGTCGGTTCCACCGGTGCCGGCAAGACGACGATTACAAACCTCATCAACCGGTTCTACGACATCGAAGAGGGAACGATTCGCTATGACGGAATCAACATCCGCGAGATTCGAAAAAGCGACCTGCGCTACTCCTTAGGGATAGTTTTGCAGGATGTAAACCTCTTCACCGGAACGATTCTGGAAAACATCCGCTATGGAAAGCTTGACGCCTCAGACGAGGAGGTCTATGCGGCAGCAAAACTTGCAAATGCTCATGACTTCATCCGGCGTCTTCCGGAAGGCTACAGCACGGTAATTTCCGGCGACGGAAGCAGTCTCTCTCAGGGACAGCGCCAGCTCATCTCAATCGCGAGAGCTGCCATTGCAAATCCGCCGGTGATGATTTTAGATGAAGCAACATCCTCCATCGACACCAGAACCGAAGCTATCGTTCAGGCAGGAATGGACTCTCTGATGAAAGGCAGAACCGTCTTTGTGATTGCCCACCGTTTATCTACCGTGCGCAATGCGGATGTGATTTTAGTTCTTGAAGGCGGACAGATTATCGAGCGCGGAAACCATGCAGAGCTTCTTGAGAAGAAAGGACGGTATTATCAGCTCTATACAGGTGCGTTTGAGCTCGAATAGATTCTTCATATCTTTTTTTTTTCGCGTCTTTTGTGTGAACTATTTTCCTACATGAGAGACAATTTACAGTCTTTTAATTGTGTATAAGTCTACATAAAATGTATAGTATCATCTTACATTTTTTTCATCGATTTATTAATAACACCATAGATTAAATATAATAATTATGTTGGATGGGGAAGATATTTGGAATGTTATCTTGTCTGAAGGAGTACGTTTGGCTGTACGTAAGATAGAAACATTATTCTCATCTGAACAAAACAGAACGCCTGATGAGTGGGTTGATGAGGCTACTGATAACGAAGATACCGAGTATACTTCATTTACTGAAGGTCTTTTTGAGTTCAAATTATCTGCAGTTCCTGCTGAAATAGAGGAGACGGAGATTACATATCAGATAGAATGTATTGTTAATAATTCACAAGATAACGAGATAAATCCTCATTCATTATATCTCCTTGCTTCAAATGCGAAAAACATTGAAGATGTATATGATTATAAGGAACTCACACTTGAAAATATAGACTCCTGGTCTGAAACTACCATTACAGATTATTTGACGATTCCTCAGAGTGTTGATATTATCTTCTTAGCAATCTTAACAGGAGAGGAGACAACCCAATACATTGTTACCAATCCTGTGAATTATCCATCAGAGATAGATACATCTAGTTCTTCAATCGACTTTAATGTCTCCGTGTATGCAGCAGAATATGAAGATGAAATCGAATATCATGCAGATTATCATATTTCCAATCAACAACCAATTGATTTCGACAATTTATCAATAAACATCATGATTTTCAACACTAATGATGAGATTTATCATGAAGAAATTCTCCCTATTGGCTGTATTGAGGGTGGTAATGAAAGAAGAATAGCTACTTCATTTATTCTCCCAAATAATTGTGAATTGTATCTCTACTCCACCTTGTTAGGTGATGGAAGTGTCATTACGATAACAACACAAATACTTGCCTCATCAGAATAAGGTTGATTATATGGTTGAGTCTTGGGTAGTTATAAGTGGGATTGGGATAATTATTGGAATTTCCCTCATCATTATAGACGAGGTTCTTGATTCATATAACTCTCAGAATAGAGTCTGTACACTCTCAACAACATTTTATCAAAAATATAATGCTAATAATCAGATAATATATTCCATATCTTGTACTATTGAAAATAATACAACAGAAACCCTCAATAATTTATTATTGGTAATAGCTGCCACAGCCCCATCTGAAGGAAAGGAATATGTTTGGGATGAGGTAGAACTTTCCGTGTGTGATATTGATTCAAGAGAGGGGAGAAAAGTAGATGTTAATCTAGAAATTCCTATCGGAGTATCAACACAGATTTCTGCTCATCTTGTTGGAGATAATATCGAATTACAAACACTAAGCGATATGTTTGTCTCAGGTGATGAATAATGTCATGGATTAAAAATACTGGAAAAATTCTAATTGGTATATCTCTTATCTTTGCACTGGTACAAAGTGGATCTCTTGGAACATTACTTGATATATTTCAGGATATTGACTCTGACGATATAGATACAACCCTTTACCCCACATCAACAACAGTTACGCCAAATGCTGAAAAGATAGAGGGTTATTATGAGAGAAGCTACTCTTGGACGTATAATGGAGATAAATGGACATACTCGGTCTCTATACCCAAGAGCACATATTACTATTACAAGAATCTCGACCACAAAAGTAGAGATTTGGCGAAATACGCAAGAGATAAATCAAGTCGTCAATATTTATCAGGTCTTGCTGAAGAACTTATCGTAGAAGGACAGCAATCTGGATATACCAAATCAGAAATTGTTATGAACGCAGTGGCATTTGTACAATCATTGCCTTACACATCTGATAGTGTTACAACAGGACACGACGAATATCCACGTTATCCTATAGAAACCTTAGTTGATATGGGTGGTGATTGTGAAGATACGGCAATATTTATGTCTGCCTTATTAAGGGAGATGGGATACGGAGCAGTTATAATTACATTACCCGGACATGCCGCTGTTGGCGTCAAGGGAGGAGATAATGTCAAAGGAACTTATTATAACTATAATGGAGCTAAATATTTCTATCTTGAAACCACTGGAAATGGATTTAAAATAGGACAAATCCCAGAAAAATACAAATCATACAAGGCAAAGATTATTCCAGTTTAAATGATTTAGATTATCTCTAAGAAGTTTGCAAGTTATCATCATCACATTTTTTTATTCAGGATAATTTTCCCTTAGGAAATATGCCTCTGCGAAGTATGCCTTACCCAAACAAATCCTCCTATAAGAGGAAAACCCGCGGGCAACATTATAACCCCTCACACCCAATACTATAGACAATAATGACGGACGCAATACAGAATACTCCAAAAGCCGACTACCGAATAGGAATCGATATCGGCTCAACCACCGTCAAAGTAATCATCCTCGATGAGAAAGGGGAAATTCTTTTCCGCTCCTATGAGCGTCACTTCTCCAAAGTCAGAGAAAAAACCGCCGAAGTCTTAGAGCGGGCAAAACCAATCCTTGCCGGAAAAACAATCGTTCTCTTAATCACCGGCTCGGCAGGTCTTGGAGTTTCCAAATCCGCAGACATTCCGTTCATTCAGGAAGTATTTGCAACAGCCAAAGCAGTTGAAACCTACATCCCCGAGACCGACTCCGTCATCGAGCTCGGAGGAGAGGACGCAAAAATCATCTTCTTTAAAGGAAGCCTCGAAGAACGCATGAACGGTTCGTGTGCGGGAGGCACTGGAGCGTTCATCGACCAGATGGCAACGCTTCTGAATGTAAGCGTTCAGGAGCTTGATGAAATGTCGGCTGATTTCGAGAAGATTTATCCGATTGCATCCCGCTGCGGAGTTTTTGCCAAGACCGACATTCAGCCGATCTTAAATCAGGGAGGAAGAAAGGAGGATATCGCAGCCTCCATCTATCAGGCAGTCGTTGACCAGACAATTGCCGGCTTAACCCAGGGAAGAGCTCTTGGAAAAACCATTGTTTTCCTTGGAGGGCCTCTTTACTACTACAAAGGACTTCGCGCACGGTTCAAGGAGACCTTAAACCTCGACGATGACCATGCAATCTTCCCGGAAAACGGAGACTGCTTTGCAGCATTAGGCGCTGCACTTTCAACCGACGGATTCGAACCGCAGAAGTATGAAGACATCTGTGCAAGAATCAAGGACAGTGTGTCAGATGCGGTAATCACCAACACCATGCCGCCGCTTTTCGAGTCGGAAGCAGAGTATGCTGAGTTCCTTTCCCGGCACAACGCAAATGCCCCGCCGGAGACAGACATCAGCGAATACGAAGGCGATGCATATCTCGGCATTGATGCAGGCAGTACGACCACAAAGCTTGTGGTAATCGACAAAGACGGCGGAATTCTTTACACCTACTACGGCTCAAACCGCGGAAATCCGGTACAGATTGTCTTCGAAGAGTTAAAGAAAATCTATGCCGCAGCAGGTGAGCGCATCAAAATCAGGGGAGCAGCGGTCACCGGATACGGTGAAGAGCTGATCAAAAATGCATTCAACCTTGACGCCGGTCTTGTAGAAACGGTTGCACACTTCAGAGCAGCACGCCACTTCAATCCTGATGTTGATTTCATCATCGACATCGGCGGACAGGATATGAAATGCTTCAAAATCAGAAACGGTGCGGTCGACAGCATCTTCCTAAACGAAGCATGTTCATCCGGATGCGGTTCCTTCATCGAGACGTTTGCAAGAGCCTTAGGCTATGAGATTGAGGAGTTCTCCAAACTCGGTCTTTTTGTCAAGCATCCAGTAAACCTTGGCTCCCGCTGTACGGTTTTCATGAACTCGTCGGTAAAGCAGGCTCAGCGTGACGGAGCATCCGTTGCCGACATCTCAGCCGGTCTTTCGATTAGTATCGTCAAGAATGCAGTCTACAAAGTCATCCGTGCAGGAAGCGCTGATGACTTAGGACAGAACATCGTCGTTCAGGGCGGTACATTCAAGAACGACGCAGTTCTTCGCGCATTCGAGCAGGAATTACAGCGCAATGTAACGCGCCCCACCATTGCCGGAATCTCCGGAGCATACGGTGCAGCCCTCCATGCAAAGGACTTAGGGCTTGCAGAATCCTCGATTCTCACCGAAGCACAGCTTGTGGATTTCATCCACAAAGCAAAACCGATCACCTGCAAACTCTGTACGAACCACTGCAGTTTAACCGTCAACACCTTCGACAACGGAAGACGCTTCGTCTCCGGAAACCGGTGCAGCAGACCGCTTGGAAAGGAAAAGTCCGCTCTGCCGAATCTTGCCCGCTACAAATATGACAAACTCCTCTCGTACAAAGGAGCAGAAGGCGCACCAAGGGGTAAGATCGGCATTCCGTTTGGCTTAAACACCTACGAAAACCTGCCGTTCTGGCACACCTTCTTCACCAGACTCGGCTTCGAGGTTGTCCTCTCGCCGGAATCCACGCGGGCTGTCTACCGCTTAGGTCAGCACACTATTCCTTCTGATACCGTCTGCTATCCGGCAAAACTCATGCACGGACATGTGCTTGAGTTAATGAACGCAGGAGTTGACACCATCTTCTACCCGTGCATGCCGTACAACTTTGACGAAGGGCTTGGAGATAACAACTTCAACTGTCCGGTTGTTGCATACTATCCGGAACTCCTTGCGGCAAACGTAAAAGAGCTCAAAAAAATCCGCTACCTCTACCCATACTTCGGCCTCCACAGAAAAGATGACTTCATCAAACGTGCGGCAAAGTACTTCAAGGACGAGTTTGGAATCCCGAAGAGGGAGACAAAGAAGGCAGCAGAAGCCGCTTACGCTGAGTACGAAGCATACAAAGAAGAAATCAGAAAGAAGGGTGCAGAATACATCAGCTACGCACGCGAGAACAACAAAAAGATTCTCGTCATGGCGGGACGTCCGTACCACATCGACCCGGAGATTGGTCACGGAATCGACGAGCTTGCCGTCTCCTACGGTTTTGTCTTAATCACGGAAGACGCCGTCTCCTATCTGATGAACAAAGAGCCGCGGAAAATCTTAAACCAGTGGACATACCACTCGCGTCTCTATGCAGCAGCCCGCTATGTAACAACGCAGCCGGATATGCAGCTGATGCAGCTCGTCTCCTTCGGCTGCGGAACTGATGCGGTAACGACAGATGAAGTCCGCGAAATCTTAGAGGCGGGAGATAAAATCTACACGCAGATTAAGATTGATGAAATCAGCAACTTAGGAGCAATTACGATTCGCATCAGAAGTCTGATGGCGGCAGTCGAGGCACGCGAGAGAGGAGGTTTCTAAATGGCAGAATTAGTCTATGACGAGACAGGACGCCTGCTCTTCACCGAAGAGATGGCAAAGGAGTACACGCTTGTTGTGCCGCAGATGCTTCCGGTAACCTTTAGAATGTTAGTCAAGCTCTTAGAGCTTGAAGGAGGATATCACATCGAAGTCCTTGAGACCAACACGCAGAAGGTTGTCGAGACAGGACTCAAGTATGTCCACAACGATATGTGCTATCCGGCAATCCTCTCCATCGGGCAGTTAATCGAGGCAGCGGAAAGCGGAAGATACGACACGCACAAGTTAGCCTTAATGATTACCCAGACCGGAGGCGGATGCAGAGCATCAAACTACATCCACCTGCTTCGAAAGGCTCTGAAAAAGGCAGGCTTAGACTACATTCCGGTAATCTCGCTGAACTTAAGCGGTATGGAGAAGAATCCGGGATTCAAGCTCTCCTTAAAGCTCGGCGTCCGCTGTGTGTTTGCGATGATGTACGGAGATTTACTCGTTCATGTCGGAAACCAGTGCAGACCGTACGAAGTGGAAACGGGAGCAACCAATGCGTTAATTGAAAGCTGGACGGACAAGCTGGTCGGCCTCTTTACCGAGAACAAAGGTCTTGGATTTGGTGCGATGCGCCGCTACATGAGAGAGATTGTTTCTGACTTCGCAAAGATTGAGCGCACGAATGAAAAGAAGCCAAGAGTTGGTATCGTCGGCGAGATTTATGTGAAGTATGCACCTCTTGGAAACAATAATCTCGAAGAGTTCCTGTTAAAGGAGGGAGCAGAGCCGGTTGTGCCGGGAGTTACGGACTTTATCATCTTCAAGGTAAACAACCGCTATGTGGATGTCGGCCTCTACGGAGGAAGCCCCGTAAAGAAGGCGGCAATGTGGATTTTCCAGAACTTCGTTATCAAGTGTCAGAATATTATGATTGAGGCAATCGAGGAGGAGGGAACGTTTAGACCGATGTCCCACTTCTCAGAGCTTCAGGAGCTGGTGAAAGGATATCTTGGATACGGAAACAAGATGGGCGAAGGCTGGCTTTTAACTGCCGAGATGCTTGAGCTGATTCACTCGGGAACAAACAATATTGTGTGCACGCAGCCGTTTGGATGTCTGCCAAATCACGTCGCAGGCAAAGGCATGATGCGGAAGTTAAAGGACGATTATCCTGATTCAAACATCGTTGCAGTCGATTATGATCCGGGAGCAACGAAGATTAATCAGGAAAACAGAATCAAGCTGATGCTCGCAAACGCAGCAAGAAAGAAGGAATAATTCCTTTTTTTCTATTTTGGAACGAACCGCGAATCAGCGCGAATCTTGACGAATCGCATGATATCTATAGGCTTACAAACTTCATAACAGGAAAGAAGAGCAAATAGGCAAACCGAAAAGTAGTGCACAGTGCACACCTCATTTTTTCAAAAACCGATACCCCAAAAAACACAAATAAAAATACCTCCAATATCGTCTTCTTTCTCCGTCTTTTTTCCCTAAGCTGTTGAGTTTATTTATATTATTTTAAAAACAAACAGATAACACAAGAGAGTTACGCACCGCGTTCTCTTCTTTGGAAAAAGAAGAGAGCAGCGCTTGATACATCGCATACTTTTTTCCGGAACAAAGGTGTGCACTGTGCACTCATGTCCGATTCGAACAGAATACTTCACCGGATTTTCTTTTGGAGAATAAATCAGACTTATTTTAAAAACTAAGCTCAACTGACGGATTTAAAAACCGAGGATTTCTAAGATTACTAAAAAGAAAAATGACGGTCAAAAATACACAAGATATTCTATCAATCTTTACCCGCAGACCTTTGCCATCAAAGCATCAATCTGAGGTTTAAGTTCTGGAATATCATTGGATATAAGAATCCACACACGCATAGGGTCAATAGAAAAATAACCGTGAATGTATCTGTTGCGCGTGTCCTGTATTTTCCGCCAAGGGATTTCTGAATGTTCTGTGCAGAATGCTTCCGGAAGATAGCTGACCGCTTCGCCGATTATCATAATTGAGTTGCGCATACTTCCCTGAATAAGACGGCTTTGCAGAAACTCCTCTTTGGTTATTCCAGATACAGTCTCGATGATGAAATTACATTCATCCTGAATGTGATGCAGATAAACACAAGGGTCTTTAGGTGCTTTCATACCGCAGCCTCCTGCGGATACCATATTGCATCCTTTCTGATATACGGCTCAATATACGGGTCAATATAGTCAATTGATACTAACTCAACATGCCTCTCAAAGAGGGTTTCCAAATAGTCGGCGAATGCAAGAAACGTATCTGTTGTGACGGATTCATCATCAGCAAACCGATAGAGAACATCCACATCACTTTCCGGAGTATCTTCCCCGCGGGATACTGAACCGAATATGCCGATGGTTTCAATGCCGAAACGCACGCGTATCTCTGAGAGATTCTCCTCCAGACGCCGCAGTGTCTCTTCCCTGATGCTGAGATATTCCGTCATCGGCTTTATGGATATATGGACGTGGTGTGATAAAAGTGTTTCCCAGACCGCAAAACGTCAGATATACAGAATGAGCAGTGTAATAAATTCAGAAAAACAAGAGCCTCAGGTGGGATTTGAACCCACGACCTCGTCCTTACCAAGGACGCGCGATACCCCTATGCCACTGAGGCGAGTGTGCGATAACAATATAGGGCAGGATTTGACTTAAACCTTTCGAAATAAAAGAAGAATTTGCCGCCCCGACACCCATCGCAGGAGAGGCAAAGAGCAGGAAAAACCCTTACGCGCAGATTGTTTTGATGCGCTGTGCTGCAAGATACGCAGTGGAGAAGGCCGCCTGCAAATTGTAGCCTCCGGTATCCCCGTCGATGTCCAAAACCTCCCCCGCAAAGAAAAGGCCTGCATGAATCTTTGACTCGCAGGTCTTCTTGTTCACCTCAGCAAGGCTTACTCCGCCTGCGGTGGCCATCGAAATCGAAAAATCCCCAAGACGGCCGATTTTTACCTCGTACGCAGTAATCAGCTTCACCAAAGCTTTTCTGGAAACCGCAGAAAGCTGAGAACCTTTCGTATCCTCCAAAATTCCGGCCTCCTCAATCAAAGCTTTAACAAGCCTGTCCGGAACACCCAACCCATAGAGCAGATTCGAGACAAGGCGGCCTCCCTCCGTTCTGCACCGATCGATGAGAAGCGAATCGAACGCCTCGGCAGACATAGCGGTGAATGAAATTTTCAGCACATCGCCTGCCTGCATAAAGCGGCTTGCGTCAAGAACACACGGACCGGAGAACCCAAAGCGGGTAATCAGCAGGTCATTGGTATTTGCCCCAATCTTTTTTCCGTCACGCCAGATGGTAAGAGACACATTCTCAAACGAAATGCCGGATAAATCTGCAAGACGGAAATTCTCCGCATAGA
>SUTD01000018.1 GCA_015063085.1 Methanocorpusculum parvum
CTCCGCGGAAGCGTTGACGGCTGGGACTTTAAGTCTTATGTCCTCGGGATTATGTTTTACCGCTACATCTCCGAGAATTTAACCAACTACATCAACCGCGGAGAGATTGAGGCGGGAAATACGGGCTTTGATTATGCGAAGATGTCGGATGCTGAGGCTGAGGAGGCACGCGAGGGTTTGGTTGCTGAGAAGGGATTTTTTATTCTGCCGTCTGAGCTGTTCTGCAATGTCTGCCGCAGAGCTGCGTCGGATGAGAATCTGAATGAGACGCTTGAGCATGTATTTCATAATATTGAGAATTCCGCACGGGGTACTGAGAGCGAAGGGGATTTGGAGGGGCTGTTTGATGATATTGATGTGAACAGTATTAAGCTTGGAAAGACGGTTTCGAAGAGAAACGAGCTCTTAACAAAGCTGCTCTCGGGTATTGCCTCTATGAATCTGGGGAACTATCAGGACAATACGATTGATGCGTTCGGGGATGCGTATGAGTATCTGATGGGTATGTACGCGTCGAATGCGGGAAAATCCGGCGGGGAGTATTTTACTCCGCAGGAGGTTTCCGAGCTGTTAACGCGGCTTGCTGTTTCCGGGAAGACTTCGGTTCGAAGTGTGTATGATCCGGCGTGCGGTTCGGGTTCTCTGCTTTTGAAGTCTGCGAAGATTTTAGGTCGTGAGAATGTGCAGAACTTCTTTGGTCAGGAGAAGAATCCGACGACGTACAATTTATGCCGGATTAATATGTTCCTGCACGATGTTGAGTTTGATAAGTTCGATATCGCACATGAGGATACTCTTGTTTCTCCGTCCGCGTACCATATGGAGCACGGTCCGTTTGAGGTGATTGTGTCTAATCCTCCGTATTCGATTAAGTGGGAGGGAGATGATAATCCGGTTTTAATCAACGATCCGCGGTATTCTCCAGCCGGCGCTCTTGCCCCGAAGTCGAAGGCGGATTTTGCGTTTATTATGCACTCGCTCTATAATCTCGCAGATGACGGGGCGGCATCTATTGTCTGTTTCCCGGGTATTTTTTACCGCGGGGGAGCGGAGAAGAAGATTCGGCAGTATCTGGTCACGCGGAATTTTGTTGATTCAGTGATTCAGCTTCCGCCGAATCTGTTCTTCGGTACTTCTATTTCGACCTGCATTATGGTGCTTCGCAAGACGAAGAAGGATTCCGGCGTCTTATTTGTGGATGCGTCTGCCGAGTTTGTGAAGGTGACGAATAACAACAAGCTGACAGCAGAGAATATCGCAAAGATTGTTGACGCCTGCGAGAAGCGCGAAGACGCGGAGTACTTCTGCCGTCTTGTGTCGCCGGAGGAGATTGCGGAGAATGATTTCACGCTTTCTGTTTCGACCTATGTGGAGCAGAAGGACACCCGCGAGGTTGTGGATATCGTAAAGCTGAATGCGGAAATCGAGGAGATTGTGCGCCGCGAGGATGTGCTGAGAGCGGAGATTGCGGAGATTATCTTCGAGATTGAGGGGGGAAGAGTATGACGGGGAAAGTGGTTGTTGCAAAAATTGCAACAACCACTCAGGATTCAGTTACCGAGAATATCTCGGCAACTCCTCGAAAAATTCGAGCAGTTCAGCGTGAGGGACGCGGGGCAACTATTAGGAATTTCCTAATAGTTCAATCAGAGGGCGGCAGAGTATGAGCGGGGCAAGGAATAAACATGAGATGCGAATAGGAGATTTTCGCCGTGCTGTTCATGAGGGAGATGTATTTTATGAAACGGCATGTATGTGTGAAAACAGTTTTAATCCTTCTGAGGGGAAATTTGAGTTTCTGCTTCCCTATACAGTGAATCTGAGTTTTGCCTGCGAGGTGTATATGAAGGCAATCATGATACACTTTTCAAAAGAGAAGGCGTTCTCTACAGGTCATAGGTTAGAGGAATTATTTGGCAAACTGAATGTCGAGGCTCAGAAAATTGTTAGAGAAATGTTTGAGCAGGAACTAAAACCATGGAATAAGAAACTTGAAAAATTTCTTGAAGAGCATGACAACATTTTCATGGATTTTAGATATACGTTTCAGGATACGGATAAGGAAGGTCTTTCAGTTCACGTAACCGATTTAGGCACATTCGCAAATTGCCTGAAAGATTATTGCCATGACCTTGAGGGAGAGGTGAAGAATGAGCAGGCTTGACGAGCTGATAGCAGAGCTGTGCCCGAACGGGGTGGAGTATAAGACGCTTGGGGAGGTCGCACACTATTCTAAAGAAAGAATTGCTGCATCTTTCGTTGATTCTCATACCTATGTTGGGGTTGATAATCTCTTACCAGATAAAAAAGGGAAAACTGAATCAACTTATGTTCCAAATGAAGGACGCTTAATCCGTTTTGTCAAAGGCGATATTCTTATAGGGAATATCCGTCCATATCTGAAAAAAATATGGCTTGCTGAATCTGAAGGGGGGACAAATGGTGATGTTTTAGTGATTCGGAAAAATAATTCTGAAGAACTACTTTCAGACTATCTGTATTACGTATTATCTTCTGACAGATTCTTTGATTATGACGTACAGTATTCTAAAGGGGCAAAAATGCCAAGAGGGGACAAGGAGACGATTCTAAAATATTTAATCCCCCTCCCCCCGCTTGAAGTCCAGCGCGAAATCGTCCGCATCCTGGATGCGTACTCAGAAAGGGTTGCGGAGCTGACGGACCGGCTCGCCGCGGAGCTTGATGCGAGGAAGAAGCAGTATGAGTATTATCGGGATGATTTATGTAATTTCACTAACAGACCAGATGTACCATTCCTCTCTGTTGGGGAATTATTCGAATTTAAAAATGGGCTGAATAAAGGGAAGGAATTCTTTGGAAAAGGCTCTCCTATTGTGAATTTTACTGATGTTTTCAACAATCGTTGGATGACAAAAGAGACGTTGAAGGGTTTAGTTGAAGTTACGGATAAGGAAAAAGAGTTGTATGGGGCAAAGAAAAATGACGTATTCTTTACTCGGACATCAGAAACACAGGAAGAGATTGGAATGACATCCGTTCTTCTTGATGATATTGAAGGGTGTGTATTTAGTGGTTTTGTTCTTAGAGCAAGACCGAAAACTGATTTACTTCTCCCTAAATTCTGCTCATACTACTTCTCATCCTATTCTATGCGGAAAGACATTGTGAGATACAGTACATTTACCACGAGGGCATTAACGAGCGGTTCAAAACTATCAAAGTTGATGTTCCCCCTCCCCTCCCTTGCCGAGCAGGAACGCATCGTCGCAATCCTCGACCGCTTCGACAAACTCTGCAACGACATCTCAGAGGGAATCCCTGCCGAGATAGAAGCCCGCCGCAAACAGTACGAACACTACAGAGACCGCCTCTTAACCTTCAAGGAGAAAACCGCATGACAAAAACCGGCGTCATCTACATCTTAACAAACCCGTCCTTTCCCGACTATGTCAAAATCGGCTACGCCAAAAACATCGAAGCCCGCCTAAAACAGCTCAACCGAAGCGAAACAATTCCCTTCGCCTTCCGCGTCTATGCCGTCTACGAAGTAAACAGCGCCTTAACCGACAAAGAACTCCACAAATTAATCGACAAACTCAACCCCGACCTTCGGACAATCGAAAACTTCGACGGAAAAGAACGCATCAAAGAATTCTACGCAATGTCCGCAGAAGACGCATACGAACTCTTAGAGAGCATCGCCAAAATCAGCGGAACACAGGACAGACTCAAACGCCTGACACCCGAAGGACACGAAGTCTTAGACGAACAGATAGCCGAAGAGATTCGCGAAACACAAAGACTTGGACCATTCCGCTTTAGCGAATGCGGCATTCAGCCAGGAGAAGAAATCGCATTCATTGAAAACCCCGACATCAAAGCCGTCGTCCTCGACGACAGAAAAATCCTCTACGAAGGAGAAACCACCTCACTGTCCGCACTCGCCAAAAAACTCAAAAACAGCCCGTACCCAATCCCCGGACCAGTATGGTTCACCTACAACGGAGAACGGCTCTGCGACCTTCGCGCCAGAATCACCCCGCGGAAATAACGGGCAAAGCCGCTGTCTCCACTCGAGGAACACGAATCCACACGAATCAAAACGAATCGCACGCTCTTAACGGCGCGTAGCCGGCTTATCGCCTACGCGCCTAAACGTGCTAACGCCCTCGCAGTCGGCTCGGGCGAGTAGTCGAGAGAGAACTTTTTCGCCCGAGCCGACTGCGAGGGCGATAGCGACCGTGCGGCAGCTCTGCGATAAGCAGAGCTAAGCTGCCGCCTTTAGAGGTCGCGATTCGTTTTGATTCGTGCGGATTCGTGTTCCCAGAGCAGGGCAGCACCATCTCTCAGATCTCCCTTTTTGAACCCTGCACCCCAAACAGAGAGCACACTATATATCCACCAAAAACCAAACTAAACACAACTACAAAAGGGTAGAAGAGAATGGAAACATCCCAAACAAACAGCGAACTCTCATTCACTGAACTTGTCGGCTCAATCAAAACAGTAGATGCACAACTCCGCGACTCATCCGTACGTGCAGTAAACGCAGGACTAACCCTGCGCAACTGGTGCATCGGAGCATACATCTCCGCATATAACCTCCGCGGAAACGGCAGAGCCGCCTACGGTGAACACCTCTTCGAAACCATCTCACAAACCCTCAAAAAAACAGGAATGAAACGCTGCGACGTCCGCGACCTGCGCCGCTACGTACTCTTCTTCCAACGCTACCCCCAAATATACAGCATCCTCCCGGATACAATCAGACAGAACGCATACCTGCTCCCTCCTGCCCCGGTTGATGACAACAACTATTATATAGGAGGAATTCGGGAGACAGTGTCTCCCGAATTTGTTATCCCCGCAGACAAATTAGTTTCAACCCTATCATTTTCACATATTTGTGAAATTCTTGAAATAGAATCCCCCCTCAAGCGATTATTTTACGAAACAGAGTGTATCAAAGGAACATGGTCTGTTCGCGAACTCAAACGGCAGATAGAAACAAACTGCTTCGAACGAACCGGACTCTCCAAAAACAAAGACGCACTCCTCCGCCTCGCAAACACCGGAGCAGAAACACAAACCTCAGACCTCATCATCAGAGACCCGTACGTATTCGAATTCTTAGGACTCAAATCCATAGACATCATGACCGAATCCGCATTCGAAACCGCCCTCCTCGAAAAACTCCAGGACTTCCTCCTGGAACTCGGACACGGATTCTGCTTCGAAGCACGACAAAAACGCATACTCATTGGAGGAGAATACTATGCTGTCGACCTCGTATTCTACCACCGAATCCTCAAATGCCACGTCTTAGTCGACCTCAAAATGGAAGGATTCACCTACGCCCATGTAGGACAAATGAACATGTACCTCTCATGGTTTAAAGAAAACATCATGAGCGAAGGAGACAACCCGCCTGTTGGAATCGTACTCTGCCCGCAAAAAGACGACGAAATCGTAAAATACGCAACAGGAGGACTCTCCAACGAAGTCTTTGTCTCAAAATACGAAGCAGTACTCCCCGACATCACCGAACTCGAACGCTTCGTCATAGGAGAAACCCGCACCCTCAGAGAAAAACAGGCAACCTACAGGAAAGAGTAACATGGAGAACTTCCAGACACACCACGAACAATACATCGACACCGTCGTCGCCGAGTATATCCCAGACTACTCCAACCGAAACCCCGACTACCAGAGCGAAGCAGACCTCGAAAACGAACTCATCAAAACCCTCGTCCGTCAGGGATACCAGCACGCAAACATCACAAACGAAAAAGACCTCCTCCAAAACCTCAGAACCCAGCTCTCCCTCTTAAACGACTATCAGTTCTCCGACACCGAATGGGAAACCTTCTCCAAAACACACCTCACAAACCCCAACAGCGGAATCATCGAAAAAACCGAACTCATCCAGGAAAACCACATTCTAAACCTCATAAGAGACGACGGCACAACCAAAAACATCTCACTGATTGACAAAAAGAACCTCGGAAAAAACAGCGTCCAGGTAATCAACCAGTACCGCGAAGAAAAAGGACACCACAAAACCCGCTACGACGTAACAATCCTCGTCAACGGACTCCCCCTAGTCCACATCGAACTCAAACGAAGAGGCGTCCCCTTAAAAGAAGCCTTCAACCAGATAAACCGCTACCAGTACGAAAGCTTCTGGGCAGGTTCCGGGCTCTTCGAATTCATCCAGATATTCGTCATCTCCAACGGAACACACACCAAATACTACTCCAACACCACAAGAGACAGCCACATCAGAGAAAACACCCCTGGAGCAAGAAAAAGTGTAAAGAAAACCTCCAACAGCTTCGAATTCACAAACTGCTGGGCAGACGCCAAAAACCACAACATCCAGGACCTTACAGACTTCGCACAAACCTTCTGCAAAAAACACACCCTGCTCTCCGTCATCACCCGCTACTGCGTATTCACCGCCGAAAAACTCCTGCTTGTCATGCGTCCCTACCAGATAGCAGCCACCGAACGCATCCTCAAAAAAATCCAGATATCCTCTGCCTACGGCACAGCGGGAACTCTGGATGCCGGAGGATACATCTGGCACACAACCGGAAGCGGCAAAACCTTAACCTCCTTCAAAACAGCTCAGCTCGCCGTAGAACTCCCCGACATCGACAAAGTCCTCTTCGTCGTTGACAGAAAAGACCTCGACTACCAGACCATCCTCGAATACGACAAATTCGAAAAAGGAGCGGCAAACAGCAACAAAAGCACCGCCGTCCTCAAAAAACAGCTCGAAAACAAAGACGCAAAAATCATCGTCACCACCATCCAGAAACTCGACGTCTTCATCAGCAAAAACCCTAAACACGAAATCTACCACAAGCATGTTGTCCTGGTCTTCGACGAATGCCACCGAAGCCAGTTCGGCAAAATGCACACCGCAATCATAAAACACTTCACCAACTACCACCTCTTCGGATTCACCGGAACGCCAATCTTTGCGGTAAACGCCGGAAGCAGCAAAAACCCCCGCCTCAAAACAACACAGCAGGCATTCGGAGAAAAACTCCACACCTACACCATAGTCAACGCAATCCATGACGGAAACGTCCTCCCCTTCCGCGTTGACTACATCAACACCATCAAACAAAAAGACGACAGCAAAGACAAACAGGTCGAAGCCATCAACACCGAAGAAGCACTAAACCACCCCGACAGAATCCGAAACAACGTCACCTACCTCCTCGACCACTTCGACCAGAAAACCAAACGGAACAGCACCTACACCCTCAAAGGCAAACGCCAGAGCGGATTCAACAGCATCTTTGCCACCTCCTCCATCCCGGTCTGCAAACAGTACTACTTAGAACTCAAAAAGCAGATGAAAGAAGAAGGAGAGGAACTGAAAATCGCCACCATCTTCTCTTACGCACCAAACAGCGACGAATACAGCGAAGGAATCTTAAGCGACGAAAGCTTCGACACCCAGGGACTTGACTTAACCTCCCGCGAGTTCTTAGACCTCGCAATCCGGGATTACAACAACACCTTCCAGACCAACTTCGACGCCGACAGCGGATTTGAAGAGTACTACAAAGACGTCTCCGACCGCATGAAAAAACGCGAGCTCGACATGCTCGTCGTCGTTGACATGTTCTTAACCGGATTTGACGCAACAACCTTAAACACCCTCTGGCTCGACAAAAACCTCAGAATGCACGGACTAATCCAGGCATATTCCAGAACCAACCGCATCCTAAACTCCGTCAAAACCTTTGGAAACATCATCTGCTTCCGTGATTTAAGCAAAGAGACCGATGATGCCATCTCAACCTTCGGCGACCCGGACCTCTCAGGAGACGTCCTCTTAAAATCCTACGAAGACTACTACAACGGATACCCGGACAGCAAAGGAAAGACTGTCCCGGGCTATCTGCAAAGAATCTCAGAACTCATCACCGAGTTCCCGTTGGGCAAAGAAATCATCGGAGAACAGCGGGAAAAGGACTTCATCATCCTCTTTGGAAACATCCTGCGCCTGAGAAACATCTTAACCACCTTTGACGAGTTTGCAGGACACGAACTCATCACCCCGTTAGACCTGCAGGACTACACCGGAATCTACAACGACCTCCACGAAAAGTACCGGAGGTTAAGCAAAGAGCGCGTCAGCATCTTAGACGACATCATCTTCGAGACCGAACTCGTCAAACAGGTTGAGGTAAACATCGACTACGTCTTAAACCTCGTCGCTCAGTTCCACAGCTCCAACTGTCAGAACAAGGAGATTGTGGCAAGCATCGACAAAGCAATTAAAGCAAGCTTAGAGCTCCGTTCCAAGAAAGAACTCATTGAGGAGTTCTTAGAAAGAGTAAATGCCAAAGACTACGAAGCCACTGACATCATGGAAGACTGGAAGGTCTTTGTCTCTGAGCAGAAGGAAAAGGACATCACCGCCTTAATTGAGGAGGAAAAGCTCAAACCCGAAGAGACGAGAAAGTTTGTCGACAACGCCTTACGCTACGGGGCACTGAAAACCACAGGAACAGACATCGACAAAATTCTCCCTCCCGTATCCCGCTTCGGCGGCGGACGTGACAAAAAGAAGCAGACAGTTATCGACAAGCTGCGGGTATTCTTTGAGCGGTACTTCGGTCTGGTAAACACCGCAGAATCTCTCTCATAACGGTTTCACCCCTGCAATTTAAACAAATGCAGAATCGGAGAAAACATCTCCTTCACAACTGAAATAACAGCCCGCTTGAAAGCATCGCTTGAAAGAATCCGTGCCTCGAGATCTGCGTAACTGTGCGGGACATCTCTTCTGCGTCTGACCTCTTCGGTAAATGCCCTTCTGAAATACTCTGACCGGTTCTCTGCCGCCCCCTCACTTACCAGAATATCAACAACCTGCAAAACTGCAGAGTGAACACGAACAGACACCATCCGCCAGTCAGCCCCCCTCCCCTTCGAATACTCAGTCCTGGTCTCCCGAACGGTAAACGGCGTATTGGAATTCAGTGCATTCATATCAATGGCGGACTGATTTGAAACGGAAACTCCAACAAACGCAGACATACTTTCAGCCCCTCCGGTATCCACAACTGCCTGCCCCATGTCGTAGAGGGCCTTTGAGAGTTTGAAGTTAACAACTTCCTCTTTTACCATTTGCCGGACTGAAATATCCTGCGGTTTCGCAGTATCCCTGCCGGTTCCTTTGGGAAAACGGCCGAACAGAACAATCCGCCCGGAGAGGTTTGCACTTATTTGGACGGCAAACTTCGCGACTTAAGTCAGAAGCTCAGACACGGATTTTATCTGTCAGACCTGTTTCCGATACGTAATGAATAGTTGATTTTTGAGAACATAAAGAGTACGGCATAGTATTATAAGCAGGTGAGACAGGGGTTTTACCAGGCAGCAAATCAAAGACAGAAGATGCCGATTTTACCGCATCGCGCAGACGGCACCAGGAAGAAGACCAAAAAGCAGAAACCAGAAGCCGCAGAATCAGAAATGTAAGACGGCGCACACGCAGAAGAGAAAAATAACCCATATCCGGACCGCATACCACCCTGAAATACCAAATGAAATACAGCAGAGATACCAACAGATTTTCATAAATATCTTTGCAGATAAACCTACATACGCAAATTATCCCGCACCCGTTTACCGGCCTTGGATAATTGAAGCAATTTAAGGAATGTACATATGAATCTGAAGAAATTCTCTCTTCTCGCAGTATGTCTGGTCGCAGTTGCCGCAGTGCTCTGTGCAGGCTGTGTAACAACAGACGACATGCCGCGTCAGACCATCTCTCTTTCCAGTACCATCGGCCCTGTTGACGCAGGAATGATTCCGGCACTCGAAGAAGCATACATGGAAAAATACCCGAACGTTGTAATCCGCCACATCAAAGCAGGAACCGGTGCAACCATTGAGACCGCAAAGACCAACGACATCGTTGACCTTGTCATCGTCCACGCAAAATCCTTAGAGGAACAGTTCGTTGCAGACGGCTGGGGAACTGAACGTATCCCGCTCATGTACAACGACTACGTCTTAATGGGACCGGCAGATGATCCGGCAGGCGTCAAAGGCATGACCGACATCACCGAAGCACTCGAAGCAATTCAGGACAGCAAGTCCCACTTCATCTCCCGCGGCGACAACTCCGGAACCAATGTCAAAGAAAAGGAACTCTGGACTGCAGCAGGCATCACCCCGTCCGGTGACTGGTACGAAATCTACGAGAAAGGCGCATCCGGAAACGGCCCGACTCTCATGTACACCGATGCAGAAGATTCATACACCGTCATGGACCGTGCAACCTACTTAACCAAGAAGGACTCCTTACAGAACATCGAAATCCTTGTCGAAAAGGACGAGCGTATGCTCAACTTCATCAACATCATCCCGTGCAACCCGGAAAAGATGCCGAAAGTTGACGCAGAAGGCGCAGAGCAGTTCATCAACTGGCTTGTAAGCGACGAAGCACAGGAAATCATCGCAAACTTCGGTGTTGAAGAATACGGAGAACCGCTCTTCTTCCCGAACGCAGGCAGTGACGTGTACTAAGTCCGCAGCGACATCAAAAGAACGTGTTTTCATGCAGTACTGAACACCACAGTACACCGGAAACGGGGGCTTCTCCAGCACCCGTCTTTTTTACTCAGCTGAAATATCAGCAGGTATTAAATAATCAAACCAACAATGTATCTATGTGCCTGTTGACGAGGACAGTGCACACGTACCGAGAACGCATCTGTACCAAATGCTGTATTCAAGAAGACGTCCTATCCCAGTACAGATTCGTGCATCTCGTATCCAGCAGACAATACATACACCTTAATTATTTCGGGGATACCCCCTCCCCGCTGTTTTAAAAAAAAGTACGGGATTACTGTCCCGCATGCGTTAAAATGTGCTTAATCTCCGGCACAATAATCTCTTCCGATGCAAGTTTTACCGCCTTTGGAGAACCCGGGATACAGAACACCGCAGAGCCCTTCACCAGGCCTGCAGTTGCACGGGAGAGAAGGACAGCGGTTTTTACCTGCTCGTAGCTCTTCCATCGAAACAGCTCGCCAAACCCGTCCATAGTCTTATCGAACAGAGGAGAGACCGCCTCAATCGTGCAGTCATCACTGGTAAGGCCGGTACCGCCTGTTACAACAACACAGTTTGCCGATTCAAGAGCCGCGAGAACCGCAGAAGAAATCTGCTCTTCAACATCCGGCACAAGAGTCTGGAAAACAACCGCCATTCCTGCATTCTCGAATGCTTCCCGGATAATCTGCCCGGAAAGGTCGGTCTTTTCCGTTCTGCTCGTGGAAACAGTAATCACTGCTGCCTGTACCGGGATATCCCGGTGGTGCTCATGTCCCATCATACACCTCCGGCAAACGAGCGAAGGGCTGCTGCCTGAACATCCCCCATATCGCAGCGCATCACAAGCATAGTTCCGTCGCCAAGAGCGAAGCACTCGACCTCGCCTGCAAGATTACCGAGGTCAAAGCCTTGCGGAAGACACATGCCGTGGCATGCATTATCCAGGAGAAGCGCAGGATTGGTTGAACTGATATCGCCAAAGCGGATGCTCCATCCAGCCGATGCCGCCTTCACGAGCAGAGCCTCAGCGCCTGCCGTGTATGCACCGCCTAAGAGGATGGTCCGTGAAAGCTCCGCATACGGCACATTTAAGACCGCAGACACCGCGTCTCCTGCCTTTGCCTCGGACACGCCGCGCGGAATGTGGAGATAACAGTTTGCCCGGATTCCATTCATCTGCATACTCGATGAGCGAATCTGCGGCAGAGCCACAATCCGTCCTGCAACCTCTGCTGCTGCTGCGAAGCGGAACTCATCTAAGAAATCATCAGAGCCGACAGTTTCTCCGGCAACAACAGAGATTGTTTCATGTGCCGGACCGGAAAATCCCCAAAGCTCCAGAAGTTCCCGGACAAAGAGACGCTGGGCAGTCTGTGCAGAAAGCGGGAAGCCGGGCATACCAATCACCGGTTTGCCCTGCACAATTCCAAGCATGGTAGGCTTTGCCGGTTTCATGAAAACCCCGTGGAAGACAATATCGCCCAGGTCGGAAATGGCAGACGCCGTAAAGTCCTTCGAACCCATCGAAGAGCCGGCAGAGAGCAGAACAATCTCGTTCTCGGCAACGGCTTTTTCGATAGCCTCGCGGATTAACGCGCGGTTGTCTGCAACCGGCGGATAGCGGATAACATCCACGCCGAACTGCCGAAGATATGCTTCGGTCATAACAGAGTTGCTCTCAACAACCTGTCCCGGTTTTGGAACCTCTCCCGGAGCGATAAGCTCGGAACCGGTTGCAATAATTCCAATCGAAACGGATCTGACCGGCACCTCGGTGATACCGTATCCTGCAAGAGCCCCGATATCAAACGGACGAATGCGTGCTCCGGCAGGAAGAACCATACGGCCTTCCTCGATATCTTCCCCTGCTGCACGGACATTTCGTCCGGCATTAATGGGAGCGCGAATCGTAATCTCCAACGGAGCATCCGAGCCGTCAAACTCGACATCTTCTACCATGATGACTGCATCGAACTGCGGACGAACCACATTGCCGGTATTTACGCGGTCAAAGTCTGTCAGCTTCAGAGGAGTAGTATCGGATGCACCAAGGGTTGATGCGGCTTTTACGGCAAACCCATCCATCGCAGAGACCGGTGCCGGCGGGACATTATAGTTTGCATACACCGGCTCTGTAAGAATACATCCTGCCGCGTCCTGCAGGGAAACAGTGCGCGATGCATAAACCGGCGCCACATTCCGGATATGTGACAGCGCTTCTTCAAACGGGATTTTATTCATAATGTACTATCTATGTTGGTGTCGAATGTAATTATATCTGTGGTATTTTTGCGATATTTATCAATTGGTTATTGAGAAATTTTCTGACATACCAACTGTTAGTGAATGCGAAAATACATATTATGATGATTCTAAAATAATACGTAATTCATGACTGATGCAGACTCCCTGATGACTGATTCATATGGACGCAGGATAACTGACGTCCGTATCGCACTAAACAGCGCATGCAATCTCCGCTGTATTTACTGTCATCATGAAGGAGAAACAGTCAACGGCTGTATCTGTGATAATTCCGGCGAAGCATTGACCAAAGAAGAGTTAATCGAAATCCTGACAGTCTTTCGCAATATGGGAGTCAAAACAGTCAAACTCACCGGCGGTGAGCCGACACTGCGTCCGGATTTGGCAGACATCATCCGTGCCGTTCCAAAAGGCATGGAAATCTCGCTTACCACCAACGGCACCCGGTTAAAGGACATTGCAAAAGATCTGAAAGCAGCAGGGCTTTCCCGAGTCAATATCAGTCTTGACACATTGAAGCGTGAACGCTATGTAAAAATCACCGGCCGCGACCTTTTGCCGGATGTGCTCGAAGGATTAAAAGCAGCGCTTGAAGTCGGTTTAACTCCGGTGAAGCTGAACGTTGTCCTGCTTCCGGGACTCAATGACGATGAGGTTGATGATTTCCTCTCCTTCGCACGCGAGCATGAGGATGTTATCCTGCAGTTCATCGAACTCATGGATATGAACGGCTGGACAGACGGCATGACGGAAGGAAAGAGCAATGCCCAGTTTGCGGCAGAGCTTGAAGAGCGGTTCCGCCGCGAAGCGGAGATGATTGAGACGCGCCGCATGCACCACAGAAGAAAATACAAGGTGCATGGAACCAGTGCTGAGATTGTCCGCCCGATGCATAACCTGGAGTTCTGCGCAAACTGCAACCGCCTGAGAATTACCTCTGACGGCAAACTCAAGCCGTGCCTGCTGAAAACAGGAAACGAAGTAGATATTAAAGGCAAACATGGAGATGAGCTTGTTTCAGCCATCGCACAGGCAGTGTCTGCACGCTCGCCGTACTTTAAGGAGGAAGCATGACGGAGATTTTACGTATCCAGAAAGAGGATATCAATGTTGGAAAGCTGATTGCGGAAACACGGTCTCCGGCTGACGGAGCACAGCTGGTCTTTGTCGGCTGCGTCAGAGATGACGGAATGGAGGCTTTGGAGATTGAGGCGTTTGTTCCGGTTGCAGAAAAGGATTTACAAAAGATTGCTTCCGAGTGCCGGGAACAGTTCGGGGTGAATGCGGTCCACATCATCCACAGATACGGGTACCTTGCGCTCGGCGAGACAATTGTTGTCATCATCGTCTGTTCCGCACACAGAGGCGAAGGATACGATGCCTCACGCTACGCAATCGAGCGGTTAAAGGAGCTGGTTCCAATCTGGAAGCAGGAGATTGTAAACGGCGAAAAAGGAAAATGGGTGGAGATGCACTGATGCCGGAATTTACGCATTTAAACGAGAAGGACGAAGTCCATATGGTCGATGTAACGGCAAAGCCGGATGTCTCCCGCGAGGCGGAAGCACGCGGAAGAATCTATCTGAGAGATGCAACGCTCAAAGCGATTGCTGAAGGGACGGTTGTCAAAGGAAATGTGCTTGCCACAGCGCAGGTCGCAGGGACGATGGCGGTCAAACAGACGTGGGCGCTGATTCCCATGTGCCATCCGATTCCGGTCGGTGCGGTAACTATTGCTTTTGAGCAGACCGATGAGTACATCGAAGCATCATGCCGGGTTAAGACCTTCGGCAAGACCGGAATCGAGATGGAGGCTTTAACCGGTGTATCGGTTGCGCTTCTTACCATCTGGGACATGGTAAAGTCCGCGGAAAAGGATGAGAACGGTCAGTATCCGGCAACCCGGATTGAAGGGATTTGCGTTGTTGAAAAGCTGAAAGGAGAATAATGGAGCCTGTCATCTTTTCCCCGGTCGGAGTGGTACATTCTCCGCACAAGGAGCTTTCCGGCATGCCGGTTCAGCCTCCGTCTGCCGCAGGGATTATCGGTGAGATTGAGATTTTTCCAGAGTTTTCTGAAGGACTGAAAGACATCGAAGGGTTTTCGCGGCTCATGATTTTCTACCACCTGCACAAGAGTGCAGGACCGCTTCTTTCAGCCACACCGTTTTTTGACACAGTACCGCACGGTGTTTTTGCTTCCCGCATCCCCCGCAGACCGAATCCGCTCGGGTTCTCGGTTGTCCGGCTTCTTTCCTGTGATGGAACCATCCTCAAAATCGCCGATGTGGATATCTTAGATGGCACGCCTGTTTTAGATATTAAGCCGTATGTGCCGGAGTTTGATGCATATCCCAATGAGTCTTCCGGGTGGTTTGAAGGAAAACTTTCCGGGATTGAGACAAAGCGATCTGATGAGAGATTCCTCTGATGGTAAAGATATCTGTTTTTTCCTGTCCGCATTGCGGAGAGACTGCTGAGATTCGTGAGGGAGTCGGCTCGCGCGATACGCTGCAGGATGTGTTTTACTGGGACGATGAGAATCCGCCGTTTCTGCAGGAGTATGTAAGCCCGGCGATTTTCCGTCAGGCTATGAAACATATCGAAAACGGTTTCGAACCGGCAGCAGAGTTTGGATATCTGCGGTACTACTGTCCAATCTGTAAGGTTTTGGAGATGCGGTTTTACTTCCGTCTGGAAAAGGAGGGAAAACAGTGGTCTCCGGCATATCAGTGCGGACGCTGCCGTTCCCATCTGACTCCGGCTCTGCAGTCGGAAACCAATGAAAAGAAACGGAAAAAGGGTGCAGAATCAACACGGTATCTCCGCTGCAGGCACTGCGGCGGGCTGATTGATACGGCAGACGAAAACAGGTAAAATCGCGACCTGCCACGAGGGAATCTGCTGATTCCCCCATGGAAAGTTAAGTTTGTTACATATGAAGAATTTCCTCTTCGAAGGAGCATGACAAAACTGTCATACATTTGCGACACGCATTTCAGTCTGCACCTCCCTGCGGCTTTCGCCAGTGCAGACGAAACGAGCCGGAAATTTCCGGCAGTCACAAAACTACCGCTTGGAGCGCATAGTCATTATACTGATTTTCAAAACAGGGAGATAAATGTTTAGATGCCGCAAAGTTTAACGAAATGCATTTACTGAAATGATAGGTACGGCACTTCATACTAACTGAGAGAGCCGGACGCAAATTAGTTAAATAACATAGGTTTACTCAAAACAAAAATAGTGAAATGACGAAGAATCGGAGTATTTTTCAGATGCCGCGCGCAAAACACGACGGAAAAATACATGCAGTGAACCGATATCAGCTGATATACACATGTTGCGCAAATATTCTTCACATGCAGGTAAAACGAATTCGATGTATTTTTTCCGGAAAATCAGGTGCGGGTTGGCACATATTCCCGGAAGAGATGCAGATTATCCACAATTTCCTCAGCGGAAGGATTCTGCAGGACGGCGTATTCAGTTTCAAAATCTCCGAGTACGGCGCAGGGAAGATGATGCTCTTTGAAGCCTTCAATTACTACGTACTCAATTCCAAGCCAGTGATAGTAGTCAAGAATACTGAAGAGATCTGCTCCGTTCACTGCAATAACTGCCTTTTCCGAGTCAATGCCGGTCGCACAGTCAGCTCCGGCTTCGAAGTGCAGCGTGGTATCTTTTCCTTTCGGCAGAGTAAAAGAGTGGCAGCCAAGCTGTTTGAGAGAGGCAACCCTGCCGAGAGCAGATAACTGCGGGATAAGGCGGATAATCAGTGTTGTTTTTCCGGTGTTTGAGTGACCAACGATATTTATGAGCCGCATAGATTCAATTTTTCCGTATATCACTTGCCGACCGGATATTTCAGCAGCGTTATTTTCCGGCTGCAAGAAGAATTTTGTACAATTCCCCTCCGCAGACTGCTTTAATCCTGGCAAGTTCTGCATCAGACATTCCGGAAAAGAGCCGTTTGGTTCCGGCAGGTGTGGTGAAGATGCCGACACGCTCGGTTCTCGTCAGGAATCCCTGTGTTTCAAGCCCTGCAAAATATGGGAGAACATAGTAATGCGGAACATCCATACGCTCCGCTATTCTTCGTGTGGTCGGAAACCGCACCTTGATGCCGGAAGCAGAAACCTGCAGGGAGAGTTCTCCGTCTTCCAATATCAAAGTCCGAGCACACGCAAATATGTTATCCTCAGATAAGACCGCATCCATTCTATGAGAACATATTTGTTCTCAAACATAAAGAGGGTTGTTACTGATTACCTCCGATGACCAAAGCATCATTATTCCAGGTGAGGAAAACGGTATCTCCAACCGACAGGGAAGAGTCATACTCTTTGAATGGAATGCGGATGAAAAACTCTACTCCTGTCTCAACGGAAATCTCAACGAAAGCGCCTCGTCTGGAAAGAGAACGGATAATTCCGGAGATATTGGTCTGGGTTTTTGTCAGGACTATGTCTTCGGCGCGAATCATGACCGAAACATCGCCATGCAGAGATGCGGGGGCAGCAACGCAAAGCCCGCCAAATGATACGGTGCCGTCTGCAGCTGAGGCATCGAAGATGTTCTGGAATCCGACAAAGCGCGCAACGGATGCGTTTACCGGATGATACCAGATTTCGTCCGGTGTTCCGGTCTGAACAACACTGCCGTCCAAAATGACCGATACACGGTCAGCAAGACGCTGAGCCTGCATCTGGTCGTGAGTGTTGATGACAATTGTTGTGCCGTTTTCGGCGTTTTCGGCAAGAATCATCGATTCCACATCTTTTGATGCGAGCGGATCTAAGTTTGCAGTCGGCTCGTCAAGGAAGAGAATCTCCGGCCGGGTGACTAAAATGCGGGCAAAGGATACCCGCTGGCCTTCTCCGCCGGAAAGTGTGCGGGCGCTTCTGCCTGCATACTCTGCCATGCCGAGTTTTTCCAGAGTTTCTTTTGCACGGAGTTTTCGTTCGGCACGGGGAATTCTGCGGTAGGAAAGACCAAGTGCGATGTTGTCTTCGACAGAGCGGTCGAATAAGACGGTCTTCTGGAAGAGAATTCCCAGGCGTGCGCGGATTTTTCTGCGGGTTTTGCGGGTGAACGGTTCGCCGAAGATACGAATCTCTCCGGAGCTCGGCTTCTCTAATCCGTCAAGCAGGCGAAGCAGTGTGCTTTTTCCAGCCCCTGACGGACCGATGACTGCCAGAATTTCTCCTTTGCGTACGGAAAGCGAGGTTGGATGCAGTACCTCTTTGGTTCCGTACGTCTTTGAAAGACCGGCTGTTTCTATGACCGTTTCACTCATCTTTTACCCTCGTTCCGCGATACTGTAAGATATTTACGCCCAGATTGACGATTAAAGCGATTCCAAGCAGAATAATTCCCAGAGCAATAGAGACTGAGAACTCACCCATTGATGTGTTTAAACTGATTGCGGTTGTCAGAGTACGGGTGAAGTGCCGGATGTTTCCTCCAACCATCATGACTGCGCCGACTTCTGCGATTGCCCGGCCGAATGCGAGAACAACAGCGGAGAGAATTGCAAACTTCGCTTCGCGAACCAGAGTCAGCATGGCGCGGTGTGCAGGAGCGTTTAAGCCTAAGACCGTGTTTTTCATGTCGCGGTCAAGACCGGTCAGCGCTGAGATGGTAAACCCGATAATTAAGGGGGAAACCAGAATTACCTGCGCGATAGTCATCGCCTTTGTGGTGTAGAGCAGATCAAGAAAGCCAAGCGGACCTGAGTGGGAAATCATCAGGTACACCACAAGACCGACAATGACGGTCGGAAGAGCGTATAATGTCTGAACAACATTGATTACGCCGCGTTTTCCGGGGAAATCATAGAAGTAGATGAGAGCACCAAGCGGGATTGCAATAAGTGCTGCAATCAGGGTCGCTGCAGTTGAGACCTGGATACTCCGCAGTGCGATATCCATAACCTCCGGGTCGAGCGTTACAATCAGCTGCAGTGCTCCGATAAATCCGTCGATGATTTCTCCCATATCTCAATATCACTCGTGCTTAAAAGGAAAAAATGTTTGGGACTGCAGGTTTATGCAGTCGGGACAGCGACCGGGGTGGTGCTGTCGATGTTGAACGGTGCCTTGGTGGAGTCAGCGATGGTGTTCATCGGAGTGAAGAGCGGCTTGCCGTATTCTTCAGTTCCGTATGCACCAATGAAGTTCTGACCTTCCTCGGAGATGAGCCAGTTGGTGAAGTCGGTTGCATCTTCAATGTTGGTCTCCGGGAACTTTGCCGGGGAGATGCTCATTACCGTGTAGCGGTTTAAGAGGGAGTCGCCCTCTGCAATGACAACTTCAAGCGGGCTGTCCGGGTTGTTGGACTTGTACTTTAAGAAGGTTGCTTCGTCGGAGAAGATGTATCCGCCGAGTTCACCTGCGGTGGTTAAACTGTCGCCCATACCTGCACCGGTCTCCTTGTACCAGTTGCCGGTTCCCTGAACTTCAGTTGCGTAGTCGAAGCCTGCGGACTTCCAGATCTTCTGCTCTGCAGTGTGAGTTCCGGATGCGTCACCGCGGGAAACGAAGAGGACACCGTCAGTGCCTGCAGTTCCAAGCTCTCTGATCTTCTCGAAACCTGCTTCCGGAGCCATGCCCTTAACGCCTGCCGGATCTGCTGCCGGGCCAACAAGGACGAAGTAGTTGTATGCAATACCTCTGTGGTTGACACCATAGCCTTCCTCAATGAATGCTGCTTCCTGAGACGGAGAGTGGACAAGGAGGACGTCTGCATCGCCGTTCTTTGCAGAGGCGATTGCCTTACCGGTTCCCTGTGCGGTGAACAGTAAGTTTACGTTGTATTCTTCAAGGTAGTAGTCCTGGACTGCGTCGAGTAATCCCGTGTCGAAAAGGGAGGTGGTCGTTGCAACCAGAAGTTCGGTTGGCTCAGAGTCATCAGTGATACATCCTGCAGTAAAGACAACTGCGAAGAGTACAACAAGGACGCTGAGTGCGACAGTTACTTTCTTCATACGGTTTTAGTGTATGTTTTCAGCAGGTTAAATAAACATATGCTGAATTTTTCCACCAGGTTAAACAAAACCAAACAACATACTTGCTGATAACCTGCAGAAATACATATGATATATCAGTTGATATATAATATTCAATATGCATCATTTCAGCAAACACACAATAACCAGCTGATATATTGCCCTGTCTGCGAACAGACAAAAAACATAACCATTGTTTAACAGGAGAGATTTAGGAGCGCAGAGTTTGGAAATATCAGGAAAAAGGAGGACAAATAAATTAAAATCCGCCCCCAGGGAGAAGGGCAGGTACGTTCAGTAAACATACAGAATACCGGTTTTGTTCAGGTATACGTTGATGTCTTCACGAATGTGTGTTCCATTCAGTTTTTCGGGAACTGCGCTTACAATGCGGTTAATCAGAGCGCTGGTTGTATACTGGACTTTGATTTCGAACTGTTTTGCAGCATCGTAAATCAGAAATGCGTCGCGGGTAATATCTCCGCCTGCATCAAGGGTACAGACCAGAGTTGCATCGAGCATGTAGAGATACTCCAGAGTTTCTTTTGCCATTCTGATGTTCTCATGCGCAGCCTTTTCAATCGTACTGACATTGGATCTGCTGGTCTGCAGAATATCAGCGATTTCCTGCTGGGTCTTGCCCGCCCGTCGATACTGGAGAATCAGTTTCTGACGGTCAGTTAAAAGCGATGCGGTCGGCACAAGATATCGTTTATTTTCGGGAGTATAAAAAAGTGAAGGAGGGTATTATCGGCGGATAACAGTGTGCGGAGTTCCGCCATTGAGTACACGGGTAAGTTCTCCGGGAACATGACCATTGACAATTTTAATTTCTTTGAGGTTACGCGCATGGGAAAGAATCTCAACAGCTTTGAACTCTAAGACCATGTCATCCATCCTGAGGTCAATGAGTTCAGCGGCAGTGATTTCCGGGATGAGTTCGGCATCGTCGTGGATTGCCGGGTTTTTGTCGAAGAGTCCGTCGCAGTTTTTGACTAAGATGCAGGACTTTGCGCCAAGGACATCAGCTGCGACAACGGCTCCTGAATCGGTACGGTACTGGGGGAGGATTCCGGATTCCGGCGGAAGTTCGTACAGTCCGTAGGGAGGAGTTCCGGCAGCTACCGGAAGGACGCCCATCCGAAGCATGGAGGGGATGTCCAGCAGTGAGGTGTTGGAGATGAACTCGGCACCGGCATCGGCAAGCATGACGGAGACCATAAGCGCATTCTGCTCACTGATTTTCGCAGACAGGGAGGCAAGAACTCCGGTGGGCATGCCGAGTTCGATTCCGATGTCTAAGATGTGGCGGGTGCGGACACCGCCTCCGGTCATGAGCATCATCTTATGCTGCGGAACAAGAGCTCTGATCTCTTCTATCAGAGGGAGAACGGCAGGCGCACCATAGTCGATGACGCCGTGTCCGCCTATTTTGATGATGTTTAAGTCAGGAGCGATGCGTTTTGGAACAATCGCATCCTGACCCGCAAGGAGTCCGCTGCGGGATAGTGTCTCGCCTTTGAGACCGGAATGGATGCTCTTTCGCTTATGCTGCGTAATTTTCATAAAAAAGTAAAGGAGTTTGGGAGATATAATTGTTTCAGTGGCGGTGGTGACCGTGTTCACAGTCTTCCATCGGTTCTAACAGGACGAGTTCAGCTCCGACATCAGCTACAATTGTTTCGAGTTCCTTCATGCGGAAGTGACTGGCATCGAATTTGATTTCGGAACGGGGACCGGTGATGGCTACGATTCTAAAGCGCGGTTCCTGTTTTTCCGGCTCGGATTTATTTCTCTCGCGGATATATATTTTTGTCTTCATAACAATGATTCCTCTGAATAAATATTCTATATATCAATTGGTTTTTGAGATTAATATACCTGAGTGTTGCATATATCAGGCAACCTGCAGGTTAATAATCTATGGGAGGTAAACGATACTCATGGAAAATTCAGAAGAGATGTTTAAAAAAGCGCTTGATGCATCAGAAATCAGAACAGAGATTACCTGTGCGGAGGCAACAGCTCTTTGCAGAATCTATCAGTTTGACATGGTTGCATTCCGTGAGTTCTGCGACAAAACCGGAGTGAAATTCAAAAAATGCCAGTTCGGCTGTTTCGAATAACAACCCACTGTTTTTCACCAAAATGCGCGAACAGCGGATTTTTCTGTTCAGAGAAAAATATCGAAAAATACAGAAATAGTTAACAAATCTATTTTGACAACCAAATCTTGCTATACCAACTGATTTTTGCAACTAAGTTAATTTACATCAATTGATTATCATATGAAATATTTAACCTGAGTGAAGGTTAATATAGCCCAATTCAAACCTTTATGTATACGAGGTTTACTTAACATGGCTGACTTAAAGTATGTTCAGAGCACCTGCCCGTACTGCGGATCAGGTTGTTCCTTTAACCTTGTTGTAAAGGACGGAAAGGTTGTAGATACCGCACCCTACACCCGTTCCCCTGTCAACGAAGGTAAACTTTGTCCGAAGGGTAACTATGCCCATGAGTTCATCAACTCTCCGGACCGCTTAACCACCCCGCTCATCAGAAAGGATGGTGTCCTGACTGAGGCAACCTGGGAGGAGGCAATCGCATACATTGCAGAGAACTTCAAGAAGTACCAGCCGTCCGAGCGCTGCTGTCTTTCCTCTGCACGTGTCTCCAACGAGGACAACTATGCAATGATGAAGTTCGCCCGTGGTGTTTTCAAGACCAACCACATTGACCACTGTGCACGTCTCTGTCACTCTTCCACTGTTGCAGGTCTTGCAGGTTCCTTTGGATCCGGTGCAATGACCAACAGCATTCCAGACATTGCAGAAG
>SUTD01000019.1 GCA_015063085.1 Methanocorpusculum parvum
GCGGGATAGTGATTGCTCCAACCGAGATGGTAATTAAGAACAGCACCACGCAAAGGAGAATGCCGGCGAGAATTATGCCGGCTTTCTTCCCGACATAGGATTTGTAGTCTTCTGCGTTGTGCTTCATTGTATCTGTTATATGTTTTCTTTAGATTACTGTCTATCGAAGAGAACTCTCTGGTAAGAAAGTCCGTCAACATTTTCTTTTAAGAGTGCAAAGACCGGCTCGCCGACAACAAAGGAGTAAATCTCATCAGCCTTCTTTACCGGATCGATGTCTTCGAACTGCTCCGGATAGAGAATCTTTCCGATGAAGTATGCGTTGGCTAAGGTGGTCTCATGGTTGACGTTCATCGCGGTGTGCGGGTTTACGGTGTAGACCATATTATTCTTGACCGCGGTGAGTTCTTTGTATGACGGATCATTCTTCAGCTCAACAAGTGCTCCGCCTTCTGCAGCAGTTAACGTTGCGAGGTCAACGATGATGAAATCCGGATCCCATTCTAAAAGTTTCTCCTTGGAAATCTGTGCATATCCGGTCTGGGAAACCGAGGATACTTCTGATGCAGCGTTTTTGAGATTCAGCACGGCAAACGGATAGTAGGTCGGATCGGTGCCGTCAAGTCCATGTACACCGTTGTAGGCAACTCCTCCGACATAGACTGTCTCGTCTGCGGAAAGACCTTTGACTCTCTTTTGTAAGTCGTCTTCTACTGCATCGAAGTAGGCAATCAGGTCTTTTGCTCTCTGTTCTTTTCCAAGAATTTCTCCAAGCATCAGAAGGCTGTCCTGAATCTCTTCGCTGTCTGTCACATAGTTTCCTACATAGAACATCACAACCGGCACACCGGTTTTTTCCTGAATCTCGTTTGCGACTTCCGCATTCGAACTGGTAGCTCCTCCCATGAAGAGAATTTCCGCGCCGGACATCAGGAGTTTTTCGTTGTCAACAACGCCTTTTGTCGGACCTACCGCCTGTTTTTCTTTCAGCTCCGGGTGGGCAAGGGCATAGGGACGCTGTTCATATGAGTATGAATAGAGCACTCCGTCCTGAGCATCGACTGCGACAAACATGTCGGTGTCAAGCCCTAAGTACATGAAGTACCGCATCGAGCCGGAACCAACGACTGCAATCTTTTCCGGATTCTCCGGAATTGTTACCTCGCGTCCGAAGGCGTCGGTGATAGTAACCATGCCTTCTCCGCTTTGCGGAGAATCGGTCGTCACACAGCCTGCTGTTAATACAACAGAGAGCACTGCGGCGACTGCCAGAATGATGGAGAGATACTTCTTCATAGTATTACGAATTTTAAATTGGTGTTACTGCGTATTATATATTTCGAGTACGTATGTTCCGAACGTTGACGAACGTCAGAAACGTATGATTTATTTTATCTGCCGTTCCATTATCTTCTATGAAATCATTTGAGGATGCGGTTAAGTTTCACGGGCACTCCTGCGGCGGGCTTGCGATGGGATACAAGCTTGCAGAATATGTGACAAAACTGCTTGATGTGACCTTCTCCGAGGACGAAGAGCTTGTCTGTATTGCTGAAACCGATTCCTGTACAGTAGATGCTATTCAGGTATTCCTTGGATGCACCGCCGGAAAAGGCAACCTCTTTGTCAACAAATGGGGAAAGACCGCATTCTCCTTCTATAACAGAAAGACCGGCAAGTCTGTCAGACTTGTTGCAGTCCCTGATGCTGTGCCGAGACCGGAAGAGATGAACGAGCTTCGCCCAATCGTATTCTCCGGCAAGGCAACGGAGGAGCAGCATGCACGCTATGATGAACTCTCAGACGAACATGTGGAAAAAATTCTGGCAGCCGATGCCGAGAAGCTCTTCGAGGTAAAAGAGACGGTCGAACTTCTTCCGATGAAGGCCAGAATGTATGGAAATGTTATCTGCTCCGTCTGCGGAGAACAGACGGCAGACGGTCTCTGTGCAGAGATTGACGGAAAGCTTGTCTGCATTCCGTGCATGAGAAGATTATAATATCCTCTTTTTTCGCGTTAGCTATAACATCTTATCCCGCAAATAATTGTGTATGCTGAATATCTATAGGGGATGCCTTATCGGAGCGGTTCTCGGGGATGCTCTCGGGATGCCGTATGAGACTCTTCCGGCCAGAAGACTCGGACGGCTTGCCCCGCCGGCATTTGGAAGAGCATACCGCGGCCATCCAAATCATGACCTCCTGCCCGGACAATATACCGATGACGGGCAGATTATGTTAATCTCTGCCAGAAATTTAATTGACGGCGATTTCAACGGGGAAGAGTATGCAAAAGAGCTGCTTCGGACACACACCCTCAATAAATTCCGGTTTCCGGACAGTGTGCTGTTCTCGGCATGCAAGAGAATGGAGACGACAAAGAATCTGACCGACTCCGGAGTGAATGCGGATTCGGCAGGATGTCTGAGCCTTGCAATCCCCTTTGCTCTTGCCTTCCGCGACAGACGCGTGATGGCAAAGGCGTTAATTCCGGCATGCTGCATCACGCACACCCATCCGGCATCCCATGCAGGAACACTCGGTCTTGCACTGATGCTGAATACTCTTCTGGAGACGCACGATGTTGATGCGGCATTCGCGGCTCTGGATTCTGCAGCACAGAATATGGACGCTGAACTCTACACCCGTCTGCAGACTGCATACCGCTTTGAAAGAAACGGCATGAGTGTTGACGAGGCTGCCGCGGTGATTGGGACATCGTCTTCCGTTTACCAGACGCTTCCAATGGCGGCATTCTTATGCAAACGCTTCTTTGTGCCGGAAGAACTGCTCTCTGCTGCTGTCACCTGCGGAGGAAATGCCGGAACGATTACGATGATTTGCGGAGCGTTTGCCGGCGCACGTTTTGGAATCGAGAGCCTTCCAGGAGAGCTGCTGCACGGACTTGAGCGGGCTTCCGTCTTTACCGAGCTTGCAGACAAGCTGTATCAGAAAGGTGAGAGGGAAAATGAGGCCGCAGAAGCAGATGCGGCAGAAGAAAGCGAAGAGAAGAAGGAAGAATAATTTTTTTATTCCCTTCCAAGGAGGGATTTTACCTGTTCGTGGAGCGGCGGCACATTGGTCTTTGCAATCAGCCACACCCGTTTTAAATCCACATCAGAATAGGCATGGATTAGGATATTTCGAAGCCCTACCATCTGGCGGATGGGGATATCGGGGTTTTCTTCGCGGAAAGAGAGCGAAAGTTTGTTTGATGCCTCCCCAATAACCTCCAGAGAACGGATTACAGAATCAGAGATTAGATAATTGGATTGGAACTCATCGAAAGAGAGGGAGGCGGTAATCTCCAGAATGCGGGATGTCTTTTCAAAAATATGACCGAGATAAACAGAATCGTCCCTCATACCAGTGCTGTGTCTGCTCCAAAGAAAAGCGCGTCTGCCTGAATATAGGGCTTAAGGTACTGATCAATATATTCCACAGACACCAGGTCAACTTTTCGCCCGAAGAGCGTCTCAAGATATTCATGGAACGCCATAAATTCAAAAAGATCTCCTCTGTTCTCCGCAAAGAGGTAGAGAACATCCACATCACTGTCTGCGGTATCCTCACCCCGGGATACTGAACCGAAAATCCCAAGAGATACAATGCCGAAACGCTCGCGTATCTCTGGTAAATGCGCCTCAATTTTTTCGAGAACCTCATTTCGGATACTGACGTAGGAAGACATTGCGGGTTATGTAATAGTGGGCGTCTAAAGGTATTATTCTTTTCCGGAAGGTAAACTCACTGAATACCTTTAATCCCATAAGAAACAAATAAGATACACATGGATATCGCGATTGTCGGAGCATCCGGCTATGCCGGAGGTGACTTAATCAGACTGCTCCTCTCCCACAAAGAGGCAAACATCGTCTGCGCCACCTCCAGAAAGCTCGCCGGAACTCCGGTCACCAAAGACCACATTCATCTCAAAAACTTAATCGACATCGACTACACCAATCCGGATGTTGATGACATTGACGCGGATTTCGCATTCCTCGCTGTCCCGCACACCGCAGCCATGCAGTATGCAGGAAAGCTCAAAGAACGCGGAATCAAAACGGTGGACTTCTCCGCAGACTACCGTCTCCCGCAGGATGTTTACGAAAAAACCTACGGTGTCGAGCATACGGCATACTTCAAAGCACCGTACGGTCTTCCGGAACTCCACCGCGAAGAAATCAGAAAAGCAGACTTCGTTGCAAACCCGGGATGCTTCCCGACCGGAGCAACCCTTTCTGCAGCACCTATGGCAAAGTTTGCCGAGACAATCATCTACGACTCAAAAAGCGGAGTATCCGGTGCGGGAGATTCAGTTTCAGAGACTACCCACTACCCAAACGTTGACGAAAATATCAATCCGTACAAGATAACCGTACACCGTCATGTCCCCGAAATGCGTCAGGAGATGGCATTTCTCGGCTCGTCTGCCTCAGTATACTTCACTCCGCATCTGCTTCCGGCAATCCGCGGAATCATCACCACCGCCCACATCCTCTTAAAAGAACCGATGACCAAAGAAGAGGTCGCAAAAGCATACGAGGAGTTCTATAAAGACGAACACTTCGTCCGCTTACAGCATGCAAAGCTCGGCGGTGTTCGCGGTTCGAACTTCTGCGACATCAACTGGGAGCTCGAAGCAGACGGAAGACGTCTTGTTGCAGTCTCTGCAATCGACAATTTAGTCAAAGGAGCAGCCGGACAGGCAGTCCAGAATATGAATATCATGTGCGGATTCGATGAAATTGAAGGCATCAGAATGCCGGGAATGTTCCCATGAGCGATGCAGTCAAGAGCATCTGTGCAGTCGAAGGTGTTGAGGCTGCAGGTGTTAAGGAAGGAAAATACGGCCTTGCATTAATCCGTGCATCCGGAACCGGAGCTGCAGTATTTACCAAAAACCGCGTCAGAGCACCGGTTGTAAACCTGATGGCAGAAAGAACCCTTCGCGGAAAGTTGGACGGAGTAATTGTTAACAGCGGATGCGCAAATGCATACACCGGAAAACGCGGATTCGAGGACGCCAAAACGATGGCGCAGATTGGTGCCGAAGCCTTAGGCATTGACGAGATGAACTGCGGTGTTGCAAGTACCGGAGTTATTGGAAGATACTTAGACCTCGACTTAATCCGCCGCCAGACAGCAGCCGTCGCGCCAAACCTCGCACACTCCTCTGCTGCAGAGGACGCAGCAGCCCGTGCGATTATGACGACCGACACCGTCCCGAAGCATGCACTTGTCAGAGCTGACGGGTTCACCGTTGCCGGAATCTGCAAAGGTTCTGGAATGATTGCTCCAAACATGGGAACGATGCTCTCCTTTGTCTACACCGATGCGGAAGTTCCGGCAGACGTTCTTCGCGAATGTCTGAGAACCGCGGTCAACCGTTCCTTAAACCGCGTGGTTGTCGACGGAGACGAGAGTACAAACGATTCGCTCTTCTGTACCGCAACAGGAGAAGCCGGAAAAGTCCCAACCGAAAAGTTCGCTGCCGCTCTCGAAGAGGCATGTATTCAGCTCGCCAAACAGATAGCAGCAGACGGCGAAGGGGCAACCAAACTCCTCGAAGTAAAGGTATGCGGATGCAGACGCGAAGAGGACGCAGATAAAATCGCCAAAGCAATCATCCGCTCGCCGCTTGTGAAGTCCGCAGTCTACGGTGAAGATCCGAACTGGGGACGCGTAGTCTGCGCTGCCGGTTACTCCGGTGTCGAGTTCGAAGTCGATGAACTTTCGCTCTCTATCGGTGAGGGCGAAAGCGAGGTTTCCCTTGTCAGAAACGGAGAGATTACCGCAGACCTCGACAAGGCAAAAGAAGCAATGCGCGGCAAGCGTGTTGTTTTCACCGTAACGCTTGAATCAGGAGAAGCCGAAGCCACCGCATGGGGCTGCGACCTGACAGAAGAATATGTAGAGATTAACGGGAAGTACACAACATGAACAAGAACAGACAGAATGTATTAATGGAAGCGCTTCCGTACATCCGGAAGTTCCACAAGAAGACGATTGTTATCAAACTCGGCGGTCATGCAATGGTTGACCACAACATCATGAACACGGTGGTCGAAGATGCAGTGCTTCTGCATTATGTCGGCATGCGTGTTGTTCTCGTTCACGGCGGAGGGCCGGAGATTACCGAGAAGATGAAGATGGTCGGAAAAGAACCGAAGTTCGTCGGCGGTCTCCGTGTTACTGATGAAGACACCTTAGAGATTGCACAGATGGTTCTGGCAGGCAAAATCAGCAACATGATTGTCTCCATGATTGCAAAGAACGGAGCAAAGGGTGTTGGAATCTCCGGAAATGACGGAGGCTTAGTCATCGCAGAGAAGACCGGTCTGAAAAAGGTTCAGGTTGGAGATCAGGAGATCGAAGTCGACTTAGGACTGGTCGGAGATATCCGTGAGATTAACCCGCAGCTCTTAGAGACCATGCTTGATGCAGGATACATTCCGGTTGTATCTCCGCTCGCACTCGACAAGAAGGGTAACGACTTAAACATCAACGCAGACACCATGGCAGGAGAACTCGCTGTTGCCCTTAAAGCATACAAGCTGATCTCCTTAACTGATGTCGACGGTGTCATGAACAAGGACAGAACCGAGCTCTACCACCGCTTAACCTTAAAGAACATCGATGCCTTAATGGCAGACGGCACCATCTCCGGCGGTATGATTCCAAAGATTCAGGCAAGTGTTAACGCAGTCCGCCACGGTGTTGAGGGAGCACACATCTTAAACGGAAACGCCGAGCACAACCTGCTCCTTGAGCTGTTCACAGACTTTGGTGTCGGAACCATGATTACGGCATCAATGATTTCCCTCTAATTTTTTCTTTTTTAAACAAACTATTTATCCTCATACCTCCGAGTAAGATATACTATGCTTGAAGTTCTTTTGTCCCCGCAGATTCTGCCATGGGTGCTGATTGCCGCAGGTATTGTGTTCCTGTTAATCGAGGCAATGTCGCCCGGATTTTTCCTGGCAGTTCCGGGAACAGCACTGGTTGTTTTAGGCATTCTGGCGTTTTTTGCGTACGACCTGCTGCTGACGCCGTTTGGTGTTATTGCAGCAGTTGTCAGTGCAGCAGCGGCAGCCGCGGTGACGATTTTTGTGTACCGCAAAGCGTCTCCGGATAAGAAGCCGGAAACAATTAGTAAAGATACCATTGTCGGAAAGAAAGGACGCGTTACCGCAGAAGTAACTGCTGACTCCATCTCCGGCAAAGTAGAAATCGATGGTGCTCTCTGGAGTGCAAAGAGTACCGGAAACATCATCCCTGCAGGAGCTGATGTTGTTGTCACTGCATCCCAGGGAGTTCACATCATTGTGGAGGAAATCTAAATGTTGGAGTTCTCAACCCTTATTCTCACCATTGTTCTTGTGGTGTTAATTCTCCTTCTGTTCGCAAAAGGAGTAGTCATTGTACAGCCTTATCAGAAAGGTCTTGCAATTCGTCTTGGAACCTACACCGGACAGTTAAATCCGGGTTTTAAGTGGGTTGTGCCGTTTATCACGAAGGTGGTAAAGCTCGATTTACGAACGCAGGTCATCGATGTTCCGTCTCAGGAAGTTATTACAAAAGATAACTCGCCGACTGATGTTGACGCAATAATCTATGTTCGTGTGATGGATCCGGAAAGAGCATTCTTCGAGGTCTCGAACTATCGTCAGGCAACCGTTGCATTAGCCCAGACAAGTCTTCGCGGTATCATCGGCGATATGGAGCTTGATGAGATTCTCTACAACCGTGATATGATTAACAACCGCCTGCGTGATATCCTCGACAAGGAAACCGACCAGTGGGGTGTAAAGATTGAGCGTGTGGAGATTAAAGAGGTTAACCCGATTGGTGCTGTCAAGCAGGCAATGACTGAGCAGACAGCAGCCGAGCGTGAGAGAAGAGCTGCAATCCTGAAAGCAGACGGAGAAAAGCGTGCGGCAATTTTAAAGGCCGAAGGTCTTCGTCAGAGTATGATTTTAGAGTCTGAAGGAGAACGGCAGAGTAAGATTCTCAGAGCAGAAGGAGAACGCCAGAGCCAGATTTTACAGGCTCAGGGAGAGGCTCAGGGTCTGAGAATTTTAGCACTCGGTTCCCGTGCACTCGACAAGCGTGCGGTAACGGTTCTTTCGCTTGATGCTCTGCAGAAGATGGCAGACGGTCAGGCAACGAAGATTATCTATCCGTTCGAGGTCTCGAATCTGTTAAAGCAGGGTGCGAAGTTTTTGGGAGGCGATGAGCCGTTCGAGGCGGATGTTATCCCGGATGTGGACTTGGATGAGAGTATCTTAGGTGACCTTCCGGACAAGAATGAGATTGCCCGGGCAGTCGAGAGTGCAAAGAACGCTTCTTCGATGTCTTCTTCGGAAGAGAAGATTGAGGAGAAGGAGTAATCCTTTTTTCTTTTTTGATTATTCCGACCGGCTGGACAGTTTTCCAACACCTGCAGCCTCTGCAAAACCCCCCGATAGCAAAAATACTGAAAATAAACGCTAAAAAATAAAAAACCGCCGCTATACGCAAAGCGCGCCGCAAAAAACGCCCGAAAAACAGCTTTTCCATGCGCGGGTTGCAACTCAGAGAGCAAAGCCGTTTCCTCCCATCCACCCCCTTTCATGACACCAATACCGAATTAAAGAGTGCAGGGGGGTTTTCGAAGTCCAAGCAAAGCCCGCAAACCGTCCTAAATCAGGCTATAAACGACTGTTTCCGAAGGGACAGTTTTAAATCCTGAGGGGGGCAACAAACATATTGATATCTCAAATCCGCCCTTTGTTCATGCGGGAGCAGATTTCCACTAAATTCGCCCTATCCGATAGAAAGGAGATGTGGTTCATGGATTTAAACAACGAAAACAAGAGCATGATGGAGCCTGCTGTATTCGAGAAATACGAAAGCAATGTACGGTCTTACTGCAGAAAATATCCGGTAATCTTCACCAGAGCAAAAGGCTCACTGCTGTATGACCAGGATAATCACGAATACATAGACTTCCTTTGTGGAGCGGGAAGCTGCAACTACGGCCACAATAACGATTATATCAAAGGAAAAGTCCTTGAATACCTCTCAGGAGACGGACTTCTGCACGGACTTGACATGTACTCGATTGCAAAAGGCGAGTTCATTCAGACACTGCAGAATCTGATTCTTACCCCAAGAGGGTTTGACTACAAAGTGATGTTTCCCGGACCTACCGGCACAAATGCTGTTGAGGCCGCATTAAAAATCGCCCGGAAAGCAAAGGGCCGCTCAAACATTTTCGCCCTCATGGGAGGATTCCACGGGATGTCTCTTGGCTCTCTTTCCTTAACAACCGAGAGAAGTGCAAGAGACGCCTGCGGAGTTACTTTAGGAAACGTAACGCACATTCCGCACCCTGCTATGATGCCGGAGATGGATACCATCGCCTACATGGATATGCTGATTTCCAACGATCACAGCGGTGTTGACAAGCCGGCAGCACTTATTGTGGAGACGGTTCAGGGAGAAGGCGGTATCTTTATTCTCTCCGAAGAGTGGCTCAGAAGAGCACGCGAGCTTTGCGATAAGCATGACATGATGCTGATTGTCGATGATATTCAGGCAGGCTGCGGCAGAACCGGTTCGTTCTTCTCCTTCGAGAGAGCAGGAATCAAGCCGGACATTGTTGTTATGGCAAAGTCGATTGGCGGAATCGGTATGCCTGCAGCAATCGCTCTGGTGAAGCCTGAGTATGATGTCCTGCTTCCGGGAGAGCACAACGGAACATTCCGCGGATTCCAGCTCGCATTTATCGCCGGAAAGGCGGCACTCGAATGCCTTATCAATGACAATCTCGAAGCTGAGTGTAAGAGAAAAGAGGGAATCATCCGCGAGTTCCTCGAAGAGCGCGTCCCAAAGATTGCAGACAATCTGCCGGTTCGCGGAATGGGTGTGATGTGGGGAGTTGACTTCGGTGAGTACTCACCATTAATGGCATACGATATCCGCAGAAGATGCTTTGAGAAAGGCGTAATCCTGGAGCTTTGCGGAAGAGAGGATACCGTTGTTAAGATTATGGCGGCAATCACAATCCCTGATGACATCCTGATTAAAGGTCTGGAAGTTGTCTGCGAGGTAATGGCGGAAGCCGTTGCCAACCCCATCGAATAACTTTTTTTATCCCGTTACCGCCTGCCGCAGAAACAGTGCGTAGCGAACAGCAACATAGCAGATAAGAACTGAAGCCAGCAAAATCACCAAAGCCGGCACCGCATACCACCCAACAGAAAGCAGACCGCTTTCCACCAGCAGCTCAACACCGAAAAGGTACGCCGTTGCCGTCACCACAAACGGGAACGTAAATGCTGCATAGCTTGGATAGAAGGGAAGACGCAGAAGCGACGGCAGTTTCAGCAGAACAAGAGCGAGGACAGCCGTCTCTAAAAGAAGGAACGCAAAAACGATTCCGGCATTGGCGGTAAAACTCTGCAGATATCCTGCCAGAATAATCGACACCGGAGCCGCAAAAATACAGATAAGCGGGCGCGCCGGCTCTGCAAGCGGCATCTTTTTACAGCGGATTAGAAGCACAATTGTCAGCGGCACAACGAGAACTGCACCAAACCAGAAGATAATCTGCCCTGCCAAAAGCTGATTAAAGTACGGAGCAGTAATTGCTGCAAGCACAATTCCCACATACACCACAAGCCAGCTTGGAACCATTTGGGAAAGCTTTGGATGCCGCAGGAAACGAAGTGAGAAAAACACAATCAGTGCCGCATGCAGAAAAATCCCCGCATACCAGAGAAGAACTGCCGCCGAACCCGCAATCTCTGCAAGATAGACGGATAAAGCCATAGTCCCCATCGGAAATGTTCCGGCAACCGATGCCGGAATCGGATCGCAAAACGCTGAGGTAATCTGTGGGAAGAAGAAAACGGTTTTGAGAATCAGCAGAATCCAGAGTACGGCAGAAACCGTACCGCAGAGAGCGTGCAGAACCATTCCGGCCTCCGGAAAAGGAACAGCAGCCCCGAAAAACTGCGGAAACAAAATTCCAAGCGATGCGACTGCAAGCATCACTCCGCTTGCCGGAAGCGGCAGCGCAGAAAGAAATCTCAGAAAACCGTTCATCTGTCTGAAAACATATAGGCACGCAAAAGAGATTAAAGGAGAGGGTAAAATGCCCCAACCCAAAACCCCATACCCTCTCACTCCCAATAAAAACTCATAACATCCCCCAAAGTCCATCCGAAATATTATTCCCTTTGAATGGCGTAAACACTCATATATATAATTCGGAGACGGATAACCCATGACACACCCCATCTTTGACCTTCTTCGCCTGCTCGATGAAGCCGGAATGAACAATCCAGTCCCGGCAGAAGTCCTTGCTGAAAAACTCAACATCTCCAGAACCACCCTCTGGAAGTATGTAAACCTCCTGCGTGAGGTCGGCTACGTTATCGATGCATCGCCAAAGACCGGATATGCTCTCAGAAAGCGCACATGGCTTCTCCTCCCATACGAAGTCAAACGCCACTTAAAGACCAAAAGCATCGGACAGGAAATGCACCACTTCGAAGAAGTATCCTCTACCAACGCGTTAGCACGGCAGATGATGCGGGAAGTCGGATGCGAAGTACAGCCAGGCACAGTCTTAATCGCAGAACAGCAGACAGGCGGAATCGGAAGACTCAACAGAGTATGGATGAGTCCCGAAGGCGGCATCTGGGCAACAATCGTTGTCAAACCGGACATTGACGTAGAACACACCTTCGTCATCATGGCAGCAGCATCCTTGGCACTTGCAAAAGCTATCCGCCATGAATTCGGACTCTCAGCCCTCATCCAGTGGCCAAACGATGTCTTTATCGGAGACAAAAAAGTCGCCGGAACAACACTCGAACTCTCCGCAGACAAAGGAAAAATCCGTTACTGCTTAATCGGCATCGGCGTAGATGTAAACCTCTCGGTCGAAAAATCCATGCCGAGCTTAAGCGACATCGTAACATCCCTCTCCGATGAGCTCGGACATGATGTTGAACGGGCAAAATTCTTTGCCGTCTTCCTCAAAGAGTTCGAACGCAGATATGCAATGATCTTAAAAGGCGAGACCGAACCGCTGTTCCGTGAATGGAGAAGCCTCTCGCACACCCTCCATCGCCGGGTTAGAATCCGCACACTCCATGAAGGGTTCGACGGCGAAGCAATCGACATCGATGAACGCGGAGCGCTCCTCGTCCACAAAGACGACGGAGAGGTCGAGCGGGTCATCGCCGGCGACTGCTATCTGCTCTGAATATGGGAAAGAAAAAGAAAAGCAGGATTCAGTTAAAAGACCTCTCCAAACTCAAAGACGGAGACGGTCTTTACTTCAACCGTGAACTGTCATGGATTAAATTCAACGAACGGATTTTAGCAGAAGCTGCAAATCCAAACACCCCTCTTCTTGAACGCGTCAATTTTTTCAGCATTGCAGCCGGAAACTTTGACGAATTTTTTCAGGTCAGAGTACCTGAGTATCAGAAAAACTCCCGCATCGCAGACAGCGAAGTGGTAGAAGTTGCCGGAAGCAAATCCGCTCTTGAAATGATGTATATCCGGGTTATCGCCCTCATGCGAAAAGCATCGAACCTCTGGAGAAAGGAGCTGTCGCCGGCACTTGATGCAAACGGCATCCATCTTGTCAGATGGGCCGACTGTACCAGAGAGGAGAAGGAAAATCTCATCAGCAGAATAGCGGATGAAGAGTTTACCATTCTTCGCGGAGAACGGTTCTCCGATTTGCGGCTCGATGAACATCTGGAAGGATTTGCCCTCTTAGCGGAGACAAAAACCGGCCGTGCGGCAATCCCGATACAAGATATCATCGAAAGACAAAGCCGCTTCCTCCCGGTTGGAAAACGGGAGAACACCTTCATCTTCATCGAAGATGTGCTCAGGAAGTATGCCGAACGTCTGTTTGACGATGATGTTTATGCGGTAATGCCGGTCAGACTGACGCGGGAAGCAGAAAAAGTTCTGAAAGGAGATGATGCAGATGATATCATCTTCACCGGACAGACATTAAAAAACCGTCTGCCAAGCCGTCTCGAAACTCCCGAAGAACTGCCGTTTGGCTACACGTCCCACCTGGTTTCAGCACTTGACCTCCAGCCGGAACTCGTATTCGACACCAAAGGACCGCTTGGTGCAGCTGATGTCAAAGACATCCCGGTTGATTTCCCGGAGCTTCGCTATCAGCCGTTTACACCAGGAATGCCTGAAGGTCTGGGAAAGACGGAAGAACTGTTTGCATCAATCGCAAAAAAAGACAAAGTGCTGTTTACTCCGTACCAGAGCTTTGATGCCCTTGTCAACTTCCTAAAAGCCGCATGCGAGGATGAGCAGGTCACCGGAATTTTCATGACGCTCTACCGGCTCGGCTCGGAATCTCCGGTGGCAGACGCATTGATTTCCGCTGCAAAAGCCGGAAAGAAGGTAACCGCAGTCATCGAACTCAAAGCAAGCTTTGATGAGGAGAGAAACTTCCTCTGGTCGGAAAAACTCAAAACCGCAGGAGTTTCGGTCAAGTTCGGCATCGAAGGACTCAAAACTCATGCGAAATGCTGTCTGGTTGCCCGAACCGAAGGAGACAGAACAAAATACTATGCAACAGTATCTACCGGAAACTACAATGCAAAAACTGCCCGCATATACTCCGACCTTTCGCTGTTTACCGCAGACGAGAAAATCTGTCGGGACCTAAGGCGTCTCTTTTCCCAGATTGATGACGGAAAGATTCCCAGCGGGTTTGAAAGCCTGATTGTAAGCCCGAAGGAGATGGAAAAACAGATTCTCGAACTCATAGAGCGCGAAGCAGATGCAAAAGGGCATATTATTTTGAAGATGAACTCCCTAACAGATAAGACAATTATCAACGCGCTGTATGCGGCATCCCAAAAAGGAGCGAAGATTGAGCTCTGCATTAGAGGAATCTGTATGCTTCGCCCAGGCGTTGAAGGGCTTTCAGAAAACATCAGTGTCGTCTCTGTTGTTGGACGATTCCTTGAACATGCACGAGTATTCTCTTTCGAAAAAACAGAAAAGCTCTACATCGGAAGCCCGGACATGATGCCGAGAAATCTGCATAAAAGAGTTGAACTGCTCTGTCCTGTGTATGATGCAGACTGCCGTTCTGAAATAGAGCGTATGCTTTCTATCTGGCTCTTAGACAACGTTGCAGGATACCGGCTTGACCAGGCAGGGCGGTATTTTGTGTCGGACAAGAGCAGAATCTCCGCGCAGGAACAGTTTATCGAGATGATGAAACAATGAACCACCATATAGTTACCACTGAAGAAGAGATTATGCAAACCGCAAAAACCGCAGAAGAGGTCTGGCAGGAATACTACACCCCGCTTTTAGGCGAAGCGCAGGTCTCATATATGGTAGAAAATTTCCAGTCGGCTGAAACAATCAGACAGCAGATTACGGAAGGATACACATACTTCCTTCTAAAAGAGGGGGATGAGGTTGTCGGATATGCGGGAATATGTCCAAAAGACGAATACCTCTTCTTAAGCAAACTCTACGTCAGAAAAGAGGCAAGAGGCAAAGGTTTTGCATCGAAGGCTTTCGCTCTGGTAAAAGATGCCGCAGAAGAGATGGGACTTTCCCGGATTCGGCTTACGGTAAATAAGGGAAATACCAATTCCATTGAGATTTACCAAAACTGGGGATTTGTTACAATTGACTCGGTGGTAACTGATATTGGATGCGGGTTTGTGATGGATGATTATGTGATGGAGTTCTCCCTCAACACTTAATACCTCTCAGATAAAACATATCTATAGATTTCCCGACTGTTGAAATCTTTGTTATCACCACCATGTCACCTCCAAAACACACCCGTCAGAAGGGAAGAAACGCTTCCGCTTATCACAATGCCGAGCATGCAGGCCGCATCGAACAACTCGACAGAAAGCTTGCAGACTTAGGTATCAGAATTAAAGACGAGGACAGCCGCAAAGTAACCGGCGAAGTTTTTGATGAAGTAACACTTTTATCGCTCTATAAGCTCGTAAACAAAAAAGTCATTTCATCGCTTGGAGGTTCTATCTCTTCCGGAAAAGAAGCAAACGTCTTCATCGCAGGGCGCGTGGAAGACGAAGTTGAAACAGGTGCGGCAGTGAAAATCTACCGTATCAGAACCGGAAACTTCACCACCATGTCCGAGTACATCATCGGCGACCCGCGTTTTGCTTCAATCCGCAGAACACACAAAGACATCATCTTTGCCTGGACAAAAAAAGAGTACAGCAACTTAGCCCGCGCATCAGATGCAGGCCTTCCCTGTCCGAAACCGTTTGCTTTCGACAGAAACATCCTGATTATGGAGTTCCTTGGAGAAAACGGCATTCCGTACCCGCAGATGAGACAGCGGCTGCCGGGCGAAGCTGAAGAGACCTATGAAGAAGCCTTAGGGCTTATACGCGATTTATACCAGAAGGCTCGCCTTGTCCACGGTGACCTGTCAGAGTATAACATCTTAACAGGCCCAAATGGTCTCATCTTAATCGACATGGCACAAGCTGTAACCCCAGAACATCCCAAAGCCTACAATTTCCTTTTCCGCGACATTGTCAATATTAACCGTTTCTTTGAGAAGAAATGTTCTATCCGCGACCCGCATGAGATTTTCCGCGAAATCGTAGGCGAAGAATTTTTCGAGATATAATCATGACCCAGGAAGTTAAAATCCCAAACGACAGAATCGGCGCAATTATCGGAAAAGGCGGAGAGACCCGCAAACACCTCGAAAAGGTGCTGAAAGTAACTCTCGATGTTGACAGCCAGACAGGAATTGTCGAAATCACCAACGAAGATGATGCCTTAGCGGAAATCCGCTCGATGGAGGTCATCAAAGCTATCGGCAGAGGATTCTCTCCGGAGAGAGCAAAGAAGCTCCTCGAAGATGAAGACATGGTCTTAGACATCATCGATGTAACCGATGTTGCAGATACCCCGGACAAACTCGCGCGCATCAGAGGAAGAATCATCGGCCGTGACGGAAAAGCCCGCGAGCAGATTGAAAACATGACGGGAACATCAATCTCGGTTTATGGGAAAACTGTGGCAATTATTGGTCTTCCTGAGCAGATGAGTGATGCCCACACCGCAGTTTCGATGCTCATCAGCGGCTCAGAACACACAACAGTGTTCAGTTACCTCGACCGCAAGAGAAAGGAAGCAAAGATGGACATGATGTCCTACTATTACTAACCCTTTCTCAGGATTCACAATTATTAAATACAAAGACGAGTTTTCCAAAGTTCCACTCGCAACAAAGGGGTCTTGACGCCGGAAGCGTATTTTATGAAAATAGACACATTGCCGATTCCAAAAGCCTTGCGCGACGCATATTGCGCTTTGGGGATTTCAGAGCTCTACCCGCCGCAGGCAGAGTGCATAGAAGCAGGGCTTTTTGACCGGAAAAACATTTTAGCGGCAATTCCAACCGCTTCCGGAAAAACTCTGATTGCCGAGATGGCGATGCAGAAAGAAATCGCCGATGGGGGAAAATGTCTCTATATTGTACCGCTGAAAGCCCTTGCATCGGAAAAATATGATGATTTTTCCGGAAAAGGAGTATCAGTCGGGATAGCCACAGGCGATCCTGACCAGAAGGATGAGTACTTAGGACGCTATGATATAATTGTTGCGACGTCTGAGAAGACTGATTCCCTGCTCAGAAATAAGGCGGAATGGCTGAAACGCGTTTCTCTGCTGGTCGTTGATGAGATTCATCTGATTGGGGATGAGACGCGCGGAGCAACTCTGGAGATGGTGATTGCCAAGATGCGGTATCAGAATCCGAACCTCCAGATAATCGGACTGTCCGCAACGATGGGAAATCCGGAAGAGCTTGCAAAGTGGCTTGATGCAGCCCTGATTACGAGCGAGTGGAGACCTGTTGATTTACGCGAAGGTGTCTACTATCAGGGAAAGATTCGATTCAAAACATCCGAGCGCGAAGTTCCGTCGCCGAAAAAAGATGATGACCTGAATCTGCTTCTGGATACTGCAGAAGAAGGCGGACAGTGTCTGGTGTTTGTTTCTTCCAGACGATCTGCGGAAGCGTTTGCCAAGAAAGCGGCAGCCGCCTTGAAGAAGTCATCTCCTGAGCTTGACAGATATTCGGAGATTATCGCAAAAGCTGATGCGACAGCTTCGGGTAAAGTTCTCTCTGAAGCAGTAAAGAAAGGAGCGGCGTTCCATCATGCAGGGTTGCCGCGGGCAGCGCGGGCAGCAGTCGAAGAGGGATTCAGAAAGGGAGAGATTGTCAGCATCTCATCCACTCCAACACTTGCCGCAGGTCTCAACCTTCCGGCCAGACGAGTAATCGTGCGGGATTATCAGCGGTATGATGTAAGGACAGGGATGAACAAGATTCCGGTGATGGAATACCGGCAGATGGCAGGCCGCGCCGGACGTCCGCGTCTTGACCCGTATGGAGAAGCTGTCTTAATCGCAAAGGAGGAGAAAAAAGTTGACGAGCTCTTCGAGGAGTTCATCAATGCTCCGGCAGAGGATATCAAATCCCAGTGTCAGAGAGAAAGTGAACTTCGAGGACATCTGCTTGCTCTGATTACTTCCGGCTTTGCTTCCACCCGCGAAGATGTTTCCGCATTTATGGAGCGGTCGTTTTACGCAAGCCAGAAAGCGGTTCACAGAAGGCTGGATAGAAACGTCAGCAGGGCTTTGGAATTTCTGACAAATGCGGAGATGATTGATGAGCTCGGCGGAGTCTTTTCCTACACGGGATTTGGTGCGCTTTCATCCAGACTTTACTTAGCGCCTGAATCCGCACTGATGATAAAAGACGTTTTAACCGCTCACTCCGGCGAAGAGTTTTCTCCGTTTGGAATTTTGCACATGCTGTGTATGACGCCTGATATGTTCAGATTCTATCTGAAGGCATCGGATGAGAAGCTGGTGGATAAAATAGTAGGCGACCGCTGCGAGGAAATCTGGTGCGAGGAGTGTACTGAGGAGTTCTTCGCGGCAGTAAAGACGGCAGCGGTTGTCGAGGAGTGGGCGTCTGAGGTTTCCGAGGAGATGATTTCAGAGCGCTTCGGTGTTGGAGGCGGAGATATTCATGCGGCTGTTGAGAATCTGAAATGGCTTTTACATGCGGCAAAGCGGATTGCTCATGAGTTTGCTCCGTCACTGGAGTCCGAGATGGCGGTTCTTGAGATGCGTGTTGCAAACGGAGTGAAAGAAGAACTTATCCCGCTGATTTCTTTGAAAGGTATCGGAAGAGTTCGAGCCAGAAGACTTTTCTCCCGCGGAATCATGAATCCTGCAGAACTCCTGGCTGCTGACAAAGCAGACCTTGTGTCAGTACTCGGATCTGTGACTGCAGAAAATGTACTAAAAGAGGCAATGCGGAAAGGAGGAGCGAAGACAATACGCGATGAGGAGCTTGATGAAGTTATGGAAAAGAAAGAAGAGGTTTTAGAGCAAACCAAAACGGATACGAAGAAACAGCCGACGCTGTTTGATTTCTGAGGTGTTGATATGATTATTTTCTGCGGAACAGTAGAGGTCGATGAGGTAAAAAAGACGATTGGTCTTGTAAATGATGCGGCAGATAAAACAGGCTCAACGGTTGTTCTCTTTGATGCGGAGAAGATTGCGGGCTTTTCCCACATTGAGTCGGCAGTGATGCACGCGAAGCGTTCGTTTGCGGAAGGAAAGGCGATTGCCCGCTCGCTTTCGATGGAGATTTTAGTCTATGCCTCCGGTCAGCGTCAATGTTCGCTTGCTTCAAAGTTCGGGCTGCATGAGGGTGAGAATGCTGTTTATGTTCTGGTCTTGGACGGAGATGAGGAAAAAGCGGCAGTCCTTGTAAAGGAGATTGTAAAAGAGTGCGAGCCCTTTTCGCCGAATGAGGAGCGGCTGAAAGCGGAGTTTGGGATTACTGATGCCGAGATGGAAGCTGCGGGCGAAAACAGAATTGAAGAGTTAGTAATTGAGCGTGTGGCGCTGATTGACGCCTGGAAATAAAAAAAGTGGTTTTATTCCTCAACCACTTTGGTTAAGGTAACCGGACCTTTGAGAGTCATTCCATCTTCAGAGATGATGTACTCGCCAACCTGGAATCCACTTTCAGTAGTAGAGATTTTGTAGGTGTTGTCGTATCCCTCGATTGGCTCCCAGGTTAATCCATACTCTTTGGTGAATCCAAGGATAGAGATTTCAAAACTTCCGGTACCGTCATCGTTGAAGGTGACAGGCATGTTTCCTGCTTTCCACTCGCCGACAATCGGGTCAGCACCGATACAGCCTGCACCAACGACTGCAAAAACAGTCAGAAAGACTGCTGCGATTAAAAGAACTGTTTTCTTCATGAACTATAATATAGACACACTGTTATTTAATAATTTCTAATCGGTGTGAATATGAAAACAGGCTGATGCTTTGGAAGAGAACAGATGCACGGGATTACCGCATGTCCCTGATTTCTGACTTTTACCATCCTTATTGCAGAAATTTCTTCATCCTTGTCATTCGGATGAGCGGGGAATGATGGTGTTCCTATGTGATCGTTCTCTTCGCACGAGAAAGCTGCAATTCTGGAATACCGTAATGGTACAGTATACTATTATAACGGAGTATAAAAATAGTTTCAGAAAGCGGCAAAAATAGTGTCGGTAAAAAGTCTGGTTAAATTAACAATTTTCAGGATGATTCAAAAGACAGCGCTTACGCTTTTGTGTTAGATTACGATAAGAATGTTTCAACAAAAGGGAAGGGGGTGCAGCGTTGACTAGTTCCCGAGAACTCGCGTATCTGAGTACAGTAGTCGACGCAAGAGAGCTTAACTGCCGGGTTCGGAATGGGTCCGGGTGGAACC
>SUTD01000020.1 GCA_015063085.1 Methanocorpusculum parvum
AATTCGAACTTACGGAGTGATTGAAAATGGTAAAAGCAAATCGCGAAAACCGGAGCAAGTTCCTGAAAGTAAAGTGCCCGGACTGTGAAAACGAACAGCTCGTCTTTGACAAGGCAACCTCTGTTGTTGAGTGTACCGTCTGTGGTCGTGTTCTCACCGAACCAACCGGCGGAAAGGCAATCATCAAAGCTGACGTTATCGCATCCTTTGAATAAAATAGTGGAAAATTACATCAAATGAGTGGAAAGTGGCCAATTGAGGGAGAACTCGTCGTCTGCAGTGTCGTCGAAGTCAAGGACTTTGCGGCATTTGTAACTCTTGACGAGTACGAAAAGCGTGAAGGACTTATTCCGATTGCGGAGGTAGCCCGCGGATGGATTAAATATATCCGCGACTACATCCGTGAAGGACAGAAAGTTGTCTGTAAAGTCTTAAGCGTTGACACTGCCCGCGGCCACATCGACCTCTCATTAAAGGATGTAAACGAACATCAGCGCCGCGAAAAGATTCAGGACTGGAAGAACGAGCAGAAGGCACACAAGTGGATTGGATTCGCATCCGAGGCATCCAAGGTTTCGGCCAAGGAGTTTGAGGATGCAATGTACGCTGAGTATGCTTCTCTTTACTCCGCGTTTGAAGACATCGTGCTTGAGCCGGAAAAGACCTTAGCCAAGTTCGAGTTATCCGACAAGGCAAAGGCCGCTCTCCAGAAAATGGCTGAGGAGAATGTTAAGATTCAGAAGGTCACAATCAGTGCAATTCTTGAACTTATCTCCAACAAGCCTGATGGTGTAAACATCATCCGCAGAGCTCTCAGAAGCGCTGCTCCGAAGATTGACGGTGCTGAGATTGAGATTCTGTATCTTGGAGCTCCAAACTACCGCATCAAAGTTACAGCCACCGATTACAAGAAGGCAGAGCGTGCATTAGAGAAAGCCTCTGATGCCGCAATCGGTGTCATGGTTCGTGCGGAAGGCACTGGAAAGCTCATTCGAAAACAGAAATAAGGATTTGAAATGTCTGGTCATATTCGCATCTGTCGGATAGACAACATTCACACTCTTTTGAAAATTTGCCCGGTTTGCGGGAACGAAACCGTTTCAGTTCATCCTGCGCGCTATTCGCCGGAGGACAGGTACGGTAAGTATCGTCGGATGGTAAAAGACGCTCATGGAAGAAGTTAACGTTCACTGGTATGTGGAAGATGTGTCGGCACATTCGTGCGAAGTCGCAGTCGCTGGACTTCCCGGAGTCGGACATGTCGGGAAATTGGTTGTTGATCATTTAATCCGTTCTTTAAACGCGGTAAAGGTTGCCGAGATTACGTCAACGTATTTCCCGCCGCAGATGTATCTCTCTGAAGACGGAGTTCTGCGGTTCCCGCGAAATGAGATTTTCTTTGCAGAAGCAGCAGAAGGACGCCCTGCAATGCTTTTTTTGGCTGGAGACTGTCAGAGTGTCGGACCTGACGGCCACTATAAGTTAGGTGAAGCCTATGTGAAGGTGTTTTCTCTCCTCGGTGTTCGCAGGATTTATACGCTTGGCGGATACGGTGTTGGACGCCTTGTTGAGCATCCGAGAGTTCTTGCAGGTCTCTCTCACGCTTCCTTAAAGGATGCTGTGGTTGAAGCAGGGGCTGTGTCTAACGGGGTAGAACCGGTTGGAGGAATTATCGGGGCAGCAGGTCTTTTAATCACATTCGGCCGCCTGTCAGGAATGGAGGGCGTCGCACTCCTTGGCGAGACCTCCGGATATCTGGTAGATCCTGTCTCTTCGACTGCGGTTCTTGATGTCTTAGAGAAACTCATCGGCTTTAACGCAGACAGAACCGAGCTTTCGAAGCTCGCAGAAGAGATGCAGGCTGATTTGTCTGCCCTGACCTCTTCTATGCAGCAGAACTCGGCAGACGACCTGCGCTATATCGGGTAACATGGAGTTAAACGCAGACCTTCATATTCATTCGAAGTTCGCGATGGCAACGTCTCCGGATCTCTCTCCGGAGACGATTCTTGCGGGCTGTACAACGAAGGGGCTGGATGTTGTTGCGACAGGTGACGCTCTGCATCCGGTCTGGCGGAAGATGTGGGAGCCTTTTTTGGAAAATGATGCAGGAGTTGTGGTTATCCCGCAGACCGAGGTCGAAGACGAGCGCCGTGTGCATCATGTTATCCTGATGGAGACCTTGGAACAGTTCGATGAACTGCAAAAACGGCTTACACCGTACTGTTCGCACTTAGAAACCGCAGGCAGGCCTCATGTCTATGCATCGGGTGAAACTCTCGCGGCAGCGGTTCATGAGCTTGGCGGATACATCGGTCCTGCCCATGCGTTTACTCCGTGGACTTCTCTTTTTGCCGCATTCGAGAAGCCCTCGGACTGTTACCTTTCGGAAAAGTTTGATTTCTGTGAGCTGGGACTCTCGGCTGATTCTTCGTACGGTGCCGGAATTGCGGAGTTTGCAGGCGTTCCGTTTTTGACAAACTCTGATGCCCACAGCCAGTATCCGACAAAGCTCGGCCGCGAGTTCAACCGCATCTCTGTGCAGAAAAAAACTGCCCGCGGGGTTCTTGATGCGGTAATGTCTGGAAACATCACTCTAAATGCGGGCTTCTTCCCGGAGGAAGGGAAGTACAACAGAACTGCGTGCACCAGATGCTATGTTCAGTTCTCGTACGAGGAAGCAGAGGCCAACAAGTGGAAGTGCCCGGACTGCAAAGGCAGAATTAAGCTCGGTGTCCGCGAGCGTGCTTTTGCCATGTCCTCGATTCCGGAAACCAAACGCCCGCCGTATCTGAAGATGATTCCGTTAGGAGATGTCATTGCCCGCGTTCTTGGTGTTTCATCTCCAAACACCAAGAAGGCAAAGGCTCTCTATGCCGCATTTATCGAGCGGTTCGGAAACGAAATAACAGTCCTTCTCGAGGCACCCGAGGCTGAGATGGCTGAGGTTTCTCAGGGCGTTGCTTCGGCTGTTGTTTCGATGAGAGAGGGTAGAGTTCTGCTGTTCCCCGGAGGCGGGGGAAAGTACGGAGGCTTTGCTTTTCCGTAAAATTTCTTTTTTTCTTTTCGATGAACCACAAACATAGAATACCTGTGGAATCAAAACTATACATCAATGTTCTATAACGCGGGAATTATCTTTGAGGGTGGAGGTATGCGGGGGGCCTATACCGCAGGCATCATCGATGCCCTTCTTGAACATGACATCAACTTTGCATACTGTTACGGAGTATCATCCGGTGCAACGCACGCAACAACCTATCTCTCCAGGCAGAAAGGACGTGCGATTCAGATTGTCACTGATTACATCAAAGACAAGCGATACTTCAGCATCAAAGGATGGCTGAAGACCGGCAATATTTTCAATGTTGATTTCATCTTCCATACCATCCCGCGTGAATTAAATATCTATGACTTTGAAGCTGCACGAAACAATCCTGCGAAGTTTTTTGTCGGCGTCATCAATATGGAGACCTCAAAAGGCGAATTCCTGCGGGTCACCGATATCGAGCAGGAGTACATGAAGGTCTGCGCCTCCATGTCTCTGCCGCTTATCGCGCAGATGGTAGAAATTGACGGTCAGCGCTATTTAGACGGAGGAATTGCCGACTCGCTTCCGATTCAGCGTTCGATAAATGACGGAAACAAAAAGAGCGTGCTGGTCTTAACGCAGGATGCCACCTACCGCAAGAGTCTCGATAAAATTCTCCCGCTGGTTGCCATAAAATACCGCAAATTCCCTGGTTTTGTGCATATGGTAAAAACCCGCCATATTCGTTACAATGCTTCTCTTGACCAGATTGCCGAGGAGGAAAAAGCAGGCCGTGCATTCGTTCTCAGACCAAAAAAGCCGGTCAAAGTAGGCCGCCTGGAACTGAACCGCAAAAAGATGCTCGCACTCTACAAAGAAGGATATGAGGACGGAATCGAAGCTATGCCGCGTTTAAAGACCTTCCTGGAGGGAGAATGACCTTAACCCGCAGAATCATCCCCTGCCTTGACTTAAAAGACGGCAGGGTTGTCAAAGGCGTCAACTTTGAAGGCCTTCGTGATGCCGGAGATCCGGTTGAACTTGCCGCACGGTACAATGCGCAGGGAGCAGACGAAGTGGTATTCCTCGACATCTCTGCCTCCAAAGAAGGCCGTCAGGCAATGGTTGACGTCATCGGACGGGCAGCTGATGAACTCTTCCTGCCGCTGACTGTCGGCGGAGGACTGAGAACGGTTGACGATATCAGAACCATGCTTCGCGCCGGAGCGGACAAAATCTCCTTAAACACGTCTGCGGTAAAAACTCCGGAGCTGATTACCGAAGGATCGCGTCTGTTTGGAAACCAGTGCATCGTCTTAGCCGAAGACGTCCGTCGGAATTATGAGATGAAGGAAGGTGTGACTGCTATGTCCGATGAGACCGGGGAGTTCTGGTACGAAGTTGTTATCTACGGAGGAAGTCACCGGACAGGGCTTGATGCTGTGCAGTGGGCAGAAGATGCGGTATCCCGCGGGGCAGGTGAGATTCTGCTGACCAGTATGGAAACGGACGGCGTTAAGACCGGTTTTGACCTGACAATTACCAAAGCAGTCTCCGATGCGGTTGATGTGCCGGTAATTGCCTCAGGCGGTGTCGGGGAGCTTTCGCACTTCTACGACGGCTTTGTCCTCGGCAAAGCGGATGCCTGTCTTGCTGCTTCGGTGTTCCACTACGGTGAGATGACGATTTCCCAGGTGAAAGAGTATCTGCATGGAAGAGGCGTTCCAGTCAGATTATAAAAAACGCGGAGCACGCTGGGGAGGAGCAGTTACGCTTCCTCCGCTTTTGGACGATGCTCTGGTTCTGGAGACCGGATGCGGAAACGGTAAGACACTTTCCGCTCTTTCGTCCTGCACGGCAGTGGGTGTTGATATTTCCAAAGAGGCAGTACGTCTTGCCGGAGGAAAGAGCGCGGTTGTCGGAGATGTTCGTTGTCTGCCGTTTGCAGACAATGTCTTCGATGCGGTTTTCTGCTGGCACGTGTTAGGGCATCTTTTGGCATCTGATCGTGCGTGTGCTGTGTCTGAATTATTCCGGGTAACAAAACCCGGCGGTTCGGTTTTTTTCAAGGCTTTTTCCACTACTGATTTCCGCTGCGGCAAAGGTATTGAGGTTGAACCGTACACATTTCTTCGCGGGGATGGGATGATGACGCATTATTTTGAGAAGGCTGAGGTTCTTGCCCTCTTCGGCAATGGTGATGTGTCAGAGAATCTCTGGTCAATGCGGGTTCGCGGAACCGATCTGCCGCGTGGCGAGATTCTTGGAATCTTTTGTAAGCGGTAAACCCATATGCATAAACCCCGTATCATTATAGAATGACATTCTCCTCAGTCCCGGATAAAAACGAACTCTTTTCGCAGTTGACCTTTTCTGCAGACGGGTTAATCCCGGTCATTGTACAGGATGCAGAAACTAAAGATGTGCTGATGTTTGCGTTTGCAAACCATGAGGCAGTGTCTCTAACGTTGGAGACAGGATTTGCCCACTACTTCAGCAGGTCTCGCGGCAGGCTTTGGAAAAAGGGTGAGGAGTCCGGGCATCTGCAGATGGTTCATGATGTTTTAACGGACTGTGATGAGGATGTTTTGATTTACCTGGTATCTCAGGAGGGCTGTGCGTGCCATGAGGGATACCGAAGCTGTTTCTTCCGCGATATAGAAGGGAATGTTATCCTTCCGCGGCTCAAGGATCCAAAGGATATCTACCGATAAATTCCCTTTTTTTGTGTCGGGTATCTGATGCTCGTATCTTCTTCTCACGAGTCCTGATTCGCTGCACTTCGATTATCAGAAAAAAATTATTTTCGTACTTTCTTTTTCACTGAAGATGCGCCTTTTTTCCGTTCGCCTGCGTAGTGGACACCTTTTCTTCCCGTTCCATACTTCTCTTTCAGCGCTTTTGCTTTATCCGGAGCAGGCACGCCGGTGGACGTTCCGGCAATCATACGGCAGAAACTCTCCTGTCCCATTAAAAGATTGTATGCCTTCTGCTTCTGGTTGTAGCGGACAAGAACCGAATCGACCGCAACAACAGAGCCGTAGGAGGCTGTAAGCAGGGCTTCATGCTCGGGCGTTCTGTGAAATGCCGGAAGAGCCAGATAGCACGGCACGGTTCCCGAGCCGTCACAGGCAAGGAACAGATAGTTCTTTGCATCTCCGATATCGTTCGACATCACAGAGACAGTCACATGGATGCGTTTTCCTTCGTGGCGTTTAATCTGCGAAAGACGTGCTCTCTTTGCATCCGCCGGAATGCGGTATCCGCATTTGCGATGTCCGTCCGTTCTGAAAACTGCGTATGAGAACTTAACATCAGTGTTTACAAACCGGTACTTTTCCTTTTCTCCGCCTAATGCGTACATAAGCCGTGTCGGCTTGATGTCTGCGTAGGACTTAAACGTCCAGCACGGAGAGACTTTGCAGGGAACTCCGCGAAGGTCATTGCACGGAGCGTAAATTGTCAGTCCCTTCTCTTTTGCGAGGCGGGATACATCACGAAGAGCAGTTGCGTTTTCGAGATCCGCCGGTTCGAGAATCACCAGATTTCCGTCACGGGTTAAGTGCTTTGAAAGCTCCACAAGGAGGTCAGCTTTTCCTTCGCGGTCAAGGGATGTTAACTCATTGATGATATTTCCGCAGATGATCAGATCGAACTCGCCTTCCGGAAGTTCCTTTGTGATATCGAGAGCCTGCGGTTTATTTGCTTTCGTGTTTCCGCCAAAGGACTGAAGCATGCGCGGAACAACAAATGAGTATGCTTCCCGGTGAGTCTCGGCACGCTCAACTGCCGTAATCTCAGCAGTAACTCCTGGAATAACCGATAACGCGCGGGCTATGCCGATTGTTGCCGTTCCCGGTCCTGCTCCCACATCCAGCACGCGGATGTGTTTTCTGATAAGTCCTGATGTTAACAGATTTGCGAAGAACTCGGAGACCTCATGCACATAACCCGGCATCTGGTATGCCATGTATGACAGAACACTGTATGCCCCGCGGTAGGCAACAGACTTTTTGTCTCCCTCCTTCCAGTATGACTCCTTCTGTCCGGCAATTCCTGCGCGAATCTTTTCGAGAACAGATTCATCATTCCATTTCTTATCGGTAACTTTTTCGATGTAGGCAAGCGTTACCTGGTTCAGTTTTGGAATACTGCGTTCAGCAAGAAGCGCAGAGAGAGATTTCATCTCCTCATCAGTTGGAGTATAGCGCGGATTATCCATAAAAAATCAGTTGTATGGGACAAAACTCATGCCGTCTTCCCGTTCGACATCGAGTTTTGTCCGTTTTGCTTTCGGCGATACAATACCGGAGTTGCCGGACGGGTCTGTGATTTTGAGCGTAAAGGAAAACTCTCCGTTACGCGCATTATTGATATTTTCCAGAACCTCCATCGCTGCGCGGATCTCATCGCCTTCTGCCGAGAGAAGAGCGCTTCTTACCGCACTTTCCGCTCTCGTTAAAACGCCTTCCACGTTTGAAACAAAGCCGCTGCAGGCAGGTCCGGGTTTAATGTTTAAGCCGAGCTCTTCGATATCAATTTCGCCTGATGTGCTTCTTACAACGCGTGCGTTTAAGTCCTCAACCTCGGTGATTTGCATCTCCCAGATGCATGGCTCACGCTCGTTTAAAATCATCGTGTCCACGATGCGGAATCCGCAGTCGCATACGCCGCTGATTAAAAGGATGTCGGAAAAATAGGGGATATTTTCCGTGTCATAGATGAACTTAATCTCCTTTCCGCAGTCTGGACACGGGGCTGTTACAATCTGCCGCATTGAATTTAGTATCCGCCAATCTTCTCGCGGGAGATACGAACACCGGTCGGGACGACGATAACATATCTCTGATCGCCGAGTCCGATAATATCTCCGTTGACGTCGCGGGAAACTGCGCGTAAGTCACCCATGACTCTGTCGAACATGATTTTGTCGAGTTTGAGTTTGGTGATGTCAACGATTACAATGTTTCCGTTGTAGATTTCGTCCTTGATTGCCGGACAGTCTTTGATGTCGGTGACCGAGGCGACTTTTACGTACATAGTTGCCGGTGCCGGCTCGCCTGCTGCGCCTTCATATGCCTGAAGGTCAAGTTTCATATATGCTTCTTCGTCGGACTGCTTTTTGTCCTTCGAACCGAAGACTCCGTCAAGAAATCCCATATGTTAGATAGTTTAGTGAGAGAATTTATATGTTTATCTGTCTGAGGTCAGTTAGAGCTCGAGGTTCCAGAGCTCATCGCCTATGTAGTGAATGTTTTTGGCAGCCTTTCCCTTCTCAAGCGCGAGGATTCCTTCTGCATCATACATCGGAATAACAACCGCCAAGGGCTTTCCATGGCTTTCATCTACGGCTAATGCAGGAAGCCCTGCTTTGACGTCTTCTGTGACATCAACAATTCCCGGTCTCATGATGTCAGCCCCGTTTACCATGTATGGAACAGCACCCATGTCAACGACAATTCTGCGCCCTGAAAATGGTCTCATGACAGCCCCGCGAAGAGTCGGGAATGCCCAGTCATCCTTTTCCATTAAGAGCGGCTTTTTGTCGATGATATAGATGTTGAATTTTGCAGCGGTTTCTGCAATCTCAATCATCGGCGCTGTGTAGAGTTTTGCATCCTCTCCGATGCTTTCGGATAACTTCTGCATTAAGGAGTTGAGCTGGCCCTTTTTTATTGCATGGCGCTTTTTAATCGTAAGCTCTACCATAATGTATTACTATTAGGCGGGAAGGATAATTAAGATGTGGAAAGGGAGGTTATCATTCCTCTCCGGGTACTTTTCTTCTGCGAAGAGAAAGCGTTGTTCCGCCATAGACAGCACCTCCGATGATGCAGCATGCGCCGATAACCTGCCAGAAGGTCAGCGCTTCCGAGAGAATCAGAACCGAGAAGACAACCGCCGCGAGAGGTTCCAGATAACCGAAGATGGAGATTGTCTGAACAGGAAGCTTTCCAATCGATGTGAAATAGAGGTAGCATCCGATACCGGTATTTACCGCGCCTAAGATTATAATCCAGAACCAGTCGGAAGGAGACGGGTTGAATCCAAAACCGTGTGTGATGCCGACAACCGCAGCGACCGTCAGAAATCCGAAGAAGAGCTGCATCATCGGATTTTCAAGACCTGAGATGTCGGATGCTTTCTTGTTTAAGATGACCATACAGGCATAGAGAACCGCAGACATTGCCCCGCAGAAAAGACCGAAGGGCAGGTTTCCAAAAAGAAGTGCAGTACCGTTTACCAGAAGCAGACCGAGCAATACGATGGCAAATCCGAGAACCTTTCGTCCGGTAAGCTGTTCCTTGAAGAGAAGCGGAGATACAATCATCACCAGAACCGGTCCGCAGTAGTAGAGAAGAGATGAGATTCCAACACCTATCTGTGCGTAGGCTTCGAACAGAAACATCCACGAGGCGCCCATGGCAGCACCGGATGCGGCAAGGAAGACGGCGGATTTTTTGTTTTTGAAAAAGGAAAAGCGATGCCTGCCGATGAGAAATATCCCAAGCAGGAATATGCTTCCAATAAGCGTTCTGAGAAAAACAATGTCATAGCTTGACAGCAGAATCATTGAGGCGACAATGCCGTTTGAGCCGAAGAGGAGAAGAGATGACACGTATTTTCCAAATGCCGCATTCATGCTATCTGATTTTTCTCTAAGCAATATGAATATTATGATGATTATGCATCCTTCAAATAAATTGAATGACAAATACAGATACAATGGAGTACAGCGTCCGCAAATATCTTGCCTTCCTCAAAACAGCAGAACACAAAAGCTTCACACGCGCGGCAGAAGCACTTTCCTGTTCGCAGTCAGGCATCAGCCGTATGATTCATGACGTAGAAGAGGAACTCGGATTTTCCCTTCTCAGCAGAAACTGCAGCGGAGTACGGCTTACCGCAGAAGGAGAGAAGATACTGCCGAAGATTCGGGAACTCTCTATTGCTTTTGAAAATATCCAGAATCAGGCAGAAGAGATTCGCGGAATTGAATCCGGGATGATTCGCATCGGCACATTTTCAAGCGTGGCAACCCATTGGCTTCCGAATATTATCAGGAAATTTCAGCAGGATTATCCCTACATTGATTATGAATTTCTGCTTGGAGATTATCAGGAGATTGAACAGTGGATTGCAGACGGCAGGGTTGATCTGGGATTTTTAAAAATACCTGCTGCAAAAGGGCTTGATGCCGCAGCTTTGGAACAGGACAAACTGATGGTCATACTGCCCGAAAACCATCCTCTTGCAGGATGCAAAAAGTTCCCAATAGCACGGCTCTGCGATGAACCGTTTATTCTTCTGGAAAAGGAAAAATGTGCAGAAATCTCCGAACTCTTTGCCGAGCACCACTTAACTCCGAAGGTACATTTTACCACATGGGATGATTATGCGGTCATGTCAATGGTGGAAAGCGGGATGGGAATTGGAATTCTCCCGCAGCTGATTCTCAAAAGAATTCCCTATCGGATTATTGCAAAGGAACTGGATGTTGCGGCATCACGGGTGATTGGTGTTGCACTGCGCAGCAGAAAAGATGCATCTCCTGCAGTGAAGAAATTTTTAGAATATCTCAGTTATCGAAACAGTGAGATACAGGACATAACAAATTCAGAAAAAGTGAGCGCTGAGGGTGAGACTTGAACTCACGAGAGACTTTCGCCTCACGGGCTTTCCAGGCCCGCGCCCTACCACTAGACTACCTCAGCCTAAATCGGCATATCATATTGGATGTGCCGACATATTAACTTAGCGCATTGGTTCTGCAAAAACCCGCACAGGTACGGCAACAATTCCGTGCTGCCCGATAGGCATTTTATCTGAGTCAAACAGAGCCTTTGAAAGAGCCACGAGTTTTCCTGTCTCTGTTACCAGTACAACGCTCTGGTTTGCCTTGAACTTTTCAACAGACAAAATGCCCGGAGACGCGAGTGATGCACCGTGTGCCACAGCGTCTGCCGCACGGTCGCGGATGACGATTTTCGGGATGTCGGAGATTGCTTTTTCCGGAGGCAGGATCATCTGCTCTAATAGAGCGGAGTTGCCGGTTTCAACCGCGTCACGGATTTCGTGAAGGGTGTATGATTCATCTGCCGTAAAGCCTCCGGACATTGTGCGTCTCAGTTCAATCATCTGACCTCCGCAGCCAAGGACGTTTCCGATGTGTACACAGACGCTTCGAATGTAAGTTCCGGCCTCGCAGCGGATGCGAAGCAGAACTAACCGTCCCTGCATATCAAGAACCTCAATCCGGTAGATTACGCGGATGCGCAGTGCGCGCTTTACCGCGGACCGTCTTGGAGGTCTCTGGTAAACACGGCCGGTAAATCCTTTTACAACGCGCTCGACAGTCTCACGGTCAACATCTGCATGAAGGCGCATGCAGGCGATGTACTCTTTTTCGTGCTGAAGGAGAAGAGGAGCGAGTTTTACCGCTTTTCCCAGCATGACTACAAGTACGCCGGATACCATCGGGTCAAGAGTGCCGGAATGGCCCACACTGCATCCAAGCATATCGCCCACCCATGCAGCCACCTGATGACTGGACGGTCCGCGCGGTTTGTCAACGAGGAGAATCCCCGTGTATCCCATTTCAGAAGCTCTCCGTCCAGAGATATGAGTTTAATGCGATAAGAGAACCCTCAACAGAGCCGTCGCCGACAACAGAGGGAGGACAGCCTCCGTACATCATTGCGTTCGCTGTTACATCTCCGATAGCTATCATAATTATGTCTTTTACCTTCGGAAGTCTGGACATCTCGAATGCTTCAGGGCTTGTGAAGAGAACAGCTCCGCATCCTTCAAGGTCGAGCGGTTCGTTGGTTGGCGCAAGCTCAAAGCAGTGGTATTCGAATGGAACTCCTCCTGCGCGCTCAATGTCTGCTGCGAGCTGGGGATATGTGTAGTCGGCTCTCGGAATCGCGATTTTTTTGCCGTGAATCCATTTTCCAAGATACGGAATCAAGTCGCGCGAGTAGTAGAACGGAAGCATCTCTGCGGCAAGACCTACGTTGAGGAGGTCTTTTGCGGTCTGCGGTCCGTTTGCAATCATGCGGACTTTTGTTGCAAGACGCGGGTCGACTGATGCTCCAAGCTTTTCTGCGGCAAGGGCGCTTGGGAAGAAAACAGCGTCAAACTCGCGGTTGTTTGTGGCTGTGACGAATTTTTCGATCTCGTCTGCGTTTTCCTGATACCTGGCGGGGGCTACGAACTTTGCTTTGTGACTGTACTTCTCACAAATTGCCTCGTCTTCCACAGCTCCGGCATGCTGGGTGATGGCGATTAACATAAGAGAAATATTGACGTGCCAAATTAAATAACCGACGCATGCGTATGAGTGTAGTATGTTATCTCTCCTGCTTGGCACACTCGCAGGCGTTGTCCTCGGCACCCTCTCCGGGCTGATTCCGGGGCTTCATACGAATACGTTTGCAGGAGTGATATCTGCCGCGGCAGTCCCGCTTTCTTTGGTGTTTGGAGCAGAAGGTATCTGCTGTCTTCTTGTTTCGTGCATGATTGTGCACACGTTTTTGGACGCTGTGCCGTCGACATTTATCGGAGTCCCTGATGCAGATACCGTGCTCTCGGTTCTTCCAGCCCACCGGCTCTATCTGAGCGGAAACGGAGAAGAGGCGGTTCGCCTTTCGGCACTGGGAAGTCTTTGGGGTTTTGTGTATGCGCTTCCGCTTTTCGCGGCGTTTTATTTCATTCTGCCTTTGTTCCAGACAGAGATTGACTGGGCGATTGGTCTTGTGATTCTGACAGCGGCAGGGCTCTTGATTGTGTTTTCAAAAACTCCCCTCTGGGCTCTTCTGCTGTTTTTGGTCTCCGGACTTCTTGGAGTGTTTTCGATGCGGTTCTCCTACTTTTCGTTTGGCGCTTTTGGTATGGGAGAGGTTCTGCTTCCGCTTTTAACAGGGCTTTTTGGAATTCCTGTTCTTCTGCATGCGCTAAAAGCAGTTCCGCAGACGGCTGATCAAAGTTTTTCCGATCTTTTTGTATCGAAAAAGGAGATGGCGGCACATACGATCAAGGGCACAATAGCCGGCGCGATTGTCGGGTGGCTTCCGGGATTTTCGAGCGGTACGGCAAACGCGCTTCTCGCGTTTCATAAAAGCGGAGATTATGAGTCGAAAAATCCGCGCGGATATCTTCTTGCAACATCAGCCGCAAACACAGCAAACGCGGTTTTAGGGCTTGCCGCGCTGTATGCTGTCGGGCGTATGCGTTCCGGAGCATTGGCGGCTGCTGCAGAGTTTCCACTTCCAAACATCTTCATGCTTTTGGCAGCAGCCGGAGCATCTGCCGCTTTCGCATATGTGCTGACAGTCATTTTCGCAAAGACCGGAAAATACATCGCAAAAGTGAATCAGAAGATGCTTTCAGCATCGGTTCTGATATTTCTGATTATTTTAACCGCAGTATTCTGCGGGCCTTTCGGGCTGATGATTTTAATCCTTGCAGCTGCAGTAGGCTGGATTCCGGCAAAGCTTGGAATCCCCAGACTTTACTGCATGGGTGCGATTATGATTCCTGTGATGCTGTTTTCGTTCGGGCTCTTACAGCTTTGATTCAACAACTCCGTAACTGTCCTGGTACTGTCCGTTGTATGCGGACTCGACTTTGCCTTCGACTGCGTGAATCAGCATCTGTACAACACGCATGCCTTTTGTGACCTCGATGTCTTCTGGTCCGTTGTTTACCATGCAGAGGGTAAGGTTTCCGCGAAATCCCGGGTCAATGTATCCGGCACCCAAGGTAACGCCTTTTCTGCCGAATGATGAGCGCCCCCAAAGCGTTGCGCAGAGGTCATCCGGGAGAGATACGAACTCCATTGTCGGAACAAGGGTGAGTTCTCCTTTTCTGATTATGATATCTTCTGCGCTTCTGAGATCATATGAGGATGGCTGAAGAGATTCTTCTGCGAAAGGCTCGATTCCAAGTGTGCCGTTTTCGAGCCTGGCGCGGATTACCGATGAAGATAAAACCATACATTACATTTGGCGTATCTCCGTATTAAATCAACAGGGGTTAAAAAGAAGAAGCGCATACATATATTGTCAAGGACTTGTGGGGTAGTGGATATCCTTTCGGGCTTCGAACCCGAAGAACCGGGTTCGATCCCCGGCAGGTCCACTCAAAGGCGCATACAAATACGCCTATTTTGGGACTTTTTTTTGGAGGACGAAATCTGACCGATTTACGGGCGGCAATTCCTCTGTAAAATCAGAATATATTTATGTTGAGGAATGAAACTCTTAAAACGAGGTGTAAAGAACTATGACTTACGGAATTGAATTTGTTCCAGGAAACATTAACGTTAAGAAAGTCGTTGACTACTGTAAACTCGCAGAGAGCAAAGACATCGACTACGCCTGGATCACTAACCACTACAACAACAGACACTGCTACGCAGTTTTAACCGCAGTCGCACAGGCAACCACCACCATGAAGATGGGTCCGGGAATCATGAACGCATTCACCGACACCCCGGCAGCAATGGCATCCTTCGCCTGTACCCTCAACGAGATTTCCGACGGCCGTGCAACTCTCGGTATCGGCCCAGGTGACCTCTCCACTCTTCCAAAGCTCTGCATCAACCCAGAGAAGCCAGTCGGAAGACTCGGTGAAGCAATCGACACCATCCGCGAGCTTACCTCCGGTGCAGAACTCAAGAAGTCCGGCAAAGCATTCTTCGACTACGACGGTGCAAAGCTGACTGGTGTTACCCTCCCAGGAAAGAAGGGCATCCCAATCTACGTCGGTGCACAGGGTCCGAAAGTACTCGAGCTCGCAGGTCTTAAGGGAGACGGAGCACTTATCAACGCATCCAACCCGAAGGACTTCGAAGTTGCAATCCCAATCATCAAGGCAGCATGTGAATCTGTCGGCAAGAAGGGATTCGACGTTGGTGCATACACTGCACTCTCCATCGACAAGGACGAGAAGAAAGCAAAGAAGGCAGCAAAGATTGTCTCTGCATTCATCGCAGCAGGATCTCCGGAAGCACTTCTCCAGCGCCACGGACTTGACCTCAACAACGTTGCAAAGATCAAGGACGCACTCGCACGCTTCGACTTCAAGTCTGTCAACGAGCTCGTCACTGACGCAGAACTCAACGCATTCACCATCTGCGGTACCCCAGACGACATCCGCCAGAAGTGTGAAGACTTAACCGCAGCCGGCGTTACCCAGATCATCTTCGGATCCCCACTCGGTCCGGACATGACCAACTCTATCCGCCTGCTCGGAAAGATTATGTAAATTGGGGAAACCCATTTACACAATATTTTCCCGCTCTTTTCTCTGCCGCTTTCTAAAGTGCTTTTGTATTCTCTGACAAACAGTCAGATATGCTAACGTCTGATACAGCCATTCAGAGTATTATTATTTTCCTCATCGGATTTGCTGTGATTTGTGCCGCTTATGCCGCAAAACGAATTCTAATTCAAAGGACAAAAGGGAATGCAAAAGCAGTAGTCAAAGCATTGTATGCACCGATTATGGTATGCGTAGGTCTGCTTACCGCATATGCAGTTATCTCAACTGCATTTCCCGAGTACATATCTCTGGAAGACAGATATTTTTCAGCAATTGGAATTCTTCTCGGCACTTGGGCTGTGTATCGAACAGTGCTCTATCTAATTGAACATGCATTTTCAAGCAGGAAAGATAAAAATCGCAGAGCAGTTCCTGTTGCAAAGTTTGCCGCAGAGATTCTTATCCTGGCAACAGGAATCTTTATGATTCTTGCAACGCTTAAGATTGATATCACTCCGCTTCTTGCAAGTGCCGGAGTTGTTGGAATCGCAGCAGCATTAGCTGCACAGGATTTTCTCGGAAACATCTTCGGCGGGATAGTGCTCTATACAGACGGACCATTCACCGAAGGAGACTGGGTGTATCTGAGCAACACCTACGGGCGCGTGGTACATGTAGGCCTTCGAAGCACCCGCATCATGACTGAAGACAGCCAGATGATGATTATTCCAAACTCTATGATTTCAAACAACATCATCATGAACTACTCAAAGCCTGCCGAAGCTCTCTTAATCCGCGAGAATGTCGGGGTTGCCTATAACTCGGATGTCATGCTGGTAAAACAGAGTCTGTGTGATGCCGTAGCATCCGCAGCAGAGAAGTCATCCGCCCTTTCTGCGGAAATCGAGACCGAGGTTGACTTCATGGAGTTTGGCGACTCTGCACTGATATTTGAACTGACATTCGGTGCTGCATCAACCCGCGTCAGACGTGACGCAGCAGACGCGGTGAATACTGAGGTCATCAGGATTTTCCGTGAGCGCGGAATTGAGATTCCATTCCCGCAGCGTGTGATAACTATAAATAAAGATACAGAATAATCAGAAAAAGATAAAGTGCCTCAGTCAAATATAAGGATGATGATTGAGGCAAACGATATTTTTGTTGGATGTATCGATCTGGTAATCGGATTTGCCGTTGCGTTACTGGTTTTTCTGGTAACACGCCTTCTGATTGCCAAAGCAAAACCCGGAATTTTCCAGGCAGTAATTACCGCGCTTGGGCTTCCGGCAGTACTCTATGTTCTTGTCGCAACAGTCTACATCACCATCTCCGGCCACTTCTTTGAACTGATTCCGTTTGAGGCAATGTACTTTGCAGCCATCTGTATCCTTATTGGAACCTGGGCTGCACACCGTCTGGCAACAAGACTGGTCAATGTAGTCATGTGCTCCGCAAATGAGAACATGAAGAAGTTCTGCCCGCTGGTCCTGTTCATCGCAAAGATTCTCATCTGGATGATTGGTCTTTTCATGATTTTAGGAGCCCTTGCGATTGATATCACCCCGCTTCTCGCAGGCGCGGGCGTTGCCGGTATCGCTGTCGCATTAGCTGCTCAGGACATCATTGGAAACATCTTCAGCGGATTCATGCTGAACGCAGACATGCCGTTTAACGAAGGCGACTGGGTATCTGTCAGTGGAAATTACGGTCAGGTTGTGCATGTCGGAATCAGAAGCACCCGCATCATGACTGCAGACAATCAGCTTATGACGATTCCAAACTCAAGCGTCTCTGCTGATATTATTATCAACTACTCAAAGCCGACTGAGTACATGGTCGTCCACGAGACCATCGGTGTTGCCTACGGCTCTGATCTTGCACTTGTCAGAGAGAGTCTCTTCGAGGCAATGAATGCCGCAAAGAAGAACAGCAATCTCTTCTCTGATGATGTCGCTCCGAATGTCTTCTTCATGGAGTTTGCAGATTCTTCATTAAACTTCGAGATTACCTTCTGCGCAGCATCCCCGTCTGTTAAGAAAGGAGCTATCAACGCAGTCAACTGCGAAGTAGACAGAATCTTCCGCGAGAGAAACATCGACATCCCGTTCCCGCAGAGAGTTGTAACAATCGTAAAAGAGTAAAGGGATTTCCCCTTTTTTTTTATTTGTATTTGAACCAGCGTCCCTTTTCGTCGTACTCGCCGTCCTCTTCTTCCGGTCTGTGATATGCCTGCCCATTGTAGATTGTCAGCATCCGTTTGAAGAAGTATGTCTTGAAGGAGA
>SUTD01000021.1 GCA_015063085.1 Methanocorpusculum parvum
ATCTGCGTTCTCTACGAGTTCTTCGAAGAGGTCAAGTCCTAATTCGTTTACACTTACCAAAATACATCCCCCTTTAAGGATAGTAATCAAATATGTGATTGGAGAATAGATAAGGATTGTTAATCAGCGGTTCATTCCAGGCGCGAGAGAAGAGAAAGGATAATGTCTCTCTCTTCGTGGAGATGAACATATCTGCGTCTTCCCCCGCCCTGATTGGAGTATTCAAGGTCAATTAAGCGAAGTCTGTCCAGGCGTTTGAAGATTTCGCTGATACGGGTAAGCTTTGGACCGTTTTTCGGCAGGGCATCCTGGATTTCCCTGGTTGTAGGAGAGGTTTTTTCGGAAAAGAGCTCTGCAGCGGTTTTTAAAACCAGCCGTTCATCGTCTGCGAGAGTGGAGATGAGCATCTCCAGGTGCATGTCGCGCGAGGCAGTAAGTGCTTTTTCCACATCCTCTTCGGTTACTGCTCTTCGTGCAGCTTTTTCCGCATACAGAACCGAGCGTTTGATTAAATCAAGGCCAAGGCGCACGTCTCCGTGCTTCATCACCAGATCAACAATGACATCTAAAAGTTCGGGGCTGAGAACCTTCGGGTACAGTCCCTGCTTAATGCGTTCGTTTAAGATGCCGGCAATTTCCCGCGCGGAGTAGGGAGGGAACTGGATAATTTCCGGATGGAAGGTGGACTGAACACGAACCTCAAGCGAGTTCTGCAGGTCGATTCCCGGATCACTGATAATGACAATCAGACCGAAGCTGATATCCGGGAAAATCTCGTGCATCCGAAGAAGCGGGTAGAGAACTTTGTTGAACTGGTTTTCGTAGATTAAGTAGTTCGCATCATCCAGGCAGACCAGAGGGTGTACCGGCTCCTGCTCGAGATACTTCGCAATCATGTCGATAATCTGCTTAACCGAGGTCCCGGACGGCGGAGGGCTGCGTTTGGTTAATGAGGTGTAGATGCGGGTAAAGACTGCGTACTCGCTCGAATCAATTCTGCAGTTGACATGAACCGGGACGATGAGCTGCGTTGTCTCCTGTAAGGATTCGAAGATTTTCTTAACCGAGGTGGTCTTTCCCGTACCCGGAGGTCCTCTGCAGACGGTATCTAAGATTTTTCCCCCGCGAAGGGCTGGGCGGATAGCAAACACAAGAGCCTGCGTCTGTTCATCACGGTAGTCGAACTGCTCCGGAACGTAGTTTAAGTCAAAGACGTCCTGGTCGCGGAAGAGGGTTTCTTCCCATGAGAGAAGGTGCGGTTTCATTTATTTCATGCAGTCTTTACAGAGGATTTTGTGGTTGAAGAGCATGGAGACATCCCGCTGCAGTTTGGTAACCGGTGCTCCGCACTTTGCGCAGGTGAACTCGGCATCTGCTGCCTGCGGTACAGACGAAACAGGCACCGGTTCCAGAGCAGGCTCTGCAGTTTCCGCATCGGAAACCGGGAGGTCGGGGATTGGAGATTCAATCTCCGGTTCATCTCCGCCAAAGAACGGCAATACCGGTTCATCGGAAAGAGCAAAGCTGTATGACTCGGCAGGCTCTTCATTCGTTTCTGTATCAGCTAAGATACGCTCTTTGTATTTGTCGATGGCCGCTTTTGCGGTTGCATTGTTGTTCCCATATCCGTCAAGGATGTCTGCGAGGAAATGGCGAAGTGCATCTGCATCCTCTTTGGTCTCTGCTTTATCGGAGACTTCGAGACGAAGGTTTTCGTAGTTACCCAGATTTATTGTAATACTTACTGTGACCGTTCGATTTTCCGCCATTGTTATACAGATTAAGAATAGGCATTCAGATGGGTTAAAGATTCGGGTTCATGTCCCGTGCAGAAACACCGTAATCAGAGAGGAAAAAGTATTCATAAGCGGCAGTCTGCCGGAATCAAAAAAAAGGCGGATGATTTATTCATCTGCGGTCTCGAAGACCTTGTAGTCCTTTTTGTTCATCTTCGTTCTCGGCATCTCTTTGAGGACGGCAACGGCAAACGGACAGCTCCAGTGATTCAGGTTCGCCTTTGCATACGCCATAATCTCCTCTTTGGCTTTTTCTTCGTCCGCATCTTTGTCCTTCAGGGTTACATAGAGCTTAATCTTCTTATCCGTCTTCCACGGGGCAGCCACTGCGCATGCTTCGGATACTGCCGGGCATTTCTCCATGGTGTTTTCGATGATGGTTGGATAAACGTTGTATCCATTGACTTTGACCATTCGCTTATAGCGGGATTTGAAGATGATGTTTCTGTCCTCATCAAGCGTTACCACGTCACCGGTGTGCAGCCAGATTTTTCCGTCTTTGTGACGGCGCATAACATCGGCTGTTGCTTTCTCGTTTTTGTAGTAGCCTCCCATTAAGGAGCGTCCAAAGAAGCACAGCTCTCCTTCTTCGGTGTCTGCGATGACTTTGGTGGTTCCCGGTTCTACAATGCACATCTCAAGACCGGTAAGCGGTTTTCCAAGGGCTCCTTCCTGCAGTTCGATATCACTTCTGGATGCCAGACATACCGGCCCGCATGCTTCGGTTAAACCGTATCCCGGAAGGAAGGATGCCCCCTCGTTGCTGCTGTCTAAGATTTCGTTGTATCTTCTCATGAGGTCGGATGAAACAAGATCTCCGCCGGCTACTGCGTGGACAACGAATGAGAGGTCGTGTCCTTTCAGCAGCGGATACATCCGCTCGTACATGGCAGGAACACCTGCCAGAATCTCGATTTTCTCTTTTAAGACCAGGTTGGCACACTCCTTCGGATCAAACTTCGGCGATAAAATCATGCGCATTCCGCAGGATAACGGGGCATGAACGCTTGCAACCATGCCGAATGCGTGGAAGACCGGGAGGATAGAGAGAAATGCCCCGCCTTCGTGACACTGGTTTTCGATTTTCATCTGGAGAAGACTGGAAGTAGTGACGTTGAATGCTTCGTTGGTGAGGATAACTCCCTTGGCATCTCCGGTGGTGCCTCCGGTATACATGAGGGCAGCCGTGTCAGCGGGTTTGACGGTGTCTTTCGGGAGCGGTTTTTCGGTGAGCGATTTTCTGCCGGAAGCCATGACTGATGCCCAGAGAACAGCGCCCTTGACCCGTTTTGCTTTTCGGACGGAGATGTTGTATGCCGTCTTCATAATCAGTCCTTTTGCATTCTTCGGGAAGTATGCCGGAGTCGGGCAGCGGATGATGGTACGGCAGAGCCCTTCGAAATGTCCCTCGTTGAGTTCGAAGGTAAGTGCGAACTGACTTTCGGTGAGGGTTACGGCTTTTTCAATCTCGCTTTTGGTTGATAAGGGATGTACCATATTGCAGACAGCACCAATACGGTTTACCGCGTAGAGGGAGATGACACACTGCGGAATATTGGGAAGGCAGATGGTTACAAAGTCTCCTTTTTTAACACCCAGTTCAAGGAGACCTGCGGCACAGGCGTGGATGTCATCCATGAGCTGCCCGTAGGTTACAGTGTTTCCAAAGTACTGGTATGCCCGGGCACCTCTGCCGACACGGGCACAGCCATAGGCAAACATGCTGTAGAGCGAACGCTGGACATGATCCGGGTAGGAGAGATTGCAGATTACGGGTTTTTGGGTTTTCGGAGACATATTTGTAAAATGTGTTCGATATGTATGTTAAATAGTCTTTCGGCGCAGTTTTGCGCCAATTGACGAATTCCAAGGTATTTTTACCGCATTTACGCAGAAAAACCGGAGGAAAAACCCGCCTGGATTCGGCATACAGCGAAGCGGATTCGCGCAAATAATTGACACTTTTTGAATTTGTGCACGAATCCTCCGAATCCGGGAAGAGAGAACGTGTCTGGTTTTCCCGGGGAATGCATAATTTACAAAACGCGCGCAAGTGTTCAATACGCAGCAGAGAAAAAAAAGGATTATGCCGTTTCCAAGCGGCTGACCTTTCTGACGAAGAGTGCACAAAAGAATCCGATAATCGCAAAGACAGCGGCAAGTATTGCAGCAGCAGAAAATCCGGTCTCCGCAGCAGATACAGCTCCAATTGCATAGATGCCGGCAAAAAGCGAAGAACCAATACAGCCGGCAATCTGGAATCCGGTACTCATCAGAATAACCCCGTGCGGATTCATCTCATAGCTTAAGCGGGAGAGAGCAAAGCTCTGAACCGGGCCGATAATCAGTGCCGAACCGCAGATTACCGGGATGTAGAGGAGGGCAAACAGCAAAATACAGTCTGTGGAAATCAGGACTGCAAGGGCTGCCGTAAAGACAGCGATACAGGCAAAGCCGAGGGGAAGCAGAATTCCCGGGCCGTGCCTGTCATAGATTCTTCCGGCAGCAGGCGACATAACACAAGAGAGCAGAATTGCCGGAAACAGTGTCAGTGATGCCAGAATAGCCGGAACTCCGAGCGCAGACTGCAGATAGACCGGCATGACAATGTTCATCGCAAAGATGACAATCAGCGAAAGCATGTTGATAATAACGCCAATTGAAAACGGTTTAATTGAAAGAGGGCGAAGGTCAATTAACGGATTTTCGATGCGTTTCTGACGCCGTAAGAAAAGAATCAGACAGATGATGCCGGCAGCCGCCGTTACTGCAGAGAGAATGATGCTTCCGGAGAACGCGTTTGAGATTCCATAGAGGACACCAATTAAGGCAAGACCAATGAGAATCGTCGAGAGCATATCCAGCTTCGGGTACGTCAGTTTTGCAACATTGCCCAGGATGAATGCGGCAGAGAGGAAGCAGAGCAGGGAAAGGACGGCAAAGACAAGCAAAAGCATTCTCCAGTCAAAGAAGGAAAGGATTACTCCTGCAAGAATTACACTGGAAGACGGACCAAGAGTAGTCATTGCCCCCATGATTCCCATGTAGGTTCCCAGTCTTTCCCGCGGGGCAACTTCTAAAGTGATGTTCATACCGACCGGAATTAACATTCCGGTACCAAGGGACTGTAAGATACGGCCTGTCAGAAGAACCGCAAACGATGGAGCAAACGCAGCAGTCAGACTTCCGGCAATCAGCAGACCAACTGATGTCAGGAACAGCGTTCTGGTTCTGATACTCTTGTAGAGGAAAGCAGAAACCGGCACCATGACTGCAGCGCCGAGCATGTAGGCCGTAGCTAACCACTGTACTGTTCCCACATCTACAGAGAAATACTCCATAATCGGCGTAAATGCCACATTCAGATAGGTCTCGTTGAATGTTGCAAGAAACGCGGCAAATGCGGCAACAAATAAGACCAATTTCGGGTTAATAGAAGAAGTACGCATAGAAACCTCTTGAAAAACAGTAACAGAATATATCTTTCCACCCTATTAGAAATTAACGGACATGAGAGCTGAGGCAAAGAGCGGGAAAAGCTGCATACCTGCAGGATGCCGCAGGCATAGAAATGATGAGTAAAAAACAGGATTTTTGGGCACTTGCGGATTTGCAGGGGTTTCTAAAAATCACGCGGACGGTTTTTCCCGTATGTTCAAGAGATTTGGCATGCTGCGGCCAAACGCGCGAATATGTGCTGGGCGGTACAATGAGGACGGAGACAGAGGAAATACCTGCAGCCGTACAATCTACATCTTAAAGTACCATCCCGCCAAATATATAACACAATATGGCTGTATCTCTTGATCCCATCTTCTTTGTAGGTCTCTTCGGAGCCTGCGCCGTATCCTTCCTCTGGCTTCGCGACACGCGAATCTTTGTCAGAACAGGACTTCCCGGATACCGGAAAGCCGCATATCAGGGAGTATTAATCACTGCTCTTGCATGGTTCGGCTGTGCACTGTGCGGAATGCTGGATATAACCCTCCTCTATCTTGGAATCGGATTAATCCTGCTGTCGCTTTACCTGCAGTCCAGAATCAAAAAAGAGGATGTATGGATCGGAAACGAATCAGCCTGGAAACGCTTCATCGGATCAGCCCCACAACGGAGATATAAATGATACAGAAACCACGCGGAACCCGGGACTTCCTCCCCGACGAAATGGCACAGCGCCGTGAACTCGAACAGAAAATGCGCAAAGTTGCCGCATCCTTTGGATACGGCGAAGTAATGACGCCGATGTTTGAGGAACAGGAACTCTTCGTCCTCAAATCCGGAGAAGGAATCTTAGGCGAAATGTACGCCTTCGAAGACAAAGGAGGACGCGGCATTGCCCTTCGCCCGGAACTCACAGCCCCTACAATTCGTGCATATGTCAACGAAGCGCAGGTAGCCCCAAAACCGCTTCGCTGGTTCTACTTCGAAGAATGCTTCAGATATGAACGCCCGCAGAAAGGACGCTACAGACAGTTCTGGCAGTTTGGATGTGAATTAATCGGAGCAGACTCTGCAGCAGCGGATGCAGAAATCATCTCAGTTGCCCACGCACTTCTCAAATGCACCGGAGTCAACTTCATCTTAAAAGTCGGCCACTTAGCTCCGATGAAGTCCCTTCTCTCTGACCTCGATGCAATCGAGCAGAAGAAAGTCATGTCCGCACTTGACAAGCGTGACGAAGAACTCCTCAGAAACACCGTTGCATCCCTTGGAAAACCGGAACTCTTCGAACCGCTTGTGGCACTCACCAAAGCACAGAGCCTCGCAGACGTCTTTGCCGTTGTCGGAGACATCCCGGAGAGAGCACGCATCGAAGAAACCTTCGGCTTCCTTGAAGCACAGAACATCCCGGTTGTCTACAACTTCGGAATCGCACGCGGACTTGACTACTACACCGGAATGGTCTTTGAAGGATTCGCAGACAACTTAGGAGCCGAAAACCAGATTTTAGGCGGAGGAGTGTACCGCCTGGCACACTTATTCGGCGGAAAAGACACGCCGTCCTGCGGATTTGGAATCGGATTCGACCGTGTTGCAGTCTCTATTGGAGAGTTCAAACCGGCTCGCGGTCCGTCAGTTGCGGTAGTCTGCACCAAAGAGACCAGAACCGCTGCATATGCCGCTGCCGCAGCATTCCGCGAAGCAGGAATCCCTGCAGTCATGGATCTGCTTGACAGAGGATTTGGAGCACAGCTCTCATCCGCCTTAAAATCCGGTGCAACTCATGCGGTTGTTATCGGAGCAAAGGAAGCGGAGGCTGGAACGGTCATGCTCAAGAACCTGGCAACTGCAGTCCAGACCGAGATGACGTTAGATGCCGCAGTAGACGAGGTACTGCATGGTTCTTGCTGACGAGCTTGCAAAGAAACAGCGAAGCATCAGTGTAGCGGAATTTTTTGAGAAGAACAAGCACATGCTTGGTTTCGATTCCCCAACCAGGGGAATCATCACCACCGTCAAGGAAGCAATCGACAACTCCCTTGATGCCTGCGAAGAAGCGCAGGTTTTACCGGATATTTTAGTCTCCGTCCGCCGTATCAAAGAGGATGTCTTCCGCGTGGTGGTCGAAGACAACGGCCCGGGAATTATTCCGGAAAAGATGCCGTCTGTTTATGCAAAACTCCTCTACGGTTCCCGCTTCCATCAGGTACGGCAGACCCGCGGTCAGCAGGGTATTGGAATTTCTGCTGCAGTGCTCTACGCTCAGCTTACAACCGGAAAGCCGACCACGGTCATCTCAAGAACTGATGCATCAAGACCTGCTCACAAGATGAGCCTGACCATCAAGACCGAGACCAACGAACCCGAGGTTCTCTCGCACGAAGAGATTGACTGGATTCTCCCGCACGGAACAAGAATCGAGCTTGAGTTCAAGAGCAATATCGCAGCAAAGAAAAAGCTCCTTGAGTACCTCAAGTACACATCAATCGTCAACCCGCACGCAAAGTTCCGCGTGGAACTCGACGATGATGCGTTCATCTTCGACCGCGTATCATCCGACGTTCCACCGTGTCCTGTTGCTATCAAGCCTCACCCGTACGGAATTGAGCTTGGTGTTCTCAAACGAATGGCAGCAGCTTCAGAACTTCCGCTCTCAGAGTTCCTGGTTGACAGTTTCTCCAAGGTCGGGGCAAAGACTGCTGCGGAAATCTGTCAGTACGCGAAGCTGAAGCCGACGGTAAAAACAGATGAGCTCTCGCTCGAACAGCTCTCAGCACTCCTTGAAGCAATGCAGACCACCAAAATCCCTGCCCCTCCTGCATCCCAGTGTCTGTCTCCGATTACTGAAGATCTCATTGTAAAAGGCATGGAAAAGGAGTTCGAGCTTGATTTCATCAAAGCAAGAACCCGCCCCGGAAACGTATTCGGAGGCCACTCCTTTATCGTCGAGGCGGCAATCGGATACGGCGGAAAGCTTCAGGCAGAAGGACAGGCAACGCTTCTCCGCTTCGCAAACCGCGTGCCGCTTCTCTATCAGCAGGGAGCGTGTGCGATTACCAACGCAGTGCAGGGCGTAAACTGGAAAAATTACAACGTCTCACAGCAGGGACTGCCGACCGGTCCTTTAATGATTCTGGTTCACGTTGCAGCAACCAATGTTCCGTTCACCAGCGAATCCAAGGATGCAGTAGCCTCTGTTCCCGAAGTCGAGCGCGAAATTACCCTTGCCTTACAGGAGCTCGGACGTGATTTAAAGCAGTTCTTATCAAGGCGCGAGAAGAACAAACAGCAGGACGACAGAGCACGCGCTATCTGTGCAGTAATCCCGTTGATCGCAGAAAAGGTCGCAGAAATTGTTGAACTCCCGGTTCCTGACACATCGATAATCGAAGGCAGAATCATGCGCCGTGTTGTCTTGAAGAAGAAAACAACAGGCGGGCAGATTCTGATTCATATCGACAACTACACAACAAAAGACCAGGAGATAACGCTCTATGACATCTCATTCGACAGCGCAGAGGATGCTAACATCCCGCCGACCTTTGTCTCCGAGATGGACGGAGAGTACACGAAACTCTGGAAGTTCACGTTGGCAGCAGGCGAATCCTTTGAGGTGACCTATCATGGAGAAGGCGGAGGACTTATCCAGATGCAGGGTGTTTCCGAGAATCTGAAAGTGGAGGTTGATTTAGATGTCTGAGATGAACGAGAGAGACCAGGCAACACAGAAGCGGCTGATGGAAATCGCCAAAGTATGGTATGACCAGATCGGAGGCGGAGATGTTCCGTCAATCACTCTTCCGACCAGAACCAAGCGGAATCTGACCTATGATGACGACTCCGAGGTCTGGAAGTATGGAGAAAAGGAAAGCACAAGAAATGCAGGAACTGTCAAGTCATCTCTTCAGATGCTGAAGATGGCCTATGTGATGGGCTTTATCAAGATGCAGCTGCAGGAGAACCGTTCGTCAACCTTAAGAGAAATGTATTACATCTCGGAAGGCTGGAAGCAGGCAAAGTTCCATGCCCAGAACGAAAGCAACTATCTGGTTGAGGATTTAGAGATTATCACATCTCTTCAAAGAGAGCACTTCCACATGCGCCCGGAAGAGGATGGAGCTTCCATCTTCGGCCCGCTTCGTGTCCGCGAGAATACCCGGCGCGGAATGAAGGAGATTCACTGTCAGGATGATGTCGGAGAGGCCGGATACAACATCCCAAACAACGTGGAAAACGTAGAACTCGTAGACCACGATGCCTGCTGTGTTATTGCCTTAGAGACCGGCGGTATGTTCTCCCGTCTTCAGGAAAACGGGTTCGACGAGGACTATAACACAATCCTCCTCCACTTAAAAGGTCAGCCGACACGCGCAACCCGCAGAATGCTCAAGCGCTTAAATGAAGAGCTTAAGCTTCCTGTTGTGGTCTTCACTGACGGTGATCCGTGGTCATACCGTATTTATGCATCCGTTGCGTACGGTTCGATTAAAACAGCACACATGTCAGAGTTCCTTGCAACGCCTTCCGCACACTTTATCGGTGTCAAGCCGTCGGATATTCAGCGCTATAACCTGCCGGCAGATAAGCTCTCGGAAAAAGACATCGAGGCACTCAAGGCGGAGCTTACCGATCCGCGCTTCGGAAGCGATTTCTGGAAGAACGAAATCAGCCTGCAGCTCAAGATGGGCTTAAAGTCTGAACAGCAGGCATTCGCAAGTCACGGTCTTGACTTCGTAACAAAGGAGTATCTGCCGGAGATGCTCTCCGAAATTGGTGTCTTAAAGAGATGATGCCGGAAGTAATCCCCGGACATTTCTGGCAGGCAAACTCCTACCTTGTCGGAAATACGCTGATCGATGCCGGTATTGATCCAAAACGGGTTGAACCGTACAAAGACCAAATTGAAAATATTGTCCTGACGCACGGGCACTTCGACCACACGGCTCATGCAAATGATATCGCAAAACTCTGCGGGGCAAAAATCTACATTGGAGAACACGAACTGCAATTCCTCACGGATTCAGCACTCTCCCTCTCCTCGCACTTCGGCTCTCCGCAGATTCCAATCCTGGCAGAGCCGTTAAAGGACGGAGAAGTAATCGACGGCTTTACCGTTTATCACACCCCGGGACACACCGGAGGCAGCATATGCCTCTTCCGCGAAGAAGACGGTGTACTAATTGCTGGAGATACCATCTTCCCGGAAGGCTCATACGGCAGATATGACTTCCCGACCGGAAGCCTTGCAGCGCTTCGTGAATCGGTCTCCCGGATAGCGGAGCTTCCGGCAGAATCACTCTGGAGCGGGCACGGTGAACCTGTGACCAAAGGGGCAAAAGCACATGTGATGATGTCGAAGAGGAATCTGGAATCTGGCTATTAACAAGGGCCAAAACTATAAGACTTCAGACTGATAATCTACATAATAATCCTATGCCGAATCAGACCAGTATCCGTGATGAGGTTCTTGCGAAGCTTGATGCGAATATCTCCTACATACGGGAACGGTTCGGTATTGAAAGCCTCGGCATATTCGGCTCGGTTGCCCGCGGTGAGGATACTGTCGAATCTGATGTTGATGTAATCTACGAATTCAGACCGGAGTATGACACCTATGACACCTATTTTGATTTGTCTGAATATCTGGAACATCTCTTTGGACGTTCTGTAGATTTAGTTTCTCCGCAGTATCTGAAGCCAAGAGTTCGTTCTTATGTTATGCAGGATGTAATTTTCTGTGAAGCATCTGAGGCTGAAGCATGAGTTCGCATGATGTTCTCACCTATCTCGATGATATCCGTGTTCAGTCTGAGTACATTGCCCAGGCTCTTCCGCGAATGACATATGAAGAGTTTCTGCAGGACCCGCTCTACAACAGTGGAATTGTTCGGTTTGTAGAAATCATTGGGGAGGCCGCAAAACAGATTCCGGATTCTCTGCGCGAACAGTATCCTGATGTTCCCTGGAAGAAGATTGCCGGGATGCGGGATAAACTGGTTCATGCATATTCCGAGGTAAATCTCCCCTATGTGTGGCAGGTGGCAACAACAATGGTCCCTGTTCTCCACACATATGTTCTGCGCATGATTGCTGAGCTGGAAGATGAATAAAGGAATCTACACCCTAATCCTCCGCCTCGATATCCCAAAAGACATCCGCATCGGAGCATTGGGCATCATCTCCTTCAAACCCGGTTACTACATCTACGCAGGTTCAGCCTTAGGCTCAGGCGGGCTTTCCCGCGTATCACGGCACATCCGCTTCTCCCGCGAGCGGTACCGCAAAGCCAAATGGCACATCGATTACCTGATGGAAGAAGCCGTTCTTGAGAAAACCGTCTGCGCAGAAACAAAAGACAGGCTCGAATGCGTTTTAGCTGCAGGAATTGGCGGAACGTATGTTGAAAAGTTCGGCTGCTCGGACTGTGACTGCGCAAGCCATCTGTTTTACCGAAAAGAAGAGCCTACGGAGGAGATTCTTGCTGTTTTTGAAAAGATGGGACTGAAAGCGGTTGAGCATCTGGTGAGGTGAGGGTTCGTTCTAAATCTTTGTTCCTATTCGACAAAAACGCAGAATCGCAAGTCCAAAGGGCGTGCGATTCTGCGTTTTTGTCGAGTGCGAATTGAGAGTGAGAGCATCCTGAGTAATCCAGACTCACAAAAATGAAAAAAAAGAGGTTTCTCTAAAAAGACTCACACCAGACGGTAGGTCTCCAGGTTCTGCGGAGACACAGTCTGGATGTGGAACTTCTTGTAGATGGAACTTGCAAGGTCGATGGTCTTGGACTCTTCACCGTGGATGGTGAAAACACGCTCCGGCTTCGGCTGAACGTACTGCACGTAGTTCATGAGCTGTTTTCTGTCTGCGTGACCGGAGAAACCTTCGACGGTCTGGACTTCCATATTGATGATAATACTGCCCTTCTTGCCCATCGGAACCTCACGCCATCCCTTCTGGATACGGCGTCCGTAGGTTCCGTCTGCCTGGTAACCGACAAAGATTAACGTGTTCTTCTCGGATTCTGCAAGGTTTGAGAGATAGTCGAGAACCGGTCCGCCGTTTAACATACCGGAAGTTGAAATGATAACGCACGGCTCTTTGGAGAAGATAACCTCCTGGCGCTTCTCGTAGGAGTCAACCTGCTCGAAGCACTCGGCAAGGAACGGGTTGTAGTTGTCGCGGAAGATCTGGTTTCGTAAGTCGTTATTCAGATACTCAGGGTATGCAGTGTGCATGGCTGTTGCTTCCTTAATCATACCGTCTAAGTAAATCTTACATGCCGGAAGCTTCTTGTTTCTGATACCCTCCTCTAATGCGAGCATAAGCTCCTGGGAACGTCCGACAGCAAATGCCGGAATTAATGCCTTTCCTCCGCGGGATAAGGTCTCGCTGATGACTTCGCAGAGGTGTGCTTCTGCATCTGCTCTGGATGGAGAGAAGTCCTCGGAACCTCCATAGGTGGATTCCATCACAAGTGCTTCAAGTCTTGGGAACTGCGAGACTGCCGGGTTGAACAGTCTGCTCTTTGCGTAGTATAAGTCACCGGTGAATGCAATGTTATAGAGACCGTTTCCAACGTTGAAGTGAGCAATTGCAGAACCTAAGATGTGTCCTGCGTTGTGGAGGGTGAGCTTTAAGTCTGGTGCGATGTCTGTGACATCTCCGTATCCCAAGGTGATGGTGTGCTTTACAAACTCGCGAACCTCATTGGATGAGTACGGCGGAGCTTTGTCTTCCTTGTTGTTGACATCAAGGTAGTCGAGCTGAAGCATTGCGGCAAGGTCACGGGTTGCAGGCGTTGTGTAGACCGGGCCGTCGTATCCGTATCGGTACAGAAGCGGAACGTATGCGGAGTGGTCTAAGTGTGCATGGGTTAAGACGACTGCGTCAAGGGTGGAGAATGGATAGATTTCCGGAACGTGAAGGTATGGAGAAGATGCTGCACCGGTTGCCCCCGGAGACTCTCCGCAGTCGATTAAGACTTTGCTCTGCGGAGTGGTTAACAGGAATGCAGCGCGTCCAACCTGGCGGCAGCATCCAAGGGTTGTCACTCTGAGCCACTGGTCGCGGTCGCGTCCGGAGTATAAGGAATCGCGGTGGATTCTTCTGCCGCATCTTCTGAGGAACTCCTTTCTCTCGTCACGTGCTTCGCGAAGGTACTGTCTGACCTGCTTGATGGTCATGGATGGAATCGGCGGAGTACGGACAACTCTTGGCGTCCATCCGGTCTTCATGGTGATGTCGCGAAGCGTTGCTCCGTTCTTTCCGATGACAACTCCCGGCTTTTCTGCCTCGATTAACATCTCACCGGTATCGGTGTCGAAGAAAATGTCAGTGATTCCTGCCCCTTCCGGAACAACCTTCTTGACCATATCATAGGCAACTTCTGTGTCTCCTAAGATGTTCGGGCGGACCACAATGCGTTTTCGTAAGTCACGGGCGAGTGTTTTGATTAAATCCTGTTCGGCTGCGAACTTCTCCGGATTGTCGGTGTAGATAACCATCTCCGGCCCTTCGAATTCGACATCAGTGACTTCAACACCGCGCGGGACTTTTTTGTTGATGGTTTCTTTAAGTTCTTTCAGTCTGTCTTCAACCTGCATAAAAATCGTTCCAAAAAAGATTAGGCGTTTGCCGGCTGCAAGTAGCCGGCTATGGTATCCTCATCAATATATTCAAATTTGTCTTTGGTGATAACGGCAACATTATAGCCCTCACCGGATGCAGCGTCACGGCGCATTGCGGCACGCAGTGCGTGAACAGCAAGGCGGACGGCATCGTCTTTTGTCATGTTCGGGGTAAAACGGTCTTCCAGCACACCGTATGCAGTAAAGGATCCGGAACCGGTGGAGACAAAGTTCTCTTCAAGAGTTGCTCCTCCTGCGGCATCAACGGAGTACAGGGAAGATCCGTTTGCATCAACTCCTCCGACAACAAGCTGGACACTGTACGGAGTGAAGCGGTTGTCATTTAAGTAGTTGGAAAGCACGGTAGATACAGCACCAACGCTGATTGGATATCCGCGGCGGAGTTCGTAGAGAGAGGATTCTACGTTGATGAGGCGGATAAGACGCTGGGCGTCTCCAACGGTACCGGCAATAGTCATCCCGATGTTCTGGGAGATGGCATGGACTTTCTTTGCTTTCTTGCTTGCGATTAAGTTGCCCATAGTTGCCCGGCGTTCAGTAGCGAGGACAACTCCGTTGTCGAATGCAATACCTACTGTGGTAGTTCCTGATTTTACGTCATTTACCTGTGTCATGAGAAACCTCAAGAAAGATACGCTAAGAAATATGGTTTGCAAAACCTGTTCTAACGAACTGATAAAAGCGCTGATTATTTATTCTGCACGGCAGAAGATAAACCTATCTATCGAGGAAAAAAAGAGGAGATTATATTCTCTTAAAGACTAAAGTCGTAAGACCTCCGTCATCAGCAGCCGGCATATTGACCAGAACATATCCTGCAGCTTCGGCTTTTCTTTTAATGTCAAAGATTTCTGTGTCATCGAGAACAGTTGCGAAGATAATGGAGACTGCATCTCTAAGCTCCGGTTCGTTATCCAGAATCTCTGCAAACACTCCTTCAGCATCCACAATCAGGGTGATGTTTGTTTTGTCCACGAAGGCGGAATCGCGGATAACTTCTGAGAGTGTTAACGACTGGACTTCCATCTTCAGCTCTATGATGGAGTCAGAGGAATATACCAGAGTATATGCTGATGCATCATTCTCCCGGCCGTTTTTTGACATCACATATGGACTAAGTGCAGATTCATAGTTAATTGCCCCCTGAACGAACCGGGTTCCAAGATTATTAATCTTCTTTGTCTCGGTGAGGAGTCTGGTATAGTACGGATTCGGCTCTAACGCAATGTGTTCGGTCTTGATAAATATCCGGTCATTTACATATGCGGATACCACACCGATTCCTGCTCCTACCTCAATTACCGGATTTTCCCGCGGAAGATATTCATCAAGCGCATCAAAGAGACTTGTCTCATAACCATTTGGATTCAGCAGGAGGGAAACTATCAGTGATGAGGGAACATACTCCGGGTTAACGGAAATGATATTATCCCTGACCTTTACTTCGTGCGGAAGCGGACTGAGTGTGCTGATACACCCGGCACTCAGAATGGAGAGAATCAGGACTGCCAAAGCCAGGACGGTAAAAATACGCCGGCGGTTGTTATTCATAACTATTCTTTTCTCGCTTATGGTTTAGGTATTTTTCTCCATTCCCCCTCCTCAACTACTTATTAAATTATCACAGCCAATAGTTATGGTAATCAAAGGACAGGACTATGATGAAAACCGTTGAAATTCTCTTCTCCGGAAAGGTACAGAAAGTAGGATTCCGCTCCTGCGTTAAAAAAACGGCTGATAGTGCAGGACTGACCGGCGAAGTGGAAAATCTCGCAGACGGTCGTGTCCGTGCTCTGGTTACCGGTGAAGAGGCAGTTATTGAGAAGTTCCTCTCAATGACATACTCCTGTCCGCGTGCGATTGTTAAAAATATTGAAGTCTCAGACTATGTTTTCACGGAATTTGTGAACTTTGCGGTGAAGAGAGAGTAATCATGAAAACAGAAAAATCCATTACATATTTTTCAGCTCAGGGAAAGGAGAATACGAAAGACTGCGCAGAACTTGCTGTGTCCCGTGCAAAGGAGCTTGGACTTTCTGATGTTGTTATTGCATCATGCAGCGGATATACCGCCCGCATCTTTTGGGAAGAGTGCAAAAAAGCAGGACTCCGCTTAGTTGTGGTAACCCATGCGGTAGGATTCGAAGGTCCCGGCATCTGGGAGTTTGACTGCGAACTTGCAGAAGAGCTGAAGAAAGAAGGTGTCAGTATTGTTACCGGCACGCATGCCTTATCCGGTATGGAGCGCGCAATCTCGCGCCGGATTGGCGGGGCATCCAGAACTGAAGCTATCGCTGAAGCATTCCGCCGTACTGTCGGCATTGGTATGAAGGTAGCTGTCGAGTGTGTGTTAATTGCAGCAGACCAGGGGGCAGTTCCGGTCGACCGTGAAGTTATTGCTGTCGGCGGCACTGCAGAAGGAGCAGACACTGTTCTCGTAATTCTCCCGTCCCATACGGCAACCTTCTTCGACCTGCAGGTCAGAGAGTTCGTGGCCATGCCGAGGAATCGGTGAGTAAATGGTCTTTTCATCCTTGTCTCAGGCGGTAAAAGCCTATGGAAAAATGCCGCATGTCTGGATTTCCGGCATCTTTTCAGCTCTTGCCATCCTTCTGACATACTACCTGGCATTTACCGTAAATCAAACCGCAGGTCTTGCTGTGCTGGTTATCTTTTTCTTCGCCTTCCCGTACGTTTTAGCCGGAACGTACGGTGTCTTAATCGATAACAACAAGAAGAAGGGAGCATTCAGGATATATGCGCGATACGGATTCAGACGCTGTCTCTTCCCAAATATTCTGCTCGTTCTTCTGACATGGTTCTTAATGAATCTGGCAACAACGCTTCTGCTTCTCTTTGGTGTCTCTCCGGAGATGGCTTTATACATCAGTCTCTTTGTGGTAATCCCGCTTGTGTTCTTCTGCTACTTCGCAGATATCACGGCAATCCGTCACAACTTAACCATGGGGCAGGCAGTAAAAGACAGCGCAAAGCGCGTTGCTGTCGGTTCGTTCTCGATTACGGCATTCTATCTGATGAACATCGCAGTGCTCTTCTTCGCATCGTTTTTCATGTCGCTTGTCATGAGCTTCGTAGGGTTTGAAGCACTCCTGCCGCTTACAGAACTCAGCGAAGAGGTTCTTCTCTCAATGCCGGTTGAAGAGCTGACAGCTCTTGTTCTGACACCGGAAGTTATCTTTGCATCTGTCATCTCTCTTGCAGTAACCGCTTTTGTCTTTGTGCCGTTCTTTGTCTCCTTCAAGACATACTTCTTCAAACGGATGCTGACAATCTACAATGGGCAGGCATATCACAGACCGGAAGAAGAGGACGGCGAGTACGACGAAAAGGGACGCTGGTTCAAATACAAATAAAAAAA
>SUTD01000004.1 GCA_015063085.1 Methanocorpusculum parvum
TCGGCTGAAGCTCTGCCGGGAAGATTGCCTTGTGGTGGAAGAGCTGGAAGGTTAAGTGGTTGGAGATTAAGTCCTTTGCACTGAAGCGGTAGTCATACGGGTACCAGTAGAGGAACTCTGCTCTGAGGTCCTTTACGGTTGCCTCGTCAACCGGCAGGTTTGCGGCGTCTCCCTTTCCAAGGAAGATGTAGTCGAAGACTTCCGGAACAAGCTTTTCTGCATCAATCTTCTCAATCTTGTGAGAGATGGTGTAGTATGCCATGTAGATGGTGGAGTCGGAGAGCGGTTCAAAGAGCCATTTCGGATCCCACGGGACATGGGTTCCAAGACCTACACGGCGGGAGCATGGCCACTCGCGGAGCCAGTCGGTAGTTCTCTCGAACTCTGCTCTGACCTCTGCCGGGACAAGCTCTAAGTTCGGGAGTTCCTCGTGAACTGCCTGCTTCCACTCTGCATCACCGTAGTTGATGAACCACTGGTCGTCTAAGATTCTGACATAGACGCGGTTTCCGCAGCGGCAGATGACACGCTTCTGGCTCATCTCGTGGAACATGATGGATCCGCGCTGTTCAACGAACTCGCGGGTGACATCCTCTCTTGCCTGACGGACGGACTTTCCTGCGTGTTCTCCGCAGTTCTCGTTTAACTTGCCCTTGGAGAACTCAGCAGTGTAGAGCTCCTGAGTGAGGTCATCCATTCTCGGGTCGTCCTGGTTTGGAATCTTGTTCTTCTCGACGATGTCCTGGGCTGGAATTGTTCCATAGTTCGGGACAGTTACGAGCGGGATTGGGACGATGTCAGTGTATTTGCCCTGCTGCTGTAAGTCGCGAAGTGCGATGTAGTCGAACGGTGCGTGGGCTGGAACGGACATGACAAGACCGGAACCCATGTCGGAATCAACGAAGGATGCCGGAAGGATTGGGACTTCTGCACCGGTGTACGGGTTGATTGCTTTCTGATCGATGAGCTCGGTTCCCATGATTCTGCCAAGCTCGGTGACAGTGTGCTTCTGCATGCGAAGCTTCTCTGCTGCCTCTTCGGAGATGATCCACTTCTTTCCGTCAACTTCTGCTTTGAGGTAGTTAGTCTCCGGGTTTGCCCAGAGGTTGGTGACACCGAAGATGGTTTCCGGACGAAGGGTTGCGCACGGAATCTGGAACTCACCGAACTGGTACATGACAAAGACGAAGTGCATGACTTCTGCGCTGTCGCCTTCGAGGAGATCGTGGTCTCCGACCGGCTGCTCACAGTGCGGGCAGTATCTTACCGGGTACTCGCCTTTCTGGACTTTGCCCTGACCGTGAATGTGGGTGTACTGCCATTCGATGAACTTGCTGTACTGCGGGATGATGGTGGTGAATCTGCGTCTCCAGTCAATGGAAAGACCGAGCTGCTGCATGACACGCTGGTATTCGTCTGCGAAGTAGTTGACGATGGTAATCGGATCAGTGAACTTCTCTAAGGTCTCAGCTGGGACACGGTAGAGGCCTCCGTAGAGCTTTAAGGTCTTCTCATCTTTGTTTGCGATACGCTTTGCAATACCAAGGACAGGTGCTCCGGTGACGTGGAATGCCATTGGGAAGAGGACCTGCTTTCCTCTCATTCTCCAGAAGCGGGCAACAACATCAGGGATGATGTAGGTTCTTCCGTGTCCGACGTGCATTGCACCGGACGGATACGGGAATGCTACGTTTACGTACAGCTTGTCTTTTTCCGGGTTCGGGTTTGATTCGAACTGCGGAATCCAGTTCTCGCGGATTGCCGGTTCGATTTCGCTCATTACGAGATTTTCTGTCATGATTTTTCCTATATTGTATTTAATCTACGGGGCGGAGTTTGAGGTCTTCGCCGGCGCCGTAACGGCGCACCATTTCTACAGCGATACTTGAGTTTCTTGCGAGGTGGATTTCTCCGTGCGCATCCACCGTTGCGGTGAAGAGGTACTCTTTGCCGGAGAAGAGGTCAACAATCTTGCCGGAGTGTTCCGGACAGATGATTGAGAGCTGTTTTTTCTCGCTTCTGATTTTGAATCCGGGTCCGCTGCGGGTTGCAGGAGCCTGGATTTCAGTTAGGGTCTCCCTCCCCGGCAGGTCTGATAGCGGGCGGACGTCGATTCCGATTCCAACCTTGCTTACAACAGCAGCGATGTTTTTGCCGGCTTTTCCAATGGCTGCCGGAACATCGGTGTCATCGATGTAGACTGCGGCTTTGGTGTCAGAGATCATGCGGACAACGATGTCGCCTTCGGTGAAGCGGCAGATTTCGTTCTGGATTTCCTTTTCCAGGACAAGCCATGCCGGGTTGTCTTCTGTTACCTCATAGGTCGGCATGGAGTGGATTGGCGGGGCCTGGCGCTCGGCTTCTGCCGGTGCCGGCACTGGTTCTGCCTTCGGTTTTGGCGGCTCGACCTTGGCTGCTTCCTTCTCCTTTGCCTCGGCTTTTGCCTGCTCAATGGTCTTTACCGGCGGGGCTTTTGGAAGTCCGGAGGCCGGAGTAACCATGACTTCGCCTTCGTAGCGGAATGCTTCGGCAACGGTCTCAGTTGTGATGATGTTGGTGAGTCTGACAACCGGTCTGACCTGCGGATCGCCAATCTGCTCTAATGCCTTTGGAACGCCGAATCCGGTAGACACGTTGTAAATCTCAGAGATGTCTCCGCCTTTTACAAAGACCATGGTTGCGACAATCTGCGGAATGAGGTTTAAGTCAACGAGGCTTGCAAGTCTGATTAATGCATCAAGGGCGGACTTTGCGTGAAGGCCTCCGATGACTTTGATTCCAGACAGGCGAAGATCTGCGAATACTGCAAGTTCCTCGCTTCTTCTCATCTCATCAAAGACAACGTAGTCAGGTCTGAGAAGGGTGATGACTTCTCCTGCCGCAGCAATACTTCCGTCAAGCGAGGTGTACTGGGTGATTTTATCGGTCACCATTAAGTCACGCGGGGATTCGATGGTTTTGACGATGTAGTTTTCGCTTGAGAGATACGTTGCGATGTTCTGCTCGAGAGTGGATTTTCCAGAGCCCGGAGTTCCGACAATGAGCATGCCGCCTGCGCTTTCCTTTAAGCGGTCCTTTAATGCTGCAGCAAAGTTGTAGGACTCAAAGGAGACTTCGCGGGTTGGTCTGACGATAGTGACCTCGATTCCGTCAGAGAACGGCGGTCTCGTGGTGGTGATTCTCATAGATCCAATCTGGGAAACAGTAACGCCCGGGAGTTCTACTTCGACAAATCCGTCCGGGTGGCGCTTTGCGCGCTCGAGACACTCCTGAGAAATTGCACGGAGTTCGTACTCGGTGCACGGAGCATCGCGGATGGTGACGAGTTTGGATTCGCGGATGTTTCCTTTTCTGGCATACGGGGAGACACGCTCTTTTAAGTATACTGCAAAGGTGTTTTCGTCGAAGAATTCATCGATGAGTAATGGAGCAAAGTTGTCGATGGTCTCAGACTTTAAGAAGACAACGTCAAGTCCTTTTGCTTTTGCCACTTCTGCCTGAACATAGTCGCTGGTTAAAAAGGTCGCGTGATGTTCGATGGCGACAGCTCTGATCATGGAGTCAATCTCTCCTCCACCGGCGAGTTTGACCTGTTCGAGCTTCGGGCGTTCTCCTACATATTTTAGCGTGATGAGATTTTCATCAGCAAGTTTGCAGAGTTTCTGGAGTTCGGCTAAGCCGGAGAATCCTATTTCGCGTCCCTGGTTAGCCTGTGCTTCGAGTTCTGCAAAGACTGCCTCGGGTATAATTATTGTGGCGTCACGATATTCGCCTTTCTCGATTAAGGCAGTGACGCGGCCGTCGATGACGACGCTGGTATCTGGTACGAGTATCATGAGATATTCATCTATATTATGGGTTGTCCATCAGATATTATACTACTGTCTTGAACGTGAACTGTCTCTATACCTATGAGGCATGCGAATGGTGATTCGCGGGATACCTCAGGTCTTCAGCAAGCCGACTGGTTGGCAATCTTCGGCTATTCTCTAAAAAAAAGAAGAAGGGGATTACAGCCCGTCTAAAATCTCTTTTGCGTTTGTGTCCGCCTTTACTTTATACATAACCCGCTCGAGGATGCCGTTTTCATCAATGACAAATGAAGACCGCACAACTCCCATGTTCACCTTTCCATACAGCTTCTTTTCCTGCCAGACACCATACTTCTGAATCGCATCAAGTTCCGGATCCGAAAGCAGGATAAACGGCAGGCCGTGTTTTTCCGCAAACTTCTGATGTGATGCCTGTGAATCCTTGCTCACGCCAATGACGACGGCATTCTTCTTTTCAAATTCATCCAGAAGTCCGGCGAAAGCAACCGCCTGACGAGTGCATCCTGCGGTATTATCACGCGGATAAAAGTACAATACAACCTTCTTTCCTTTGAAATCGGAAAGAGGTACAATATTTCCATCCTTATCCGGCAAAGAAAACTCCGGTGCCGGCATGCCTGCTTCTAACATATATCAAAATTGGGTGCGGGAGATAAAGAGATTTTTGTATGCGGCCTATGCTGTATATTCCAGAATCATTATCAGCATACAGAGGAAAGATATTTGATATCAGACACCAGCATGAACATCGAAGAAATCCTCCGCGCTCAGAAAGCATTTTTCCGGACCGGTAAAACACTTCCTGTCAAATTCCGCATTGAACAGCTCAAAAAACTCTACTCCGCTGTCAAAAAATATGAACCCGAGATAGCAGATGCCTTGCAGAAAGACTTAGGTAAAAGTGCCTTTGAAAGCTACATGTGCGAAACCGGGCTTGTGCTTTCTGAAATCTCCTTCATGATACGGAATACGAAGCGCTTCGCCAGAGAACAGCGGGTAAAAACCCCGCTTTCCCAGTTTGCTTCCCGCAGTTACAAAAAGCCGTCACCGTACGGTACTGTGCTTATCATGAGTCCGTGGAACTACCCGTTTCTCTTAACCCTTGATCCGCTGGTTGATGCTATCTCTGCCGGAAACACTGCTGTTGTCAAACCAAGCGCCTACTCGCCTGCAGCGAGCCGTATCATTGAAACGCTCATCTCCGAATGTTTCGCGCCGGAGTACGTTGCTGTTGTAACCGGAGGCAGGGCAGAAAATACTTCTCTTCTCAAACAGAAGTTCGACATGGTCTTTTTTACCGGAAGCCAGAACGTAGGACGCGAAGTTCTGCGGCACACTGCAGAAACCCTGACTCCTGCCGTCCTGGAGCTTGGCGGAAAAAGCCCCTGCATCGTGGATTCATCTGCAAAAATTCCGCTCGCCGCAAAACGCATTGTCTTTGGAAAATTCTTAAACTGCGGACAGACATGCGTTGCTCCGGATTATATCCTCTGCGATGCAAAAATCAAAGACGAACTGACTGCAGCGCTTATCCGCGAAATTACTGTACAGTTTGGCAGACATCCGCTGGAAAATCCGGACTACGGGCATATCATCTCAGACAAACACTTTGAGAGAATTACCGGTTTAATCGAACAGAGCACGCTTCTCTTCGGAGGGTATACCGATTCCTTCCGCAGAAAAATTGTTCCTGCCCTGGTTGATGCATCATGGGAAAGCGCTGTCATGCGGGAGGAAATCTTCGGCCCGGTTCTGCCGATTCTCACCTATGATGATTTCTCCTCAGTAGTCCCGCTTCTTTCGGACAAAGAAAAGCCGCTTGCTCTCTACATCTTCTCGGAAGATGCAGAACACATCCATGAAATAACCAATCAGATATCCTTTGGCGGAGGGTGCGTAAATGATGCGGTAATTCATCTTGCAACATCTGAAATGGGCTTTGGCGGTGTCGGCGAAAGCGGCATGGGCAGCTATCACGGAAAGGCCGGTTTCGATGCCTTCTCGCATACGAAAAGCATTGTTGACAAAAAGACGTGGATGGATTTACCGATGCGGTATCAGCCGTACAAAAGCGTTTTCAATCGCCTGCTTCACCTCTTCCTGCGTTGACTTTCCAAACATACAATACACCAGACACCCTATAATTTGGTACATATGGATGAGATTGGATGCAGCAGAGAAGAAGTGCTTTCCCTGCTTGCCGGATATCGGGCACGCGATGTTCCCCACAACAGAATCTTTAGTTCGATGTGTACCGTTCCGCACCAGGTGGCTCTCGCAGCACATGAGTTTTTTGCGTCAACGAACTTAGGCGATCCCGGACTTTATCCGGGAACGGCTGAGATTGAACGAAGGCTCATTGCAGAACTTGGAAGCCTCCTGCATGGGACGTCTACTGGAGGCTATGCCACATCGGGCGGTACCGAGTCTAATCTCCAGGCAATCCGCATCGCAAAAAAACTTCATCCAACCGAAAAGCCGAACATCGTCGTCCCCGCATCTGCTCACTTCTCCTTTGATAAAACTGCAGATATCTTAGGAATTGAGATGCGGCTTGCTCCGTACCGCGAAGGGGAATACACTGTTGATGTTGACTCGATGGCAGAGCTCATCGACAAAAACACCATAGCTGTCGCTGCTGTTGCCGGAACTACCGAGTACGGAGTAATTGATGATGTGCCGAAAGTTTCCGCCCTTGCCCGCGAGCATAATATCTGGTGTCATGTGGATGCGGCATTCGGCGGCCTGGTGATTCCGTTCCTCAAAAATCCGGTGCCCTTTGATTTCGCTGTTGACGGAGTATCTTCGATAACGCTTGATCCGCATAAGATGGGGATGAGCACCATCCCCTGCGGCACGCTTCTCCTCCGCGAACCGGAGCACATGAACCTGCTCGCGGTAGATTCTCCGTACCTTACCATGAAAACCTCGTTCACCTTAACCGGCACACGTCCCGGGGCAGATGTTGCAGGAGCATATGCCGTGATCAAATATTTAGGGCGCGCAGGATTCCGTGAGATTGTGACCGGATGCATGGAAAACACCAGGCGTCTGGTCTCCGGCATGGAAGCGTTTGGGTACAAAACAGTCATAAATCCGGTAATGAATCTCGCAGCATTCCATCCTGCTGAAATTCCAAAAGGCTGGAAAGTTTCAAAAACACGGGCAGGCCATCTTCGTTTTGTCATGATGCCGCACGTAACCCGCGATATGGTTGAGACCTTCCTTTTGGAGGTCTCATCTCTTTTCTGATTTTTGTTCACATTCTGCATCCGTTTTGTTCCTAAACAGCCTTAAATAGGCGGAAATAAAATCTGGATATATGGAAGATGATGCAGTATCTCCGGTAATAGCCACGCTTCTTTTAGTTGCAGTGGTGGTTGTTCTTGTGTCCATGATTTCAGCGGTCATTTTTCCGATGGCAGGAAATCTTGACCTGGGAAAGTCTGCGTCTGCTGTTGTGCGCCTCAATGATGCAGGGACACTTCCCGTGGTTTCAGTAATGGGCGGAAAGGATGCAGAACGGGTGACTTTCCTCACAGTCTATGTCTCCGGGACGCGTGATGCAGTAATTTCTGCGGAAAATCCTCTTGTGGGAAAACCCTACTCGTCAAAGCTTTCCGGTCTCGGGGCTGTCGGGCGCCAGACGGTAAGTGTTGTTGCAGCGTTTGATGACGGCTCTGTCCAAACGCTCTACACGGGAACTCTGGTGTTTCAAGGAACTCCTGTCCCATCGCTTGCAGAATAATTTTGCGCGGGTATTTCTCTTTAGAAGACCAACATAGAAGAAATGGACTGTGTACTCTTAGCAAGCGGAAGCAAAGGAAACTGTATCTACATTGGAAACGATACTGATGCTGTTGTCGTGGATGCAGGAATTGGATATCTGAAGCGAACGCTTGAAGAGTACCGCCTTCCGGTTGAAACGGTCCGTGCATTATGCGTGACACACGAACATGCAGACCATGTGCGTTCCGCAAAGGCGTTCTTAAAGGCTGCAAAGATTCCGGCTGCAGCCTCCGGGGGAACACTTTCTGCGATGCAGAAAAACGGCATACTCTCACAGTCTGCAGAAAAAATTCTCCTGCATGACCGATGCGGCATGGATTTTGGAACACTGACAGTTACTGCGTTTCGGACGTACCATGATGCAGCAGAGCCGACAGGCTTTATCATCGAAGACGGGAATGCCAGAATCGGCGTCTGCTTAGATACGCATACTGTTTCTGATACGATGCTGACTGCGCTTTGTTCGTGCGATGCGGTTGTTCTCGAGAGTAATTATTCGGAAGATGCGATGAAGACCGATCGCTTCCCCGAGTGCCGGGAGTGCCGGATGTGCGGGGCTTCCTGCGGAGGTTCCTGTGCGGTAAAACGGGTGTACCCGCGGTATCTGAAAGATAGAATCAGAGAGGACGGGCACTTATCAAACGAGGTTTCGGCAAAGACTGTCTCCGTCCTCAAAGACCATGTGGGTTGTGTGGCTCTCGCCCATCTCTCGGAAAACTACAACCGCCCAAACCTCGCCCGCGAAAAAGCTGAAGAGGCCGCAGGTGAAAGCGGGTGTGTAATTTACGTATCAGACCAGCTTCCGGAATATCGGGAGAAGCGTATGGTTCGGTTTTCAATCTAAAAAAGTTATTTGGAAGCCGAATCCGGCTCCCCTGTTTTTGCGGCTTCGTTTTCTACCGCCTCTTTGTCCCCGCTTAAGAATTTGGTAACCGTTCTGTCTTCGCGTCCTAAATAAATCATTGCAACGGTAAGGCCGAGGATTACAATCGTGATGCCGATGACATCCAGAAACGACGGGGATGCGACTAACAACCGGCGAACCATTGTTGTGATGCCCGCGATTAAAATCGGGCGGACAAGCACTCTGCCGTAGGTGACATAGGATCGCACCATGTCGATTAAGGTTGCAATAACGATAATCAAGAGAATCGACTGAAGTGCCGCAGTGAGTGTTTCCTGTGTCGGCATGGCTGCTGCTGCCTTCAAGAGCTGAATTGATTCAATCGCTCCAACAACCGCAGCCGCAACCAGGAGTCCTGCGATTAACAGGTAGATAAGAATAGTGACAAGCGAACAGCCCTTCACCAGAAAGTCCCGAAGATCTGCAACTGTCGGCATCAGTCACCCCTCATTGCTTTGGTGTTTGCCCATCGGACACGGATGGTGAACTCCTCTGCCTGTGTCGGATTTGCAGAAAGTGCATCCGCATAGGTGCTGTATGCATCGTCGAAGCGTTTGAGCTGTTCGAAAACGATTCCTTTCAGGAACAGCACGTGTGCACGGTCAGCCGGTTCTGCGTCAAGGCATGCATCATAATACCGCAGTGCATCATAAAGCAGTCCTTCCTTTCTGAGATTTCCTGCACGTTCCAGGAGTTCATCCGCAGTTCCCTTCGGCATCCGCCAGTTTTTCGATGCATAAACCTCTGCCGCATAGGATGGAGCAAATATGCCTCCAGCCTCCTGAGCACAGTGAACCTTTGTCAGCCAGACCTGCGTCAGCATCGAGTCATCGTTGAAGAAACACCACTCCTCGGCACGGTAGAGACAGTTTCCTGCCTCTTCCCACTCTTTTTTTTGTGCGTGCGCGTTTGCTCTGACAACTAACGATGCTGCGTCTGCTGCGCGAACCCCGTCTGCTTTGTCAAGTTCGGCAAATGCTGCATCCGGTTCATCCGCATAGAGCAGAGCTTCTGCCTTTAACACATGCAGCATTGAACAGAAATCAGCAAACCGCTTCTCGTCTTCCTTTGCCACATTCCATTCAGGGAGAATTGCGAGCGCTTTTTCCAGTTCGTCTGCACATTCGCGAAACTTTCCCTGAGCCTTGATAACTGATGCCTTTCCGACATAGGCGAGCGGATTTTTGTCATCGTCAGCGATTGCCTCATCATATTTTGCCGCTGCCTCATCCAGTTTTCCGGCGAGTGCTAAATCTTCTGCTTCCTCGATTTTGTCAGGCAACTTCAACACCGTCCCGCACTACCCTTACGCGTCCTGATTCCGTAGACAGCGAAAATCCGTGATTGTAGAGCCATTCACGGGAATTTCCGTGCCCGTGAATCATGAGTTCAACTAAGTCCGACGGCTCGTCTACATCAGTTGACATCCGCATCGAGTCGATAATCTCAACCGACATGCCGAGCTCTTCGGCAATCTGCAGGTGTCGGCGGAAAGAGAAGCCGTAGTATTCAACATGGAACTTCTCCGGATTTTTGATGAAGAGAATATTGGTACCTCCGCCAAGTCCCGGGACGATAGCCAGATCTGCCTTGGTGGAAACCACCCGCTGCAGGCTTCCGGGCGTTACCATCGGGAGGTCTGACATGATAATTAATGCCGGGCAGTGGAACTGCGGGAGAGCCCAGTTGATTGCCTCGTTTAATCCTTCGCGGCGAATGGCGACCAGTGCATCCCGGCACTCGTATTTTGACGTGCAGAGAAGCGTTGCGGTACATCCGGTTCTGCGAACGGCGGAGATGACATCTCCAAGCATCACCTGTGCAAATTCTTCCCGTTCCTCCTCAGATAATACACCGGAAAGCCTGGTCTTCGGATTGACCGGGCGGAAAGGAATCAGGGCGTGGAAATACATATAGTACCTATTTGCTTCCAGAACAAATAGATACTTTCCTTTGGAACGACTTGCTGATACAGAAATTCATATATTCTCCGGAAGAGATTCTTAAAATATATGGCTGATGAGTGTCTTATCTGCGGTGCTCCGATTGAATATCTGACAGAAGATGTCATTATGGAATGTGTTGTCTGCCGCAAACGTGAGCCAAGTAAGAGCCGCTGTATTCATGGGCACTATATCTGCAGTAACTGTCATACAACCGGGGTTGATATGATTGTCTCGTTCTGTCTGCAGGAGAAAAGTACCAGCCCGATAGATATTCTGGAAGCGATGATGGGGATGCCGTTTTGTCATATGCATGGTCCGGAACATCATGTACTAGTGGGCGCTGCTCTGCTTACTGCATACAAAAATGCCGGCGGAGAGCTTGATTTGGAGAACGTTCTTTTGGAGATGATTCGCCGAGGAAAACAGGTGCCGGGAGGTTCCTGCGGATTTTATGGCACATGTGGTTCTGCGGTAAGTGCAGGGATTGCGTTTTCGCTTTTGAGCGGAACAACTCCGCTTTCAACAGAAACCTGGGGATGGGCAAACCTTCTGACCTCGCGGGTTCTGGAGCGAATCGGAAGCCTTGGGGGTCCCCGGTGCTGTAAAAGAAATTCGTATATTTCGGTATTGACTGCCGCTGAATTTATTCAGGAAAAATATCCGGTGACTCTGGAGACTGCAGACATCTCCTGTACCCGCAGTCAGCAGAATGCCCAGTGTATCGGGAAGCGCTGTCCGTTCTTTTGCTGATTAATCGGTTTTATATCCGCTATGTCGTTTCCAGAGATAGCGGATTCTCTGCAGGGCAGAAAGATTCGTACAGAGGGCAATTACGGCAACCGATATCCAGATGAATCCAAACAGTCCTCCGGCTATTAAGAAGAGTATGGTTTCCGGTCTTCCGAAGAATCCGACTCCCTCCAACGGATCAGAGATTTTTCCGTCTTCTTTCTCGGAATATCCGGTCTCGGCATAGGTAACCGGTTTGATGAAGGTATTCATAATAGAGCCGATTACGGCAAGTCCTGCCACTCCCATATAGATAACCTGCGGGATGTTGAAGCCGGCAAGGTAAGACGGGATACTCACAAAGCAGGATAATCCAACGGCGAAGAGAACAATACCATCCACATATTTGTCGACAATCCAGTCGATAATTGCTCCGAAGTCGCTTTTCTTATTTGTAAGACGGGCAACTGAACCGTCTGTCAAGTCAAGGATTCCGGATACAGCAAGCAGAATGCTGCCGATTACAAAATGTGCTGTAAGGTAGCATGCGGCAGCGGCAAGGCCAAACAAAAACGAGAGGAAGGTGATTTGGTTCGGCGTGATTCCTGTTTTTGACAGAAGCAGGATAAACGGATCGAGCCATCCGGTTAGTTTGTGGCGTATGGAGGTAATGTTCATGATAGGGGAGAGTTTTTGAACTCGTATACCAAATAATATGTATCTTTAAAATATAATAACCAGAGGTCCTCAATGAATACAATATCCCCATCCCGCCCTCATGTTCTGATGATTTCAGAAATCACGGTTGACGGTAAACTGACTTTGGGAAAAGGAGTCTCCAGTAAAATTCTGATGAAGCACATGTCTCACGAAGCAGAAATTCTGCTTCACCAGACCCGCGCTGATTATGATGCGATTATGGTCGGCTCTTCGACGATTCGAATCGACAATTCTTTCCTGACAGTACGCATGGTAGAAGGCGAGAGCCCGCTTCGGGTTATTCCAAACTCGAAAGCAGACCTTGATGAGAACTCGAATGTGTTTGATACATCACTTGCAAAAACCATCCTCGCAGTAAGTGAAGAAGCACCGGAAGAACGCATCGAAGTTTTCCGCGCAAAAGGTGTTGATGTGATTGTTGCCGGAAAAGAACACGTGGAGTATCCGCGTCTGATGGAGATTTTGTCAGAACAGTATGGTGTCAAATCCTTAATCGTGGAAGGAGGCCCTACGCTGAACTGGCATATGCTGAATGCGAGACTGGTCGATGAGATCCGCTTAATCCACATGCCCTTTATTGTCGGCGGAAGTGATACTCCGTCTTTAGTCGGCGGTATGCGGATTGGTTCGGAGAACGAGATGATTCGCTTAAAGCTTAAAGGGACTGCGATGTACGGCGAAAATCTTGTAACTGAGTATGATGTGGTTTACTAACCGCATCAGACTGCTTTTTTGATTGTATTTTCGTCTTTGACGAAGAAGGAAGCGCCAAAGAGAGCCACCATTACAAAGACGTAGATGGCATAACAGACTCTCCACTGTTCAGCACCAAAACGGAAGTCCCCTATGTAGATGGCTGTTCCAAGAGTTGGACTGCAGAGTGCGCAGGCTACAAAAATCACTGCTGCTATCAGCATGAGAAGACTAATCAGCCGAAGAATAGTCTTTTTCTTCATGATGTATAGTGTGTTCTGGTTAGAAATATATTTTCTGGGTAGGTTATGCCTGATATCCTGTTTCAGTGTAGGATGGAGAAGACAAACTTCACTAATTCTGAATGATTTACTGGCTTGTTTTTTGATTTTGAAGGATAATTTCTGTTAGTACAGTTTGTTTTGGTGTTTCTGTCTTTTGTGATATGTATCTATAGTTTGTTTGTTTTTTTATTTTTGAAGGAAAATAAACTTCACTAACTACATAGCCTACAGCAGGGCTTGTTTTTGGATTTAGGGGCTTGTAATCCTGCATTTTCTGGTGTATGTCTGGTGCGTATATCCTACATTTATTTCTGCGCTGATACCCGTTCCCGGAATTATTATGTGTGGTTAAAACATACATATTGTCCAGAACATTTTGAGGTTCTTTATGAGAAACGCAAACTTCGAGTCGAAAAACTCCCCCTCCCAGTGGAAGCTGCTTAGGGTTCTTGGGATTCTGTTTTGTCTGATTGTTTTCTCCGCAGGACTTGCCGGAGCGGCGGGTGCTGACGGGATTGTGATTGATTCAAATACTGGTAATGTTGGCGGAACTAAGTGGTCGTATGATCAGTACACTGAGACACTTACGCTTAACGGCGACACGTGGGAGTACATCAATGCCACCGGTATTGATTTGACCATCGTACTCGCCGGTGATAACAAGATTACTCCGGGAACATCGGTAACTATTGATAGTAGTCCTCATCGCTGTGGTATCTACGTGAAAGGAAATCTCGAAATCCGGCAAAAGGAGGGTGCCGCAACAGGTTCACTGAATGTCACTGTACCTTCTGGTTCCGGGGATGTTTATGGTATCCGTGCTGACGGTAAGATTAATATCTCTGGCGGAGAGGTAAATGTGACCGTAAACGACAATTCTCAGGCATTTGGTATCTATGCAGACCCTTCGTCTTCAACAAGTGAGTTTAATAATATTATTCATATCACTAAAAGTAAAGTGGCAGTAAAAGCAACCGCCCTGAATACTGCTGTGGGTATCAGCATTGTCGATTTGGGTCGGATTAACATTGGAATTGGCGGTATAGTTACTGTTGAAGCAAACGGTGGGAGTGATGCTAAAGGCATCTCTGCTGTAAATGGAAATATCGTAAACAATGAAGGAACAGTAACAGCAACGGCAACCAGTTCAGGCAATGATGCCTACGGTCTCTATGCCTCCCACACGCCAGGCACCGATTCCGGAAATATCCATATTGACGCTAGTAGCCGGGAAACAACAGCTGTCGGAAGCACCCAGGCAATACATGCTACTAATTCGTTGACCGTTTCTACCTCCCAATCCATTCAGGCAAGTACTAGTACTGATACCACTGAAAATGGGCTTAACTCAGTTACTGTGGATGATTTTATTGGAAACTTTTCTTCTTACAAATACGTAGTGATTACGAAATTAGACTCTTCAACCGACCCGTCCAACCCGGGTTCACCAGGTAATCCTCAATCCTCCTCCTCCGGCAGTGCCGGTGACGGCAGATACTTCTCCTTCCCGAGAACCACCGACAACGGCGGTTCTGTAACCTTTGGAAAGAGCCCGGTTGTAACCGAAATCATCCTCCCGCAGGGTTCGAAAGGCTCAGTAGTACTCGCTGTAGAATCCGTTGAAGACTGGCCGGGAATCGAACAGACTCCGTATGCCTTTGAAATCACCGCACCGGAAAAAGCAGACGGCATCTCTGAAATCCTCTTCAGAGTAGAGCTCTCGGAATTAGAACGCCTTGAAGTAGAGCCGGAAGGAATCGGAATCTTCGTCAAAAAAGGTGACGAATGGATGCCGCTTTTGAGCGTCTTTGAACTTGGCGAAAAGTATGCATACTATACTGTCGAGACCGATACCCTTGGCGAATTCGAGATTCGCTTTGAAGAAGGCGGTGCCGTATCTGGTGAAACCGAAGAACCTGTCGAACCGGAAACTCCGGCAGACCCGGTAATCCCGGATGAACCGCAGGAAGTTCTTCCGCCAATCGAGCCGCCAGTAAAAGATGAAGAGCCAAAAAGCCCAGTGCCGATTCTTGCAGTACTCGCAGGACTTTCAGCGGCTGCAGCCCTTAGAAGAAAATAAGGGATAGGGGAATCAACCCCCAAGCTTTTTTTTTGATATCCCAAAAACCACAAAATAAAATCAACAAAACAAAATAAAAAAAAGAAAGCGCGTTACTTCCAGTACGCGTTCTTCAGCTTTCTTCTTGCCGTTGGCGTCTGCTTTGCCTGCTGTTTCTTCTGCGGGCCAAGAGAAACTGCCTTTCCGCGGTTCTTTGCACCGAGGACTGCAATCTTTCCGCGAACGGCTAATACATCTGCGGCAACGAGTTTTGCAAGCTCGCGAATCTCTTCTTCGGTTGCGTCAGAGTTCTGGAGCCACTTAATCTTGATTACTTTGCGTGCTTCGAGCTGCCGGCGGACTTCGTCTGCGATGTCATCCGTACAGCCGTTTTTCCCGACCCAGATAGTTGGTTTGAGGGTCTGGACATAATTTTCTGCCTTGTCCGTGATTATCTCACCTGGTTTGTATTTTTCCTTACGGGAATGCGAACCACATTCCCACACTCCTGACAGGTATAGATAACCTTGCCGTGCTGAACACGCACACGGAGATTTCTGCCCGGAACAAAATGTGCTCCGCAGCTGCGGCAGAAGGAACGCTTCTGCTGCTTTGAAAGTCTGAGACGCTGTCTCATGGATATTTCGCGCGCAAGAGAAACATACCGGTCGGCAAGCTCCGGATTATCCTGCTTGTCATGCACAAGAGAGAACAGAATTTCAATCCGTTCCCGTGCGATTTGTTTGACCGGTACGCCCTTTTCAGACTTTGCCATGTTATGCCCTAACTTATGGAACGCAAAAGGTCTTCATACTTTGGGTAACACACGGACTTTTCTGCCCTCGATAACGAGGCGGTCATCACAGAATAATGCGATGGCTTCAGAGTATGCGATGTGTTCCTGTTCTAAAATACGGGCATCGATAGCGTCTTCGTCGTCATCATCAAAGACTGGAACTGCCTTCTGGATAATGATTGGTCCTGAGTCTAAGCCTTCATCTACGAAGTGGACTGTGCATCCGGCAATCTTGACTCCGTAGTCTAAAGCCTGCTTCTGGGCATGCAGTCCCGGAAATGCCGGAAGAAGAGCCGGATGGATGTTGAGCATTCTGCCGGCAAAGGTTCTGGCGATTTCCGGACCAATGATTCTCATGTATCCTGCACAGACAAAAAGGTCTGCACCTGTTTTTTTCATGGACTCAAGAAGGTCTGCCTCAAAGGATGCCTTGTCCGGGTAGTCCTTAAAGTTGTGGATGATTGCCGGAATTCCGACATTCTTTGCCCGCTCAATAGAGTAGGAGTCCTTGTTGTCCGTTAAAAGAGCAACACATTCTCCGTTGATTTTTCCCGCGGCAAGGCTGTCTAAGATTGCCTGGAAGTTGGAACCTCTGCCGGATGCGAGAACTGCAATCTTCTTCATGGCTGTCCGCCAATAATGACCTCGGTCTTCTCAGTCAGGTTTGCAAAGATACCGTTCTCGAGAACTCCCGGGATTGCGTTGATGGCTGCTTCAAGTGCTTTTGCGTCCTTGATCTCTCCAAATGCACAGTCAAAGATGTAGTTTCCGTTATCAGAGATGACAGGTCCATCCTTCTTGGTTCCGTTTCTCATAACCGGTTCTCCGCCTAATGCCTTTAACTTCTCGCAGACACTTCCGTATGCGAATGGAAGAATCTCGATTGGGACTGCTGCGTTTGGAACATCAACTGCCTTGGACGGGTCGATGACGACGACAAACTTCTTTGCGGCGTCTGCAACAATTTTCTCGCGAAGAAGTGCTGCTCCTCTTCCCTTGATTAAATTCTTCTCCGGAGATACCTGGTCTGCTCCGTCGATTGCGATGTCTAAAACCGGGTGAAGGGATAAGGTTGTCAGCGGAATGCCGTACTCTTCAGCACGCATTGCCGTCTGGTGGGAAGTTGGAACGCCCATAATTTTAAGGCCCTCGGTCTTGATTCTCTCACCAAGTCTCTCCATTGCGAAGAAAACAGTAGAGCCGGTTCCCAGACCGACAATCATGCCGTCTTCTACCATATTTGCCGCGCGGAATCCTGCGTCCTGCTTGGCGTTTGCAGCTGCATCACTCATATGATACTATTGGTCTTATCAAATAGTAATGGCTTTGGATGCTCAAAAAAAGAATGTGAGGGAGAAGTATTTTACTCCCCTTTTTTCAGCGGGATTCTGTCATCCCGCGCATCGCCGATGAAGTTCTTGGCAACAATGTAACACTCGGTACTGCCGCGGCGGGTGGCCTTCGAGCGGATAACACGGACAGAATAGAAGCGTTCCTTGACTAAGTCAAGCAGATCATTGAAATCCTCTCCCTGGAAGGACTTCATCACAAGGTTTCCGCCCTGCTTGAGAAGCGTTGCGGCAAACAGTAAAGCATCCTCGTTTAAGGCCATAATCCGTGCCTGGTCATACGATTTAGCTCCGGATAAGTGAGGTGCTGCATCGCAGACCACTACATTTACGACAGGCATTGCCGCGCGTACTTTTTCCTGGATGTCGGTTGTGGTGAAATCTCCGATAAAGGTGATGACTCCTTCAAGCGGGGCGATTGGATTTAAGTCAACTCCGCAGAGCTGACCTTCGGTTAACGTCTTTAAAACCTGAAGCCAGCTGCCCGGAGCGCAGCCTAAATCGACGACATTGTCCGTTTTTCTGATTACATTGAACCGGTCGTTGATATCGATTAATTTGTATGCCGACCGTGCTCGAAATCCCTCTTTCAAGGATTTTCTATATGTTGCGTCTCTTGTCCAAAGCGACCCCATGATTCTCCCTCGGAAATAGTAGTAATTATCTATGATTAAAGAACATATAATTATAGTTATGAATCTGTCACTCTAACCAATTAGAGTGCTGAGTATCAAGGGGTTTCAGATATGTTACAAGCAACTCTCAAAGCAGATATTTTCCGTGAAACGATTGATGCAGTTTCCGCACTGGTAAACGAATGCCGCCTTCACCTCACCGCAGACGGAATCAGAACCATCACTGTTGACACATCCAACGTGGCAATGGTTTCTTTAGAGCTTGCGGCATCCGCATTTGACAGCTACACGCTGACGACCGAATCTGCAGAAATCGGTCTCGACATCGAAAAGATTCGTGCCATGCTTGGTATGATCGGCAAAGCAGATGTCATTGCTTTAGATCTTGACGACTCCGGAAAGAAACTGAAGCTCTCCTTTGGCGGATATGAATACTCCATCACCCTCCTCGATACCAAGACCATCAGAAAGGATCCAAACGCACCGAACTTAAATCTCCCGGCAACCTTTGAAATTGGCGGAGTTATGTTCAACGAGGCAATCAAGGCATCCGGCATGGTCTCTGACAAGATTTACCTCTCTGTTTCCGGTGAAACCCGCATCTTTACCATGAATGCAGAAGGAGACTCCGACAGAATCAAGAGAGAACTTGCAGGAGACGATGTACACTACATCACCTGTGCAGACGCCCGCTCTCTCTTCTCCCTTGACTACTTAAAGGACATGGGTAAATCCATCTCCCGCGCAGACAAGGTTCAGATTCGCCTTGGAAACGACCACCCGGTTCAGTTCTCCTTTGAATACGCAGACGGCAAAGGAAAGATCGGTTACCTCTTAGCTCCGAGAATCGAGGCAGATTAAATACAAAATGGCGGCTGTTGAGCTCGCGGATCTGCTTCATTACCCCTTTTTACCGGAAGCCCAGAAGATTTTAGCATCCCGCGGGATTTCTGTTGCCGGCCTGTCGAAAACAGGTTCGGGTAAGAATTATTTAGATAAGGCAGCCGAACGGGTGGTTTTCGCAATTGACGGAAAAGATACGTACCCGTCTGATACCTCAGGCGACAATATTTCAGACATCGTAACCTATGTCTTAGCCCGCGTTCTTGTTTCCTGCACGAAGGACAAAAGGACTGTTGAGCGTTTTGTCCGCGCAGAAGCAAGACGGGTGTTTTCCTATCTGAAGCAGGAGCAGAACCAGACGATTAAGGCACGTGTGTGCTCGGAGTTTGGCATCTCTCTTGAAGCAGAGCGTCTGAGCGTACTGCAGTACGTGGAGATGGCAGCAAACATCCGCGAGGAGAAGTGGCGGCTGATTAACCGCGAGGTATCTTCTGGGCAGGTGAAAATCTCCGCGGATGAGCTGGAGATTCTTTTAAGCGAAAAGATTCGCGCCCACTTAGGCTCGTCTCTTCCGATGAATGTTCCCGGAGCCGTCGAGCGCGAGTTTGCTCCGTGGACGGAAAAGCTCCTCATAAAAACGCAGGAGAGAACCCTTGCGGAGTTTGGTGCGATTGATGAATCCGCATATCCTCCGTGTATTCAGGCGCTGATTCAGGGGGCTGCAGCCGGCGTTAACCTGACGCACTCAGGGCGATTTGCCCTTGTGTCATTCCTGCACTTAATCGGCATGGATGCAATGCAGATTGAAGGAATCTTTGCAAGAAGCCCGGATTATAATCCTGATATGACGATGTATCAGGTAGATCATATCTTAACCAATGAGTACACGCCCCCTTCCTGTGTTACGATGCTGACGCATGGAATCTGTGTGTCAAAGGATGCAACCTGTGAGAAGGTGTCTCATCCGCTGAATTATTACCGCGAAAAGAAGCGGTATCTGGAGCGCAAACGGCGGCTTGAGGAAGCCAAGGCGAAGAAGGCAGCAGAGGCTTTGAAGAAGGACGAGAGTTCTTCTGAATAATCTTTATTCCCATCCGTGAGATAGATATTCTCACAAACCAAACGACATACTCAGGCAGTATCATTATGAAAAAGATTGTCGCAATCAATGCAAGTCCGCGCACCACCTGGAATACCGCAACCTTAGTCCGTGAAGCAGCAAAAGGTGCTGAGTCGAAAGGTGCTGAAGTAATTACCTTTGATCTGTACAGATTAGAAAAATACAGCGGCTGTATCTCCTGCTTCGGCTGCAAACTGCCGGAACACAAAGGAGTTTGTATCTGCAAAGACGGACTATCTCCGGTATTCGAAGAAATCCGCAGCGCAGACGGATTAATCCTTGGAACGCCGAACTATCTCGGCGATGTCTCTGCGGCATTTCGGGCACTGTACGAGCGGTTAATTTTCCAGTCCCTCACCTACAAAGTTGAACAGATGAGTTACAACGAGCGCCAGATTCCGGTACTGATGATTATGACAAGCAACGTAGCAGAGGAGTTCTACCCGCAGATCGGCTACGATACGGTGCTTGAAAAATACCGGCAGATGTTAGGCCGCATAGTTGGACCGACAAAAATTCTTATCTCCGGCGATACACTGCAGGTCAAAGACTACGATAAATACCAGTGGACCATGTTTGATCCCAAAGCAAAGCAGGAACGCCATGAAACGGTCTTCCCGAAGGAAATGCAGAAGGCATTTGAACTTGGCGCAGAGCTTGCCGGGTAATCCTTCATTTCTTTTTTCTTTCCATACTCCCATTATCCAACAGTGAGATAGATATTCTCACAAACCAAATAATTACCCATCAATGATTAAGCTGCAGCTTCCACAAAAAGAAATTGCGGGTGTCTCCTTAAACAACCACATGCTTTTAGCAGCAGGTGTTCTTGGAACAACCGCATCCTCCTTAAACCGGATGCTCGAAAACGGTGCAGGAGGAGTTGTCACCAAATCCATTGGTCCGGTCCCGATTCCGGGACACCATGGACCTGCCCTTCTTCCAGTCGACGGAGGTCTCATGAATGCCATGGGGCTCCCGAACCCGTCCGAGAAGTTCCCGGAAGAAATCGCGCCGCTTGCCGGAAAACCGGTCGTTGTAAGCATCTTCGGCGGAACTCCGGAAGACTTCGGCAAAGTCGCATCATGGTTCCCGGATGCACAGGCATTCGAACTCAACCTCTCCTGCCCGCACGCAGAAGGATACGGAGCATCTATCGGTGTCAACCCGAGAGTTGTTCAGGAATGTACTGAGATTGTCAAAGCATACGGAAAGCCGGTCTGGGTAAAACTCACTCCGAATGTAACAGACATCAAAGTCATCGGACGCGCCGCAGAAGAAGGAGGCGCTGATGCAATTGTTGCAATCAATACAGTCAAAGCCATGAGAATCTCAACCGAACTCCGCCGTCCGATTCTCGGAAACAAATTCGGCGGCTTATCCGGAAAAGCAGTCTTCCCGATTGCGGTCCGCACAGTTTACGACCTCTACGAGGCTGTTGATATCCCGATTATCGGATGCGGAGGAATCGACTGTGCAGACAACGTCCTTGAGATGATGATGGCCGGAGCCTCCGCTGTCGAGATTGGAAGCGCTGTCTACGACAACTTCAACGTCTTCTCCGACATTGAAGCAGAACTCTATGCCGAAGACGGAATACCGGCAGAGGAAATTGTGGGGTGCGCACATGACTGAATCGGCATTACCGGAAATCGTCACCCTGACCAAAGTCATTGACGAATCTCCATCCATCAAGACCTTCGTCTTCGACAAAGTATTCGACATCAGACCGGGACAGTTCTGCATGGTCTGGATTCCGGGTGTTGACGAGATTCCGATGGCGTTCTCTGCAGCGAACTCCATCACCGTCATGAAGGTCGGAGATGCGACCGCATCTCTTTTCGAGTTAAAAGAGGGAGACAAGATTGGAATCCGCGGACCATTTGGAAACGGCTTCCACCCGGAGGGAAAGACCTTAGCCATCGCCGGCGGAATCGGAGTTACTCCGCTCTTTACGCTTGCGGCAACAGGCGAGGTCGACACCTTCATCATCGGTGCCAGAACAAAGACTGAGCTCATCTTCGCTGACGAACTCGAAAAGGTCACCGACCTGAAAATTGCAACCGACGACGGAACCTTCGGATACCACGGTTTTGTCACCGGCATCATGGATCAGCTTGACATCAGCGAGTACGACTCAATCTGCGTCTGCGGACCGGAGATGATGATGTACGGCATCTTAAAGCGCTTAGAAGAAAAAGGACTTGCCGGACGCGGACAGTTCTCCATGCACAGATACATGAAATGCGCAATCGGCGTCTGCGGCTCATGCTGCATGGATCCAAACGGATACCGCGTCTGCAAAGACGGACCGGTATTCTCCGGCGAGATTCTCTTAACCGGAGAACTCGGACAGCATCACAGAGGACCAAGCGGAAGAAGAGAGTAATCATGAAACCAGAAGTAAAAATCATCACCTGCCCGAAGTGCGGCTCCAAACAGCACTTCACCATGTTTCCAAGCATCAACGCAGGAAACCATGAACTGCGCGAAAAATTCCTTGACGGACAGCTGACCACATTAGTCTGCGAAGAGTGCGGATTCTCCGGTGTTGTCGAGTACCCGATGCTCTACCACGATTTAGAAGAGAAGTTCTCCCTTTTCTTCAAGCCGGACTCAGACGAGCGCGAAGTAAAACTTCCGAATGTATTGCCGGCACACTTAGTCAAAGACATCAGAATGCGCCTTGTCCACAACCAGGATGACCTTCGCGAGAAGATTTTCATCTTCCGCGACAAACTCGACGACCGCCTGATTGAGGTAGTCAAAGACTCCATCCTCCGCGAGATGGAAGCAAAGAAGGAAAAGATTCTGCCGGATGCACTCTACTATGCAGAGGATCGCTTTGCCTGCGAGGGAAGAAGCTTAATCTTTGTTCCAAGAAAGGGCGAGGAGTACCTTGACCCGATTAAGATTCCGTTCACCACCTACGAAAACATCGGGAAGATGATGTCTGGAATCTGGGAGCGCGAGGTTGTTGGATACTCGGTTGTCGATGCCGAGTGGGTAAAAACTGTATGAACTTCGAAGACGATATTGAAGACGCAATCATCTGCCCGAACTGTAACCATGAGCAAGAACTCCATGTAACGCCGACGGTAAACGTCACCCTTGATCCTGAAATGAAGGAGAAGGTTCTCTCCGGAGAAATCTTCCTTTTCACCTGCGAGAACTGCGGATTTTCCGGATATGCCGGTTTCCCGTTCATTTATGAGGACAAGGAGACCAACGGCGGGTTCTTAATCTATATGGAGCCGGGATGCGAGGACCGTGAGGTCGGCGTTGACGGCGATGTTGCAGACCAGGTGCTTCTCCAGAATATGACGATGCGCCTTGTCACAACCATCAACGAGCTGAAAGAGAAGATTTTCATCTTCGAGGCAGGCTTAGATGACCGTGTGGTGGAACTCTTTAAGATGCTGTCGCTTTCCAAGATGAAGGCGGATGAGGCGTCCCAGATTCCAGATGAGCTTCGCTTCAGCAAGATGGATACCATAGACGGCGAGGAGAAGATTTTCTTTGCGGCATTCGCAGACGAGCAGTACTTAGGTGTTCTTGAGCTTCCGTACGCGCTCTACCAGTCCTGTCTGATTACCGGAGAGCCTATCTGGGATTATCCGGTAAACGAGTGCGGTATGGTCGACCAGAAATGGATTCTTGACAGACTTCAGTCCGGCATCACCGAGAACGCAGATTCTGAGTGCGACTTAGACTGCGGCGGTGACTGTGACTGCTGCGGAAAGTAAGATGAAGCGTTTAGCAGAGTTCGGGCTGTCTGGTGTTGTTTCGTTTGAGACGATGCGGGCAGTGGATACGAATGCGGACCGTTGGATTTCTCCGCGCGAGAGAATGGAAGCCGCAGGCACGCAGCTTGCAAATGCAATCCGCGCAGAACGCCCGAACTCTGTTCTTTTTTTGTGCGGTTCAGGAAACAACGGAGGCGATGGATATGTTGCAGCAAGGCATTTGGCAGAGGAGATGTCTGTCACGGTTGTTTCTCTCGGCGCAAAGACGCGTGAGGCAGCATCTGCATTCGATGCACTAACGGCATCTCCTGTTTCTCTCTTCGAGGTTAAAACGGCTGATGATTTCCCGCCGTTTGAGGCTGATGTTATCGTTGACTGCCTTTTGGGAACAGGTGCAAAGCTTCCGCTTCGGCCGCTTTACGCAGAGGCGGTTTGCCGGATGAATGCCGCATCAGCAATGGTTATCGCGTGCGATGTTCCAACGCCAAAGGCAAGGGCGGACCGCGTCTGTGCGTTCCATCTGGCGAAGTCTGAAGATGCTGAGGTTTACCGCATCGGCATTCCGCTCGCTGCTGAGATTTTCTGCGGCGAGGGAGATCTGCTGTCTGTTCAGGCGAAGGATTCCGCGTCCCATAAAGGTGCGGGTGGCTCTGTTCTGGTGATTGGTGGAGGCCCGTATCAGGGAGCTCCATTCTTAGCAGCAGAAGCCGCGTTTAGGGCGGGAGCTGATATTGTGCGGACGGCAAGCCCTGTTGACGGGTTTATGCCTGATGTGATTTTGGAGCGGCTCTCCGGCGATAGGATTACAGAGGAACATAAGGCCCGGTTAATTGAGCTCGCCAAATCTTCAGACGCGGTTGTCGCAGGCCCGGGGCTTGGCACTGATGAGGAATCTCTGGAGACGGTTCGCGAGGTTGTGTCTCATGCAAAGCGTGCGGTAGTCGATGCGGATCTGCTTCGTCTGCCTCTTCCAAGAGCACGCGGTGAGACGATTTATACTCCGCATGCCGGAGAGTTCTCCCGTTTGTTCGGTGCTGCACCGGAGGATCTTGCAGAGCGCGGCAGGGCCGTTTGCGAAGCTGCAAAGGCATCCGGCGGAGTTGTTGTTCTGAAAGGAGAAACTGATGTCATCTCGGACGGACGTCGTGTGCGTTTTAACAAAAGCGGATGTTCGGCGATGACGGTCGGCGGTACCGGCGATGTTTTAGCTGGAGTCTGCGGTGGACTTCTTTGCAGAATGCCGGCATTTGATGCGGCGTGTGCGGCTGTGTATGCAGAAGGTTTGGCAGGAGAGAAGGCAGCGTCTGTTGTGGGTGACGGGCTTCTGGCTTCTGATCTGCTGCAGAGAATTGCTGAAGTTCTCTGGAAGTAATTTTTGCGCAGGGGAGTATTTGCCCTTACATACTCCTCATATACTTTTTTAGATATATTTCCACATGAAGAGCCACAGAAACAGAATACTGCACCTCCTGAACGGCCGGCGTTTTTTAAAGAATCAGGGGTAATTCCTTTTTTCCGGAATAACTCCGCGGACGCCTCCGCGCGGGTTTTCCACATCGCCTGCGTATCGTGGAATCAGATGCACATGTACATGAAAAATCGTCTGACCTGCTGCTCCTCCGCAGTTGATTCCGATATTGTATCCATCCGGGGAAAACTTTGCATCGAGCATCTGCTTCGCCTCTGATATCAGCAAAAATATCGACGACTGTTCTGCTTCTGTTAAATCAAACCAGTCTGCTGCATGCCTCCGCGGAATTACCAAAAGATGTCCGGGGGAGACCGGGTACGCATCATATTTTGCGTACGCCAGTTCATTTCCCAGAACTGCCTCGTCTGCCTCGCAGAACGGACAACTCATCTCTTTCTCACCAGAGCCCGAAGGTCTGCAACATAGACATCTACAATATCGCGGATGCTCGAAAGAAGGCCGGGCGAGAATTTAAACATCAGGAAAGCAATCAGGATAATCAGCAGGAAAGCCCCGCCTTCGCACATCACATTATGCGACCAGAAGTAGCTGGCAAAGCCCGGGATTGTTGCGTGCGTTACCACATTTTCAAACCAGGGGAACCACTGACCAAAGTACGCCATAATCACAAACACATTGCGGAAAATGTTTACAATATAGATTGGAACACTTACCAGCAGAATCAGTGCAATTTTCTTCCCGATCGAGGTTTTCGTAAGGAAAACAACGCCGATTAAGATGGCTATCGCCGTAATGCCGGTACATCCAAGCACAATCTGATCACGGTATCCATGGGCAAACCCGGGGATAAGCCATGCGGACTCAAATATGTTCCAGGTATACATCTTGAATGGATATTCAATCAGATAAAAGAACTGCTGAACAAAGTAGACCACTGTTTCAATAAGCCACCGTCCAAGCGGTTCAAAAACAGCAAACGGTGCATAAATAATTGCGGCAACTCCTGCTCCGCGGGTGAAATTTTTAACCGGCTCATTATCTGCTAAAAGGCGTTTGATTGTGATATAGAGAAGCGGCAGACAAAGAACAATCAAAACCGGATAGAATACATTTCCTTCATGGAAAATAAGCTTTGGAAGCATGCAGACAAATCCGGCAATAAGTGCTGACCATGCGGCAATTCCAAGATACTTCTGATATTTGCCTGGAATATAGAACAGCACAAAACAGATAAGTGCAGTCATGAAGCAGATGACTTTCAGGATATCAAGCATAATCAGATAACTGTATTTCTCTGCAGGATTATAGTCTTTATTCAATGAGTAGTCCTGCGTTCTCCGTAAATACTATTAAGCACGAAAGACAACGTTATATTCTATGATGTTCTGTCCAGAATGCGGGAAACTCATGAAGTCCAAGGACGGCAAGCTCACCTGCTCTAAATGCGGCTACGCAGAAGAAATTACTGCAAAAGAAAAAGAGCAGATGAAGAAGGTCGCCTACATGCAGGAAAACGATATCTTAATCGTTGACGGTGACGAAAACCTCGGAACCAAACCAACTCTGGCCGTTACCTGTCCAAACTGCGGTCATGACCTTGCTGAGTGGTGGCTCAGACAGATTCGAAGCGCTGATGAATCCGAGGTCAGATTCTTCCGCTGCACCAAATGCCGTCACACCTGGCGTGAATACGACTAAAATCATCATACGGTGAATGCTGAATTCAGCATTCTTCTCCATTTTTTCTCCCGGATGAACCGAGTATTTATATAGCTGTGTGTTGTACTTATAACATATGTCAACTTTTCCTGCTGAGTCATTGAAAATTGAGAATGTCGTTGCATCAACGAAGCTCAGCGATTCGCTGGACCTTGTATCTCTCGCTTCCCAGATTCCGGGAGCAGAGTATAATAAGAAACGCTTCCCGGGCGTTGTTCTTCGTATGCAGGAGCCGAAAATTGCCGCACTGGTTTTCGGTTCCGGAAAAGTTGTTTTAACCGGGGCAAAGAGTATTCCCAGTCTTGCTGACGGTCTTTCCGCCCTGGTAAATCTGATGAAAAGCCTGAATGTTGAGATTGCGGACAATCCAACCTACAGTATTCAGAATATTGTAACGTCTGCCGATCTTGGTTCCCGCATCAACTTAAATAAAATCGCCATGAGCTTAACGCTCGATAAAATCGAGTACGAGCCGGAACAGTTCCCGGGACTTGTGTACCGCCTGGATGACCCGAAGGTGGTTGTTCTGCTCTTTGGTTCGGGAAAGCTGATTATCACCGGCGGAAAAGTGACAGAGGATGCACAGCGGGCAGTTGATAAAATCTATCAGGATTTACAGAACCTGAAGATGATTTAAATACTTTTTTTCATATCTGTTGGAATTTTTCCGGGTTATGCATGGAGCGAAGCCATCTGGCTTGCGACGGCCGTTCAAAAAAATTATCCGTGGTAGAAGTACTCTGCACTTCCGTATGCCACGGTGTTTCCGTCACGAAGAGCTTTGATTACATCGTCCATGGTGGACTCCGGAGAGAGAACAAGACGGTCGTTTCTTCCAAAGACCTGGAACAAGAGTTTGTCACGGACACCTAAGCCCGGAGACGGTCCATGCCACATGTGCTCTCCAAAGTCATTAACTCCCTGTACTGCCGGGAAGGGGAACTTTGGTGCCGGTCCTTCTTCATAACCGGGCGGAACGTGCCCAACGGATGGAATGTTCCAGATTACCCATATGCACTTGTTTTTCTCGTCTCCTGATTTGTTCTGTACGATAACTGCCAGGTACTGTAAGTCTTTTGGTACGCCCTCGAGCTGGATACGCGGAGAGATATTTCCTCCGTGTAAGGTGCTGGATGGGGTGATGCCGTTTACGCCAAGATTAATAGTGATTGCGTCCATACTCATACATCAGCAGGAAAGATTAATAGATTATGGATAGAGGCAAAAAATGAAAAAACTCACAATATATACTGACGGAGCATCCCGCGGAAACCCGGGACTTGCCGCATGTGCCTGGCTCATCCTTGACGGGTGCGAAGTACTGGAAGCAGAATCTGCCGGTGCTGGAGAAAATACCAATAATTTCGCAGAGTATACTGCCCTTATCAATGCTCTTCGCTCCGCAAAAAAATACTGTACTGCAGAAGAGACCGAAATTGACGTCTATTCCGACAGCGAGCTGATGATTCGTCAGGTAACCGGACAGTATGCCGTTCGTGCTTCCGCTCTCAAACCGCTCTATGCCGAGGTGAAACGCCTGGCAGAAAGCTACGCATCCGTGTCCTATACGCACGTTCCAAGAGAAAATCCCTATGTGAGTTCGTGTGACTGGATGTGCAATCAGGCGCTTGATATGCTCAAAAAGCGTGAGGAGGAACAGTGTTCTCTTCCAAAACCGGTCTGCAATCCGGTTGGAATTGTTCACTCTCCTTTTGTGGAGAAGGGTTCTGCACCAAAACAGGGACGACATCTCAATGCCGAATCCACTCTGGAAATTTTCCCGGAGTTTGCAGAAGCAATCGGGGGCCTTTCTGCCGGCGATGATATCTTTGTCCTCTGCTGGTTTGACCGTGCAGAACGTGTTGTTCTTCGAACCAAATCCGGCAGGAATCCGGAAGGAGAACCGCGCGGAGTCTTTTCGACCAGAAGCCCTGCCCGCCCCAACCCAATCTCGCTGACGCTGGTAAAACTCCTGGAGATTGACGGAACAAAACTTCGTGTCAGAGGTCTGGAGATGTATGACGGAACCCCTGTCTTAGACATCAAACCGTATTATGCAGATATTGACTCTCCGGACGCATGATTTCAGCGACTGCAATATTTATTGTCTGAGACTGACAAACAAGTAATATTTATGGATGCGATTCGAAAACAGCTGATTCTGCTTCTCTGCTCAACAGCTCTGCTTGTCGCATCCCCCTTTATTGATCATCGGCTTCTGGCACTCATCGGTATCATATTTGCCGCGCTGATGTATTTTGTTGGAAATATCCGATACTTTGCCATCGGGACTGCGGTTCTCGCCCTGCTCTACGGGTTCAGTATCATCCCAATCTCTGCTTTTGCCGGCCCGCTGGTTATGGTGCTGTTTGGTGAGTCACTCCGTACGCTGTCGGTTCGAACCGGCCATTCTCTTGCAGTGTTTGGTTTAGGCTCTGCGGTTGCCCTTATTTTTGCGATGATCTACACCAACGAGTTCGAACCGCTGGTCGGTTCTCTGGCGATTCTAGTACTTCTGATGCTTCGCAGCATTCTGGGAGAACGGGAAGACGGCTCAATGCTGAGTCTGATCGGAGTCTCGATGACTATAGTGCTGTTCGAGGACCTGGAGTTTTTAGTTGACCTGCGAACACTTGCGTTTGCAATTCTTCTGTGCGCTGCATTCGGCTATTTCGCTTACCGGGCAAAAACCATCGATTTAACCGGTGTGTTCTCCGCTGTTCTCTTTGGCGTTATCTTAATCTCGTTCACCGGAACGGTTACGTGGTTCATTATCGTTCTGGCATTTTTTATTCTCGGCTCGGCATTTACGAAGTTTAAGTATTCGGAGAAGGAGTTTCTGGGTGTCGCACAGGGAAAGAGCGGCAAACGCGGATATAAGAATGCGTTTGCCAATGTAGGTGTCGGTGTTGCAGCAGCTATTCTCTACGGCGTTACCGGTGAAATGATTTATGCCGCAGTCTTCCTTGGTTCCGTTTCAACAGCAACCGCTGATACGATGGCGAGTGAGATTGGAGTTATCGGCGGAAATCCGGTGATGATTACCACATTCAGGCGCTGTCCTCCGGGGACAAACGGCGGTGTCACGCTTTTAGGAGAGGCAGCCTGTGCTGCAGGCTCTCTGCTCATTGCAGGTCTTGGATTCCTGTTTGGGATTGCTCCGTGGCCTGTCTGTCTGGCCGCTGCTGCAGCCGGAGTGATTGGAACAAACATAGACAGTCTCCTTGGTGCACTTCTGGAAAACCGCGGAGTATTTGGAAACTCCGGCACCAATCTTCTGGCAACACTTTCCGGCGGACTTGCGGCAGCAGGATTGTATGCCCTGATACTGCTTTTCTAAAAAAGTATTTAGAGGGTGGTGATTATCGGCTCGTCTTCAGTGACGATTACTGTGTGTTCAAACTGGGAGACAAAACTTCCCGGCACATCAGATAAGACATGGTAATCATAGAGATTGCCCTGCTTCAAAAGCATCGGGATTGCAAGCTCTGCCTTTGGGATTCCAAGCCATCTGCGGGAGAATGGAAGGCCGCACATCTCATCAGCTTTTTTGAGGATTTTGCGTCCGGTAGGTGACCTGACCGGAGCATCTCCAACGACCTGATAAATTTCTGCACGGGTTGCTTCGTGGACAGAACCGGAGCCGGTTGTTGCGAACGGCTCGATGGCTATGACACTTCCTTCGCGAAGAACGCCGGTTCCAAAGACACCGGTGTTCGGGATTGATAATCCGTGGTGCAGGCTGTAGCGTCCAAGCCCGTGTCCGGTTAAGTTGATAATCGGCTTGTATCCGTAAGAGGTGATTGTCTCCTCAACTACTTTTCCAATCTCAGATACAACAAGTTCAGGTTTTACGACACTGATTGCTGCTTCAAGTGCTTTCTGTGCGGCCTCACAGAGCTTATCATGCTCTCCGAGGTTTACTGATACTGCTGTGTCTGCGATGTATCCGTCGATGTGAGTTCCGATATCGAGTTTTACCAGGTCTCCCTCTTCAAACACGCGCTCGTCAATAGGTGACGGGGTATCATGGGCTGCACATTCATTAATCGAGATGTTCGGCGGGAAGGATGGGAATGCTCCGGCCTCCTCGATTTTATCCAGAACCATATCAAAAATATCGGTATGGAGTACGCCGGGCTTAATCTCGGCCGCACAGGAGTGGAGGACAGCTTTGGCTACTTTGCCTGCTTCCAGATAACAGTCAAGCTCTGTATCGTTCATACTACTATTAATTCCTCCTCAAAGGTAGTAAATCTATCAAACCCATCTTCAGTTACAGCACCCATATCCTCTAAACGAACTCCTCCAACGCCCGGATAATACAGTCCCGGCTCTATTGTTACCACATTTCCTTCTTCAAGAACTCCTCCGCGCAGGGAAAGTGACGGGCTTTCGTGAATCGCAAGACCAACTCCGTGTCCTAAGCTGTGGATAAATCCTGATGTGCCGGCTGTAACATATCCCGCTTTTGTGAAGTAATCTGCTGCTGCATTATGCACATCCGCGCCGGATACGCCTGCTTTGATGAGTGAGGCTGCAAGCTCTTTTGCTTCATGGACAACCTCGTACATGCGGCAGATTTCATCCGACGGCTTTCCTTTCGAGATTGTGCGCGTCATGTCTGCAAAGTATCCGGTTTCAATGTCGCGCGGGAAAACATCCAGGACAATCGGCTGGTTGGCAAAGAGCTGTCCTTCACCTTTTGCATGCGGAAGCGCAGTGTCTGCTCCGCAGGAGGCAATCGTGTCTTTGTCGTCAAGTCCCATGCGGAAGAATGCCTCATGCATAATCGCGCGGAGTTTCTCTGATGTCAGCGGAGCATCTTCGAAGATGAGACCTCCGTCTTCTGCGACATCTGCTTTGCGGACGGCATCAACAGCGAGAGAGACGCCCCGCTCATTTTTCTTTTGCACTGCACGAATCATCTCAATTTCCTCTGCGGTCTTTTTTGCCCGCATGGAAAGCACAGTATCTCTGTCGATTGATATCCTGGCAGTTTTTTCGAGTGCGCGGGCAAATCCGACCGGCATCGAGTACGGAATCAGCAGTTTGTCTCCGCAGAAATTCTTAATCATCTCTGCGTATGCTGCGTCCACATCCTGAGTCTCTTTCAGGAATTCAGCAAACCCTGCCGCGTTGCGTGTTACAATGCTGCATGGTGACTCGCGGCGCGCACGCAGTTCCTCCATCGAAGAGACGATTAAAAACTGCCCTCCGTCTTTTTTGTAAACGTAAATATATGGGTCTGTTGTAAGAAATCTGCTTAAATAACGCATATCTTCGTTCTCTGAAGAATCGTATATCACGTATGCATCGCAGTCTCTCTTTGCAAGTTCCTCCAAAATCCCTGCCATATTCAATAGATATTGGTGCTCTCAAGACATGTAGTTTTTATCTCTGCGGCGCAGATTTAGATATAACAACATGGACGACAAAGAGCGGGAACAGTTTAAGGGGATGTTTACGGTAAATGTCATTTATCTAAACATCCTTATCTTTGCAATTGCTCTGGCAGTTTCTCTTGGAATCATCGCTCCAAACACCTGGGGTCCGAAGTTTCCAATAGTTATTGGCAGTATTATCGTTTTTGTAGTTTTCCTGATTCTCTTCATCCGGAAATACCGTTCCACAAAAGCATGGCTTGCAATTCATGGAACTACCAAGGAAGAGCGTATGGCACAGATTCGTGCAGAGCGCGAGGCAGAGCGTGCGCGTATCCGGGCTGAGCTTGAGGCAGAACTCCGCGAAGAGATAGAAGAGGAAAAGAGACGCGAAGAGGAGGAAAAAAATGCTTGATAAAATTTTAGGTGAAGTCGATCTTTTAGAGCGTCACCTCTCGGTGATGCGTGCTGTATCATCTCAGGGTCCGATTGGAATCATGAAACTCACTGAAGAGCTGGGATTGTCCCAGCACCGCGTCAGGTACTCGCTTCGTGTTTTAGAGCAGATGCAGTACATCAAGGCAACGCCGGCAGGTGCTGTCGCGACTTCGCGCGCGGATGAGATGCTGCAGAACTTCAACGATGATCTGGATGAACTTATCAGCAAACTCCAGGGACTCAGACACCAATAATTCTTCTTTTTCGCTGCTGCGAATAAAAACATTTAATACAAACCAAGTTCCATCTAATTAGGCAACACACTTGTGCCGCCATAACTCAGTTGGTAGAGTGTCTGGCTGTTAACCAGAATGTCTCAGGTTCGAGTCCTGATGGCGGCGTAACTTTTCTTTTTGTTTTCTTAAATTCTCAAAACTGTACGTGAGTGTTGTTTTCAGTATGCATCACCTTTATCTACTCTCGACGCAAATAATATGTGTTCTTCTGCAAGGGAACAAATTTTCGAGAAAGGGAATTTCTCCCTGTCTCTTCTTTCTGTAATTTTAACGGGCCCGTAGCTTAGTGGTGGAGCGCCCGGCTCATAACCGGGTGGTCGTGGGTTCGAACCCCTCCAGGCCCATTTTACTGAATTTTGTGCTTACCAATCCAACATCATTTTATTCCGAGAACGCGATTACTATATGGGACTAGTCCGGGTGGTTTGGCGTCACCTGTAATCTGAAATTGTCAATACGCAGAGGACGAAGTTTGAGGACGGATTCGGCAGTCCTTTTGAGGCGGCAGGGTTTCCGATGTTGATACCTTGTCCTGCGAGGTCAGCGGATGTCTGTGGTGTATCCGGAGGGATGCATCCTCTCATTGTCGTGGGCACCGGTTCAGGCCCGGAAGGGAGCAGACCTACTGTGAACGCATGGCGCCCGCAGGGTTGCGGGGCGGAGTCTGGCTCTGTCGAAGAGACTGGATATGTGTCTTCAACCGATAACATGTCCCATTTGATTTTGAGGGTTTTATGGCAAAAGTAACAATTATCGGAGCTACCGGACAGGTTGGTTCGTACGTGGCGCATGCAGTATCCCAGTTTCCTCATGTAAAGGAGATGTGTCTTTTCGGCCGTCCCGGAAATGAGCAGTTCTTAGACGGTCTTGCTCATGATATGATGGACTCTTTTGCAGCGCGCGGTACAAACACTGTTGTTACATTCGGTACTGACCCAAAGGATCTCAAAGGTTCTGATATTGTTGTTTTAACGTCAGGCATTCCAAGAAAAGCTGACCAGACGCGTTTGGATCTGGCTCTTGAGAATGCGCGGATTGTAAAAGTATATGCAGAGATGGTGGGCAGAATGGCTCCTCAGTCTCTCCTTCTTGTAGTTACCAATCCTGTTGACATCATGACAACTGTCGCCCTCAAATACTCGCGCATGATGGCAAATCAGGTGTTCGGTCTTGGAACGCATCTGGACTCGATGCGCCTGAAAGCCTGCCTTGCAGAATTTTTCAATGTTCATGTAAGCGAAGTCCACACGAGAATTGTCGGAGAGCATGGGGACTCAATGGTTCCTATGTGGTCTGCGACAACTGTCGGAGGAATATCGCTTGATAATCTGATGGACGCAGGAAGCATTGACCGCGAAGGATTAATCGACCGCGTGAAAAACAGCGGTTCCTACATCATCAAATCAAAGGGTGCAACGGTCTACGGCCCGGGTGATGCAATTGCATCATTGATTAGAACAATTGTAGAGGATGAAAACCGCCTGCTTACTGTTTCATCCAACCTCTGCCGCGAGAAGTTCTGCTATGACGGTGTCTGTATCGGAGTTCCGGCAAGAATCACCAGAAACGGTGTCTTCCCGATTGGCGTAAAGATGTCAGAGGATGAACTTGAAGCCTTTGCACGCTCGGTAAAAATTATCAAAGATATCACAGACGAAGTATTCGCTGTTCTCGATAAGGAGGCTGCATAATGGAGTATATCGTCTACGAGTCAAACACCGGCTTTACGAAGCAGTATGCCGAGATGCTTTCAGAAGCCGTCGGTCTTCCGGCTCTTCCGATGGTTCAGGCGGTAAGCAGAATTCCGCGCGGCACTGAAATCTTCTTCCTCGGATGGGTTTGCGGAGGAAAAATTACCGGTCTTCCGGTTGCTGATAAGCGGTTCATCGTTGAGGGCGCTGCAGCGGTTGGTATCGTATATCCGCATCCGGATGTTATTGCAGAGCTTAGGAAACTGAATAAGCTCTCCTGCCCGCTCTTCTATCTTCAGGGGGGAGTTGAACCAAAGAAGCTTGGATACTTCAAGCGAAAGATTCTCTCTATGATTGCACAGAATCTGGAAAGACAGGAGAACAAGACTGCAGCCGTCTGGGATTTAGCTGATACACTTCGCATCGGCGGAAGCTACGTCTCTGCTGCAAATCTTGAACCGGTTGTCTCCTGGGTGAAAGAGAGTAACGGAAGAGAAGAATCCTCTGACTGAAGATTTTATCATCGGGAATGTTACTTCCAAAAAAGAAGGTGTAACAGTATCAGGGGTTTGGAAGCGGGTTCGTAATGTGCCAAAACGCCAGAGCACTGTTAGAGACTCTCGCTCCCGAGGGGTGTTACAAAATATAATTCGATGCGTGGGTATATAAACCCCTGACCGCGCGGTGCGAAAGTGCCCACTGCTCTGTTTTTTTATGTGCTGTATTTTGAGTATTTGTGGGTGTGTTTCCTCGTCTATTTGTTCACATTTGGTGATTTTTGAGTTCTATTCTGCGGTTGTGTTTTTCAAAAACGCACTTTCGCGAAACGGTATTTATCGTCTTCTTCTCCAAACATACAGCACCACAAATCCGGCAATAATTACCCCTGCCAGGAGGAAGCGGATATCAAATCCCACGGCCGCTGATGCCGGATTATCCAGGACAACTCCTTCCCAGTCGTAGGTGAAAACACGCGTGTAGTACTCTGCAGCATCTTCGCTTTCTATCAGAAGGCCTGCTTCGCGATTATTTGTCGGGCTGTTGTAGTTCCAGTTAATCGAAGATATGAGAACGAGTTCGTCATCGATGATGAAGCCCTTGTTGTGGAGTTTGAGAATGCCGTCTCTGTCCGTTAGAATTTTTGCATGCAGATTCTCCCGTCCCATCTGGTTTATCTCTGCAGCAATTTCATCATTGTCTGCTTCAGAATCTGTGTTGTAATACATTCCGTCGAGCTGGATTCTGACATCTGCACCTGCTTCTGCTGCACGGACTGCCGCAGAGAGCCAGGGATTTCTGCTGTCTGGATAGTGTGAGATGTATGCCTGCTGAATATCGAGTGAGTATTTTGTCTTCTTTAGCGCGTCGCCTACGAGATGACTGGTGTCCGGGGAGATTACCGGAGTTATTTTGCAGTTGGCAATCGTTTTCGGCTTGAAGATGACAGTTGCCCCTTCTCCTGCCGAAACCTCCGGCAGAGGTTCTGTTCCGGGCATCCATGGATAGATGTCGTATCCGGCAAGATCTGCTTCGAACACTTTTGTAAAGTACCTGGCAACCTCTCTGTCTTCAACTGCTGCACCCCATCCGCGGTTTCCCAATCCTGATTCCGGGATTCCTGAGTCTTTGAAGTTTTCCGAGAGGACTATGGTGACTGTTTCATCTGCGATGAGATATTTGGTATGCAGATACCGGTAGCGTGCCGGGAGTTTTCCTTCGCTTTCAATAGTATACACATCAGCACCTGCACGGGAGAGGTAGTTGAGCACACCTTTTTCCTCCTCAGAGATTCCGCCGACAGGTCCTCCTTCCATAATGAGTATGACTTCTACCCCGCGCCTTTCTGCATCAGCAAGACTTTCTGCAAGAGAGACGCTCGTGAATTCATACATCGAGATGAGAATGGATTCATCTGCATTGTCGATAACGCCGGTGACTACTTCATGCGAGCAGTCGGGAGATACAAACAGTGTCACTTTTTCTGCGGGGAAGGTCTCCGGCTTGAAGTCTGACTGCCCGATTTTGTACACCCGTTTGTCCCAGACACCGTTTTCGAACCGATGCACTCTGCCGTTCCCGTTTGCAACATCCTCAGGCCAGGAAACTGTCTGTACCGGAATGCCGTTCTTTTTTAATGTCAGACTGTCTCCGGTATTTGCCATCTGGAATTTTTTGGAGACTTCTGCATTCGGGACGTTTGGTGTGCTGTCAACAATCTCCAAATCAGGATATGCGTTGTGGATCTCATAATACAGCTCTGCGTTCCTTGCGACAACAACATGCCCGCTTTCCGTCCCAAAAGAGATGGTTCCTTCTCCATCAGTAACCGTCCATGCGGCAAGACTTCCTTCTCCTTCGAGGATGAAGTATTCATCTCCGTCTCCTTCTGCATATCCGTCTGCGCAGAACTCGGTTATCGTATACGCAGCAGCAGGACTTGAGACTAGGCAGAGGAGGAAAAGCAGAAGTACCGTCCGACAGAATTTCATGAAGGTCTTTTTGCGGGGAAATGACATATAGATATGGTATGAATGGTGTGGTGGTGAAAATCGGAGGCAGTCTCCTCGATACTGCAGAAAATGTTCTAGCCGAACTCTCTGCATCAGATATTCCCCTGCTGGTTGTTCCGGGAGGGGGGATTTTTGCCGACTCGGTTCGTGCGGCAGATTTGGATGATGACGCCGCGCACTGGCAGGCAATTTCTTCCATGAACCGGTACGGGCGATATCTCTCAACCTTCGGCTTTCCGGTAACAGAAACGTTCTCATCCCCGAAATCCGGAGTGAGCATTCTCCTTCCGGAGAAAATTCTGCGGGCATCAGATCCGCTTCCGCATTCGTGGGATGTGACCTCGGATTCACTTGCGCTGTGGATGGCAGGAGAGCTCTCTCTTCCGCTTCTACTGGTGAAATCGAGAGAGGGTGATACTTCTGATTTAGCGCTTGTTGATGCGTATTTTTCGACGCTTCTGTCTTCTATCGGTGTTCCGGTGTACTTTGCAAACGGTCGCGTGAGGGGTTCTGTTACCCGTCAGCTTGAGGCCTTGGAAGCCACACTTTTATAATAACTGGGCGCCAATAAGTTAAGGAGTTTCATATGGCAAAATGTACATCTTGCAATGCCCCACTCGCAGAGCGCGGGGCAACCGAATTCAAGTGCCCGGACTGCGGAGAGATTATCTACCGCTGTGCACAGTGCAGAAAACAGAGCGTTAAATACACCTGCCCGAAGTGCGGCTTTATGGGACCGTGAGTATCATGGGAGACGTAGCATTAATCTTAAAAGTCATGCCGGAATCCCCGGACGTTGACCTCGCACAGATGCAGGAAGACATTAAGGCAAAGGTTGCCGGTGTCCAGGATATCAAGGTCGAACCAATCGGATTCGGTCTTTCCGCACTCAAAGTCGCTGTCGTTACTCAGGACGGCGCAGGTGCAGACGACCAGGTCGTTGCATCCTTCGAGGGCATTGCAGGCCTCGAGAACGTTGAAGTTGAGTCCATGACTCTTCTCTAAATATTTTTTTACGATTTATTTTCAGCATTTTTCCGCAGGATGCCTGCGGTTCCAAAAATTGGGAAAAAAGATTATTTATGCTTTCGATTTGAAGAGCGCTTCTATCTCATCAAGAAGATGTGCTGTTTCACTTCGCTGTCTTCCGATATCTACTTTGAACTCTTCTGCCAGAGAATAGAACACGAGAAATGCTTCCCGGATTTTCTGAATCTCTCCTATGCCTTCTGCAAACTGTTTTCTTTTCTCAATCTCTTCTGCCCGGCGTTTTACGAGAACCCGGCATTCTGCATAGTCCATGCAGAGCTTATTGTACTTCTTCTCTGCTGAAATGACTTTTCCTGCATCCAGAAGGGATTGTACCTGCCGGGAACCTTTTAACAGCCGTCCCATATATCGATTAAATCTGCGGGTTACCGGAAACTGATAGAGAGACATTCTATACCTATTCGGCGGGCTCGGTTATACCTTTTTTCCCGTGTCACTTCGCTTCCTTTATCAATAAGCCCATCCAATAGTACATCATGTGTATTGCTGTTCCCGCAGAGGTTTTAGAAATCCGTGACGGAAATGTTGCACTCGTAGACTATGGAGAACTCCAGCAGGAGGTCAGAATCGACCTCGTTGACGTCAAAGTCGGTGAGTTCGTCCTTGTCCACGTAGGATTTGCCATTCAGCGCTTATCCCGCGAAGAAGGCCTTGAAACCCGCGAAATCTTCAAAGAAGTCTATCAGGCAATGGCCGAAGACGGAGTTACGGAATAAATAAGCCATGCATGAATCAGGAATTGCCTACGACATCTACGCAACCGCAAAACGCGCCGCAGAAGACAACTGTGCAACACTTGTCAAAGCCATTCACGTAGACGTAGGCAGCATGGCTATGGTTAACTCTGACCAGGTTGAATTCATGTTCAACACCTTTATCGCAGAAGACCCGCTCTTCAAGGACACCAAACTGATATTCAATACGGTTCTCCCTGTAGCCGAGTGTTCCTGCGGATACAAGGGTTCAGAGATTTTCGTATGTCCGACCTGCGGAAAACTTCCGCATATGATTCAGGGCAAGGAAATTCTGGTGAAAAATATTGAGATAGAAACAGAGGACTAAACATGGTAAAAGATACTGAAGTCAATATGATGCACGGAGCAGGAGGCGAAGTCATGGGAGAACTTCTCCAGACGCTTACTGCTTTCAAAAACAACAACGCAGGAGGAATCGGTCTCGAGTCCCTTGATGACGGATCCACCTTCACGATTGGTGACAAGACTGTTGTCTTAACAACCGATTCCCACGTGGTAAAACCGCTCTTCTTCCCCGGAGGAGACATTGGCAGAATTGCAGTTTCCGGAACCATTAACGATTTATCCGTGATGGGGGCCCGCCCGATTGCTCTGACCTGTGCGATGGTTATCGAAGAGGGATTCCCGATTGCAGATCTTGAAAAAATCGTTGCATCCATGGATGAAGCCTTAGGAGAAGTCGGAGCTTCAATTATCACCGGAGACACCAAGGTTGTCGAGAAGGGAAGCATTGACGGTATCGCCATCAATACCGCAGGTGTTGGTGTTGTCGAGAACTACCTCATCCGTGACAGAAACTTAAAAGTCGGAGACAAGATTATCGTATCCGGAAATCTCGGAGACCACGGCATGGCTATTGTTTCGTACCGCGAGGGATTCGACTTGGGAGACCAGTTAAAGTCTGATGTTGCCCCTCTCTGGAAGATGATCGAAGGAGCAATTCTTGCAGGCGGAGACGGAGCAATCCATGCCATGAAAGATCCGACCCGCGGAGGATTTGCCGCATGTATGAACGAGATGGCAAGAAAGGCAGGCGTCAAAGTGGTTGTTCACGAAGAGGCAGTGCCGATTCGCGAAAGCGTTGCATCCGCTGGCGGTCTCTTAGGCATTGATCCCCTGCAGGTCGCAAACGAAGGAAAATGTGTCATGGGCGTAGCACCCGAAGCAGCGGACAAAATCGTAGAAGCACTCCGCGCACACCCGTATGGAAAGGATGCCAGAATCATTGGAGAAGTTGTCGAAGGTTCCGGTGTTGTTATGCTTACCAGAATCGGAAGCGAGCGCTTCATTGAACCGCCGATGGGCGATCCTGTTCCAAGAGTCTGCTGAAAATGGCAGACCTTATCTTAGCAGACGTCCGTCTTCCTGATGGAAGAATTGCGGATATCTCCATCAAAGACGGTCGCGTATCCCATATCGGCTCGTCTGATAAGAACGGTGCAGAAGTAATCTTCTGCAAAAACCGCCTTTGTGTTCCGGCAGCAACAGATATGCACGTGCATATGCGGGATGGAACACAGAAGGCAAAAGAAGACTGGAAAACCGGAACGCAGTCTGCTGTCGCAGGCGGGGTGGCAACAGTTGTTGACCAGCCAAACTCTGTTCCGGCCATTGATAATGCCGAAATCTTTTCTGCCCGCATTGAGCTTGCAAAATCTCAGGCTTACTGCCGCTTTGCGGTAAACGGTTCGCTGAATGATACGGCAGACATCAAAGGCCTCGCAGAAGCAGGTGTTCTTGCATTCGGCGAGATGTTTGCAGCGCCCTCAAGCTACGGCTCGGCACTTACTCCGGAAGTAATCGCCCGCGTGACAAAAGAGGCTGCATCTCTTGGAAAGCTCATCACAGTACATGCAGAAGAGGTAGCCCCGGGCATGGTTCACTCACTCGCAGAACATGCAGCATCCCGCCCTGCATCCGGTGAGACCAAAACCATCGCTCTGGTAAACTCACTTGCCCCGGAGAATGCAAAACTTCACTACTGTCATATCAGCAGTACTGATTCATTTTCTGCAATGAAGCCTGGTTCAACTTTTGAAGTTGCCCCGCATCATTTATTCCTCTCGTATGAGAACGCACGCGACGCGGCAGACACTCACATGAGAATGAACCCTCCGCTTCGTGAGGAATCAGAGCGAAAGAATCTCCTTGCGGCCTTCGATACAATTGATGTGATAGCCTCAGACCATGCTCCGCATACCATATCTGAAAAGGCAGCAGACTTCGCATCAGCACCGTCCGGAATCCCCGGTGTTGAGACGATGCTTCCTCTTTTGATGAATGAGGTGCATGCAGGCCGCATGAATCTGAATGCGGTAATCGAAAAAACCGTAACCAATCCGAATAGGATTTTAGGAATCGAGTCTCCGGCATTTGTGCCCGGAGCACGTGCTGACTTTGCCTTATATGCAGAGTCTCCGGTAAAAATCGATGCCGAAAACCTCCACAGCAAATGCGGATGGTCTCCGTATGAGGGAATGTACGGACTGTTCTCGGAGATTACTGTAGTATCCGGCGTATGTGCCTGGAAGGAAGGCGAGTTCTCCCGTGAGGGTGCCTGCTTCCTTCGCGGATAACTTTTTTTAGAAATATTTTCTCAGCGCTTTTGCCACAGCATCGCCGTATGGTTCATCAAGAACCGCAGAGCTCGCAGCTTTTGCATCAGCAGTTCCATTCGACGGGACAACGGAAAATCCTGCAAGCTTTAACATCGAAACGTCATTGACTGAATCTCCTGCCGCAAGGAAGTCAGACGGGGAAATTCCCATTTCAGCGGCAAGCTTTTCGAATGCCGCACCCTTGGAAAGCCCCGGAGTATGCAGGTGAATGGCAAATCCGGTATCTACAGCAACAACTCCCATTCCGGCGATAATTTCATTTACCCTCCCGATAGAAACATCCCGCGAGAACGCTACATCAGAGTGGCGAAGCTCAGCGCTGAAAAGCCGAAGTTCTCCATCCTTCGGGCAGACAGCTTCACGGATTTTTTCGTATGCCTGCATACAAAGCGCTTTGTCTCCGGCAACAGTTCGCGTCCCAAGAAATCCCTTTCGATATACTCCGCCGTTTTCCGCAATCACATTTCCGTCTGTACCAATCATATGCGACAGTCCGTCAAGGAAACAGAGCGTGTTTCCCGAAGCAAGCACAACCGGAATATCAGCATCTATCAGACGGCGAATCTCCTCTACCGCCTTTGTTGAAAGACGGCGCCGGTTGTCTGTCAGCGTCCCGTCAATATCGGTGATAAATGCCTTGTACATACTCTTATCTTTGTCTCTGATGGGTATAATTATTCTCTGATTCCAGCCCCAAACTGACCGTATTTCCGGGTGTTCGCGAAAGTGCTCAATCTTGTCTGTAATTCGTTTAAATCAAAATCAGAAACATCTGATGCCTCTGATTTTTCGAAATTCAAACGGCTTTTGGGCACTTTCGCACCGCGCGGTCAGGGGTTTATATACTCGCAGGTTGATGTATTAGTATATCTCATACGATACAGGAGAAAAGAAGATATGTCATCTATTGAAATTGAAGATTTACCAGGAGTCGGACCGGCAACCGCGGACCGTCTGCGCGAGGCAGGATACTTAACCGTTGAATCTATAGCCACGGCTTCTCCTGCCGACTTATCCGAAGCGACCGATATTGGAGAAACCACCGCAAAGAAAATCATCCGTGCTGCAGGCGAGATGGCAGACATTGGCGGATTCAAAACCGGCACTGACATTCTTCTCCGCAGAAAAGATGTCTTAAAACTCAAAACCCTTGTCCCAGAGTTTGACGAAATGCTCGAAGGCGGTTTCGAAACGCAGGCAATCACTGAAGTCTACGGAGAGTTTGGTTCCGGTAAATCCCAGATTGTTCACCAGATGGCAGTAAACTGTCAGCTTCCGCCGGAGCTCGGCGGCCTTGGAGGATCGTGTCTGTACATTGACACAGAAAACACCTTCCGTCCGGAGCGTATCGAGCAGATGGTAAAAGGTCTTGAGTTCGAAAAACTTCCGGAAGGCTACGAAATTCCGCCTGTTGAAACCTTCCTCGCAAACATTCACGTAGCCCGTGCCCACTCGTCTGACCACCAGATGCTCTTAATCGATGCCGCCCGCGAGCTCGCAACCCAGATGGAGATGGAAGGAAGGCCGGTAAAACTCGTCATCATCGATTCATTAACTGGTCTTTTCCGTGCAGAGTATGCAGGACGCGGAACTCTTGCAGGCCGTCAGCAGAAGCTCAACCGCCACATGCATGACCTCTTCAAACTCATCGACAACTTAAATGCTGTCGGCATCGTCACAAATCAGGTTATGGCAAGCCCCGGTGTTCTCTTCGGAGATCCGACCAGACCGATTGGCGGAAACATTGTCGGACACACCGCAACATTCCGTCTGTACTTACGTAAGAGTAAGGGCGGCAAACGTATTGCGCGCCTCGTCGACAGTCCAAACCTTCCGGAAGGAGAAGCTGCATTCTCTGTTGAAATGGACGGTCTCAAAGAAGCATAATCCTTCAACAATTCCTCCTCCTATTTTTGTCCTCATAGAAAGTATATAACCTCACGGGACATCATAATAAATCAGATATGAAATCATCCTCCTGTCTTAAATTCATCTTAGTGACAGCTGTCTTCGCTCTGGTTTTTGCCGGCGCAGGCAGTGCAGCCACTATCACTGAGCCATCGTATTCCATTCAAAGTCTGACTGTCACCCCAAGCACCCTCCTGCCGGGAGAAACCGGTCAGATTCAGGTAACGATTCTGAATGCCGGTTTAACCACGCCGCTTGTCATTGACAAAGTGTCTGTCACTGATTCCGAGGGAGTAATTTCAGTAAAACATCCGGCAATCACCGCTCTTGGTGCGATTGGTGCGGGAAAAACACTGACAATCACGCTTCCAATCTCTGCAAAAGAGACAGAAGGAACATTTTATCCGACTCTTTACATTGACTTCAAATATGATTCCGCAACAAATCTGCAGTATACCTACCTCAAATACCCGTTCGCAGTAACTGTTGACAGCAAATCCCTCTCCCTCTCTGTTGTCGAACGCCCGGAGTACTTCGAGCCGGGAACAACCATGATTGTCGGCCTCTCTATTGGAAACCTCCGCTCCAACCAGATTGATTCCGTCACCGTCACCGCATCCGGAAACGGAGTTTCCTGCGAAGAAGGCATGGTCTTTGCCGGTTCGCTTCTCCCGGGAGAATCCAAAGATGTCTTCCTCACCGTAATCACCTCTGAGAATACCGAAGAAATCAGTCTTGACGTCAGCTATAAAAACGGAGCAAACTGGCACACCGAAAGCCTTGTCATCCCGGTTGAAGGAGGGGAACTGAAAACCGGTGCGGAGATTTTCATTAACAATGTTGAAATCATTTCCGGTGTCTCCTATACCACAATCACTGGTGATGTGAACAATGCAGGTCTCGACACCGCAAAAGGCCTCGTTGTAAGCCTTGCCGGCGCGGAATCTGTCCAGCCGTACCCGGTGTTTGTTGTCGGTTCTCTTGACACAGACGGGCTCTCTGAGTTTGAGTTAACCTTTACCAATCCGGAAACAGACAGTATTGACCTTCTCTTCACCTACAAGGATGATAATGGGAACACCTATGTTCATGAGGAATCCATCTCAATCTCCTCCGTCCAGAGCTCCGGAGACGGACTTTCCTCCGGCGGAAACCCTATTCTTGCAGGAATCGCTGTTGTTCTCCTGATATTAATCGTTGGCGGCGCAGTATTCCTTGTCTGGAAGAAAGGAAATCTGATTCCGAAGAAAGAGCAGAAGTAAAGGAGTTTATCATGGATGATGCTCCAGTTGTTGAGTTAATTGACGTCTCCAAAGTTTACCGCATGAAAGCGGGAGACGTCTATGCCCTCAACCACGTAAACTTCTCGGTCAAACGCGGAGAGTTTGTTGCAATCATGGGGCCGTCAGGTTCCGGTAAATCCACGCTCATGAACATGATCGGATGCCTCGATGTCCCGACGTCCGGCACAATTAAGATTAACGGTGTCTCGACAACAGACATGACGGATGATGAACTGACCGAACACCGATTAAATACCATTGGCTTCATCTTCCAGAAGTTCAACTTAATCAGTCTCTTGACGGCATACGAAAATGTTGAGTACCCGCTGATTTTAAAGTACGGTCAGCGTGACCACTCCGAGCGCGTCAAAAAACTCCTGACTATGGTCGGTTTTACCGAAGACCGCATGCAGCATACACCGTACGAACTCTCCGGAGGTCAGCAGCAGCGTGTCTCTATCGCCCGCGCTCTTGCAAACGATCCGACCTTCCTCCTCTGTGACGAACCGACCGGAAATCTTGACTCAAAGATGAGCACGCAGATTATGGAAATCTTAAGCGACCTCCATAAACAGGGAAGAACCCTTGTCATGGTCACCCACAACCCGGAGACCGCAGAGTATGCGGACCGCGTAATCATTATCAGGGATGGTGAGATTGTTGGCGAAGAATGATGAAAAAACCCTCTGGCAGAAGATTTATTCGCCGATGATTATCTCTCTTGCTCTGCGCAATCTGAAACTGAATAAGTTTCGAACCATCCTCTCCATGATCGGTATCGTAATCGGCGTCTTTGCCATCTGTTCGATGGGCATGGTCAGTGCCGGATTTACCGATGAGCTGGACAACATGATTACTGACACCGCAGACACCCTCACCTTATCGCCCTTGGGTGAGAAGGTTGTAGGCGGAGCTACCGCTGTCGGATTTTCAGAGAAGGACGTTCGAAACATTGAGCTTGCCACAAAATCCGTTACCAAAGAGTACGCGCTTATCCCTTACTACACAACATACAAGCCCGTAACGATTGGAAAAGAGATGGCAACCGTTTCCGTCTACGGCCTTGAATCAAACGACATGGCGCCTCTGGTGACGCTTGTTTCCGGCACATGGCCGAAGGGAGGGACCAACGTAATCGTTGGAGAACAGTTCGCAGAAGACAATAACCTCAGAATCGGAAGTCGTATCTCGTTCCTTGGTGTCAGCGGCCAGGAGATTACCTGCCGTGTTGTCGGCCTCATGGAAAATACCGGAGTGCTTACCTTTGGAATAGCAACAGATAACTCGGTTCTTGGAACTACCGAATGGTATGCATCAATCGTCGGAAACAATCACGGCCTCTACAACAACATCATCATCAAAGCAGCTGATCCTACAGAGCTCGCAGCAATCGACGAGGCTATTGTTAAGAAGATGAATGGAAAACCGGACAAGGATTCCGACAACACCGTCTCTGTCTTAAACTCGTATGAGCTTATGGACATCTTTGACGAGATGATGAACATGAGTTCCATCTTCACGACCATTATCTCGGCAATCTCGCTTCTGGTAGCCGCTGTTGCCATCACGAATGTGATGCTCATGAGCGTCAAAGAAAGAACCCGCGAGGTTGGAATTCTCAGGAGTATTGGAACATACCGCAGTCAGATTCTTCAGATGTTCCTCTATGAAGCAGGACTTATCGGCCTGATAGGATCTGTTGTTGGTGTTATCATATCCCTGATTATCGCACCAATCTTTATGATAATTATGGGACTCACCCTCTCTGCGGTGTTCTCCGTTTCCGTCCTCCTCTATATCCCGCTTGGAATCGCAGTAGGACTTGCAGTCTGTCTGGCATCCGGTCTCTATCCGGCATGGAAGGCCGCAAACTTAAACCCGGTTGAAGCAATGTCAACCGACTAATCTATTTTTTACCGGAGAGTGCCTTCGGCTTTGTAACGGCGGGAGTGCCAAAAAAAAAAGATTTAGTGCTTCATCAGCGCTATATCAACATATTCGGAAATCTTTGGAACAGAGACAGCTCCGACCGGTACAAGCTCATCGTTTACTAAAACGATTGGAAGCGGCGGGTGCTCTTTTGCAACAAGCTCTTTTACATACTCCGGAATTTCTTTATCCAAAGCAACAAGCTCGAGCACGACCTTCTCACCGTATTTTTCTGCGAGAGCCTTTTCGAGTGCCGGGAATGCAAAGGAGAGCTTTTCCTTTTCGAAACACTCCTCAAGACCGCAGGCTCTATCTTTATCGCACGGGAACGGACCGCACGGGCGGTAGGTAAACCCGATGATGGAAACTTTAACAGAACTCATATACACATATATGCACTGTCAGAAAAAAAGGATGTTGTATTAGTAAAGCGGTTCTAAGAGTGCAATCAGGGTAACTTCGTCTGTTACGCCCTCACGCCGGTGAATAATTTTTCCGTCCTTTTCGATGATTAACGTTGGAACAACACTGATGCTGTATTTGTTTGCTAAATCCGGGTGCTCATCAACATCGACCAGTTCAACATCGACCTTGTCTGCAAGGCGCTCTTTTAAGCTGTGAACAATCGGGCTCTGGATTCTGCACGGACCGCACCATGTTGCGAAGAAATCGTAGAGAATTGGTTTAGACATACTAGAAAATAGGTTCATATGCTTAATATATCTTCTCATTGAGGAAAAAAGAGATATTGACAGAATATCCTCTAAAGAGAATCCTGTTTCAGCGGAAAACGCCTGCCTGATATATTTTTATTCGAAGAGTGCGCGAATTACATCGCGGTCGAAGAGCATGCCGGAAAGTCTTCCGTCATTGTCAATGACCGGCATCTGATCAACTCTGCCGCGCTTCATCTTTAATGCACAGTCGCTGATTTCTGCGTTGTTCGGGACAGAGATAACTTTGGTAATCATGACTTCCTTTACCGGTTTGTTTGGCAGTTCGACCTTGGAGATGCCGTAGGTGATTCTGTGATTGTCGCGGATACTCTCCCAGGTCCACTCGTCATCATCGGTTCCGGTGGAGAAGTCGCTGGTCTGCACATCATCTTCAATCTTGGAACAGCGGATTAAGTCACGCTCGGAGATGATGCCGGTTAAGACATTGTCAGAGTTTAAAATCGGCATTGCATCAACGTGTGCGAGTTCCATGATACGACCGACAACCGGAAGCGGAGTCTCTTCCCAGATGGCAAAGGTCTTGTGGCTGACAAAGGACTCACGGATTTCGCGTGCATCGTTTAACTTTGCAACAGCACTGATGATATCAGATGCGCTTAAAATACCAACGAGGTTTCCGTTGTCGATAACCGGCAGACGGCGGATGCGCATCTCGGTCATGATGCGGGCAGCTTCAGCGATGTCAGTCTCCGGCTCGATAGTGAGCGGGTCAGAGGTCATAAGAAGAGCAATCTGCGTTTCTTCCGGCTTTCTTAAGATATCCTTTCTGGTAACGATTCCCAGAAGTTTCTTCTCTTCACCTTTTACTACAGGAACACCGCTGATACCGGTTCTCTTTAAGATACGAAGAACATCGTCACGGCTGGATGGAATTTCCACCGTTACAACGTCTTTTGTCATGAAATCTTTAGCAAGCATATCCGACATAATATTCACCACAATTTCTAATCGAAATTGTATGTATTGGTATGCAATTAATCAGTAAATAAATGGTCTCATTCGACACCATCAAAGTTTAAAAAAGAGGGTTAATTTCTGATAACCAGAATATTTGTCTTCGCATAGTTTACAACATGAGAAGACACACTTCCAAGAAGCAGGCGGTCAAGTTTGGATTTGCCAAGAGAGCCGACAATAATCAAATCGCAGCCCAAATCTTCGGCTTTTTTGATGATGGTATTTCCGGCGTGGCCGACTTCAAGGTGGCTTTCTACAGGAATGCCTGCATCTTTTACTTTTAAGGTGAGTTTATCCAGAGTTTCCCGTCCTTCATCCTCGAAACGCTTGTGTACGAGGTCGCGAACAGTGTCTCCGGGTCCTGGAGAGATGAAACCTGCATCAATTACGTAAATTAAATGCAGTTCGGCTCCATTCTGCTTTGCAAGATCTACAGCTTTTTCAACAGCGCGCTCGCTGATCTCCGAGCCATCGACGGCAGTTAAAATCCTGGTGAACATAGTAGTTACTCGTATTTTTTGGAATAAATATCTTCTCCATGGGCTATTACCTGACAGACATGCCCGCGCCCAAGTCTTGTCAAAGCAGTCGTCAGCGGCTTTCTGCTCAGAGAAAGAAGCCCTGCGTCATCCATGACATACAGGTTTGCCGGTTTTCCTTTTTCGATGAGGGAAGAGGTTCCCGCAAGAGAAAATCCGCCAGAAGCCATCGACAGCGTCTCTTCCGCAGTTGTTTTGTATGCCGTCATGAGAAACGCGCATTCAGCAGCCATGTCTGGTGAGACGAACATGACATTATCGGTTCCCAGATACACCCGGCATCCTGCATCTAAAAGCTCACGGACAGGAGGCTTTTTTGCAGAGTCAGTGACACCAAGAAGCCAGTTTGAGCGCGGACACAAAACAATGGCAATGTCCTCATCTGCCGCGCGGCGAATGTCCTGAGGCCTGAAGTTTACTGCATGGATAATTACATCTGGCTCAAGCTCGAATGCAGGCTCAATATCTTTTATCCCTCCTTCGCCTGCATGAACAGCAACGAGCTTTCCAGCCTTTTTTGCGGCTGCTGCGGCTTCTATTTCCGCGTCCAGACGATGCGCGTTGGAAAGTCCAAGTCCTGCAGCCTCACCGGTCAGCTCACCGCCGTCACGACCAAGAATTACCGGGGTGATTCCCGGAATCCGCGCTTTAGTGAGTGCTTCCACTCCTTCTTTTCCGCCTTCGCGAAATTCTGCAAAACCGGTTGTACCGCCCTTAACCATGAACTCCATAGAGTGACGCATTGCAGAGATGAGTGTGTCTTTTGGCGTCTCCCGAAGAATTACATGCTTTAGACCGTCAGGCGGGGCTACCAGCTCCTTTAACGGACGGTCGATTGGAGTATCCATTCCCACAGTGTCTCCGATGTGCGTGTGGGCGTTGAAAAATGCCGGGAGAATAAGTTTTCCGGAATTCTCGCGCGCGGGGGAAATATCGGCAATAATTCCATTATTTATGGTCAGTTCTACATTTTCCGGTGAAAAATCCGTTCCTAAAAATGCAGTTCCGGTGATCTGTATGGTATTCATTTCCGTATCTTTCCCTCTTCTTTTATATGGGTAGAGGTTCAATATAATATGATATGGCTCAGAAAAGTTCGGGACGCGGGCTTTCTTCCTCTGCAGGTCTTGTTACCTACTATGATGCAGATGATAAGAAGGCAATCCACATTAAGCCGGCTGCAGTATTAATCACCGCAGCAGTTATCGGCGTAGTACTTTATGTACTGAATCTTATCTTCTAAGATTCAAAAATATTCTTTTTACTCTTCTGTTTTGATTTTCAGTTCTGAAAGATTCTTCCAGTATTCGCTGCCGTCTCCGTATCCTGCGGCAAAGATATATTCCTTATCGAAGTACTTCAGCGCGGTTTTCAGCGCGGAAGTATCAGCATCGCGAATGTAGACATTTCGAATCCGGTAACAGTCGAGAAGCTCTTCCAGACGTGATATGCTGTCTGTGTCAATAACAATATCGCGCGCGGATTCCAACAGCCGCTCGAGCTCACTGCCTCCAACATACCAGAGATATTTTTTCCCGCGTAAGAGTTCAAGCTCTAGATCATCAGGAGATTCGGCATGGAAAATCACACGGCAAGCCCCATTATCACGCAGCTCGCGGGAGATGAATTTGTATGTCTCAGCACCTGCTGCGAAGAACTCTTCTGAATCCTTATAGTATGCATCAGTCAGGTTCAGATTTGAAAAAGCAGGAAGAGCAAAGCCGCAGTTTTTGATTTTTACCGCGCGGAGGTCTTCATGAATGGATTCTGCATCGGGCAGGAAATCCTGCGTAACCTTATCCTCGAATCCAAGAACCTCTTTTATGCGCGGAGTGTAAAATTCACCCCCTGCTGCAGGCTCTGCTGTGTACGGCTTCTGGTCTTCCAACGACCTTTGGAGATTGTAGGTGATGATATCTGCCGTGTTTCCCTTAACTCCTGAAATCCATTTGGCGACATCTGCCGCATCCGGCTTTTCCTCTGCCGGAGAACCTAAGGACATAAGGGGAAACACAATCTCTCGCATGATTATACCTTCACCTTTCCATCAGATAAAACCCCATGTCCAAGCAATCAATTCATACTCTCTCGCGCCAAATACATAAATCACATGAATAAGCCCACCGTTGTAACATGCGGTCTGCCCTACACCAACGGCTTATGCCATTTAGGACACCTCCGCACCTATATCCCGGGAGATTTCTATGTCAGATATCTCCGCCGGCTGGGAGAGGACATTGTATTTGTCTGCGGTTCCGACAATCACGGAACTCCAATCGTCGTATCCGCAGAGGCTGAAAAGGTCTCCCCGCGTGCCATCTCCGAGCGTTACCATGAGCACTTCGACGAAGTCTTCAAGGCCATGGGAGTTCGCTTCGACCGTTTCGGCATGACTGATGACACAACCAATCATCAGAGAACAACTGCAATCCTCAACAAATTAATCGAGAAAGGATACGTCTACGAGCAGGTCATTCAGCAGAGTTACTGTCCAAAGTGCGGAAGATTCCTGCCGGACCGCTACGTGGAAGGAACATGCCCCTACTGTGGTAAGCACGCAAGAGGAGATGAGTGCGATCAGGGATGCGGAAGACACTTGGAGCCTGGAGAGATTTTAGACCCGCAGTGTGCAACCTGCGGAACGAAAGCAGAACTTCGCGAGCAGAAGCATTACTACTTCAAGCTCAGCGCATTCCGTGACTATCTCTTAGAGTACCTCCCGTCCTTACAGGGAACTATCAACGCCAGAAACTATGCAATCGGCTGGGTTGAGAATGAGTTAAAGGACTGGTGTATTACCCGTATGATGGACTGGGGAGTGCGCTTCCCGGGTACTGACGATTTAGTCTGCTATGTGTGGGTTGATGCGCCAATAGGATACATCTCATTCACCGAGGAGTGGGCAAACGAGCACAACGATTCCTGGAAGAAATACTGGTGCGAAGGAGACCGCGTACACTTCATTGGATCTGATATTATCTATCATCACTGCGTATTCTGGCCGGCAATGCTGCACGGCGCAGGATATCAGCCCCCGACAGCAGTCGTCGCTTCCGGAATGGTCACTATTGAGGGTGAGAAGTTCTCGAAGTCCCGCGGATATGTCGTCTGGACGAAGGAGGACTACCTCGACAAAGGACTTCCGGCAGACTACCTCAGATACTATCTCTTAGACTACACAAGCCACACACGAGAGCTTGATTTCAGCTGGAAAGAGTTCCAGGCAAGAATCAACAATGAGCTGGTAAACACTTTCGGAAACTTCGCAAACCGCAGCATGACGCTTGTTAAGAACAAGTTAGGTCATGTCCCGACCGTTGATGTCCAGCCGGAAATCTTTGCAGAGATTGAGAAGTCTCTCGCACTGATTGAAGAGAATGTCAGAGCCTACGAGTTCAAGGCAGCAGTCGATAATATCCTTCTTCTTGCAGGATATGGAAACAGTTACATCTCCAACGCTGCTCCGTGGAAGCTGTTAAAAGAGGATGTTCCGGCAGCAGAGCAGGTCTTAAAGAACTGTCTCCAGATTGTAAAGGCATGCGCTCTTGTTATGCAGCCGGTTATGCCTGAGTCTTCCCAGAAGCTCTGGGAGATGCTCGGATACACTGATTTAATCGAGAATCACCCAATCAGCGATGCTCTTGTTCCGTTCGAGAATACGGAGCTTGGAGAGGTAAAGCCGCTGTTCCCGAGAATTGAGGATAAGCAGAGAGAAGAGCTTGAGGCAACGCTTGCAAAGCGCTGTGAAGAGGCAAAAGCAAAAGCAGAAGGTAAGAATATGACAGAAACTGTACTTGAACCAATCTCAGAAGAAATTGTAACGATTGATGATGTAGCAAAGCTCGATCTTCGCGTCGGCGAGGTCATTAAGGCAGAGAAGGTGCCGAAGACTGAAAAGCTTCTGCGCTTACAGGTTGATATCGGCCATGAGGTTCGCCAGATTGTATCAAGCATTGCTCTTGAGTACACTCCGGAGGAGATGGTTGGCAAGAAGATTATCGTGATTGTGAACTTAAAGCCGGCTAAGTTCCGCGGCGAGGAGAGTAACGGTATGCTGTTTGCCGCAGGTGAAGAGGCATCTCTCTTAATTCCGCTCCGCGATGTGCCGAACGGAACTAAGGTTCACTAATCTTTTCCTTTTTTTGTTTTTGCGCTGAATTTTGGGTGCGCATTGGATTTGGATGTTGTTTTGCGGTTTTTTATATCAGGTATTTTTGAGATGGGTGACTTTTGCAGATTTTGTGTGTGAATTTGGTTAATAAGAATAAAAAAAGTGTCCCTGGAAAGATTTGTGTGTATATGTGCGGCACATTTTTCTCAGTAAGTATTATATTGTTGTAATTCTATATAATAACAACAAGGAAACGCTGTTTTTAAAGAGTTTGGCATTCTTTGGAAAGGTAAACTCTTTTCCAAAAAATTTATTGTAAATTATTTTCATTTAACATTTGGGTTTGTGTGTATATGCGCATAAAACCAGGCCGGGTTATCTTTTAAAATGTTATTAAATTATATAGGGTGTGAATTCGGAGTGTTTTGTGTGTACTTTTTCAGTTGTTCGCACTGTTACTCAGGTGTTTTTGGGTTGTTGAATGTATCTTTTTTTTTATCCCACTGCTCCGCACGCCCTTTGGTCGTGCTCAACGGCTCGAGCGCACTCTCGCCCCCCGCCGCGACAGCGTCGCGGGTAGGCGGGTTGTTTAGTTATTGTAAGAATCCACTGCTCCGCCTAGCCGCTTCGCTGTCGCGGCGGCTCGAGACGGCGGAGGAGGTCAGGAAGGATTTGGGATTTGGCGTGCGGAATCGTTCAGGCTACAAAAAACCGCATCACCCCTTTCGCATGCTGTCGCATGCTTCGGGGTTCTGCTTCCGTCCGCTCCTTTGTCCTCGGTCTTCGACCTGCGGACTTCGGCGCGTCCGTCTTTTTTGCTTGACGCCTTCACTACATATACAAACGGTTGGATAGGGCGGGGCACAGGCAGTCGCACGCCGTTCCGTCGTGCTCATGGCTTAGTCGCTTCGCTCCCTCGCCTTTCACCCCAAGGAAAATAATGCCGCCGGTCTGCTCATCTTCGATTCGCATCCCGTCAGCAATATCATCCTTGGGCTGTCACGCCAGCCTCAGAGCCGCCCGGACTGCCCGGGCAGGCTTCGGAGTTATACTATGAAAAGATTAGATGACAACTCGGATTTACTGAAAATCCTTCGCTGTGCTTTTGAGACATACAACACTTTAAAGTCTGGTTATCTGGAATCGGTGTATGAAGCAGCTCTGGAATACGAGCTTTTGCAGGCGGGCTTTTCTGTTTCCCGTCAGGTTCGGATTCCTGTTTTCTATAAGGGTGTTGAGTTGAAGAAGGACTTCTATGCAGACATGGTTGTGAATGACTGTATTCTTTTAGAGTTAAAGGCTGTATCAACGATTACTCAGGCTCACGAAAAACAGCTTCAAAGTTATATGAAGAGTACAGGAATCAAAGAAGGCATGCTGTTAAACTTCGGGCATGTTAGAAGTTTACAATGGCGTGTGTACTGAGGCGAAAGCCTCAGGACACATGCGTGAGCACGGCTGAAGGCGAGAGACACGAAGTGGCTCAAGCCGTGAGCAAGACGAGAGCATGCTCGAGTCATAAGCATGACCGCAGGGCATGCGAAGGGCTCGAAGAGACTTGCGAAAGACGTGCGATGAGAGCTTTCTCTCCATGATTTCATTTCATCTTTGATGTGGGTATTTGCCCATGTTATTTGCGTATTTTTCAAATTATTGCACAAATTAATGGAGATTCTATTAAGAATAAACCGAAATGTTTTTTTTTTTTCCTACATCACATATACTCGCATGAAGAAATTCATTATCGCTGTAGGGCTTCTTCTCGTCGCAGCAGTATTTATGAGCGGCTGTGTAACCGAGGCAGAAGACCCGATTGTTGGAATCTGGCATAACGGTGAAGCAGACGTCCTTGACGAATCTGCCGGAGATGCAGACCCATTTGATTCCAGAATCTTTGTATTCAATGCTGACAAGACTGGATTTTCTCTGTTCCAGTTTGACGGTGAGCCTGTCTCAGGAAAACTTGACTTTACATGGAAGAATGAAGGTGACGGAAAGTACGTCATCAACTACCCAAGCACAAACGGCGGTGACTTCCCGGCAACAAATGAACTCGTGTTAGCAGGCGATGTATTATCCGTTACTTCTGAACCAACCAAGTTCGAGCTCCACAGAGAATCTGCCGCAGAGTACCTTGTCGGTCTCTGGGCATCTGATTTATCCGCCTATGACGGACCGGAAAATACTGTCTGCCTTTCCTACATTTCTAAAGACGGTACTGGAAACATTATTGTCTACGGCTCGGATGTCATGGGAATCGATGACGTCTACACCACTAAATTCACCTGGGAAGAAAAAGACGGTGTAATGTACATTGTTGAAGAAGACGGCGAAAAGTTTACACTCACTCTGAAAAACGGTGCACTCTACGAAGGCAGTGAAGAAGCATTCCACAAGTACACTGTCGAAGACCGCTTACTTGGTCTCTGGATGTCTGACGAGCCAAGCAAAGAAGCAGAAGGCACTTTCGACATCGTAATCCTCTTAAGACCAGACGGCTCTGGTGTTGAAATCTGGACTCTCCCAGGCTCTCATGTTGCATCTGCAAAGTACTACTTTGACTGGAAGATGACTGGTCCGATTACCTACCAGGCAGTCTATGATGACGGAGAGGTTTGGGACTTTTCCGCTGCCAACCTCGGTCTCACTGACGGTGGAGTTACCTACAGCAAAGTAGGATACGACGTCTTAGCTGAGTATGCACAGAAAGTAACTGCATAACCCAAATCCCTTTTTTTACCCCTTTACAGCAAAAAAATCATGGAGAGTTAATCACTCTCCACTCAAGCCTCCTCATGTTTCCAAAGTTCACTAAAAGCCCATCAGACATCCCTGTCGATTTCAGATAACTCTCAACCTGCCGCTCGTGAATCTTCGCGAGGCTTGAAACCGCTTTTAACTCAATCAGCAGTGAATCATTTATCACCAAATCAGCAACAAAATTAGCATCGAGCAGAACGCCCTTGTAGTGCACAGGAATCCTGACCTGACGCTTCACTGAAAAGCCTGCTTCCTCTAATTCCATCTGAAATGCCTTCTCATACACCGATTCAAGGTAACCCGGCTTTAGGCTGTTGTAAACCTTAAGAGCGCATCCGACAATTCTGTACATATCTGAGTTTGTATCTAATTTGTTCATAATTTATCACCAAAGCCAACCGGGAAACCAGGCGGGCTTACAAAGGCTGGCATGACAGCCCAAGGATGATATTGCTGACGGGATGCGAATCGAAGATGAGCAGACCGGCGGCATTATCTTCCTTGGGATGAAATGCCTGTGCCCCGCCCCTCCCCTGTATATTAAGGAGGGCGTAAGCGAAAAGGCGAGTGCGCCGAAGTCCGCAGGAATCGAGCTGTGATTGGCGAGGGAGCGCAGCGACTAAGCCAATAGCATGGCGATTAGACATGCGTTAGCAGCGAGATTTCGAGGACAAAGGAGCAGTCGTATTTTCGTAGCCCGACGCACAAACAGCAAAAGAGCATCTACCCAATAAAACCAAATCTGACAAAAGCATCCCAACCATCCATCCCCGATTGCCCCGCCGAAATAGGGCGACGCGATTAGCAGTCGCCCCGGCGGGTACGCTAAACAAAACCAAACACCAAATCATGCCCCTGCCGCGCTGCATTCCCACTTATCCCAAACGCATAAACCAAACACACCCGTACCAAAACCCGCACCCATTCACTTCATCTCCTTCACCAGATATGAAAGAAGTGCAGCCGTTCCTGCCTTATCCAGCATCTGATTATTATTTCCGCACTTCGGCGAGTGAATACACGACGGACAGCCTGACACGCAGGAACACCCGGAAACAATTCTGTAAGCAAGTTCGGCAATCTTTGGGAACAGTTCTGCCGCCTTCTCTGCCAAACCAATACCGCCCGCAACCCCGTCATAGATAAACACCGCAGGGCCTCCGACATCTGCATGGAATGGACTGGAAACCCCGCCTATGTCTGCCCGGTCGGAGAGGACATACAAAGGCATCGCTGCAATTAACGCGTGCTCTGTACCATGCAGAGCACCGCCCAGATTTTCTGCTGTCAGCGGAGCGTCATCATCTACGGTAATCCAGCAGGCTTTTGTCTGGAAAGATCGCGGCTCAACAGTAAGCTCCTCTGTTGTTACCACCCGGTCATATTCGAGAACCGAGTACCCGTAGATTTGTGTGGAAACAGAAACATCACCGAAATGCACTGATATGTTTCCGTGACGTACCGTTTTTTCCTTCTTGTTGATGGTGATATTCGTCTCAGAAATCGGGCGCGTATGATAGTTATCCGATGTCTTTCTAACGCGGATTACTGATATCTCCGGCTCAATCTTTTCTACCCGGTATCGTTCTCCCTGATGGAAAATGACAGCGCCTAAATACGCCTCGCGGTACGCCTGCCCGTCATCCATTGTCTCAAGGGTTGAGTTCCCGAAAACAACAGCCCAGGTTTTTCCAATGTTTCCAAAGATGGTGTGCTCCATCACCGGATTTCCAATGCCCGAGTAAACAAAACCCCGTGCCGTACTCGTTACGAGTTTTCTCTCCTTTAAGTCGGTAATAATCTCGTCTGCCGCTTCTCCAAAATACTTTCTGTCGCGCTCTGCTTTGTAGGGAAGCTCTGCTGCCGCACAGAGCAGATGGGATTCTAAAAGATACGGGTTTTCGATTCCAAGGATTGCCTCTTCAGGTTTTGCGGAGAAGAATGCATCAGGATTGTTTGCATAGTACTGGTCGATAGGATTTTGTCCCGCAACAAAAGTAACAGTCGCCTCCTGTCCTTTTCGTCCGGCGCGTCCTGCCTGCTGAAATACCGAAATCATTGAGCCCGGATATCCGCTGATAACAACAGAATCCAGGTTTCCGATATCAATTCCAACCTCAAGAGCGTTGGTGCTTACAACTCCCGACACTTTGCCCTGCTTTAAGTTCGATTCGATGCGCTTTCGCTCTTCAGGTCTGTATCCTCCCCGGTATGAGGAAATTTGTTCCTTTGAATTCTCCTCTAAGCAGCGAAGAGCAGTAAGCTCTGCGCCGGTTCGCGACTTCGTAAAGCAGATGGTCTGTTTCCCGTCGCGGATACTCTCCTGCATAATCTCTGCGGCTGCAGCTGACGCGCTCTTCCCGGGATTCTTATAGATACGAAATGTCCGCTTTGCGCGCGGCGCGCCGTCTGAGGCAATTTCCTGTGCGGGAAGGCCGGTCAAGGTCTCGGCAAAGCGTTTTGCGTTTCCAAGCGTTGCAGATGATAAAATAAACTGCGGATAGCTGTCATAATAATTACAGATTCTGCGCAGCCGTCTTATCAGAAGGGCTGTGTTTGAGCCAAACACTCCGCGGTATTTGTGTGCTTCATCAATCACGACAAACGAAAGATTCGCAAAGAAATCTCCCCACTTAGCCCGCCACGGCAGGATGTGGTGGAGCTCGTACATGTTTGTCAGGATAATCCGTGAACGTGCGCGAATCTTTGCCCGCGCTTCCTGCTTTGTATCTCCGTCATATATTGCAGGTTTGGTTTTTGCATTCAGAATCTCATCCATCTCCTGAATAGTCAAAAGCTGGTCGCGGGTAAGTGCCTTTGTCGGATAGATGAATAGAGCCGTGGCGTCTGGAATCTCCAGGAGTTTTGCAAATACCGGAAGAAGGCAGGAGAGGGTTTTTCCGGAAGCCGTCGGTGTTGTCAGGATAATATTTTCTCCGCGGCGGACTGCATCGTATGCTTCTGCCTGATGAGTATAGGTTCTGATATTTTTCTGCTTCAGGTATGCCACAAGTGTTTCCGGCACCAGCTCAGCGGGATTTTGAAAGACTGCTGTTTTTGCATCTTCCGTTTTTTCGAAGAGGAGGATATCATCCATACAAAAGCTCCGTTTCATAGTTCAAAAGGCATGTGAGGTTTGCCACATCAAGGGTGTTGTGCTCAACAACCGGCCGTAAGATTTCGAGGTTTTTTGACCGCAGATAGTTCTGATAATACGCCGGAACCAGATAGCCTGGAACATCCTCCACGCGGGAAAATGTCGGGATGTATGCCTCTACGGTTTCTAAGCGGCAGTCGGGAAACTCGTGCCGGAACAGTCTGCGGGTTGGATGCAGAAGATCGATGTGTACTCCAAACCGTACTTCCCGTTCTCCGTAATATGCGAGACGGTTGTTCAGATACGGGATGTCAAAGCATCTTCCGTTGTAGGAGATAACTGCCGAGTGCTTTTTGAAATGTTCTCTGGTAAGCATCAAAGCCGGCAGTTCTTCTTCGATATCGCGCAGGAGATACTGGGTTACTTTGACCGAATCCGCTTCAATCTCACCAATTCCGAAGAGAATTATCGGGGAATGCGCCATTCCGAGTGTTTCTATATCGAAGTAGAGGTGACTGTTCTCATCTCCCATGAGACCTAAGAGCAGCGGCTCAGAGTTTCGTCTCAGCTCAGCATAGAGGCTGAGGATTTCTTTGACAGTTCCGTTTTCGAGGATGTCTGAAACATCTTCTGCAGCATTCCGGAACCGGGTTCTTTTGAGATCATGAACCGTTTGTATCCCGTTTCGTTTCAGCTCTGCCTCCCGGATTTTTCCGATTCCGGCAATGAGGGTTAAATCCTCTGCAAGACGCAGACGTACCATCTCCTCGTCAACTCCATGACGCGGCATGAGGGGAAAGACTGTCTCCTTTTTCAGACATGTGCCGTCTGCGGTCACCGCTTCTTCTCCGAAGGAGAATCTCTCAGTGGTTTTTGTATCCTGCATCAGTGATGATGCTGTGACAAATCCGGGATATGCCTCGGTCATTTCAGCAGACGAAATAGTTACTGTCGCGGGACGCAGTGAACTCACTGTTGTCTGATGCAAACCAGCAGAGTTTGGATAACTGGTTCTTTCTCTGGATGATGGTGTATCCGGCTGCACGTTCTGCGATTGAGGTTAATGCGATACTTGTCATACACAAAAATCAGCATGTGAGTATATAAACCCCTGACCGCGCGGTGCGAAAGTGCCCCTTCTCAAAAACATAACGTCGTTAAGATGGAGTTATGCGGGGTTGTTTTCGAAATCAGACTTTTTTGCAGTCGATTTGGGCACTTTCGCGAAATCAATAAAATCCCGGAATTTTCCGTCTCAAATACACACATTTACAATACTGTACAACCAACTAATATCTGAATTTTCATGCTAGAGATAAATAACCTCCATGTTGAAGTAGGAGGACGGGAAGTTCTGCATGGTGTATCCCTCACTATTCAGGACGGACAGACCCATGTTCTTCTTGGACCAAACGGTTCTGGAAAGACAACTCTGCTTCGCACAATAATGGGCTTTGGCTCTTCCAAGGTAACCGAAGGTTCGATTATCTTCAACGGCGTTGACGTGACCTATAAACCGGTTCACGAGCGCGCAAGACTTGGAATGGGTATCATGTTCCAGCGTCCGCCGACAATCTCCGGACTGAAACTGGGAAAATTCATCAACGCAACAACCAATATCGGAACCGAGGAAATCCCGGCTCTTGCAGAAAAACTGCACATGACCAAATTCCTTGAGCGTGATGTCAACGCAGGATTCTCCGGCGGAGAAATCAAGAGAAGCGAAATTTTACAGCTCACCGTTCAGAACCCGAGCTTTGTCATGCTTGACGAGCCGGAAAGCGGTGTTGATGTTGAAAACATGTCTCTTCTTGGAAACGCAGCAGCAGCCCTTCTTGAAAAGGACATGCACATGAAGACGCGCACCAAGTCCGGTCTGATTATCACGCACACCGGATACATCTTAGACTACATCGAAGCAGATGTAGGCCACGTCTTAATCGACGGATACATGCGCTGCAGCGGAAACCCGCGCGAGATTTTAAAGAGCGTAAAAGCATCAGGATATAAGGAGTGTATCGCATGCCAGAAATGAAGGGATTTGACGAAATCAGCGCAGAGGACAAGGAACGCCTCACCTTAACCGGAATCAACACCGAAAACATGGAAGGACGTTCCGGCAGTTTCCTTCTTGTCAACGACCACGTATACCACGCAGGCTCTGCTGCAGAAGGCATTGAGACCTTAATGATTGAGGCAGCTCTTGAAAAGTATGAGTGGCTCAAGGACTACTTCTGGAACATTGTCCCGGCTGACAAAGATGAGTACACCAAATACGTTGCCGAGCGCCCGCAGAGAGGATACGTTATCATCGCCCACAAGGGAGCAAAAGCAACCTTCCCGCTCCAGAGCTGTATGTTCCTTCAGGGAGACACTATCCAGTGTGTCCACAACATTGTAATCGCAGAAGAAGGCTCTGAGATTCACTTAATCGCAGGATGTGCTTCCTCGATGGACACCAAGGTCGGCGCACACTACGGTGTCAACGAGATTTATGTTGGAAAGAACGCAAAAGTCACCTCCACCATGATTCACACCTGGGGAGAAGAGGTTGAGGTCTTCCCGCGTACCTGTACTGTAGTCGAGGAAGGCGGAACGTTCCTTTCCAACTATGTCTGCATGAAACCGACCAAGATGGTCCAGATGTACCCGACAGCCTACCTCAAAGGCGAAGGGGCTGTTGCCCGCTTCTCCGGAGTTGTTGTCGCTGGAACCGGCTCGTATGTTGATACCGGATCGCGCGCAGTATTACAGGCACCAAACACCAGTGCAGAACTGGTAACCCGCGCAATCACCAATGGCGGAACGATTATTTCCCGAGGTGCGGTTGTTGCTGAGTGCCCGAAGACCAAAGGTCACATCGAGTGCCGCGGTTTAATCTTAAAGGACGGCATCATGCATGCAATCCCGGAGATTGAAGGTCACGTTGTTGATGTCGAGCTTTCCCACGAAGCAGCAGTCGGAAAGATTGCCCGTGATGAAATCGAGTACTTAATGGCTCGCGGTCTCTCAGAGGAGGAGGCCACTGCAACCATTATCCGCGGATTCCTTGACATCAAGATTGAGGGACTTCCGCCGGCACTGCAGAAGCAGATTGACGCAGCAATTGACTCTGCCGATAACGAAGGCTACTGAATGAAGATTTACGATGTGTCATCTCCTCTCTATGAGGGGATGCCGGTCTATCCGGGTGACCCAAAGTTCGAGCGCGAAGAGATTCCTGCAGGAGATGCGGTAATCTCAAAGCTTTCGCTTTCCACACACACAGGCACACACATCGACGCTCCGTCTCATTATATCAGCGGAGCATCAGGGATTGATGCTGTCCCTCTTGAGCAGCTTATCTGCCGGGTAGAGGTCACTGAGTTTCCGGAGTTTTCCGGAGACGTCCCTGCTGTTTTTTTTAAACACGCACAAGAATTTTCGATAGAACTTGCAAAGCGTCTCTGCAGTTCTGGAATCACTGCTGTCGGATGTGATTCGGATTCGGTTGGAGACACTGCGGTTCATAAAATGCTTCTTGAAAATAACATTGCAATCATCGAAAATCTTTGTCTGGAGTCTGTCCCCTGCAAAGAATTTTTGATGGCTGCTCTTCCTTTGAGGATAGTTTCAGCAGACGCAGCCCCGGCACGGGTTGTTCTGCTTGATGAGGTGATGATATGATTTTACATGATGCTGTTGTAAAGCTCCGCGAAGCAGGAGAGGATATGGGAACTGAAGACGGAGATCTGATGTATCAGTATCTTCCAGATAACCATGTCTGCCAGTTTTCCCGCGGAAAATGTATGGGCTGTGAGTTTGGCGGAAGAATCTCCGAGGTGTCAACCCCTGAGCCGTTTTCCGCATGCATGCGCCTTGAAAATATCTACGGTGCTCCGCTCAAGTCTCCAAAGACCAGAGCCGCTGCGCTTGGTGCACTGAGTGCTGCTGCAGGCTTTCTGATGCTGAACAGAAAAACAGGCCCGTGTAATTCGGTGTACTTTGAAGACTGTCGTGCAGAGCTTATTGAGTTCTGTTCCGGAAAGGCAGTCTACATCATCGGAGAGGACATCGCAGGAATTGCCCAGACATTAATGCCTGAGGAAGCCGAGCTTGTTCTGATTAACGGAGAAGCATTCTTCGAGGATTCCCAACTCGAAGAGATTGAAGAGGTGTTGGCTCTTGGAAAAGAGGTTATGCTGATTGGGCAGAACTGTCACGGTCTCTCGGCTTTGATGCATCTTCCCCTCTGGTGCCCGTACGGCGTCTGAATCCTCATTTTTTCTCATTCAGAGAGCAGTGTGTTTATATTATAGTACAGCTAAAATAACCACATTATGCTCTTTGGTTCATCAGGGATTCGAAAGCTTTTCTCCCAGGAGCTTTTGTCCTTAGGCCCTCTTGTCGGAGCGGCAGTGGCTGTCGATGCAAAACGCGTAGTTCTTGCAACAGACGCCAGAACAAGCCGCAGCACGCTGTCTGACGCGATTCTCTCCGGTCTCATCTCCGGCGGCGCTGAGGTTTTCTTTGGCGGAATTGCTCCAACCCCGTCCGTTGCTCTCGCTGCAGGGAATGCTGATGCAGGAGTTATGATTACTGCATCCCACAACCCGGAAAACTACAACGGATACAAACTGTTCCGCAAAGACGGTTCATCCTACACTGTTGCACAGCAGGAAGAGATTGAAAGACGGGTGGCCGCGCCGGTCTATGCTGCTTGGGACAAACAGGGCACAGTGTCCCAAGCTGATATCATCACCCCGCACAAAGAAAAAATCCTTGCTGAGATTTCTGTCCCGGAAAATATGACTGTGGTCGTAGACTGCGGAAACGGTGCAGGCGGACAGATAACGCCGGATGTCATTGGAGCAGGAGGGGCAACAGTAATCCCGGTAAACTGTGATCCTTCCGGAAAGTTTGCACGGCCGTCTGAGCCTCTGGAGAAAAACCTCCTCCACATACCAGAGCTCATCAGAAAAACCCATGCATCCTGTGCCGTCGTAAACGACGGAGATGCGGACCGCATGATGGCGTTTGACAACCGTGGACGATACGTTGACGGAGATCAGCTCTTAGCTCTCTTTGCAAAATATCTTGACGCAAAGCAGGTCGTAACAACCGTTGACGCTTCGATGTCTATCGAGGAAGTGGCAGAAGTCCGCAGGACGCCGGTTGGCGACAGCTTTGTCTCCGAAGAGCTTCTCTCATGGGGAACATTTGGCGGAGAGCCGTCTGGAAGCTGGATTTTCCCAGACCACTCGCTTTGTCCTGACGGACCGTACGCAGCAGCCCTCTTTGCGGAGATTTCTTCCGAATGGAATGTGGCAGAAGAGCTTGACGCACTTCCAAAATACCCGATTCTTCGCGATGCGGTTATGACACCTAACGGAAAGGAGATTATGGGAATTCTTGGAGCGGAGATTCCAACAGACGGAATCCGTGTTGCAGATGAAAACGGCTGGTACTTAATCCGTGCCAGCGGAACCGAACCAAAGGTCAGATGTACGGCAGAAGGCAGAACCAAAGAGGATGCAAAACGTATGCTTGAAGCCGGAATGTCTGCGCTGAAAAAAGCAGAACAGGAGGTCAAATAATGCAGTGTGTAATTCTTGCAGCAGGAGAAGGCTCGCGCATGCGGCCTTTAACAACATCGCGCCCGAAGGTCATGCTTCCGCTTGCCGGAAAGCCGAGCCTGGATCATTTAATCCGCAATGTCAAAGGGGCGGGAATTACCGACATCATCATTGTTGTCGGCTATAAGGAAGAAGCAATCCGTGAATATTTTGGAGACGGCAGTGACTTTGGTGTTACCATCTCCTATGTTGTCCAGAGAAAACAGCTGGGAACAGCAGACGCCCTTCGAACCGCTGAACCGTTTGTAACAGACACCTTCCTGATGTTAAACGGAGACATGGTGGTAACCGTTGACGATCTGAAGAAAATCTGCGAAACAGAATATCCGGTAATGGCAGTATCGACCACATCGCATCCGCAGGACTTCGGAGTTGTAACCCTTAACGGAGACAAAATCGCAAGTCTTGAGGAAAAGTCTCTCGAGCCAAAATCCAACATCATCAACGCAGGTGCATACCTGTTTGGAACCGAGATTTTTGCTATACTTCGGAAAGTCTCCCCTTCGTCCCGCGGAGAGTATGAGCTGACTGATGCCTTAATGGATTATATCGCAGAAAACCGCCTGACCGCACATCAGCTCGCTCTCTGGATGGATGTTGGATACCCGTGGGATATGCTTACTGCAAATGAGTACATCCTCTCCTTCGTAGAGGACACGCGGCTTGGCATAATCGAGGAAAATGTTGTCATCCGCGGACCGGTCTACTTCGCAAAAGGCACGGTCATTAAATCCGGAACATACATTGAAGGGCCTGTTATCATCGGAGAAAATACAACCGTTGGTCCAAATGCCTATCTCAGACCGGGAACAACCGTTGGCCGTGACTGTCACATAGGACACGCTGTGGAAATCAAGAACTCGATTATCTTCGATAAGACCAAGGTTCCGCATTACAACTACATCGGAGACAGTGTAATTGGAAGCGGATGCAACTTTGGAGCAGGAACAAAAATCGCCAATCTCCGCCATGATCACGGAATCGTGAAGGTTGCAGGCATCTCTACCGGGCGCAAGAAGTTTGGAGCGGTTATTGGAGACAATGTTCTCTTTGGAATCAACTGTTCGGTCAACACCGGTTCTTCGATTGGAAGCGGATGTAAGATTGCGCCAAACACACTGGTTACCGGAAAGCTCGACAACGACACGGTGGTGAAGTGATGAGCGTTCAGGCAGTTGTTTTAGCAGCAGGTGAAGGCATGCGTCTTCGACCTCTCACCAAGAATCGTCCAAAGGTTCTTCTTCCGGCAGGAAACCGCCCAATCTTAGAGCATGTCTTAGACGCGGTTGTTGGAGCTGGAATCCGGGACATCACTGTTGTTGTCGGCTACAAAAAGGAGCAGGTCTTAAAGTTCTTAAACACCTATCCGGTTCCGGTCAAAACGGTTGTGCAGAACAAACAGCTTGGAACATTCCATGCGGTATCCTGCGCAAAGGCCGAGGTCACAGCAGACCGTCTTCTGATTATCCCGGGGGACAATTACATAAATGCGCAGTCTATCCGAGCGCTTCTTCGGGAAAGAAACGGTGCTCTTGTCGCTGCGCACAAACGTCCGTGGGATTACGGAGTAATTACGCAGAAGGAAGGAGTTCTTTGTTCCACTAACACGCATGCCCTCGACGCTCCGGCAGGCTCTCTGGTGGAGACTGGCGCCTATGTCTTAGAGAAAAAACTCTATGAGGCATTCTTTGCGCTTGAAGAGCCGGATACGGTTGTAAATGAGATTAGTTATGAAGAACATGCTGTCAGAGTTGTCGAAGCACGGGACTGGTATGATGCTGACTGCTTTGTGGATTTACTTGAACTGAACCGGTATCTGTTAAAGAAACAGACATCGCTTCTTCGCGGATCTATTGACCAGCGGGCAACAATCCGCGGTCATGTTGTTCTCGGGAAAAATGTAACCGTTGGTCCCGGTACTGTAATCAACGGTCCGGCAATAATCGGAGATGATTGTGTGATTCACCCCAATGTCTGTATTGAGGCGGGGACTTCGCTTGGAACAGGGGTTGAGGTTGAACCGTTTACCTATCTCAAAAACAGCATTGTCATGAGCAGCACGGTGATTGGCGCGCAGTCACGGATTGTTGACTCGGTTGTCGGCGAGGGCTGTTCCTTAGAACAGGTTGGTACTGCATCCTATGGTTTCGGGGCAGTAATCGGAGACAGGACAACCATTGGGGCTTTTACCCGTCTTCGCGGTGCGATTATCGGAAACAATGTGGAAATTGACGGCGGACGGCTGATTGAAACAGAAATTCCGAATGACACGCGGGTGATGTGAGATGTGCGGAATTGTGGGGTACATTGGATACCGTCAGGCGGCGGATGTCTGTATGGAAGGACTGCTTCGCCTTGAGTACCGTGGGTATGATTCTTTCGGAATTGCCGCTGTATCTCCTGAGATTACGCTCTTCAAGGAAACCGGGAAAATCTCTGCGGCAAAAGATGCCGTCTCCCTTAATGGAACCTGCGGAATCGGACACACCCGATGGGCAACGCACGGTGTCCCAAGCAAAACCAATGCACATCCGTTTACGGACTGTACGGGAAAAATTGCGGTGGTCCACAATGGTATTATCGAAAACTACGCGGAGTTAAAGCGTGAGCTGCAAAACCGCGGGCACACCTTCGTCTCCGAGACCGATACTGAGGTCATTCCGCACTTAATCGAAGAGCAGTACTCTGGAAATCTGAAAGATGCCGTCTCCAAAATTCTGCCGCGCCTGGAAGGTGCCTATGCGATTCTGGTAATCGCGGAAGGCACTCAGGAGATTATTGCTGCCAGAAAAGGAAGCCCGCTCGCTTTGGGTATCGGAGATAAAGAGTACGTCTTTGCATCAGACGGTCTGCCGATTCTGGACTACACCCGTACCGTTGTCTATCTCGAAGACGGCGATCTTGCAGCAGTAACACCGTTTGGATATACCATCTATCACGGAGAAGAGCCGGTTTCCCGTCCGCTCACTAAGCTTGAGTGGGATGCAGCAGACGTTCGAAAAGGCGGGTTTGCGCATTACATGCTCAAGGAGATGTTCGAACAGCCGGAAGTGTTTTCGAACACGGTGACTTCGGTTGCCGAAAATCCGACCCCGCTTTGCCGCCTGCGTGATGCTCAGTCAGTTACGGTTGTTGCCTGCGGAACGTCTGCGAATGCGGCAAACGTATTCGCCTATCTGATGGAGACCGTCTGCGAAATTCCAACGCGCGTTGTTCTGGCATCCGAGTTCAAGTACTTCCCAACCCCGCGAAATGATGTTGTGATTGCTGTATCCCAGTCCGGCGAGACGGCTGACACGATTTACGCATTAAAAATTGCGCGGGAGAAGGGAGCAAAGACTTACTGCCTGACCAATGTGCTTGGCAGTTCTCTTACCAGAGTTGCCGAGACCACACTTTACACCAGAGCAGGCCCTGAAGTGTCTGTTGCAGCCACCAAGTCGTTTACCGCACAGGTCGCGGCATTTATGGGGATTGTAAACATCATCTCCGGCGGTAAGCTGACAAAGGAAATTTCCGAGGTTCAGCGCTATCTTCCCGAGGTTCTCGAGTGCAATGTTGATGCAGCGGTTGACCTCGTCAAAGATGCGTCAACGCTTCTCTATGTTGGACGCGGTTTAAGTTATCCGATAGCTCTCGAGGGTGCATTGAAGATGAAGGAAATCTCTTACATCCACGCGGAAGGATATGCAGCAGGCGAATTAAAGCACGGTCCGTTTGCGCTTCTCTCCGAAACAACTCCGGTTGTTGCTGTGTGTCTTTCCGGAATTACCTATCCGGTTATGATGTCGAACTTAAAAGAGATTAAGGCGCGCTCTGCGCCGGAGGTTGTTATCGGAGATGCCGGAGATGTTGATGCAGAAGAGATTGCAGATGTGTTTATCCCTCTGCCGCGTGTTTCCGAGACCGCAGGAGTTATTCTGGCATCGGTTGTATTGCAGATGCTGGCATACAAGACGGCTGTCGCTTTGGGTACGGATGTTGATATGCCGAGAAACCTTGCAAAAAGTGTGACGGTGGAGTAATTATTCTCCAACTTTTTTTGATGTACTCTGCCAGATAACCGCGTCTTTTCTTCTGGAGTACAGCCCCATGAAGAGATAGAACTGATTGGTGATGAAGGAGGTAACTAGATTTCCTTTTTTCAGCGCTGAGAGGAGAAGGAACGCAAAGACTCCAAGCACCAGAATTACTGGCTGGATAAACAGCAGACCTGTGCAGAAGAGGGCTGTTCCTGCAAACAGCAGGGTTGGAGTTGCGGTAAACATCCAGATACGAAGCGGATAGAAGATTTTTGAAAACGGACGCTTTATTTTTAACAAATCTCTATTCAGAAGGGTTGTCTGAATCAATCCTTTCGCACGTCTGACTTTTTGCGTATACTGTTTTTTCAGGTTTTCCGGCAACTCTTCATAGATTGCGGCCTGTGAGTCATAGAATGTCCGATACCCGTTTCGGATTGCTGCAAATGCAAGGTTTGCATCATCTGCACCTGCTTCTTCGTTTACTGCCTGCACTCTGCTTTTTCTAAATACCAGAAGACAGCCGTTAAACGCGTAGGTTGAGTCGTGAGCCGCCTCCCATTCAGCCATACGTCCAAAAAATGAACGGTATGTTTTCTCCATACTGGTAACTCTGTCAGCACCCTGATTTGGCTGAAGGTCTCCGGTTCCTGCTGCATTTTTTTCGTCTGAGAGAAGACCTCTAACCAAGCGCTCTGCACTGTATTTGTCCCAGATTAAATCAGCATCAGTGGAGAATACAATGTCCTGAGCAGCGAGAGAGATACCAGTGTTTAGGGATTTGTTTTTTCCCTGCTGCTTTTCGTTGGTGTGGATTATCCACCTGAATGAAACATCTTTCAATGACTCTTTTGCAATGTTTTCTGTGTTGTCGGAGGATGCATCGTTGACCAGAATTAACTCTATTTTTTCATCAGGATAGCTGCACGCAGAAATACTTTGGATCTTTTGTTTGATATGACGTTCTTCATTATATGCACAGACAATAATGGAAATATCTGGTAGAGTATCGGTATTGCCGGTATGAATTGCAGCTGATTTTTTCCCGAATGTCATACCAAAAAGATAAACTCCATACGGAACAGCTGCAAGCAGAACCAGAAAGATTCCGGCGAAGAAAATATAATATGAAACAGGCATCCTTCTTCTGTATGAATATTGCCTCTCACAGATTATAGAACTGACGACACTGTATCATCCACTGAGTTTATCACATATCGCTTCCAAAATATACATATCTACAACTTCACGTGAGATTATGGATTTCAGTTTCTGGAACAATAAAAAATACCGATACGGCATAATCGGAGGAGCAGTCCTTCTGTTAACCGTAATCGCTTTGGCAATCCGCCTTCTGCCAATGGGCGATCTCATTGGAACGGGAGACATGATTGCAGGGCCTGATGCATGGTATAATTTGCGTCTGGTTGAAGTACTGTTGGCCTCCGGAGGTTTCATCTCCTTTGAGGCGATGACCTTATTCCCATATGGACAGGAGATTGGCGCCTGGGGTCCGCTGTTTACGTATATTTCGGCGTTCTTTGGAATGTTCGCAGGAGATGCGGGACGCACGGCATTGATTGATGCTGTCTCATGGGTTCCTGCAGTTCTCGGCGCACTAATGGTTCCTGTCATGTTTTTCCTCGGAAAAAAGCTGGGGGACTGGAAGACAGGACTTCTCGCAGGCCTGTTCATTGCTGTTATCGGCGGTCAGTTCTTCTCCAGAACCCTTTACGGACACTTTGACCATCATATAGCAGAGACTCTGTTCTCCACACTGTTTGCACTTTGCTATGTCTTAGCCCTGGCTTACTTACAGGGAAAAGAGGTTTCCATTACGGACAAGAGAAGCCTGATACTTCCGCTGATTCTTGGTGCTGTCTCAGGAATAGCATATTTCCTTGGGCTTCTTACCATGACAACGCTGGTAATCTTTGGCATGTTTGCCGCAGTGTTTACGCTGATTCAGTTTGTCTTAGATGTTAAATCAGGAAAACCAACAGAATATCTTCTTGTCTTAAATGTCCTGACCTTTGGAATCGGGGCTCTGGGTCTTCTTATTTATGGTATCAGAGATGCAGGATTCAGTTTTACCAGCTATTCTGTTGCTCTTCTTCTTGCTCAGATTCTGGTAATTCTCGGCACTGTCTTCCTCTATGCTCTGCAGAAAGTAATCGCCAAAATTGAGAAACCCTGGTACATCTACCTTGCATCAATCGCAGGGGTTGCAGTTGTTGGTATTCTTGTTCTGAGGCTTGTCCTTCCGGATTTATTCAGCTCGATGCTGGCAAACCTCTTAACTTTCTTCGCGAATACAGAAACAGCCGCAACAGTTCAGGAAATGTCTTCCTGGTCCTTTGATCTTGCCGCATCTGCGTTTAATGTTGGTCTCCTGCTTGCTCTTGGAGGATTTGCCGTCCTTGTCTGGAAGATTATTCGCGATAAAAGCCCTGCTGCACTCTTTGTGCTTATCTGGTCGCTCTTCATGTTCCTTGCAACGGCTGCTCACATCCGCTGGGAATACTTCTTTGCAGTAAACATTGCACTCCTTGCCGCAGTATGTGTCTCATGGGCAATATCTTTTGCCGGAGCAGAAGTTGCAAAACTTTTCGGCAAAAAACAGCCTGTTGAAGGACCGAAAGCAAAGATGGGTAGAAAAGCGGCCGCAACCAAATCTGAAAAACCTGATGTCTTAAAAATCGGTGTCCTCGCGGTTGTGGTAGTTGTTACTCTCGCATTTACTGGAATATCGGCAGTAACTGCTGTTCAGTCTGCTTCTGCATATGGTGAGGTTGGCGGCACAGAAAAAGACTGGATTGAAGCAACTGAATGGCTTGTCGAAGGAACTCCGGAAACTGGTGTCGATTACTATGCGCTCTATGACAGAGAAGGCTTCTCTTATCCGGCAGAGGCATATGGTATCATGTCCTGGTGGGACTACGGACACTACATCACAACAATTGGAGAACGTATTCCAAACAGCAACCCGTTCCAGGCAGGAGTTTCCGGTACATACGGTGCTGCGCAGGTCTTAACCGCAACTGATGAGAATGCCGTTGTCCAGAAGCTCAACCACCTTGGAACAAAGTATGTTATGACTGATTACCAGATGGCAGGAAGCAAATTCGGAGCGATGACTATCTGGGCAAACCCAACCGTCCAGACAGAACCATTCTACATCCCTCTCCTTCAGCAGAGTTCTGCCGGTGCGTACTCTGTGGTAACCGGATACACTGAGGATTACTACAATACGTTAACAGTCCGTCTTCAGAACTTTGACGGCTCGTACACAGAAGCTGGTTCTGTTTTCCTTGCTTTAACTGCCAGTTCCGGCGATTATGGATATCCGGTAATCACCTATACAAAATCCTATGCAAACGCTGATGACGCATGGAAAGCAGCAAACGAGTACAATGCACAGAGCGCAAACACTGCCGCAGGTAGGTTCGCATATGTCATTGCTGTTCCAAACCCGTATCAGCCAAAGACATATTTCACTCCGAATACTGATATTCCGGCACTCAAACACTTCCGCCTTGTGCATGAATCAGATACCTATGTTGTCCCGGTTGACAGTTACACAGTTGGCGTTACTGATGCAAACGGAGGCGGAACTGCATGGGTTAAGACCTTCGAGTTTGTAAAAGGAGCTGTCATCAAAGGAAACGGCATTATCTCGATTGATGTAACCACCAACAACGGCAGAACCTTTACCTACAGACAGGTTAGCGAGAACGGTCAGTTTGTTGTTCCGTACGCAACCGGACAGACCGGAGAAATCAAGACCGGCGTCTACAAGATTGAAGGAAGCGGTCAGACCTTTACTGTGTCCGAAAATGCGGTTCAGAATGGACTGACCATTAACTAATTTTTTGAATTTATGACTGCTCAGGATAGTTCGGTACATTTCGGAAAGCATTTCGTTGAAATTGATTATCTGCGCTGTTTCGCAATTCTGGCAGTCATTGTTATTCATACTGCTGCTGCGCTTACTCGTGTTGAAAACCCTGCAGATTTTTATGTTGTGGGCTTGTGGCAGGATATTTCATCTTTTGCTGTTCCTTTGTTTATTTGTATTTCGGGATTTGTTTTGTATCTGTCCTATCTCCCGAGTGCAAAAACTACGTTCTATAAGAAACGATTTCAACGTATCATTCCGCCATATCTTATCTTCACCGTTGTCTATCTTGTTGCAAACATCTTCAAACACTATGTAATATACGGGCTTTATCAGATTCCTTCAACCGGAGTCATAGTCAATGCATTCTTGTTTGCCACATCAAATGAGCATATGTGGTTTTTCCTCATAATTATTGAGTTATATCTTATATACCCAATAATTTCAGCCGTTTATCAGAAACTGGTAAAGCACAAAATGGACTGGATATTCTTGATCCTTGCTCTTCTCGTTCAAATGGCTTGGAACATGATGTCCGGCGGTTTATTTGTTTTCGTGAATGGTTCTGCTGTGTATCTCAGTAACAAAGTATTCCTGTGTATGATATTTTATTTCATCCTTGGAATGTATTTGAGTGAGCACTATTCAGTTGTTTGTCGGATTCTCTTCCGGGTAAAATCAGTAATTCTTCTTGGATTTATATCCGTAGTTACTGCTATTTTTGCATTTATGATTCCACAAGTACTGCCGGGCGGGATTTCCGTTCTCGTATATTGTGTGTCAGTAATTCTGCTCTTATTTTCAGTGAGCAAACATCTTGTTAAAATAAGTGACAGGAATATTTTTGTTACTATTGGTCTGTACTCATTTGGTATCTATCTGATACACCCACTCATACAAGGATTATTTGGCTATGTAATTTATCCGATAGTTACTGTTACTCCGGAGATTTGGGTGTACTATCCATTGGTTTTCCTTACAACTACTGTTCTTAGTACACTTGGTGTATATCTCATTAAGAAATTGCCGTATAACAAATACATCATTGGCTAACCCCTCTCTTTTTCAATCCACAACTTTATCCGCTTACACACCGAAGATATACGTATATATGAGCGGATTTGAAATCGGTCAGACGGTACGCTACTCACGTACCGGAACCGTTGGAAAAATTGTCTCCTTCTCTGAAATCGACGGACACACATTCGCTGAAATCGACACAACCGGTCTGCTGTACAGAATAGATCAGTTAGTCGAGATTCATGAAGAAGTGCGTGCTGCTTCTGCAGATGTCGATGTCAAAAAGCAGATTATCGACGAGCGCGAAAAACTGCGCGAGATGCAGGAGTCTGCATGGCTGAATGTAGATCAGAGCTGTGAGGGCGGAGGATAATCTGCAACCACACAGATATATCTGTCTTGAAGACAATTATATAAGGAATACGGAGGTTTTGGTACTTTGAATGATCCTACAATACCCAATGTAAATATCGGCGTTGTCGGCCATGTCGACCATGGAAAGACAACCCTTGTTGGTCAGCTCACCGGCGCCTGGACTGACCGCCACAGCGAAGAGCTGAAGCGCGGAATTTCCATCCGCTTAGGCTACGCTGATGCAACATTCTATAAATGTGACAAATGCGGAGCAGACGGCTGGTCCAACACACCTGTCTGCCCGAACTGCGGAGAAAAGCTCGAACCGGTTCGTTCCGTCTCCTTCGTTGATGCACCGGGTCACGAGACCTTAATGGCCACGATGCTCTCCGGTTCTGCAATCATGGATGGAGCAATGCTCATCATCGCTGCAAACGAGCCGTGCCCGCAGCCGCAGACCAAAGAGCACTTAATGGCTTTAGAGCTTACCGGCATCAAGAACATTGTAATCGTTCAGAACAAGATTGATGTCGTTCCGCAGAAGCAGGCTCTGGAAAACTACAAGCAGATTAAGGCATTCGTTAAGGGAACTGTTGCAGAGAACGCGCCGATTATCCCGGTTTCCGCACAGAAGAAGATTAACTTCAACATGTTAATCGATGCCCTTGACTCGGTAATCCCGAATGTTGACCGTGATTCAGAACCATCTCCGATTATGCTTATTGCACGCTCCTTTGATGTCAACCGCCCGGGAAGTTCCTGGAAGGAGATTAAGGGAGGAGTTATCGGCGGCTCTTTAATCCGCGGAGAGTTCCATGAAGGCGATGAGATTGAAATCCGTCCGGGAAGACAGTATATGTCTGAGAACAAGGCAAAGTGGGAGCCGATTATTACCAAAATCACCTCTATGAATAAGGCATCCCGCAAAGTGCCGACTGCAACCCCGGGAGGACTTGCAGCTATTGGAACCAAGCTCGATCCGGCAATCACCAAGAGCGACACCTTAGTCGGACAGGTTGCCGGAGCTGTCGGAGAGCTTCCGCCTGTATGGGACAAGATGAAGTTCAACGTCCGGTTAATGGACAGAGTTGTCGGTTCTGCATCCGAGCTCCATATCGACCCGCTCCGCTTAAAAGAGCCGTTAATGCTCTCTGTTGGAACTGCAGTCACTGTCGGAGTGGTTACTGCATCCAAGAAGAATGTGGTTGAAGTTATCCTGAAACGGCCTGTCTGTGCGGAAGTAGGATCCCGCATTGCAATCAGCCGTCAGGTTGGAGGAAGATGGCGGTTAATCGGAATGGGAATTCTCACCGAGTAAACGTAGTCTTAGATACGAATGCATTAATGATGCCGGCGCAGTTCGGCGTTGACCTCTTTGGAGGTTTAACTGAACTGCTTGGTGCATACGACGCATGGGTTCTTCCGGAGGTTGTCGCGGAACTGCGCGGACTAACCAATAACTTCGGAAAGAAATCGGCTGCTGCACGGTTTGGTTTAACGGTTGCCGCCCGCTGCCGCCTTCTTGAACCCTGGGAAGAGGATATCCCGGTGGATGACAAAGTTGTCGCCAATGCACGTGAGATTAATGCTGTAGTAGTGACAAATGATAGAGAACTAAAAAAGAAACTCCTCGACCAGCAGATAGCGGTCGTTGTCCTGCGTTCGCGATGCAGGCTTGAGTTGATTGGAAAATAAAAGAGTCAGCGAGAAACATATGTATTACAAACTGAAATTAAACGATAAAGTCAGAGTTCCGCCGGAGCGTATGGGAGAAGACCTCAACACTGTAATTTTAGATGTCTTACAGGAGCAGTTTGAGGGCAGTGTCGATAAGGAAATGGGTATTTTTATCGCAGTAACCGGCGTTCAGCGTGTCGGTGAAGGCGAAATCATCTACAGTGACGGCGGCGTTTACTATGATGTTGACTTTGAAGCTGTAGTTCTGCGCTTAGCACTTCAGGAAGTTATCGAAGGAATCGTTGTGGAAACCACCAGCTTTGGTGCATTCATTTCCCTTGGTCCGATTGATGCAATGCTCCACATGAGTCAGATTTCCGATGAGTACATCGACTATGACGAGAAGAACTCCCGCCTTGTCTGCAAAGACTCCGGAAGAACCTTAGGTGTCGGTGACACTGTCCGCGCACGTGTTGTTGCTCTCTCCTTAAACGAGCGTGACCCGCGCGAGTCCAAGATTGGACTTACCATGCGCCAGCCGGGACTTGGAAACCTCGCATGGATTGTTGCTGACAGAAACAGCGAGAAGGAGAACCAGTAATGGCAGCAAAGCGCGCATCCCAGAAGAAGGTTCTTCAGGCATGCAGAAACTGTCACAAGGTCTTAGAGGCTGACAAGACCATCTGCCCGGAGTGTCAGGGCTCTGCTCTTACTCCAGAGTGGTTCGGCTACCTCGTTATCATTGATGCCCGTCACTCCGATGTTGCAAAGAAGATGAACATCGAGTACAACGGCCGCTACGCACTCAAGGTCAGATAATGCTGACTCTTCCGCCGGAGTGCCGCGGACTGTTTAAAGAGCCGTTCGGCTCTCTTTACCCTGATTTTTCCGAAATTACTGAAGAGCTGTCGGCACGCCCTTTCTGCTGTGTCGGAGATGTGGTAACACAGAATGCATTTCTTTATGGTCTGACTCCTGATGTTTCCGTAATCGACGGGGTTACCAAACGGTCAAATGTTGTAACACTTCCAAAGTTTTGCGGCCGTACGTTTTCGGTAAACAATCCGGCAGGAACTATTACCGAAGAGCTGGAGGAAACCCTTCGCGCGGCATATGCTATGCGCCCTTCGCTTGTGCTGGTGGAAGGGGAAGAGGATCTGGCGGTTCTTCCGCTCATCCAAATGCTTCCTGATTCTGCGGTAATTTTGTACGGACAGCCGGATGAGGGCGTTGTTTTCTGTGAGGTCACTTCCTCTCTTCGGCAAAAGGCCGGGGAACTTCTTGCCTGTTTTGTGCGGTCGTGACGCGGGTATTAAATAGCTAGCGCGCTAACATTTTAGGGATATCGAATGGAGATTAAGATCAACTCTAACACGAGAAATGAGCTTCTCAGCCGTTCTGAGATTGCATTCACCGCAACTTACGAGGGTGCAACTCCGTCCCGTATGGACATCGGCGCAAAGATTGCAGCTCTTCAGAATGTACCGGTCGAGAACCTTATCCTTTCCCCGCTCCAGAGCCGTTTTGGTGTCAGAGCAGTTCAGGGAGTTGCAAGAATCTACGATTCTGCAGAGGCACTTAAGGCAACCGAGCGCGCATACCTTGTCGCACGCGGACAGAAGAAGGAAGAGGCTCAGTAAAAATGGCAGCAAAGAAAGCAGCAAAGGCAGCACAGAAGCGCAGTGACCTTTACACTGTCGACAACCAGGGTAAAGCAACCACCACCCGCCGCTTCTGCCCACAGTGCGGACCGGGCGTCTTCATGGGCGAGCACAAGGACCGTTTCGCATGCGGAAAGTGCGGATACACTGAGTTCAAGCAATAAAATACACAAAATCATGCCCGGAAAAAGGGTTTTAGGCATTGAAGGGACAGCATGGAACTTCAGTGCCGCTGTTTTTGACGACGATTTAGTTTGTCTTCATTCTTCACCGTACTCTCCGCCGTCTGGAGGAATTCATCCGCGCGAGGCAGCTCAGCATCATGCAGCAGTGGCTTCGGATGTTGTTTCAAAAGCACTTTCTGATGCAGAGAACAGAATTGACGCTGTCGCATTCTCCATAGGGCCCGGCCTTGGTCCGTCGCTTCGAACGGCCGCCACCACTGCACGCACTCTTGCGCTGAAGTATGATGTGCCGTTAATCGGAGTGAATCACTGTGTGGCACACGTGGAAATCGGCAGATGGTATACAAAGTTTGAAGATCCAATCGTCCTCTATGCATCAGGCGCGAATACACAGGTTCTGGGCTTCTTAAACGGACGCTACAGAATCTTCGGCGAGACGCTCGACATCGGTCTTGGAAACGCGCTTGACAAGTTTGCAAGAAGCCACGGTCTCCCACATCCCGGAGGGCCGCTTATCGAACAGCTCGCCAAGGAAGGCTCCTACATCCCGCTCCCGTACACGGTAAAAGGAATGGATCTGGCATTCTCCGGTCTCATGAGCGCGGCAAAAGATGCGACAACGCGCGGGGCACGCATGGAAGATGTCTGCCACTCATTCCAGGAGACAGCGTTTGCGATGTGTGTTGAGGTAACTGAACGCGCGCTCGCGCACACCGGAAAGGACGAAGTAATCCTTGTCGGAGGGGTTGGTGCAAACATGCGTCTGCAGGAGATGCTGAATATCATGTGCGAAGAGCGCGGAGCACGCTTCATGGCGCCGCCAAGAACCTATATGGGAGATAACGGGGCTATGATTGCTTACACCGGAAAGGTCATGCTCGAAGCAGGTTCGACTATCTCTGTTGCCGATTCTGTGGTAAATCCGCACTACAGATCCGATCAGGTGGAAGTTACCTGGAGAGCTGATGCCGGCGAACTCTTTGCTCCCGGACAGTCAGAGACTGCCGAGCGCGGAGCAGAAGCCGCTGTTGATTTAACCGGAGCAGATGCGGTCAAGACGCGCCTTTCGAAAGGGTATCGTACTCCGGAGCTTGACCGTCTGTTGATTACTGAACGCACGCGTGCTGAAGCGCGCTGTATCGCTGCGGCACGAAGAGGAGGAGTTCCAACGCCGATTATCCGCGATGTCACTGAGACTTCTCTTGTCATGGAAAAGCTCGAAGGGGATGTCTTAAAGTACATTATCAGTCCGGAGTATGCCCGCGCGGCTGGTGTCACGGTTGGAAAACTCCACCGCACAGGACTGGTTCACGGAGATCTTACCACTTCCAACATGATTTGGAAAGAAGGGCGCGTGTATCTCCTTGACTTCGGTCTTTCGCAGATGACTGATGAGATTGAGCCGCGCGGAGTTGATCTCCATGTCCTCTTCCAGACGCTTGAGAGCACCACAGAGACGCCGGATATTCTGCGCGCGGAATTTACTGCCGGTTATCAGTCTGTTTTCAGCGGGGCAGATGCTGTCCTCGCGCGCGAACATGAAATTGAACTTCGCGGAAGATACCTATGATTACTGTAGTTACCGGAAACAAAGGAAAAGCGGCAGAAGTTGCGGCATTCTTCGAGGGAATCGTTGAAGTAACCCACACGCCGTTTGAAGCAGTTGAACCGCAGGCAGACAGCATCGCAGACATTGCCCGCGCAAAAGCAGAACAGGCGTATGCAGCACTCGGTGTCCCGCTGATTGTCGATGACACCGGGCTCTTTATCGAGTCATTGGCAGGATTTCCCGGCCCGTATGCTGCTTATGTGCAGGATACTATTGGAAACGGCGGTATTCTTCGCGCTATGGAAGGTTTCGAAAACCGCCGCGCATACTTTGCAACGGCAGTCGCCTATGCTGATGAGGGGGGCATTACGGTCTTTGAAGGCAGAGTGGATGGGGAGATTACCCTTTCACCGCGCGGAACAGATGGGTTTGGGTATGATCCAATCTTTGCTGTTGGGGAGAAAACCCTCGCAGAGATGAGCCTTTCCGAAAAGAACCAGGTTTCTCACCGCGCACGAGCCCTGGAAGAGTTTAGAAAATGGTATGTCTCCGTCCGGTGAACGGTTCGATACAGCGGAATCGTTAATATCACGGAGAGCATATAATATTAGCACGAAATATCGGGGTAATATATCATGAGATTCCCAGAAGCAGAAGCAAGACTCCTTAATGTCAAAGTTTGTATGAAATGTAACGCAAGAAACGCAATCCGCGCAACCACCTGCCGCAAGTGCGGTTCCTCCTCTCTTCGCCCGAAGAACAAGGAAAGAAAGGCATAAGCGTTTCTTCATACAGTATGGTGCGCGTTTTTGTGCACCCCATCAATTTATTTTCCGAGGTCAGATGAAATTCATTCCCGACTCTCACGCACGCCTGTGGGCGATTTCTGTCTTTGTTTTTATTGCGATTTTTGTCTGTGTCATCTGTAACATGGCTATCGAGCGGGAGATGACCTGGCTGGTCTATCCGGTCTGTTCACTTATCTTTGCCTGGGGTGTTTTTGCTCCTTTGATTTATCGCGGGAAAGATGGTCTGCTGATTTCTTTAGGTCTCCTGTCGGGGCTGATTCTTCCCTACCTTCTGGTTCTGGAACAGTGGACGCACACACCTGGCTGGTTCATTCCTATCGCTCTTCCGATTGCGGTATTTTCTGTCCTCTTCATCTGGGTAATTTACGGTATTGTAAAACGGCTGAGAAATCCATGGCACATCTCTGCAGCTATAATCGCTGAAGGAGGCATTCTTTCGCTCTTTACCTATCTTGCTTTATCTCTTGGATATTCGATGTTTCCGTGGGGCTGGATTTCTTTCGGCTCGGCTCTCGGCCTCTCTCTTCTTCTGCTGATTGCGGCCCGTATTCGGAAAGAAGCCGCATCGAATAACAATATCTAAATAAATTATAGTGCATAGTATCAATTATGTATGAGGATGAGCAGATTGCCGAAGAGGAGTTAACAGCAGATGAGCTGACTGATTTGGCATTCGGCATGTTTACCATCTTCGCCGAACAGCATCTTGAAGCCGAGGGCATGAGGCTTTTTGAGATTGTTGAGTCAGGAGAAGATATTCTCGAAAAAATCACCGCGCTTTATGAGGCATTCTCTTTAGAGTGCCCGCTTCTTGCAGAGCCTCTTTCTATGTTTGGAACGCCTGCAGATATTCTCTCGTTCTACCGCTTCGGAGAGGCTGTGCTTCCAACCAAAACAACTCACACTTACTGGATTCAGCAGAGCAAACCGGGCACCCCTGCAGATGCCTGCGGAGCTGAGCAGGCAGGCAAGTGGCTTATTTTCCTTCCGTCGGCTGATGTCGATGAGGCATGGATTAAAGTTCGAAACGCAACTGTTGCAGGGGAACTTGGAATCGGTGCGAAGGTGAGTACCTTCCGCGACAATGAGGATTCGCGTGACGACAAGAAGGTAATCTATGTGTTTACGGCAGACTGGGCAGACGAGGCGGATGTGATGCGTGTCCGTGAAAAGCTGAAGGAACTCGGGTTCGTGGACAGAATCGGTTACAAGAGAAATCTGGATACGTATGCCGGTGAGTACCGTGAGAAAGGCAAACGGGTAACGTATTACTCGGTTTGAATTCTTTTTTTTTATCTTGTATTATTTATCGGGTTGTTTTTTTGTTTGGTTTTACTAAATGTATCCAAAGACTACAGAAAACATCAGGACTCAGGTAAAACAGAAAAAAAGTAAGTATTAGATTATCCTCTCTTTGGAAGCGGCTTTGCAACACCGATTCCAAGGATATCCTTAGCTCCTTCAAAGACATCCTTTGCCGCAAGAGCCATGCCAAGAGATGCTGCCCACTCATCAAAGACCGCGACCGGCTTTTGTAAGAGTGCAGATATTTCCTCAGCGAGCTTTGGAGCAAGGCTTCCTGCAAGAGCGATAGATGCCTCCGGTGCCAGGAGAAGAAGTGATGCGCACTCCATAGCTGCCCAGAGAGCGATTGCCGGATTCTGGTACTGTTCCTCTAAGTGATACGAAGCGCCGGCTGTAGTAAACGCATCGTTTGCGGAAAGCTCTCCGTCATCAACCTTGCGGATGGCATCAACATCGAGCGCTCCGTGCTTCGTTCCCGGAGCAAACACACAGGCATCGAATGCACCGATTACTTTGTTCTTTGAGACAAGAAGAGAGACAGTGTTCGAACTGATGTCAGAGACAACAAACGTATCCTCGTTTAACTTCTGCTTCACAAAGTATGCGATACCAAGCTTTTCCGGGCTTGTCTGGTGAGAGTACACCTTAAAACGCGGATCGGTATCTGAACCTCTGTGGATTCCGGGGAAAGCAACAGCCGGAATGCCGGATGCTGCAATCTCATCAAACACCTTTGTACCGCCTCCAATGTGCTGACCTGCTCCGTCGCGGGTAATTACCCCGCGGTTTTTCAGCATTTTCACATCAGTGATTTTTGTGAAGTTGTCTCCCATAGAATAACAAAGCGCAATGCCCTCGATTTCATCTAACGGACACAGACGCTCAAGCATCTGAACGGTGAACTCCTTTGCCTCCTCACGGGTGATTTTAAAATACTCGCCGGTATCTGCTGCAAAACGAAGCGAAGTCGTACCGTGATCAATGCCGATATACATAGAAGATATTTATGTGTCTGCCTCCTATATTAGCTAAATGGGCGAAGACAGCCATTATCAGGTTTTAGGGATTGAAAAAGACGCCTCAGCCGAAGATATCAAGAAGGCCTATGTTTCTCTGGTAAAACAATACCATCCGGACAAAGCCGGAGACAATGAGGCGAAAAAAGAGGAGTATAACGAGCGTCTGCTCAAAATCATGGCGGCATATGAAATCTTATCTGACGAGAGCGCCCGCGCTTCCTATGACAGTGAGCTTGCTGCTGACGGAACTGGCGTTTTGACACAGGCAGGTCCGCGCGGGAAGAAGATGTCCGGCATGGCAAAGAAAAGCGGAGACATCGAAACGGACTATCCAATCTCCTTAGCTCTTGCCGCATACGGCAAAGGCAAAATCCCGATGAAGGTCGCAGGAGAACACGTGGCAGTCAAAGTCTATCCGGGAGTTCGAAGATACCGTGTCGAAGGCTTCGGAGTTCCGGTTGACGGAAAACCCAGAGGCGACCTTTACGTCAATCTCAAAATCGTTCCGGAAGAGAACTGGGAGATGGATGAATCAACAAACAACCTCATCCACAAAATGACAATCCCGAAAAAGATTGCAGAAAACGGAGGTCAGATTCCTTTAGACCTGCTCTTCAAAAAGACCATCAAAATCACTGTTCCTGCCGGAATCAAAACGGGTGAACGTTTCGCACCTCCGGAAGGAAAAGGACTTGGTGTGATGTCTCCAAAAAAGCGCGGCAATATCATTATTGAAGCAGTTGTTGCAGAGAAGAAAGGGCTTTTTGGATTTTTGAGACGCTGAAATGACCGTTCTTGATGCCGTAGAAAAGTTTGCCGCGTTTCGTGTTCGGATTCTGCTTCTGGCTGTTGGAATATTCTGTATCCTCTTTCCAACAACCTTCTGCGATTTTATCCCGCTCATTGTCGGCATATCTATGATACTTGCCGGAGGCTTTGGCATCTTTGTCGGTTTCGAGATGAAACAATATCGTTTCCACGATGTTTCAGGGCTTGGAGAGTCTATTGTTCTCGCGCTCCTTGGAGTTGTCATTATCATCTCACAAAACGCATCTCTCCTGCTTCTCGGAGTTATCTGGGGGCTGCTTGGTCTTGGAAAAGGAGCAAAAGAGATTAACACATTCCTCTACCGTCTATCGAACAAGGAGAACTTCCTCTTCCCGCTTATCATAGGAATTTTGGAAATCATCTTCGGTCTGGTTCTTATCTTAGAACCGACAGAACATATTGCATTCCATGTGGTGATTCTCGGAATCAACATGATTCTCTACTCCATCAAAGATCCGGCACCGCACAGAAAACACCCGCATGAGATTCTGCGGGAAGTTCTCTAATTTTTTTCAAAAAAAGAAAAAGGAATGAAAAATGAAAAAGCTGAGTAACCTTGGTTACTCGATATCGATGCCGTATTTCTTGGCGTTCTTGTCTGCGATTGCCTGAATCTTTGCGATCTCAGCTTCGTTTCTCTCTGGTCTGAAGAGGTGACGGAAACGCTTCTGAGCCTGGAGGTATGCATCGACCGGGACACGCTTGACCTTCTTCTGGGATACAAGCTCGCCGTTTTCGATCTCATAGTTTACCCAGAGACCGCACTCGACTGCCATTCTTCCAATCTCCATGGTCTTTGCGCTGTCGAATCCCCATCCGGTACAGCATGGTGCGTGAACCTGGATGTAGCACGGTCCCGGGGTATTCATGGCCTTTTCGACCTTCTTCATTAAGTCCATCGGGTATGCCATGGTTGCTGTTGCAACATATGGGGATCCGTGTGCGACTAAAATCTGCGGGAGATCCTTCTTCGGACGGTTGTTACCGGTAGAGCATGCGCCTGCCGGAGAGGTGGTGGTATCTGCATCATACGGGGTTGCACCGGAGCGCTGAATACCGGTGTTCATGTATGCCTCGTTGTCATAGCAGATGTAAGTGAAGTCGTGTCCTCTCTCGAATGCGCCGGAGATACAAAGAGTACCAATGTCGACTGTTGCTCCGTCTCCGCCGATAACTAAGATCTTTTCCTTGCCGAGTCTTCCCTGCTTCTTTAAGGATGCTTCAATACCGGATGCAAGTGCGGATGCGTTCTCGAAGAGCGAGTGAATCCACGGGGTCTTCCATGCAGTCTCCGGGTATGGAGTGGAGAAAACTTCCAGACATCCGGTTGGAGAAACAACAATAGTGTTCTCGCCAGCACCTTTTAAGATCATACGGACTGCTGCCGATGCTCCGCATCCTCCGCATGCACGGTGACCGCAGTCAAAGTTCTCAAGTTTTCTGTCGACCATTTTAGAGCACCTCCTCGCGAAGTCCGTAGAACATATCGCCTTTGCCCTCTTCGCAGAGTGCAACGATGTTCTTGATGTCGGACTTTCTGACATCACGGCCTCCAAGACCTAAGATGTAGTCATAGATTGGAAGATCCATGCCGTAGCATGCATCCTTGACTTCGAGAGCGACAGCTCCCTTTGCTCCAAGGCTCACGTTCTTGTCGAGGACTGCAACACGCTTTGCGTTGCCTAAGAGTGCACGGAGATCCTCTGACGGGAACGGGCGGAAGCAGCGGATGCCTAAGAGACCAACCTTCTTTCCTGCTGCACGCATCTCATCGATTGCGTCCTTGATAGTTCCGCAGATGGAACCCATTGCAATGAGGACGGTTTCTGCGTCTTCCATCTGGTACTGGGTAACAAGCTCAGAGTAGTCACGTCCGAACTTCTCTGCGAACTCTTTTCCGTACTTCTTGAATGCTTCTGCTGCACGCTTGACTGCCTGGTCGTGTTCGTATCTGAACTCGAGGTAGTACTCAGGAGTTGCGTACATACCAAAGGAAATTGGGTCGCTGCAGTCGAGCTTCTGGTACGGGTTGAACGGGCCGAGGAATGCATCGACTGCTTCCTGCTCCGGAATGTCAACCGGCTCGTAGACGTGGGAGAGGATGAATCCGTCGAAACAGACGAATGCCGGAAGCAGAATGTTGTGGTCTTCGCAGATCTTGTATGCTAAGATGTGCAGGTCTAATGCTTCCTGGTTGTCCTCTGCGTAGAACTGGAGCCATCCGGAGTCGCGCATCATGATGGAATCCTGCTGGTCGTTCCAGATGGAAAGCGGTGCAGAGATTGCACGGTTTGCGATTCCCATAACAATCGGGAGGCGCATACCGGCAGAGTTGAAGACAACTTCTGCCATTAATGCAAGACCCTGGGAGGTGGTTGCAGAGTAGACACGGCTTCCTGCGGCAGATGCTCCGATACAGGCAGACAGTGCGGAGAACTCTGACTCTACACAGATGTATTCTGCATCAAGTCTTCCGTCTGCAACGATAGATGCAAGACCTTCTACAATGTGGGTCTGCGGGGTGATTGGATATGCGGAGATGACCTGCGGGCGGCAGAGACGAACGGTCTCTGCGACAGCAATAGATCCTTCCATAATTTGCATAGTCATTTATTTTTCCTCCAGGTGCATGGAAATGGCTTTTGCCTTGTCCGGGCATTCCTCAGCGCACATTCCGCATCCCTTGCAGAAGTCAAGATCAATTGCATAGGTCTTGTCTTCATTCTGGGTGATACAGCCCTCAGGGCAGATGAGCTGGCATGTTCCGCATTTGGTACATTTTTCGGTGTCTAAGATTGGATAGTAGACACGCCAGGAACCTGTTTTATTGTTTCTGCTCTGTCCTGGTCTTGCAGTACATCCGATTCCAAGCGGCATCAGTATGCTCCCTCCTTAATCATTTCATACGCACGTTTTGCTGCGGCAAAGTTGGTTACAGCAAGTTTGCCCGGGAATCTCTCCTCGATTGCTCCTTTGAGTGCTTCAAGAGTGATTTCTCCGCTTGCTGCGGCAAAAGCCCCCATTAAAGTGGTATTGGTAATGGGGAGTCCAATCTCCTCGATTGCAATCTTCGTTGCATCGAATGCAATTACTTTGACGCCTTCCGGAACGTTGTATTCTCCTTTCTTTTCGGTATTGACAAGGACAATTCCTCCGTCTTTCATTCCGGAGAAAACATTGACGTCGCGAATTAATGTGCTGTCCTGAACAATTACGTAGTCCGGCTCGTAAACCTGGCTTCTCAGACGAATCTTTTCGTCGCTGAACCGCACGAATGCCTGGACCGGCGCGCCGCGGCGTTCTACACCGAATGCCGGGAAGGCTTGGGAAAAGACGCCGGCAGTAAACGCTGCTGTGGCAATAAGCTCAGCAGCGGTCACAGAACCTTGTCCGCCTCTTCCGTGGATGCGAAGTTCTTTCATAACGCATATATTTATCACGATTAATCAATATGAATTTGACGCCTTACTATCTCCGGGAGAGATGCTTGCCGCCCCTCCGGAGGCTCTTTATTCCTGACGCGCCAACATAGATTATCTATGCCTTCGAAGTGTGCCGTCTGTAAGGGAAAAGGTATGTGCGGCCTTCCTGCATGTCCTATTACCCGCAGATTCCATGCACTTAAAGAGACAAAACCGGTATCAGAGTATATGGGTGCATCTCCTTCGGTATTTGTCGGAAGCTTCGGCTATCCGCGAGTTGTCGGCGGCCCCTTAATGATTAATGATTCCGACAACCCATTGGACTGGGTGCGGCAGAAGCTCTCGATTGATGACATTGTCTCCATTCGCTCGCGTACGATTCGCGGCGGACAGGCTCTTGATGTCAAACTTCCGGATGTCGGAAAGGTTCAGGAGATTGCTCTATCTTCAAAACCCTTGGATGTCGAGGTAGCTTTTACCAAACCGATTCAGTTTGATGTCTCGTTTGACGGTGATGTAACTCCGACCGGACTTTCCGGCGAGATGAAGCGCCTTGATGTCATCGACAATGCAAAAGTTTCGAGGATTGTTGACTCATGTACTTCCGACACTGATTTGAAGGCGACAGAAGCCGCACGGATTATGTTCGAGAACGGGACGGATGTGTATAAAATAACCAATCTGCTCTCGGCAGGTCTTTTAGGGATTGAGAAGAACCGCAAAGTTGTTCCAACCCGCTGGGCGATTACGGCAACGGATGATATGCTCTGCTCTTCGTATAAGGCAGAGGTTTTACGGTATCCTGCTCTTCCCGAATTTGAAGTGTTCTGCGATACGCTTCATGGGAACTCATTGTGCTTTATTCTCATCCCTTCGAACGACTGGCGCTTCGAGATGATTGAGCGCTGGCAGAAGAAGTCCCTCTGGGCAGATGATGAGGAGACGATTATTGTCGACGGCGAGAAAGGAAAAACAAAACGCGAATATTCTCCAATCGGCGGCGCATATTATGCAGCCCGGCTTGCTGTCTTAGAGTATCTGCACTCAAGAAAATCCTGCGCACGGGTAATCTGTATTCGTGATATCTCAGGAGAATACTGGGCGCCTCTTGGAGTGTGGGTTATCCGCGAGGCATCGCATGCAGCACTTGCAAACGATCCGAAGCGTTTTGGAACACTTTCAGAGGCTGTAACTGCCGCCTGTACTGCGCTTGATACGAGCTTCTGGGTGCCGCGAATGGGGTTGTTAAAGGATATCCGGCAGCAGAAGACGCTGTTTGATTTTTAACGAAAAAAAGAAGGATGGATTTTAGGAAATCAGGCCTCGCCCATTTCCTGTTTCTGCAGAGTTACATAGTCGACTTTATTCATCTTCGTAAGTGGCAGGGCATCGATAACCTCAACCTTCGTTGGAACACTCCAGCGGTTCATCTTGTCCTGAGCGTAGGCGATTAATTCCGCACCGATAGTCTCAGCATTTGCGCCCTCTGCCGGAACAACGAACAGCTTGATTCTTCTGTCCTGTTTGTACGGGGTTGCTACCGCACAGCACTGAGCAACTAACGGGTGGTCTGCGAAAACATCCTCGATTAAAGACGGGTAGACATTGTAACCGTTCACCTTAATCATTCTCTTGTGTCTCGAGCGGAAACAGATAAGACCGTCAACCTTCTGCACAACATCGCCTGTGTGAAGCCAAACGCGTCCGTCCTCATGCTTCATCAGAACCTCCTTTGTGGCCTCCTCGTTCTTGTAGTATCCGGTCATCATACCTGGGCCTAAGTAACAAAGCTCTCCTTCATCACCTTCTGCGACAGGAGTCGTCGTTCCAGGCTCAGTGATACAAATCTCAACACCTCCAAGCGGAACACCGATACATCCGTTTGGAAGGAAACCGTACTCATTCGGAGTTAAGATACATGCACCGCATGACTCGGTAAGACCGTATCCGGCACGGAACTTCACCTTTGCGTTGTTCTTCTTTAAGAGCTTGTTGTACTTATCGGTTAAATCATTGGAGACACGGTCTCCGCCTGAGACAACCAGCTTCACATCGGATAAATCATAGTCCTGAAGCATCGGGTAGAGACGCTCGAACATAGCCGGCACACCCGGAATGAAGATGACGTGCTCTTTTTTGATCTGCTTAAAGCATCCCTTGGTCTCGAATCTCGGGACAAGAACGACCTTCATACCAGAAATCATCGGAGCGTGGATACAGACAGCAAGACCGAATGCGTGGAAGATTGGAAGCAGTGCTAAGAATCCGTCCTCGACATCAGTGTTTCCTTCACCGACCTCAACTAACATCTGCATGGAGATGGAGTTTAATGCATAGTTGGAGATCATAACTCCTTTGGAGTCCCCGGTGGTTCCTCCGGTGTACATCAGAACTGCAGTATCTTCTGCCTTTCCCTCCTCAGGCGGAAGAACAAATCCGCCTTTGAGCAGTTTTGCTCCCTCTTTTAAGAATGCAGTCCATGGAGTAATCT
>SUTD01000022.1 GCA_015063085.1 Methanocorpusculum parvum
CTGCAAAGGCTTCTGCATCCCCTCCTTCCGGCATGGAGCCAAAGTATCCGCAGATAACCGGGATTAAAAAGGCTGCCAGTGTCAGAACGATGGCAATGATGTTAGCCAGTTTTGTTTTATCCATAATAATACACACCTCAGGGCAAAATACCCCTGATACGGAAAATATTTAACTTATAGGATAATAAAGGGTGCGGGTATATGAGAATTAAGATTTACTAATGCCTGAATAATCAATCAGAGAAGAGAGCATACGACCGTAACGCGCAACGGCAAATAGGGAAGTATTGTGAAAAGAGGGAAAAAGTTAGAGGGAGTTTACCAGAGACTTTCTGGTAATCATACCCACAATCTTTGAACCGTCAGCGATTGGAATCGTACTGATATTCTTCGAAAGCATTGTGTCTACCACCTGCTTTACCGGAGTATCTACCGGCAGAGATACAATCGGAGATGTCATAATATCTCCTGCGGTAACATTTCGCAGAGCATTCTCGAAGTGCTTGTCGATTTCGCTCTTCATCTTTACCAGAACCTTTGCAATATCGGTTTCTGTTACAATTCCAACCGCTTCATTATTCTCCATCACTACAAAGCGGGTGGCTCCGTTGTTCACCATTCTTCGGTGAAGCTGAACAACACGGTCTTCCGGTGCAATACGCGGAGCAATCTCAACCATATCCGCAAGGTCTCCTTCCGGTATGATGACCTTTAACAGATCGCCCTTGGTTACCTGACCGATTAACCGGTGTTCCTCATCCCATACCACGACAATCTTGTACTTCTGCAGAAGCGGAATCAGCAGTTCAAAGTCCTGATCCGGATATACGGATGTAAAGTCTTCACGGGTGACCGTTGCAACACGAATCTGGGAGGCCGGAATGTTTCCGGTCTTCTTGCTTCCCATCTTCTCTGCGATGGTTCTGCGGGAAGCAGTGCCGACAACAACATGGTCGTGGGTTACCACGATTGGATCAATACCGTTTTCAAGCATCTTGGAAAGTGCCTCTGGAATCAGGGCGGACTTTGCAATCGATACTGGCTTGGACATTACATCTTTTACGGTTAACTTCTGGGACATTTTTGTATCCTCACATTTTGGATATTCGGGATTCAGTCGTCCGCAGTCTATATCCTGCGAAAGATATTCATGGCACCGGGTAAATCATCTGCGAACCTTTTCAGATGTTATCCGGTGCAGTCTGTATTACTCAGCCAATGCTTTGACTAAATCGAACTCAGTTACAATACCGTTGAGTTCGTCCCCGTCTAATACCGGGAATACACCAATTCCATACTCTATCATCATTTTTGCGGCATCCATTAAGGTGGTCGTCGAAGTTACCGTCTTAATGTCTGCGGCAGTCATGATGTCTCTAACTGGAATCATCAGAATCTCGTCTGCCTTCCCCTGTTCCATATCGGCAAACACCTTTCCGCCTCCCAGATATTTCATGATATCGGTTGCGGTGATGATGCCGATTAAGAGATTATCTTTTACAACAGGCAGTCTTCTAAATCCGTGGGTGACCATGAGTCTGGTTACTTTGCAGAGCGGTACATCTGGAGTTACCACCTGCGGATTCTTCGTCATGACATCACAGACCATCTTATCAGACTTTTCTGCGGCAAGGACCTTCATAATATCATACTCGGTAACAATTCCTGCTAAGGTATTGTCCTCGTTTACGATAGGGAAACTGCCGTGTCCGGTTTCAATCAGTTTCTCTGCCGCCTCACGAATTGTGGCGGACGGGGAAAGACCATCAACATTTTCTGTTGAAATGGTTCTGATGTCATCATTGAACACGGAAAGCAGGTTTCCTTTGTGCTTGTTGGCAACGAGGTTGAAGCGGTTTCCGCCACCCATGAGGTCAATTACGTCTGTAACGGTCACAATTCCGAGAAGTTTTTTGGTTCCCGCATCTGTCAGCGGAAGACGGCGGAAATTGTGAGTGCTCATCTTCGCAAGACCTTCAATGATGCTCATTGTCGGGGGAACGGATACTACGTCGGTTGTTGCGATGTCTAAAACGCAGCTTTTTTTGCCTTTTATCTGGGTTGTCGTTGTCATATGGTATCAGTGTTTGTCCTAAATGTTTGTCTTTTGTTACTCTCTGACCGAGGGGTTTTCACCCTTCGGCGGATAGTTGATAATTCTCTGTACTAGTTTAAATTGTTTACCATTTTAGACGCTGTGAAGCATCGTGTGTATCACGATATTTATATGGGAGTACAACCCAGATATTACATAATCCAATTAAGGTGTAGTAATGGCAGCATTTTTACGTATCAAGGGATTTTTCAATAAGCTGTTTAGTAAAAAGCGGTCGCGTGTAGGTATCTACGGTCCGCCAAACGCAGGAAAGACCACGCTTGCAAACAGAATTGTCCGTGATGTAACCGGTGAAGCATTAGGCCCGGCCAGCGAGATTCCGCACGAAACCCGCCGTGCGCGGAGAAAGGAAGGAGTCGAGATCAGTTCCGGCACCGGCAGCAAACTGATGATTGATATTGTTGACACTCCGGGAGTTACCACAAAGATTGACTACCACGAGTTCTTAGAGTACGGTATGGATCAGGATGAGGCAGTTGCACGTGCACGCGAGGCAACCGAAGGTGTTGCAGAGGCAATGCACTGGCTTCGTGAGGACATTGACGGTGTCATTTATGTTCTCGATTCCACCCAGGATCCGTTCATGCACGTCAACATCATGATGATTGGTATCATCGAGGCAAGAAAACTGCCGGTCGTTATCGTTGCAAACAAGATTGATCTTCCGGATGCATCTCCGCAGAGAATTAAGAGTGCTTTCCCGCAGCACCCTGTTGTTGAGATTTCCGGTCTTGAAGGAAACAACATGGAAGCTCTGTACTCCAAGATTGCTGAGGTATTCAAATGATTCAGGGTGTTCAGCTTGATATGCTTTCGGCAGACCGCCTGTCGAAGATGACATCCTATGAGAAGATTCGTCTTATCTTAGATGATGTTCACCAGGGATGTGTTGTTGTCCTTGAGCGCGGTCTGACTCCGGAAGAGCAGGGCAAACTCTTAGAAGCAACCATGATGGAGATTGCACCTGGAGGATTCTCCGGTATTGAGATTGAGACCTATCCGTCTTTTGGCGGTGACAAGGGTTTCTTTGGTAAGCTCTTCAAGAAAGGTGACAATTCCCGTATGATGGTTATCGGTCCTGTTGACCAGTTAAAGATGCTGTCCCGCGAGAAAGACAGACTTATTGCCTGGGCTTCTGCCGCACAGTAAGAAGATATGCCGCACAAGTGTACGAAATGCGGACGCGAGTTCCGCGACGGTTCAGTGGAGATTCTCCGCGGATGCCCCTCCTGCGGGGGAAAGAAGTTCCTCTACGTCAGTGACCGCGTAAGAAATGATGATGTGCTTGCAGAGAAGTCCATCGAGAAGATTGCCGAGGAGACGAAGCAGGAAGTTTTAGAGGTTAAGAAGCCGGCTTCCCGTCCGACTGACATTCTCGGCCGTGTGGAAAGCGTGAGAATTGTCGGCAAGGGCAGTTACGAATTAAATCTCGAGCGGCTTGCGGATACGCAGGATATTATTATCGGCATGGGCAATGACGGCAAGTATATGCTTGACCTGGCTTCTATGTCGAAGAAGCGTTCTTCTTCCAAGAAACGGTAAACCCCTATATTTCCGCGACACCTGACCTGTATGCGGCTCTTTGAGCCTTCGCAGGAAGGTGTCGGGGAGTAAATACTTTTTTTTCAAATGATTTGAGGGAGTTAGTCATCCATGATGACAGAATCAGAAAAGCAGAGCCCTGCCTATATCTCCCTTTCTCCATGCGGTATCATAGGCCATAAGTGCCTTCTTCGATACATCTCCTGTTCGTACAGCGAAAACCGCTGTTTCTGCTGCAAGTCTTCCGGTCAGCATCGCATGGTAGATACCGCAGCCGGTAAGCGGATGTGTAATACGCGCTGCATCCCCTGCGATTAACAGCCCGTCTGCTGCTGTCTCTGCAAGCGGACGGCAGATTGGCATCCCGCCAACGGTAAGTTCGGTGCTTTTTCCCTTCGGATATGTTTTCGAAACAAAGCGGTCGAGATAGTTGCGGGCATGAAGTCCGTTATCAGACTTTGAGCTTTGAATACCAACTCCTATTACCACACAGCGGTTTCCTTTGGGTAACACCCAACAGTATCCCCCGGGTGCATCTGCAGCGGAGAAGAAATACTGCCCTGTCTGTTCTTCGACATCAATATTGTTTATCGTATACTGAGCACAGCTGAGCATCTCAAATGCAGGGACTGTTGTATCAATTCCTGCCCTTCTGGCAAACGTAGACTCAACGCCGTCAGCAGCAATTACGACCTTTGCCCGGACTGAGACGCGATGTCCGTGCTGTTCGATAACCGCACCGCAGACTTTTCCCTCCTCTAAAATCGGTTCTGCCGCACGGGCATGAACCTGAATCTCTGCTCCCGCTTCTGCTGCACGCCAGATAAGCTCCCGGTCGAAAACTTTCCGGTCAAGAATATATGATGATTTATCTTCAGAACTGCTGTGCTTTCGGCCTTCCAATCCTCTGAAGACCACTGAATTAATTTCTGCAGAAATAAACCGGGGATTCGCCTCAATAAATCTGCTCAGTTCATCTTTTCCAATTCTTCCGGCACACCGAACCGGAACTCCAATTGTTGAGCGCTTTTCAACCAGCAGAACAGAAAGACCGGCATCTGCTGCAGTCTCTGCAGCAACCGCGCCTGCCGGACCTCCGCCGACAACTAAGACATCATAGCTGTCCTTCATTCCTCTCTCCAAAGAATTGCCCCAAGCGGACATACCGTACTGCAGGCTCTGCACTTCGGTTTGCAAAGCTCTGTATCGACAGACAGGTATGCATCAATGAGTTCAAGGGCACCGCCTGGGCACACGGAGACACAGGCCCCGCAGTATCCGCAGACGTCATGGCGGATGGTAATCATGAGAATATGGTTTGCTGTGCGGAGTTATGAAGGTTTAGCAGTGAAGGAAAGAATACAAAAACGTTCAACGCACCTGTCGGGATTTGAACCCGAGTCAAAGGCTCCGGAGGCCCTTAGGATATCCTGACTACCCTACAGGTGCAGTGTTTATAAATGTGAGTTATAAGTATAAGAGCGTTGTCAAAAAGAGAGGAATTACTTCCTCGTCTTCCGAACCTTTACCGCAACGCCTCTCTTAGAGGAGAGCATCTCCTGTGCTCCCATTGCTGCTTTTCCTGTTGCGAGGTATCCGTCTCCTTCGACTAAGACTTCATCTCCCTCACGGATTCTCGGGTCACAGTCGGCAACACCCGGTGCTAAGACATCGCCCTGCGGAATGAAGCCCTCGCTAATCTTTACGCGATATCCTTTGATGCGTGCCCATCCCTCATGTGTCGGGCGAATGAATCCGGTTGTCGGATCGGTTGTAAAGAGCTGTGTCTTTTTTAACAGAGCCTTTACCTGCGGGTAGCGTCCTTTCACAACAAGGCCTTTGGTATCAACATCTTCTCCGAACTGGAAAAGCATGGTTCCGTGGATGAAATCATTCTTGACCTTGCGTGAGCCTTCGAGTGCCGCATTTAATGCACGAAGGGATTCCTGGGAAAGCGGGCGGTCGTCATTACAGGTAATCTCTAAGGTAACGCCTGCTCTCTTTGCTGCTTCCAGCGCGACAGCTTTTGCCCCTCCTTCCAGGTGACAGAGAATTCTCTCGTACTTGTGCTTCTCAAGATAAGCGGCAAGGAATCCGGTTAAGAGCTCCTGCTCCTCTAAATCCCAATAGCCGGTAACCGGAACATCATAGTGTCCGGCAGGATACACCAGCTCTAACTCACGCGGAACGACTCCTAACGGGGAAGTCACAATCACTTCATGGGCACGGGAATCAATAACCCGCATAAACATCTGGTGCGAGCGGGAAAGCGAATAGGGCTTTCTTGCCGCACACGGAATCAGCACACAGATATCCGACCGCGGGGGAACATAGCGGGAGACGAGACGCTCTTCAAAGAGTGCAATCTCGCGGCGGAACATGGACTCGCCGGCGTTTGCCCTGAAGCGGGAACTTCTGACCGCCGGATAGAGGCCGTCGAAGGCATCCGTTCTGTCCAGACGGCGGAGAATTTCCACCTGTTCCGGCTGCATGCGGCAGCGCATCTCCATGTACTCGCGAATCTGTCCGCGTTCAATCCAGAGACGGGCGTTTGCAATCTCCCGCTCCAGGGCGAGGCGGTTGTGGAGACCAAGGTCGCCTGCTCTGCATCCTTCGCATCCGCAGATGCCCTTTTCCATATAGTCTGCCTCAAACTCGCCTTCCGTGGTACAGAACTTACCCTGAATCGTGCAGAGGTCAACTGCGGTGTAGTCGAACAGGTCGAATCCGCAGTAGATAAGCGATGCCACATTCGACGGCAGGGCTGACGCCGGTGCATAGCGGGCGGCATCCGGACGGATTTTTGCGTACAGCTTCTCGAGATACTCCACGTATCTGCGGGAATCGGTTACGGTGTTGTTCCAGTTCGCGAAGAGATACACGCCGGCATCCGCCGCGGCCTCTGCCTGCGGGTGAACCGCAGACGGTTCGCAGCCTGCTGCAAAGAAGCGTTCCGCATCCGAAGCTCCGGCAGAAAGCGGGAGGTTGGTAAATCCGCGTTCCGTAAGGGAGGGGAAGAGCTCCTGCATATTACAGACCGCAGGAGTTGAGAGAATAGTCTCGCCGTTTTTCAGAACACCAATACGGGCTAAGCCGTCACGCTTTCGGACGTCAAACACACTCATACAATTACCTCGGCATCCGGGAAGGCTTCACGGAATGCTGCCTCCCACATCTGCGTTGTAGAGATGGTGACTTTGGTTGCCGGATTGGTTTCCAGAAGAGCCTTGAGACCGCGGATACCAAACTCCACCATGTACTCATCCCAGGTCGGCGGAATCTCTGCCTGACCTGCCGGGAAGGTTTCGGCAAGCTCATACGGGACAGGGCCAAACGGCGGCTTGAAGTCTAAGACCTCCTCAAAGCGGGACGGCTTCGGACCGCCGGCGGAGACTAAGACCTCAGGACCAAGAGTGATTCTTGGAATCATCTTGTGGTAGTTTGCGACCTCCGGTCTCAGGCAGGACTCGTTTCCGCGGTAGAAGAAGCGGCGCTTGCTTGCACGGTCGAACCTGGCAACCTCGTCGATTCTTTCCAGGAGTCTGCGGTATCCGTCGTAGAGTCTCGGGTGGGAACGGCAGCGTTCATCAACTAACTCAAAGAGGGTTCCCTCCTGTACGGCAGCACGCACGCGGGAAATCTCTGCCATAGTGACCGCTAAGTTGTGGTAGGCTAAGAGCTTCTGCTTGTCCGGAGACTTCTTGAGCTCTTCGACGGTGTGGCTTCTGCAGACCGGGCAGGCGCACGGAAGCTCGCTCATCTCATCGAGCTTGAGCGTTCCGGACGGGGTGATGTATCTTCCTTCCTTTGCGTAGAGTGCGTATGCGGCAGAGTCGAAGATGTCGCATCCGCAGGCAACAGCAAGGGCAAACATCGAAGGGTGTCCGGCACCGAATAAGTGTACGCATGCTCCCGGAGCAAGACCTTTCTTGGCGTCGATTATGACATCGACTAACTCACGGTAGCGGTATGCTTCCATTAACGGAACAACAGCGCCGACCGGGCAGTAGGTGAATCCCATCTCGGAGACTCTGCGTCCTGCCTCCTCGCGAAGGTCGCCGAAGACCGCACCCTGAACCGGGCCGGAGATTGGCGCATCATCGCCGAAGATTTCCTTTGCCTCCTTCATGCGGTCGAAGGTAATCTCCATCTGGCGGATAACTTCCTCGCGTTCGGTGTCCGGGTGCGTCGGGATGTCAAGCGGAACCCAGATGTTGCTTCCAATCTGTTTCTGGAAGGCTAAGGTCTGCTCATTGGTGATGTCCACGCTTCCATAGACCGACATCTGGAAGGAACCGGAGTCCGTCATAATCAGGCCGTCGAAGCCTAAGACGTCATGCAGTCCGCGGGTCTCCGCCTGCTCTCTGAACTCCTTGCTCTTGGAGAAGATGTAGGCATTCGTGATGATGCCTTCAACGCCCATCTTCTTCATCTCGGCAGGCGGGATGATTTGCAGATGCGGATTTACCACAGGGAGAAGTCCCGGGGTTTTCATCATCTTGTCGCCGGCCTTGAGTTTTCCAACGCGTCCGGCGATGTCTTTGTGGATTACTTCAAATGTTACTGCCATATCTCTCTACTCGGTGAATATCTGTCCTTCGAAGGTTTTGATGATACAGTCGTCATCTTCCCATGTTCCATGATACATGCCTGCTTTGACGCAGGTCTGGGAGAGGAACTCTTCAGCGTCCCAGTGGTATTCCTCTGCAACCTGGGGAAGAAGGAGGCCGGAACGGCTTCCAAGCTCTGCGATTAATCCGTGGCGTCCGATTTCGATATGGTTCGGGCGGTCTTCTGCAGGGCAGTCGAGAACTTCCGGCGGGGTTAAGATGGTGACTTCAACGCGGATTTCAAAAAGTTCTGCTTCCCGCACGGGGTAGAACCGCGGATCCTGAGTGGCTGCGGCAACCGCTGCTTCGCGGAGGGCTTCGCCTAAGGGGAAGGTCGGGTAGGGGAATCCGATACAGCCGCGAAGTTCTCCTGCCTGGGTTAAGGTAACGAATATCCCGCGGTTTTCGGAGAAGATTTCCGGGAGAGCCGGGGTGTCTGCTTCTCCATGGGTTACTGCCGCTTCTATGTATGCACGTGCTGCCGCAACAGCAAGCTTTCCTTCTTCTTCGGTTAAGAGGTGCATTATGCTATACATATTGGTTCTCTTAAGGGAAGAAGTACGCGGAAGAGCTGGGGAAAAAAGAACGGGTTATGCCCGAAGCTGGGCATCAATTGCACGGGCTGCATCCTTTGCCGTACCCATGGCTAAGATAACGGTGGCAGCTCCCGTTGCAACATCGCCTCCGGCATAGACTTTGGCAATAGAGGTCTGACCAACTTCGTTTACGGTGACACTGCCGTTTCTGTTGCGGGCTAAGTCCGGCATCATGCGAAGCAGAAGCGGGTTTGGTCCCTGTCCGATTGCCTCGACAACGACATCTGCCTCAACGATGAAGTTGCTGCCCTCGATTTCCTTAATAGAGCTTCTGCCGTCCTCGCCAGGCTCTCCGATTTCCATCTTAATTGCCTCAACACCGCAGACTGCATTGTTCTCGCCAACGAATCTGACAGGGTTGGTTGCGGTCATAAAGGTGATGCCTTCTTCCTTTGCGTGGCGGACTTCGTCTAAACGTGCCGGCATGTCAGCCTCGGTTCTGCGGTACATTAAGGTAACATCAGAACCCATACGCTTTGCAACACGGGCTGCATCCATAGCTACATTTCCGCCTCCGATAACAACAACCTTCTTTCCGCGCTTGATCGGAGTGTCAAAAATCGGGAAGTTGTTTGCGCCCATTAAGTTGACACGGGTTAAGAACTCGTTTGCGGAGTAGATTCCAGGAAGGTTCTCGCCTTCGATTCCCATAAAGTACGGAAGACCTGCACCAGTTCCAAGGAAAACTGCATCATAGGAGAGAAGCTCTTCAACGGAGACGGAACGTCCAACAACATGGTTAGTCTTGATTTCAACACCAAGGCGTTTGACTGCATCGATTTCAGCCTGTACAATGTCTTTTGGAAGACGGAATGCAGGAATACCATACATGAGAACGCCTCCTGCCTCGTGGAGAGATTCAAATACAGTAACTGCGTGTCCGAGGCGTGCAAGCTCTGCGGCTGCGGAAAGTCCTGCAGGTCCGGAACCGACAACTGCAACCTTCTTTCCGGATGCTTCTGCCGGAATTGGGCACTCGCGTTTCTCCTCGACATCTGCAACGAAGCGCTCTAAGTGACCGATGGAAATCGGCTGTCCTTTCTTGCCTAAGATACAGACACCCTGACACTGGGTTTCCTGCGGACAGACACGGCCGCAGATTGCAGGAAGCATGTTGTCCTTCTTGATGATAGTAACAGCACCCTTGAAGTCCTCTTCTGCAATTGCTTTAACGAATGCAGGAATATCGATTCCAACCGGACATCCTTCAACACACTTTGGTTTCTTGCACTGGATACAGCGCTTTGCTTCTGCGACTGCCTCTTCTGCGGTAAATCCGAGGTCAACTTCACTGAAGTCTCTGATTCTTTCTTCTGCTGCGCGGTCCATTTAGTTCACCTTCCTGCATCTGCACTCGTGGTGTTCTTCGTGATATTCGAGGGACTGTTTTTCCTCGGCCATATACATTCTCTGTCTTGCCATTAAGTCATCCCAGTCAACGATGTGTGCATCGAACTCAGGTCCGTCAACGCAGGCGAACTTCATCTCGCCGCCAACTGTTACACGGCAGGAACCGCACATTCCGGTTCCGTCGACCATGACCGGATTTAAGGAGACGAAGGTCTTGATATTGTATGGGCGGGTGACTTCGCTTGTGACCTTCATCATCATTCCAGGACCGATAATCCAGACTTTGTCAATTGTTCTTCCGCTTTCGCAAAGATCCTTTAACGGTCCGCTTGCAAAGCCCTTGATTCCGTACGAACCGTCATCGGTTGTGACGTACAGCTCGTCACAGAGCTCCTTCATGTCGTCTTCGAAGATTAAGAGATCCTTGGTTCTGGCGCCAATGATTCCGATTACATAGTTTCCTGCTTTCTTTGCAGCCTCAGCAAGGATTGGAGTACATGCAACACCGACACCTCCGCCAACGATTACAACAGTTTCATTTCCTTCTGCGATTTCGCTCGGACATCCAAGAGGTCCTACGACATCGCGAAGGACATCGCCTGCTTTTAAGGTTGAGAGGAGTTTGGTGGTGGTTCCAATAGCCATGAAGGCGATTCTGATGTTGTCGCCATCGGTTCCCGAGATGGTCAAAGGAACACGTTCGCCTGCCCCGTCAGGGTGGATAATACAGAACTGTCCGGCTTTTGCGTTTCTTGCAACCTGCGGTGCATGAATCCACATCTCAAAGACTGCGTCAGAGAGAGCCTGTGCCTGAATTATAGTATATTCTTCCATGATTTGTTCCTTTGATATTTGCAGGGTATGTATTGGTTCTAAAATGCCTTAATGGTAGCGGAGAGTCGAAAATGAAAGACAAATTTTTCCCGTGAAAAATTCTCTGCCGGGAAGAGAAACCTCCCCTCATCTGACACTGAATGTAAATTAAATAAATTTAACATAATTGCCAAATATATTTATTATCATGAATCATACAACATAGTATGAGAAAAGCCATCCTTATTTGCTGCATCATGCTTACTGCAGCTCTCCTCTGCGGAACTGCCGCAGCGGAAGACCGAGTGTTTACTGACAGCTTAGGACGCGAGGTCATGATTCCGGCAGAAGTACACAACGTTGCTCCTTCCGGCTCGCTTGCCCAAATCTCTCTTTATCCATTTGGCGAGGAGTTCTATGTCTCTCTTGCCAAAACATTAAAAGAAGGAGAACAGTACTTCCTTGCTGACCGTCTTGACACGCTGCCGATTACAGGAAACATGTTTAACTCCAAAGCCACCATGAATCCGGAAGAGCTCATCGCTCTTGACAAACGCATTGGCATTGATCTGATTCTTGACATTGGAGAAACGAAGGGAAATGTAAAAGAACAGATCGAGGACGTACAGAAAAAGACTGACATCCCCTTTATCTTCATCACCCAGAGTACTCTTGACACCATTGCAGACTCCTATATCTTAATGGGAGAAGTCCTTGGTCAGGAGGAGAAAGGAAAGGAACTTGCAGACTACTTCGGCGGCATTGTTTCGATGTACGAAGAGAACATGGAAACAATCGGAGACAACAAAGTCTCAGCTATCTATGTAACAAAGGTTGACGGAAACTCCGTAAACCTCCTGGGTAAAGGATCGTACCATGCGGAAATCTTAGACGGCATCGCAGACAACATCGCACCAGAAGCGGTTGCCGGATCCGGCCTTGGTGACCAGTACACTATGGAAGACATCTTCCAGATGAATCCGGATTACATTATCGTTTCCGGTTCAGGCTTCTTCGAGCATGACTATTATGAAGAAATTATGGGAAGCAGTATGTGGGCATCTCTTGATGCGGTAAAAGAAGGACGCGTCATTGAAGTGCCTGCTGACTCTCCCTGGCCGTGGATGGGAAATCCTCCGGCAGCACAGCGCTTAGTCTCTATCATCTGGCTTGGCAATATTTTCTATCCGGATGTCTTTGACTATGATTTAACGGAAGAAGTACGGGAGTTCTATCAGGTATTTTACCACTATGATCTCTCTGATGAAGAAATTGCCGGGATGATGCAGTACTCAACCGGAAACGCTGAGCAGACTGCAGCAAGCCCTGCCCCAATCCTTGGCGTCATTGCTGGACTTGGTCTTGCCGCTGTCCTGCGCAGAAGATAACATTCATATTTCAACCAGCCAAAAAGAACATAATGACCAACGCATCCGCATTCCGGGCTGTTATCTTCGATATGGATAATACCCTGCACAGCCTTTCTTTTGCAGCCCAGGCAGCTGCGGATGCGGTCTCTCTGATTTTTGGTGCAGACTTCACTCTGCATTTTACTCCGCTGAACCGCGACCGCCCGAGTATGCCGCAGGAGTTCATGGAATTTTTCGGCGATGAGGTGACTGGAGCATCGGCTTTTTCTCTGTACTCTCAGCTTGAACTTCTCTGCCTTCGCGAGTTTGATGAGATGTGTGAGGTACTGGAGACACTCAAAGCAAACGGCATTCGTATGGTGATTCTGTCCAATGCTGACGGATATTCCGTGTATCCACGGCTTTCGATGCTTGGAATGGATAATTTCTTTGATGCGGTTTTTGTCCGCGAATCATTTCCGGAAATCAAGCCTGCACCGGAAGCCTTCTCCCATGTTCTGGAATATCTGGGAATGAGGGCCGATGAGGTTTTAATGGTTGGTGACAGCCTGCGAAATGATGTCCGGGCTGCCAGAGCCTGCAGTATCAGGGCTCTTCATGCATGGTATGGTTCATGGGAAGACCGGGATAAGCTCTGCTCTGCGGAAAATCCGAAAGATATTTTGAAAATCGTTTTTGGCGAGTAGAACAGGTAAAAAATGAGATTATGGGCGAAGACCGCTTCCGCCCTGAACGGTGAAAGTCTCTCCGCTGATGTAGGATGCATCTTCAGACTGGAGGAAGACACAGATTCTTCCAATGTCGCTTTCTGCATCGCCGAATCTTCCAAGCGGGATTCCCTTAATCGTTGCCTCATAGAGATCCGGATACTCCTTTCTCCATGCGTCAAGCTGCTCGGTGTAGACAAGCGGACAGACAACATTGATGTTGATTCCATCCGGTCCCCACTCGGTTGCGGCAACACGGGAAAGTCCGCGGATACCTTCCTTGGATGCTGCATAGGAGGACTGTCCCGGCTTTCCAAAGAGACCGGCACCGGATGCAAAGTTGATAACGCTTCCCTTGGATTCCTTGAGGTACGGGTAGCACTCTCTCATGTAGAAGAATGCTGCATACAGACCGGAGTTGACTGCTAAGTCAAAGTCCTCTTTGGTGTGATCCTTTAACAGAACTCCGGACTTGGAGACCTGTGCATTGTTGACTAAGACATCAATCTTGCCGAACTTTTCGATGGTCTGTCTGACAGCTTCTTTGACCTGAGCTTCGTCTCCTCCGTCTGCTGCGACCGGAAGGACGGTAACTCCGTATGCTTCCAGCTTCTCCTTGGCGCTCTGTAAGCGCTCGATGGTTCTTCCGGTGATGACTAAGTTTGCTCCTTCTTTTGCGAAGGCAGTTGCAATACCAAATCCAATTCCTTTACCGCCACCGGTAACAATGGCGACTTTGTTATCCATCTTTCCCATGATGGATAATAGAATCTGAAACCATAAATATTCTCCGTCTGCTTATTCTCCGTGGTGAATATAGTTCCCCAGAAGTTTGAAGAAACTGCTCTGTGCCCGAACCCTTCCCAGAGCAATTAAGACATTTGCGTCCTCAACATTTCCTTCGATATCCACAAAGAACAGATACTCCCATGGTTCATCCAGCCGCGGACGGGACTGGATTTTTACCAGGTTTAAACCATTGTATGCGAAGTGGGAAAGTACCGAGTGAAGAGAACCGCTGCTGTGCGCGGTTGAGAATGCAATGCTGATTTTATTACACTCAGGAGAAAGCACCATGTGTTTGGCGATGATAATAAAGCGGGTAAAGTTATTCTTCACCGTCTGGATGTCTGATGCCAGAACTTTGAGATTATACAGCTCTGAACAGCGGATGCTACCGATTGATGCCAGACTCTTGTCTCCTTTCCGGGAAATATACTCTGCAGCAAGCGCGGTGTTTGCATACGGGACATCTTCTAATCCCGGATGTTCTCTGATGAACTGCCGGCACTGATTCAGTGCCTGGATATGGGAGTATACCTGTGTAATATCGGAAAGCTTTGCATCAGGTAGAGCCAGTAAATTGTGACGGATGCGAAGTGTGTGTTCGCCGACAATATAGAGATTGTACTGTACAATCAGGTCGGATACTTCCAGCACATCTCCTGCGGTCGAGTTTTCGATAGGAAGCACTCCATAATCCACCTCTCCGGATGCTACTGCAGATAAGACATCATCGAATCCGCGATAGTTTTTCATCTCCGCATACCCGCTGCTGAAATATTCAAGGGCAGCCTGCTCGCCAAACGAACCGGCTGTTCCCTGAAATCCCACCCGGGGATTTTCAATACGGCAGGTGTTGAGTCCTTCTTCTATTTCAGTCAGAAGTTCTTCCCCGCCGACATAGAGTTTGTCAACCGAGATGCGAAGCTGTTTCTGGAGATGCGTGCGCGGAGATGTCATTCTAACAATATTTGCGCTCTTACGGTTTGAAGTTGTTGTAAAAAAGAAGAGGATTATTCCTCTGATTCTTCATGCTTTCCCAGACGTTCCGGAAGAATAAGGTTTAAGATAATTCCAATGACCGCAGCAAGTGCGTATCCAGAAAGATACAGCTCAGACTCAGGCAGAATTGGGATTGCCAGTCCTCCAATTGAGAGGATTAACATGATGCCAACAATTAAGACATTTCTCTGGTTTCTGAAATCGACCTTATTCTCAACAAGAGTTCTCAGACCAACGCTTGCAATCATTCCGAAGAGGACAATACACATACCGCCAAGAACTGCGTTTGGAATCGAGCTGATGAATCCGCTGATGTATCCAATGAAACTGATAATGATTGCAAAGACTGCTGCAATCTCTAAGGTTCTCGGGTTGTAGTTCTTCGTTGCTGCAAGAACACCGGTGTTTTCCGAGTAGGTTGTGTTTGCCGGACCTCCGACAAGACCTGCAAAGATGGAAGCCAGACCGTCACCAATAAGGGTTCTGTGAAGTCCGGGGTCTTTGAAGAAGTCTTTTCCAACAATAGCGCCGTTTGCGGAGATATCTCCTAAGTGTTCCATGAAGGTAACAATTGCAATCGGAGCAATCATTAAGATTGCAGAAACACTGAATGCCGGAAGGAAGAACTCAGGAACTGTGAGGAATGCGGCCTCAGTGATTTTTGCATAGTTGAGTCCTACATCAATTCCTATTCCGGTCAGAATCATACAGGAGACATATCCTGCGATTAAACCGAAGAGAATCGGGAGCATCTTGAGGAATCCCTTGAAGAACAGACTGACAATGATGACTGTTGCAATTACAATGACTCCGACAAGGTAGGACCAGCCGTTGGTGAAGTAGCTGATTGCAGTTCCAGCAAGCATGAGACCAATAATCATGATGACAGGACCTGTTACCACCGGTGGGCAGAGTTTTCTAACTCTATCAGCACCAAAGATATAGACTGCGAGTGCAATGAGAAGATAGACCGCACCAGCAGCCATAATTCCTCCTGTCGCAAACTCAATTCCTTCTGTGTTTGCAACAACCAGAATTGCTGGGATAAATGCAAAACTTGAACCAAGGAAAACAGGAACTTTGCCTTTTGTGACAAGATGGAAAATCAGTGTACCGATACCGGCACAGAACAATGCGACAGAGACCGGAAGCCCTGTTGCAATAGGGACGAGGATAGTCGAACCAAACATGGCAAACACATGCTGAATGCCAAGTACGGTTGCCTT
>SUTD01000023.1 GCA_015063085.1 Methanocorpusculum parvum
AGCCGAAACACACCTATGAAGTCATCGGCTACGAAGACGAGAGCGAGTACGCAGTCATCTGTCTTGAGGCAGACCGCCTGCCAAACGCAGCAGTCATGGAATTAATCGCAGAGAAGTGTAAGGTTGACGTCGCAAACGTCTGCGCACTGGTAGCCCCGACCTCTTCCATCGTCGGCTCCATCCAGGTTGCAGGACGCTGTGTTGAGACTGCAGTCTACAAGCTCAACGAACTCGGATTTGACACCAGAAAGATCATTGCAGCAGCAGGAACTGCACCAATTCCGCCGGTACGCGGTCCAAAGCTCGCAATGGGCGTCACCAACGATGCAACCATCTATCACGGTCAGATCAACCTCACCATGGACGCACCGGAAATCGTCGACTACCTCGAGAAGATCCCAAGCTGTGCATCCGAAGGATACGGAAGACCGTTCAACGACATCTTCAAGGAAGCAGGTTACGACTTCTATAAGATTGACAAGAACCTCTTCTCCCCGGCAGAAGTCATCATCAACGAAGTCTCCTCCGGAAAGGTCTACCACGTTGGAAAGGTTGACGCAGACGTTACCCTCAAATCCTTCGGTCTCGCATAAGCTGAGTTCGAAGTACACGGGATTTATCCCCGTGTTTTTTCAAAGGTTTAATTAAGGAATAAATGCCTATAGTATAAGGCAACAGGGACCCGTGGTCTAGTTGGTTATGACGCCAGCCTTACATGCTGGAGGTCAGGGGTTCGAATCCCTTCGGGTCCACTCTCGTTTTTATGACATCTATTGCTGTTCTTGATTATGGTTTAGGGAATCTGCGAAGTGTTGTTCGCGGACTTTCTGCTGCGGGGGGAGATCCGGTTATCACAAATGATGCCGAAGTAATCTCTGCAGCAGACGGAATCCTGCTCCCGGGAGTTGGTGCATTTGCAGAAGGCATGGAAAAGCTCAGTCCCTTAATCCCGCTCGTAAAAAAAGAAGCAGAGAAAAAACCGCTGATGGGAATCTGCCTTGGAATGCAGATGCTGCTTGCAGAAAGTGAAGAGCACGGCATACACAAAGGACTCTCCTTTATCCCGGGAAAAATCCGGATGTTTGAGAAAACCCCCGGCTTAAAGGTTCCGCAGATGGGATGGAACACGATTTCCCCGTGCGGAAACCATCCGCTCTTTGAAGGAATCGAAGACGGCACTTATGTGTACTTTGTGCACTCGTATTATGCAGACACCGTGCCTGAGGCAACGCTTGCCGCAACCGAGTACGGAATCACGTATGCATCTGCCGTTGGGCTTGGAAATGTCATGGGAACCCAGTTCCACCCGGAAAAAAGCGGAGATGCCGGAATCAGAATTTTAGGAAACTTTGTTTCCCTCTGTGAGTAATCTCCCTATTTTCTTTTTGCCAGAACAGCTTTGAGCTCTGCCATGCCGGCCTCCGGGTTTGCTTTCAGATGCGAAACCACTGCCGGCTCATGGATGAAGCGGCAGTCCATACAGCTCTGAATTTTCCCCTGCGGGGCATCAATCTCTTCGGAGAACTCCGGGTCACGGCAGGGATAGAGCGGACAGTAGCAGAAATCACATTTCTGTTCGGCAAACTTGTGGCAGGGATAGTACGGACAGCCTTCGGGAACCCACTCGTTCCAGTGCTCGCCTCCGTATCTGCTGAAAATAAAAAATGACGGCCGCTTTCTTTTAAGCAGCGCAGCATTTGCTCCTCCTCCCCATCCGCGCGAGATGCCCCAGTTGGTCAGCAGATAATTGTCAAAGCGCACAAACGCTTCTGTCAGCGCATGGGATACTGCTTTGGTAATCCGCATACCGACTTCCGTCAGAGGTCCTGCAAACTCCTCTGCAGCGCTTCCGCTTTTTTCTGCGGCAACGATTACCGCATCGGTGGAAAGTGCGTTTGGCGGAAGTTTGCGCTCTAAAATGACCTTCATCTTCGCTTCGGTCACCGTCATCAGAGCACCAAGCAGCGCAGCATCAGTCAACGGTTTCTCCGAAGTTACAATGATATTAATCGTACGGTTCCTCTCCGAAACGGCCGCAGTGACAAAAGCAGTTATGTAATCATACTGCGCAATACAGAGATTGGTAATCGGAACAGCCGTCAGCAGCCCGAAATAGGGAGCAAGAAATCCGTTTCTGGCAGAAACCCGCTCCAGATACCCTGCGGCATTCTCCAGAAAGTCAGCCGGGACAGTAACGTTTAGAAGCGTTTTTGCATCCTTTAGCCCGCCTTCAGCGCCGTTGCTTGCTGCCCGGAAACTGCCTCTGACGATAAGGGTATCTTTTCGGAGATAATAGCGCATCTGTTTATTATGAATTGCCGCTGATACGTGATTAATGTGTCTCTAAACCGTTCCTGTTCCCTTGGAAAACCGTCGAAACGCCGGCCGCACAGCCCCTCTTCCCTGTTTTGGGACATCCGCCTCTGCCGCCTCTGCCTCCTGCAGCAAAACCGCCTGGCTGTCAATCCCGCACCCGGCAATCCGCACATACCTGCCGTCTGCTGTCATCTGCCGTGCCTTCACTGTATCGGCAAGCGCTGTCTCTAAGATATGCATCAGCTTCGCTTTCACTGCCGGACTGTAAACAGGACAGGCCACCTCCACACGCCGTTCAGTGTTTCGCGTCATGAAATCGGCCGAAGCAATATACATCTTCTGCTCCTCCCCAAACACATAGATTCTTGAATGCTCCAGAAACCGCCCGACAATGCTTCGGACTCTGATGTTTTCCGTAACTCCGGGAATCCCCGGCAGAATACAGCAGATGCCCCGCACAATCAGCTCCACCTTCACCCCCGCACAGGATGCCTTCTGCAGATGCTTTATGATATCCACATCAGTCAGCGAATTAATCTTCACCAGAATCCGCCCGGCAGAACCTTTTGCCGTCTCCTCATCAATTAACGAAAGCACCGTCTGTTTCAGACTCACCGGAGAGACCAGAAGGTGTGCATACTCGGCTTTCGGATTTCCCAAAGCCATATTGCGGAAAAACGCATTTGCCTCATGCCCGATTCTTCCGTCTGCGGTCATCAGCGACACATCAGTATACTGTGCTGCAGTTCTCTCGTTGTAATTTCCCGTTCCAATCTGCGTATAATACCGAATCGCATCCTTCTCTTTTCGGATAATCAGACAGACCTTCGCATGAATCTTATACTCCTCAAACCCGTAGATAATCCTGCACCCGGCATCCTCGAGCCGTCTGGCCCAGTCAATATTGTTCTGCTCATCAAACCGTGCCCGAAGCTCGATTAATACCGTCACATCTTTTCCGTTTTCCGCTGCCCGGCAGAGATACTCCGCCAGTGCTGCTTTCCTGGCCAGACGGTAGATGGAAATCTTAATTGCAATCACCTGCCGGTCAGATGCAGCCTCTTCTATCAGTCGCAGAAACGGCTCCATGCTCTCGAACGGATACGACAGCAGGATATCATGCTTTGCAATCTGGAAAAAGAGCCGGTCATTTTCAACACCGGCTGCCCGGCACGGAGTAAACGGTTTGTAGAGCAGCTGCGCTCCCCCTTCCCCTGCGAGCGCAAACGCATACGACAGTTTCAGCGGAGAACGGGAAACAAACACCTGATCCGGCACAAGATTTACCATAGCGCAAAGGTATGCGCAAAACTCCCGGCTTACTGGAGAGTTCAGCTCAAGACGCACAACTCTTTGCCGCCTTCTCTCCTGCAGCATATGCTGCATCGTCTCGCGAAAGTCCAGGCTGTCTGCACATGCTTCATCATTTGGACTGATATCCGCGTTTCGTGTAATGCAGAGCACCGTCTTCTCAGAAACCCGGTACATCGAAAAGATCTCAGCAGCCTTCCCGCAGATAATCTCCTCCACTCTGACGTACCGCAGTCCTCTGCCCGGCAGCCGCACGATATCCGGAAGGGACGCAGGAACCGGGATAACACCAAACAACTCCCGCCCATCCTGTTCCAGCCGTGCTCCAATATGCAGAGCCTTGCTTTGCAGATGCGGAAACGGGTGGTGTGCATCAACAATCTGCGGAGACAGAATCGGCGCAATCTCGCGCTCATAGTACTTACGGATGAACAAAACCTCCTCAGGGCTCAGCTCTGAAACCCGGAGATTGCAGACTCCTGCCTCCCGCAGTTTCTGCTCGAGCTCGAAATAGACCGCGTCACGTTTCCGCATGAGCGTGTGTACACCTGCATAGAGTTTATCGAGCTGTTCATCCGGCGTCATGCCGGTTCTGGAATCCCGGGCATCTGCGTTGACAAAACGCAAATCAAAGAGACCTCCGACCCGGATCATAAAGAATTCATCCAGATTGCCGGTGAAGATGGAGAGAAACTTCAGCCGTTCCAGAAGCGGAACCGACTCATCTGCAGCCTCTTCGAGAATCCGCTCATTAAACCTGAGCCAGGAAAGCTCCCGGTTCTGCATAAAGGATGTATCCATTACAGCACCCCTTCCTGCATCAGATGTGCAAGCAGGAATCCTTCTTTCACTCCGGAAGTACTGACGACAAGCTCTTTCACCTCCCACTTTTCTGCAATCGTGCAGAGAAGAATCAGTCCCGGAAGGAACGTATGAATCCGTTCCGGCGCGGTTTTCAGAATCGCTCCGGCAAGTGTTTTTTGCGGGACTTCCAGAAGGGATGCAAGATCTTCCATCCTGATGTGTTCGTTTTCCAAAGGTTTTCCAAGCTCCCGGCAGACCTTTCCTGCTGCACGAATCGAGCCTCCCACCCCGCAGATAACGCTTTTTGGCTCTGCAGATACTGCAGAAAGCGCTTTTTTCATCGAAAGCGCAATCATCTCCGCCTCTTCTGCTGTCGGCAGGATCCCGCTTACCCAGTCCTGGTACGCAGTAAGTGAACCGAGAGGAATTGAATACATCCTGCTGACGGCATCATCGGAGTAGAACACCAGTTCGGTACTTCCGCCTCCGATATCAACCACCAGTCCTGACGCCTCTTTTACCGACTGCATTGCCCCGTAGTAATCATAGCGCGCCTCCTCCTCGCCGGAAAGAATAATAAGGTCAAATCCGGTGCGTTCTTTTACTTTCTGCGCAATATCGTCAGCGTTTGCGCTGTTTCGAATTGCCGCGGTTGCCAGGCAGAAGAGATCGTCTACCTGCACATATTCCAGAATCGCGGCAAACTCATTCAGTATTTCGATGAGAACTTCCACTCCTTCATCGGTCATTCGTCCTTTTTTGACATAGCCTGCAAGGCCGGCGGTGAATTTCTTATTGAGCATGGGCTGTATTTTTCCGTCCCGTATATCGTATAAAACGAGCCGGATGGTATTTGATCCAATATCGATGATGCCGTACATAACCGGATATCTATACTATTCTTTGAATTGGTTATATACCTCATGGAAGAGGATGCGAAATGCTATCTTTTCCGGGCATCCAATATTGTATACTCAATGTTCCTCGGACTTGATGACACAGACTCTCCGGACGGTATGTGTACCACATACCTTGGTGCTCTGATAGCGGAAGCGCTTGAAGAGCAGGGCTGTGTCATCAAAAATATGCGTTTAATTCGCTTAAATCCGAATGTGCCCTGGAAAACGCGGGGGAATGCTTCCATCTGCATCGAGTTCGAAGGAAGTGCCGAAATTGCGTCACAAACCGCGGAGAGGTTTATCAGTGATTACGCGATGTTTGACTGCCAAAACACCAATCCGGGATATGTGGTATGTGAGACAAAGCCTGCGCCGGATTTCTACTGCAAAGCGCTTCGGGGATTCTGTACGGTAGAGGAAGCAACGGCTGTTCTGGATGGAATTGGCGCAGTCTACAAAGGATACAAGAACTGCCGGGGACTGATTGGCGCTCTGGCTGCGGTTTCTGCCGAGCTTTCGGATAAAACCTATGAGTATCTTGCCTATCGAAAGCCTGAGGCATTCGGCACTCCCCGCATCTATGATGCGGACTCTTTCCGTATTTCTGCGGAAGAGACCTTCCCGCACTGCTTTGACACCTGGGATTTTGCGGCAGGCAAAGCTGTCTGCATCCCGCACGGAAAAGATCCGGTGCTCTACGGAATCCGCGGGGAATCGCCGGAATGGGTAAAAACGGCAGTTTCGTATCTTCGCGCAGAAGAAACTGACCGCTTTGTCATCTGGGAAACCAATCAGGCAACGGATGCGCATATTCTGCCTGGAAACGACGGGTTCGAGGAAGGCAGATCATATATGTTTGACGGAGTGGTAACCGCAGCGCCGAAAACCCAGCGCGGGGGGCATGTCTCGTTTTTTGTCGGCGATACGGCATGCTATGCGTTTGAGCCGACCAAGTCTTTTCGAAATACCGTGCGGAAACTGATTGAAGGGGATGTGCTTACGGTTTTCGGCAGTTTCCAGAACGGAGGTATCCATGTGGAAAAGTTCTGCCTGAGAGAAGCTGCGAAAAAAGAGGTGCGGGTTTCTCCGAAATGTCCGGTCTGCGGAGGCCGGATGACTTCGGCCGGCAAAGGCAAAGGATACAAGTGCCGCGAATGTTCCGGCAGGGTTCGGGAAGTTGCGTGCTGCCCCCGTGATATTTCTGAAGGCTGGTATGAGGTGCCTCCTGATGCAAGGAGGCATCTTTCCAAGCCGGTCTGCAGGATTTAGAATGATTCGTAGGTCATCAGAATTTTTGCTCCATCCGGTGCGGTGAGCTCTGCGGTTTTTCCGTTTCCGGCAAGCTGCATTGCGTAGTTTCCGTAATCGAGCCTGAGCTGATAGTTCGGATTTTCTCCTTCCCATGCTCCGCGATAGACATATTCTCTTTCCTGATTTCCTGATTCAACTTCGATGTCGAGTTTTGCATATCCGTCATAGAGACATGTCAGCTCATACGATGTTCTGCTTCCGGTATCGTATCCTTCCCATTCGCCGACAATCGGCTGGATGGTGTTTGGCGGATAGCTTACCGGCGGAATCTCCGGGATGATTTTTCCCGGCTCCGTTTCTCCAATGTTTACACATCCTGCTCCAAGTACTGCAAGAAGCAGGAGTACTGCTGGTATAATCAGTTTCTTCATGGTTCTTTTTTCCTGTGTGTTTGGTATTTCTTGCCGTGCATGTTTATCAAAATCTTGGATGCGGCAGAGAATCAGGTCTTCTTTTTATAAATCATTATAGAGTTTATTTCTTGTGCGAGAATGCGTGTTCGAATGAGTTTTCCGGATATACAGCAGCATCTTCCGGGAAACTGTCCGGTGTATGGAAATTGTAAAAAAAAAAAGATTTGGAAGAGGTTATTTACGCTTTAACTCTTCAATATCTGCTTTCAGCAGGGAAATCTCCCGAATCTCCTCGCGATGGTATGCCACAATCATATCGCTTAACAGCGCCATCATAAAGGCAAGAATACCGGTAATAATTAAGAGCACTGTCAGAATCGTCAGCGGAATGTGCTCGATTCCCTGGAACCATTCGTAAACAACATAGAGGCCGCAGAGGAAACCAACAAACGACAGAAGAACACCAATCGTTCCGAAGTGGAACATCGGATTGTTCATCTTCCCGTACTTGTTAATTGCAAGAATAATCTTTGCTCCGTCCTTGAACGGATTCAGCTTGGTCGGAGATCCGGGACGCTTTTTGTAATAGGTTGGAACAACCTCGAAGCGGAGATTGTGATGAATCACTTCGGAGGAAATCTCGGTTTCAATCTCGAAACCGGATTCCGTCAGATGCATCTGCGAAAGCGACTCACGCGTAAACGCACGGTATCCTGACAGAATATCTGTCATATACGCTCCGTGCGCCCACTTAAACATCCGATTCATCACATCGTTTCCGAACCGGTTCAGTCTGGTCAGTGCTCCCTTCTCGTATGATTCCAGACGGTTTCCGATAACATGGTCTGCCCGTCCGGCAAACAGGGGTTCGACCATTTTGTCTGCAAACTCCGGCGGATTTGTCCCGTCTCCGTCAAGCATGAGGATGTAGGGCTCTTCAATGATTGAGAATGCCTCAATCATTGCTTTGCCTTTTCCTTTTCCCTTCTGGGTAATGACCTTTGCACCGAGCTTTTCTGCAATCTCCGCTGTTCCGTCTGTTGAGCGTCCGTCGGCTACCAGGATATTGCTGTAGCCGAAAGCCTTCAGCTCCTCGATAACAGGGCCGATGGTTGCCTTCTCGTTCAGCGTCGGAATTAAAACGCAGACTAAATCCCGGTTGATTTCGGTCATCTTATTCGTTGTTTAACTGGTGGAGGAGTCTGCCCTGGAGACCGTAGTACTTGGAGTAGCCAATGGAGTCGCGCTGGTCGATTCCGGTGTTGGTGTCGAAGGAGACAAGGTCTTCGGAGTAGAGTGCAAACGGAGAGGAACGTCCCATGATGTGCAGTCCTCCTTTGAAGAGCTGGACGTCAACAGTTCCGGTGACGCGTTCCTGGGTTTTGTCGATGAATGCTCCCAGGTCGTGGTAGAGCGGTTCGTGGATTAATCCCATGTATGCAAGTTCTGCCCACTGGTCGTCGACGATGTGCTTGAACTTGAGTTCGAAGCGGGAGAGGACGAGTTTTTCTAAGTCGGCGTGTGCTGCGATTAAGACGGTTGCTGCCGGGTGCTCGTAGTTCTCACGGGCTTTGAGGCCTAAGACACGGTCTTCTACCATGTCGTTTCTTCCAACAGAGTGCTTTCCTGCAATCTTGTTTAATGCGACGATTAAGTCAACGCCTGCCATCTTTTCTCCGTTTAAGGAGACAGGGACACCGTTTTCGAATCCGATGGAGATGATTTCCGGTTCGTCCGGTGCGTCCTTTAATGCTGCGGTCCAGTGGTAGATTTCCTCCGGCGGGTGGTAGGATGGTTCTTCTAAGTGTCCGCCTTCGATACTGCGGGACCAGATGTTTTCGTCAACACTCCACGGGGTGTCTTTTTTGACCGGGATTGGGATGTTGTTCTGTTCTGCGTATTCGATTTCCCAGTCACGGCGCATGTTGTGCTCACGCATCGGTGCGATGATTTCGAGTCCGTTTAAGCGGAAGATGTAGTCGAATCTGAGCTGGTCGTTTCCTTTGCCGGTACATCCGTGTCCGACTGCTTTTGCTCCTTCCTGCTTTGCGATTTTTGCGATTTCGGATGCGATGAGCGGTCTTGCAAGTGCAGTTCCCATCGGGTATCCTTCGTAGAGTGCGTTTGCTTTGATTGCCGGGAAGACGTGTTCTCTGACGAATGCTTCGCGTAAGTCTAAGGTGTAGTGTTTGTCAGCGATGAGGTTTCCCTTGTCGGTTGCCATTTTGACTTCTGCTTCCGGCTGTCCGACGTCGGCTGCAACGGTGATTACTTTGTCGTAGCCGTACATGTTCTTTAAGATCGGAACGCAAATGGAGGTATCAAGTCCTCCGGAGAAGGCAAGAACAACAGTGCCTTTTCCGCCTTTCTGTGCTTCTTCAGTCATATTCGAGTTACTCCAAATGGAATAGTGTATATTCATTTGTTTTGTGAGATATTCAATGCTTGTACATGTGGGTGCATGCGGGTTCAGTGAGGGGGAGGGGCGAGGGAGGAAGATGCCGAAGGGAACGAAGCGTCAGCAGAGTTCCCGGAGGCATGCTCCGACTGAAGCCGGATACAGCCGATGCCGAATAAGGTGAGGCATGGGCGACGACTCTCCTGGTTTTTGCGGGGTTGAAGGAACAGAGCGGACGGACGCCGAGAGCCGAAGGCTCAAGGCATGAGCACGGAAGAGCGAAGCACGCCCGAAGGTGGTGCGAAGCGAAGACGTGCGAAGGGAGTTTCTGTCGAAGCGTTAGCGAAGACATGAACGAAGGACGGGAGCGGACAAAAGGGACAAGGCGGAACGGCGTGCGATGAAGAGTTATCTCTCCATGATTATTGTAGATTTGCGAAAGTGCTCAATCTCATCTCAATGGGTTTTGTTTATCATTTTCTCTCTTGTACGTTCTCATATTTTTTGATTTATTGGTGCTTTGCGGGCACTTTCGCACCGCACGGTCAGGGGTTTATATGGGGTGCTGTTGTATGTTTTAGCATGATATCTGATAAAGTTGTGAATCTTGAATTATTCGCAGATGATTTTGAGCGGTATGAGGAATATTGTAAAGCCCATGATTTATCTCTCTACAATGGTTTACCGTTTCTGCTCGATTCGCTGAATGTTCCGTCAGCGGATGAGATTCGTGAGGATAGAAAAAGAGCAGAGGTAAAAATATGGGAGTCTGAGAAACTCCGTGAGATGCCTGAACATGCAAGCCTGATTCGCACAAAAGCTGAGGCAGGCGATTCTTTTGCACAGGCTGAGCTTGCTGACTTGTATTATTCCGGTAAAGGTGTTGTGCAGGATTATGCGCAGGCGTTTTTCTGGGCAGAGAAAGCAGCGGCAGATGGAATCGGTTCTGCAGAGTCACTGCTTGGTCTGCTGTATTATTCCGGGAGAGGGGTTACTCTGGATTTTGAAAAGGCTCGTGAGATTTTTTGCCGTCTTGCAGAAACCGGAGAACCACTCTATCAGGTCTATGCAGGAATGTGTTCTCTGGTGAAGAAAACGGAGGGAGAGAGACAGGAAGATAAGAACCGGAATGAGCAGGTTGCGGTGTCGTGGTTTGAGAAGGCAGCAAAGCAGCGAAATTCCATCGGGGAGCTAATGCTTGGGTGGTGTTATGCACACGGAGTTGGTGTAGAGAAGGATGCAGAACGCGGAAAGGTGTTGATGTCTCGTGCAGTTATTCGCGGGGACACGCTTCCAAGAAACTATGAGGTGATTTTGGAAGGGGTTTTAGATACGGAGAAATGAGTCTCTGTTTTTCTTACCTGAGTTCCCGAATGTCAAGTTTTTGTGTCATGAGGTTAGGCTGAACCTGATAGAGTTTTATAGGGGAGTTTGTTTCATGGAGAGCCTGCATAATCTTCTGGACATCTGCTTCCGGCATTCGATACCCAAGGTAGATTGCCTTTGGAAATACAGTGATATAGCGTTCCTCATCTTTAGCATCTGCATTAAGCGGCATGAGAAGACGCCATTCTTTTTCATGTTCCCATTCTTTGGATTTGTGGAGACTGTGTTTTATCGCGAGATTAAGTGTTCTGTCATCTGCTAATATCTCTTTAGATATAGTATTTGTTGCATTGCCTAAGATTTTCGCGGACTCTTCCAAAACTCCCCATGTTATTACTCCATCTTCTGATACTGACAACTCATCGACCATATCTTCAAAGTCGTCTAAATAGGGGATAAATGATTTGAGGGAGGAAACTAATATTTGGAGAAATTCTTTTGTTTTGTCTGTGGTGTCCGGTTGATAGATGATAGGGTGTATGCCGTATCCGTCTTTTCCAATCTCTGCAATTTTCTCTCCATCATACTCGAAGGCATACCCGATATTTTTTGCATAATATCCCCACATGGTAGGAGATAGGATGTCAGTTGTAAAACAGCAGACACCCAAGTTTGAAGAGAGTCCCTGACTAAGTTTGATGTGTTGTTCTTTGAAATAGTTAGACACATGTGACTTAAGTTGTCTTCGGAAGAAATCAGCCTGCTCTTTTTTCATTCTGCATTTTTCAAGGCGAAGACGTTTTCCATACCATGATTCCTGCATGGCATAGATGATGAGTGTCTGCATGTCTATTTCAATACCCTCGTGATTAGCCTCCTCCTGTGCTTTGTAGATATAGCAGTAGGCAGATTCCAAAACCTGTGTATATTCCCGCACCATCTTTTGATGCGGGTCAACATTTATAGGAATTGCTGTGTCATTTACATCGTTGAATTCGCTCGGATGAGCTAACCGAATTGTGAAATTTCCGGTCTGAATCATTCCAAGCAGACGGTCAATATTTGGAGAATGATATCGGAATATGGTGGAAGGCGGTGCAGAATCAGTCATAGAAAATACTGTGCATCAGATGAACATCAAGTTTCTGGATTGACAGGAAAAATAGATTTGAGAGGTTAGAGCTTGTCAATAATCTGCATCAGCTCTTCCACTTTTGCGACGATGCGTTTCTGCTCGGCGAGCGGGGGGAGGGGGACAGTAACTGAAAGAAGTTTATCCCTAGATAAATTGTAGAATGCTTGCCCTGATTTATTTGTAATATTCTTACATCTTTTTTTCATATATGGTGATGAGAAAAGATATAGATTATATCTAGAGAACGTATCATCAGATTTGTACGGTATAATATTCAACACAAAACCACCTGCAACAACATCATGATAATCCTTCTCGATTAATCCAGCTTTACATATATTTTCTAAACTTGTAACAGCAGGAGTAATAAGTTGTCCTTTTCTCAAAAACAATTCATCTTTATTAATAAATTCTCTAGATATTCTAATATCATCCTGAGTTATTTTGTATCCAAGCTCGAAAATATTACCTCCACGTAATACTGTCACCATATCTTTAGAAACTATTTTTAAATTCTCTTTGTTATAAGATAAACCACTTGAGATTGATACAAGTTGACCAAATCTAACCCACTCCCAGCTCTCCGGAATCTCGAACGGAATCTCCTCTTCCGTAATCTCCGGCAAGGGCTTTGCCTTCTTCATCTTCCCCGCCTTGACAAGCTCCGCTCTCTCCTTCTCAATCTCCTTAAGCAGTTCTGCCGCTGTCCCTTCCTCTGCTCTCTGCGGAACAAGTTTACCCTCAACCGCCTGCTGTAAAACCGAGCGGCGAAGCTTTTCCGGCAGGGATTTTTCCAGAGCGGAAAGCTTCTCCTCCTCCTTCTCGTAGGCGTCAATTAAGGGCATCAGCTCTTCAAGCTTTGCGACGATGCGTTTCTGTTCGGCGAGCGGGGGGAGGGGGAGTAAATATTTCCGCAAATATTGTAGTGACACAAATACTTGTACTCCTCCTGAAGCCTCACTTTTCATTCTTTCCTGAGCATAATATAAGTACCAATAAAGAAAATCTTCGTTCAATCCTGCATTTTTCAACAGCTTGAACAAGGCAACATTCTTGATTCCAAATTTCCTATCATCAACAACCAACACAGGATTGCCAATACTCCCAATCATTGCATAGAGAATATCCCCCACATCAACTTTAGAACGTGTACTTATCTCTAAATAGTCCTCTTCTGAGATATATTGTACATTCTCAAAATCTAATTTACCGTCATCTAAATTTTTACTTGTAATTAATGGAATTCCCTGTGTGTAATATTTTGGTGTATCGTGTGTGCCATCTCTAACATCACAAGCGAATCCAAGCCGAACCCACTCCCAGCTCTCCGGAATCTCGAAGGGGATTTCATCTTCCGTGATTTTCGGCAGGGGCTTTGCCTTCTTGATTTTGCCCGCTTTAATCAGGGCTTCCCGCTCCGCTCGAATGGATTCGAGAAGATCTGCTGCTGTCCCTTCCTCTGGAATCTGCGGGACAAGCTTTCCCTCTACTGCCTGCTGTAAGATAGAGGCACGGAGCTGTGACGCCTTCATTCAGACTTCCCCTCCTCATCAAAGAACGAAGAAAGTGTTTTTTGCTCCTTGCTCGGCTTCTCTTCCTCCGGACTAATACTACCCGAAATAGTCACGCCAAGCTTTCGGTCAATATTATTCCGAATCGTCTCCAAACGCTGTGCAGTAATCATACTGACGAAATAATCCACCATTACCGAAAACTCGTCAGCATTACCCATTCTTAGAGCCGAAAGGTAATCCTTCCTCTTTTCTCCAAGAACCAGAAGACGCGGATATCCTTCCTTCATCAAAAGATAATTCAAAAGCTCACGACCAACTCTCCCGTTACCGTCAACGAATGGGTGAATGCACTCAAAACGATAATGGAACATCACCGCACACTCAAATGGATGAAAACCTGCCTCGATTTTCGCATAATAATCATCAATCAGAGCTGCAAGCTCCTCCTCAATAAGGATGGAAGGAGTAAGCTGAAAATCACAGCCTGAAATCAAAAACCCATCACTTTCCCGAAACTTCCCGGGCTCTTCCAGGATATTTGCCATAATCAGCTTATGCAGCTTTCGGATAAACGTAAAATCTACTCGACCACGGTGAGAATTTCTAAATGCTGCAACCTCCTTAAAATTCTGCACCTCATAAATCTCACGCATGGACTTATTACTCGGAACAACCCCATGCTCCAAAAGCTCAACGGTATCACTATACGTTAATGTATTTCCCTCAACAGACGTCGTTCCATGAATATACTGATACTCAACCTGCTGTTCATAGTACCGAACCTCATCAACGGAAATCAAATCCTGCATAAACCGATACAGATACCTGATAGTTTCTGCCATTTTTGCAGCATCAGCAGAAAGATACTCATATTGAAAAGAAGAAACCCGGGTTGAAACAAACTTCTCCTGAGCTTTTGCCTCAATATCCAAAGCATGCTTATTTACAAACTCCTCAAGCTCAGCATCAGATGGATACGCTCCGCTCTTAATATATTTAGTAATAACAAAACGCTTACCGTCAACCCAGAACTCGCGGATGAGATAATAATACCTGGATGTACTCCCCTTCCGGTTTCTCCCCTCAACTCGATACCGCAGTCCGCTCTTCATAAGCTTAATGTATTGGTGGTTATAGTTTAATTATGTTTTCAAACCACCTATACACTAACTATACACCAAAGAAAAATACACAGCAAAACATACCATCAAAAAAATACCGCATCAGAAATACGCATACTGTCTATGTGGTGTATTTGTTGTATTTGTCATATATGGTGTATATGGTGTATATGGTGTATTTGTTGTACTAATCAAAACATATGCAAACACATACTCATACAGAGATACACAAATAAACAGAAAAACTGCCGATTTAACGCCAAATACGGCTAAACAACAGATTTAG
>SUTD01000024.1 GCA_015063085.1 Methanocorpusculum parvum
GGCAAAGTATCCGGTGTTTGTACTTGACAGACAGGGTTACTGCCTTTGCGGTATGGGACTTGATGAGGTTCGCTCGCTCGATGAGGTCCGTGACCGTATGGGCCTTTAAAAATTCTTTTCCTTTTTGTTAAAAATATATTTACTGTCTCTCCAGCAGTTTTTTCCGAATCTCAGAAACGCGCTTTCGTGCGGCTTCTGTTTCTTCCGGTTCTGCCGCGAACTTCAGCGAGAGAATATCTCCCGCTTCAACACCCTCCGGCAGAACATCGAGCGGAAACACGCCCAAAGGCCGTTCATCTTCTCCCCGGCGGAGAAGGAGGTTTGCGAGGTCTCCCTCTATTGAGTCCACTGTTACAAACAGTTTCACACCTTCACCCCGTTTCCGGAGATGAGAATTTTCGATGCATCATGCGGGGCGTTTCTGACCGCAAACGAATACTTAGTGCCGTCTGTTGTCACAACAATGTCTCCATCGATATCAGTTCTAAAGATGTTCTCTGCCGTCGTAAACTTCGCAAAGTTCTCAAGCGGCTCGATGTGCGGATGTCCGTAGTCATTGTCCTCACCGCAGCTGATAAGAACAATTTCAGGAGTTACCCGGTAGAGGAAATCCATTGTCGAAGACGAGGAGCTTCCGTGGTGTCCTGCCTTTATGATGTTTACATCAATGTCTGCGTAGGTTGAGAGAATATACTCTTCTGCTTTCTCTTCTGCATCGCCGGTTAAGAGATAGGAGACGTCGCCGTAAGTGATTTTGAGGACGAGAGAGTTCTCATTGACATCTGCAGTCTTGCCGGAGTAAATCAGATTCTGCGGCGGGGAAACAACTTCTATCGTAACACCGTCCCATGGAGAAGTAACGCGGTCACCGTCTCTGACAACTTTGTAGTTCACATCCTCTTCGACCAGGTATGCCATCAGGTTCTCATACGTCTTGGATGTGTGCTCAACTCCGTTGTCGTAAACAACACCGACATCATACTTCTTCAAAACATCGAGAGCCGAACCAATGTGGTCATAATCCTGATGCGTTATAAGCAGGAACTCTAATTGCTTCACGCCAAGCGAATCGAGATATGCGAAGATTGCATCACGAGACTCGCGCTCTCCGGGAGACAGACTTTCTCCGGCATCAATTAAGGCATACTTCCCATCCTTCGAAAGCAGGAGAGAATCTCCCTGTCCCATGTCAATTACATGCAGGGAAAATGCCATCTCGTCGGTTACCAGCGGTACAAGAGAACTCTCTCCGCCAATAAAACCCGACTCAACACCGAAAAATCCTACCGCAATTACAACAATCAAACCGAGAAACAGGCTGATGAGCTTCTTCATCTGTTTCTGCGATTTCTTCGACCGTCTTTTCTTCGCCATAATAATTAGTATTATTCACCGTGAAGGTAAAAAAGATTCGGGTTTATCAGCCGTACTCACCGCGCAGACAAACGTTTTCCAGCCGCAGGAATACGGGCGATTATTTCTTCGTATATTCCTTTCCCATATACTGGTGCTTATCGGAATCCCCGCCTTTAGCTACCACATAGAACCACTGGAATGCCGAGCGGAAAAGGCCGAAGTTAATGTATCTCCGCATAGAGAACCCGACAACCATCTTCATATCAAGATGAACCTTTCCGAAATGCTTCATCCGCTTTGGAAGCTCCCAGTCGTCTCCTGCATCGCAGACGCGGTACATTCCGGCCTCGATAAACTCCTTCTTTCTAAAGGCAGTGTTTGCACCAAGCGTTGCATAGAAGATTCCGGTCTTTCCGCCAAGCCAGACAATTCTGTTGTAGAGGAAAACCTCAATCTTATGCTTTAATCCAGGCTCAAGCGGATAGATTGGACCGTAGAACGTGGAGGCCTCAGGATGATTCTTGAAATCGTTTACAATCGTCTCAAGCCAGGTTCGCGGGAAGAAACAGTCGGCATCGGCTGTTACAATCCAGTCATACTTTGCCTCCATCACACCATCGTTTCTGGCACCTCCAACCTTCTTGCTCGTCTGAATGAAAACCTTATCCGCATACTTTGCAGCGATATCTCTGGTGTTGTCCTTCGAGTTTCCGTCAACAACAATCACCTCATACTGGTCACGCGGAAGTGTCTGATCGCAGACACTCTTCAGGCAGGCTTCGATTCCTTCTCCTTCGTTAAATGCCGGAATAACAACTGAAATCATGATGTATTCTCCACAAAATTCAGAACACTTCTGATACATCCATCCATATTCAGATACTCAAACTGAGAGAAACGGCCAACTAAATCAAGTCCTAATCCCTCAAGGTACTCGCGGGCAGCCTTGATGTTTTCGAGATAGTCAACATCATAGACCACATACGCATACTTGAAGCGGTCAACTGCAGTATGCACAACATTGTCCGCTGCAAGTCCCATCTCGCGAAGACCTGAAACCGTGTGCTCAATGATTTCTGCATCCGTCATCTTCGAGATGTCGTCGCCTTCGTTGTAGGTAATCTCCGCAAGGATAGAGGAACATCCCTCTGGAGCTACCTTTGTCGAGAAGTTGGACGGGAAGGATAAACGGTTGAAAGCTCCCCATTTCATCTCCGGAACATACATCCATGAGATGTCTGGAATATCTCCTTTGATTCCAACAGATATGCAGGCAATCGAATTGTAGCGAAGAGCAGCTACAGTGTCGCAAATCTCCGAAGGGATGTCGGAAAGCATCGGCAGAAGCACATGAAGCGGCACGGTGGAGATTACCCGGTCTGCCTCGTAGACTTCGTTTCCGGCAGTAACCTTCCAGCCGTCTCCTGCACGCTCAACTTTAGTGACCTCGCATCCGGTCTTGATTGTATCAAGAACAGGGGCCTCGATTGCGCGGACTAAAGCTTCAATTCCCCCGGTAACCGGATATGAGAACACAGACTGATGCGTGTAGCCTTCCGTCTCGATTCCGACAGCAGATTTGATGATGTCTTCTACCGGCGGACGCGGCACACGCCCATCCATCCAGTGCTTGGACATCTTTTCTGTCGGATAGTTCCAGATTTTCTCATTGTACGGAACAAGGTAACACTCGGCAATTCCTTTTCCGAATGTGTAGTAAATCCACTCTTTGAAGTTCTGCGGCTCGGAAACCTCGCCTTTTTCCACAGCGACAAGGTTTTTCACATACTCATTGATGCAGAAGAAGAGGTCTTCCTTTGGAAGGTCGGATAAGCCGTTTTCGAACGGATACTTCAGGAAAAGATCTTTGTAGAAAATCTTGGTGTTGCGGTTTCTAAACTCACGGTTCTCTCCCAAGACATTCTGCATGAATTCGAGAACCTCAGTGTCCCGCGAGAAAATAATGTGAGAACCTCCGACATCGAAGGTAAATCCGTTTCTTTCTTCGGAGATACAAAGACCGCCGGTCTTTGCTTCCTTTTCGAATACACAAACCTCGTCTCCTTTTTCAGAGAGGAGACGAGCGAGGGTGACACCGGTCAGCCCTCCTCCCAGGATTGCCCATTTGGTAGACATTGTATTACCTGATAATTGAGTGTACGAGTGTTCCAATAGCGGAACGTTTCATATCGATTGCATCATACTGACACATCTCATGACAGCAGTAACATCTGATGCAGTTGGTTAAGTCAAAGGTTGCCTTCTTCTGAACAATCTTTGCCGCCTTTACCGGGCAGATTCTAACACACTGACCGCAGCCGACACATTTTTTGTTGTTGATGACCGGAGACGGAGCATAGATTTTTCCAACTCTCTGCAGTCTTCGGTAGATGTTTTTCTTGTGCCAGGATTCCTTGACTTCAACGCGGTAGGTGGAAGGAGGGGTGAAATCTGTCATGGGAATTACTTCATCGCCCTCGACTTCCACCTCATCATCGATTAATCCGCGGCGCAGTGCAGAAATGGTTGTCGCAATGGATTCAGGAGCCATGCCGATTAAGGTCTGGGCTGTTACATCAAGACCGTAAACGGATTTGGATGCTAAAATGTATCCGACCTCTTTGGGACTGCCGCCCATTGGACCGTTGCCTTCCATCCCGACAATTGCATCCATGACAACAAAGTCCGGACGGATGAGCTCATTTAAGTCCACAAGCATCTCGGCAAAATCCGTGAAGTCCGGGAAGCGGGAGTGGAAAACCGGTTTGTCAAGACCGGGAACTACGCCGAAGGTGTTTTTGACAGCTCCGGAAAAGTGGGCAAACATGTGCGTCTTTAATTTACAGACTGAGATGACCACATCCGCATCGCATACCTGGTTGATAACGGTAAACCGTTTCATGACAACGCCTTCAGGAATGGTGCGCTCCTGATACCCGGTATCATAGTTTAACTCGATGCCGAGCTCTTTTGCCACCTCTTCGATGCCGCATTTATGATACACCCGCTTTAAGGAACGCTGGTTGTACATAATTCCGGCTCCCGGGCTGTCTGCTATGGTTAAAATTCCGCCTGCATCGATAATCATCTTTCCAACCGCATAGATTACCGCAGGATGAGTAGTTACTGCTCTGTCGATAGCCGCATCCGATAACAGGTTCGGTTTGAGAAGAACACGCTTGCCGTTGACATTTGGAAGACCTCCTGCTGCTTTTACAGCCTTTTCAACTGCTTTGAAGACTAGGTCTTTCTCATACGAGGAACATTTTGCCGAGCCGGTTATGGATTTCATGGTTGGATAATTCTCCGCGGTTTAGAGCAGACTGCAGCCCGAAGGCACGCATATATGATATAGTATATGATTTTTATCATATAATAAGGAGAATGGTTTTTCGGCAGAAGACGAAGAGAAAAGCAGGTGTCACTGAGAGAGGGGTTGTCAGACAGGCGCAGTATTGATGGGAAAGGATGCGTACAAAAAAAAGATAGAGCCTTATTCAAGCTCTAATGTTCCGGCAATTCTGAGTTTGCCGCCGTCAAGATAGTGAATAACCGCCTTGTCTCCCGGCTTGAAAACGATTGGCGTCTCCAGCTCAATAGTAAGCGTTGGGTTGTGCCAGTCGTCTCCGTTGTCAACACCTGTGACACGGGCAGATAAGAACTGCATCCAGTGACCAAGAGAGACCACCATCTGCTCTTTGAATGCTGCCGGCCAGTATTTGACAAGGTGTGCCTTTCCGACTAACTCGGTCTTGTGAGTGATTGCCGGGTTTGTGGTCAGAACATATCCGCGGTCGAGATCGTCAGCCTCGATATCCTTTAATGCACAACCGACACGGTCTCCCTCGTATGCAGACGGGAAATCGTCATCATGCTTCTGAACGGAACGGACCTGACAGGTCTTTCCAATAGGCTCGACACGCATCTTATCGTGCTTTTTGATCCATCCTTCCGCAACGCATCCGAGAATGACCGTTCCAATTCCTCTGACATTGAAGTGGTGATCGATTGGAACAGTTCCCACAGCACCGTCCTTTGGTTCAAGGTCCGGCTGGGCAGCAGCACGCTCTAAAAGAGCTGCGGATAAGGTGATGAAGTCCTCTTCCATTACCGTGTAGGATTCAAGGACAGTTCCCTTAATCAGCGGGGCAATCTGTTCCGGCTGGATGTAGTTTTTCAGGATAATCGTTCCTGCCTTCACATCCGCGCAGTCGAGCATTAAAATCCACTCGGCAAGCATTGGAGTTATCTCCTCAACAACAACAATTGCCTCGTGTGCCATAGAGACAACATAGAACAGCGGGGCAAGTCTGTCCGGGTATCTGGTTGGTTCGAGGAGTGTGACCGTATCGTGTCCCTTTTTCAGGTTATAGAAAGTGATATCAGTACTCGTACCCTTCTTTCCCAGTTCGCGGGAATATCCGTTTGGGGCGAGCACGGCGACGGTTAAATTCGGCATGTTCCTATATATTTGCCCTCTGACATGATTAGCATTACCCTATGGAGAGGGCAAAAGCCGGAAAAGATTTATTTTCTCATATAGCGTAATATCTTCCATATGAAGAATGTAAAAATGTCGGTCGATGGAGACATCCTCACTATTACGGTTGACCTCTCACAGGAGTTCGGTCCGTCCTCTTCCGGAAAGACCATTATGATTGGTTCAACCTTAGGAAACAAACAGGTCTCCCGTAAGCACCCTGATGTCCGTGTGGGTGTAAACGTTTACAAGAAGATCGAAGAAAAGAAAGACTAATTCATTCTTTTTTATGAAACCATACGTTATTATTAATGCGGCCATGAGTGCCGACGGTAAAATTTCAACACCGGAAAGAAAACAGACAAAAATCTCCGGAGCAGATGATTTTACCCGCGTGGACGCGCTTCGGGCAGAGTCGGATGCGGTTTTGGTTGGAATCGGAACGGTCAAAACTGATGATCCGTCCCTTCGATTAAAAAGTGAAGAGCTGGCAGAAGCAAGAATCAAAGCCGGAAAGCCTGCCCACCCGATGCGGGTTGTTGTGGACTCTCATGCAGAGATGCCGCTTGATTCTGACATGTTCAGGAAAGGATTAGGCGAGGTAGTAATCGTTGTATCCCGCGCGGCACCGGAGGATAAAATTGCCGCGCTTTCTGAGAAGACCACCGTCATCAAAGCAGGAGACACCAGAGTTGACCTCGAAGAGATGCTCGAAAAATTAGGTGAGATGGGAGTAAAGCAGCTCATGGTCGAGGGAGGTTCGACGATTCTCTGGTCATTCATGAGTCAGCGGCTCTTTGACGAGATTAGAATCTATGTGGGAGCCTTAATTATTGGCGGTAAAACTTCCCCGACCTTTGCCGACGGAGAAGGATTTACGAAAGTTGATGAGTTCCCGCGGCTGACCTTGAAGAGTGCGGAAAAAATCGACGACGGTATTCTCTTGACCTGGCTGAAAAAGGAATAATCCAGTAACGGATTCCAAACGCTTTTTTTTAGGCTGCAGGTAATGTATCAGTCAGTACTAGTTATCTGAAAAAAGGTAAACCCGGATGTGCCGTTATTCGGCGTTGTGGATTCCGTAGATAACCTTTAATGCATCGCAGGCGTCTTCAAGTTCCGGCATCGGGCATCCCACAGAGCCCTTGAATCCGGTGTATCCGTACACTGCGTTTAAGGCTTTTTCCAGTGCCTCAGGACCGTCATCCTGCGCGATTCTGCGGAGGAAGTACACAACAGATTCATCTCCTCCGGAATGCTGGAATACGCGGCCGTTTTTCATTCCGGCGTACATGGCAAAGATTACCTTATTGTAGACATCCGGGCTTCCAATGATTCCGGAAAGTTTTGCGGATGCTTTATCTGCCTCGATTTCGCCATTGTACACCAGGCGGGCAACCAGGTAGAGTTTTTCATATTCTGATTCATCAGGTTTACCTGTCATGATGGTTATATTGGTGCAGGATATAATTAAGCATACGGATTTGCCGGGAACCCTTCGACATGTCTAAATGGATGAAACAAGAACGTAATAGATATGCAGACGCTGCTCTCCTCACCCTATAAGGCGGTACTCTTTGACATGGATAATACGCTGTTCGATTTCATCGGATCCATGCAGAGAGGAAGCAGGGCTGCCGCAGAGTATCTGGGGGTTGGAACCGGTGAGGAGCTGTTCAGCTATTATCTTCGGTGGAAATATCATGTCGAAGACCACATGAACCTGCAGGATTTCATGATTGCGCACGGATGTTTTACCGTTGAAAAGTACTTTGCAGCACAGGAAGTCTACGAGACCGCGATGCATGCCGGAATGGAAGCCTATGACGGGGTGCATACTCTTCTTGAGGAGTTAAAAGCAGACGGGTATCTGTTAGGAATTGTAACTGATGCCTTCTCCTACGGAGCAGAAAAACGCCTTGCCGTAACCGGTCTGAGCGGATTTTTCGATGTAGTGGTCAGCTATGACATGACAGGATACAAAAAGCCCCATCATGAACCGTTCGAGTGCGCACTCTCGCTTCTTGAATGTGCGGCACATGATGTGCTCTATGTTGGAGACTCGATTCGCCGCGACATCGAACCGGCATCTGCTGTAGGTATGACACCGGTGTATGCAAAATACGGAGACCGGAACTTCTTTGAGACAAAATTCAGTACAGAGATTCCGCAAAGAACACTGGTTGCCGAGCATCCGTTGGATATCCTGAAAATTCTCAAAGAGCCGATGCTCGAAAAAACTTAGAATGTCGTAAAGACGACAATCACTAAGAATATCACCATTACGATACAGAATATCGCAAGGAAGAGCCGGTCATTTTTTGTATCAGTGATTCTTTCCGGACGAGTGGGCACACGGATTTTTTCCTCTTCTATTTCGCGATACGGGTTCTCGCGTTCGAGGCGTTCGAACTCTGCGTGTTCCGCTTCAGTAAAGTCGGGGTCTAAGACCAGCTCTTCTTTTTCCGGCATTATTTCCTCTCTTCAAGAAGTCTGCGGATTGCAGAAACCTCCTCGAGTAAAGCCTGCATATCAGTATCTGCAGAAACTGCCGGTTTGTATTCGGTACCAGTCGCGGCAGCCGCCGGCTTCTGACCTCTGACAAAGTCCATGATGAGCTGTCTGATCGGCTCAGGGTTCTCGACTCCTTCAATCTGAATCTCTGCAGAGTTCTTGGATGCGCCGCCTCCTGCGGTTTCAATCTTTAAGTGGTAGATGCCAAATACCCGCATAACCGGTCCCTGTACGATGTCAACGTTGGTGATTCTGTTGTATGGAACAATTCCTGTCTTTCTAAAAAAGACTCCGCGTCTCCAGGTCATCTCAGTCCCGTTTAAGTGGTATACTACGGACTTGTAGTAGAGCGGAGCCCAGATGCAGGCAAATATTACACAGACTGCAAGGACTGCGATTCCGATAATCAGGAAGATACTGAAGAAAGAATCGACAAACATCCAGGCACAGCATGCCGCCCATATGAAAATAATTGCGGCAAGAGTTGCCAGGAGAAGATAGCCGGTGTATTTTCCAGCCGGCTTGAAGTCTTCATTTAAGGTAACCATACGGAATTATGGACTGTGTGAGAAGATAAACATTTTTTATCTCACACATCCAATTATGAATTATGTGCAACATTAAAGGTACGAAAACCGAGAAGAACCTGCAGGAAGCATTCGCTGGAGAATCCCAGGCAAGAAACAAGTACGACTACTTTGCATCCAAGGCAAGAAAGGAAGGATTCAACCAGATTGCCGACTTCTTTGCAGAGACTGCATTAAATGAGAAAGAGCACGCAAAGCTCTGGTTCAAGGCACTCTGCGGAGGAGAAATCCCGGACACTGCAGCAAACCTCCTTGCAGCAGCAGAAGGCGAGAACTATGAGTGGGTAGAGATGTACGCACAGTTCGCAAAGGACGCAAAAGAGGAAGGATTCGAAAAACTCGCATTCCTCTTCGAAGAGGTCGCAAAGATCGAAAAGTCCCACGAGGAACGCTACAGAAAACTCCTTGCAAACGTTGAGGAAGGCAAAGTTTTCGCACGCGACGAACCAAAGGCATGGGTTTGCGGAAACTGCGGACACATTCACTATGGTGAGGCAGCAGTCGAGCTCTGCCCGGTCTGCGCACACCCGAAGGCATACTTCTTCCTGGAAAAAGAAAACTACTAAACCCTCTTTTTTTCTGCCTGAAGGCGAACACTTAACCATAGAGAAACCAGATATATACGGTTATCTATGAAATATCTGTTAATCTTAGCTGACGGAGCGGCCGATGAACCGCTCGCGGAGTTAGGCGGAAAGACTCCTCTTGAAGTCGCCAAGAAACCGAATATGGATATGATTGCCAGAAAGGGCAGATGCGGAATGCTCAAGACCGTTGATGAGTCTATGACTCCCGGATCTGATGTTGCAAACATGTCTATCTTAGGCTACGACCCGGAGAAATATTACACCGGACGCGGAGCCTTAGAGGCACTCAGCATGGGAGTACCGTTCGGCGATGACGACATGGCATACCGCTGCAACTTAGTCACCATTGAAAACGGCAAGATGAAAGACTTTGCCGCAGGACATATCACAAGCGAAGAAGGAGCGGAGCTTTTCAAATCCCTGCAGGAAAAGGTTCCGGGGCTCAGATTCTACCCGGGCGTTTCCTACAGAAATGTTATGATGTTTCCCGGAGGAGAAGGAGTCGAGTCCTATCCTCCGCATGACATCGTAGACGAAGTTGTCGACAACTACATGCCGAAAGGTCCTGACGCAGACACCGTAATGAAGGCTATGGTTCGTGCCGCTGATGTCTTCGAGAAGCACCCGGTAAACCTTGCAAGAATTGCTGCAGGCAAGAATCCGGCAACGACCATCTGGCCGTGGAGCTCCGGAAAGAAGCCTGCCATGCCGAAGTTCGAGGAGATGTTCGGCAAGAAAGGAGCTATGATTTCTGCAGTAGACCTCCTCTTCGGCATTGCTGCCTGCTGCGGAATGGAGATTGTCAAAGTCGAAGGCGCAACCGGCTATCTGGACACGAACTACATGGGCAAAGCCAAAGCTGCTGTCGAGACCTTAAAAGGAGACGCAGACTTTGTGTACATGCATGTCGAAGCAACCGATGAAGCAGGACACCTGGGAAGTATTGAGGAGAAGATAAAAGCAATCGAGCGTCTTGATGAGGCCGTCGGCTACATTCTCGAAAACTTTGACGGATGTGTTATGCTGATGCCGGATCACCCGACGCCAATCGCCAAGAAAACCCACACCCATGATGCAGTCCCGTTCGTTGTTATGGGTAAAGACGAACCGGACGGTGTTACCGCATACACCGAAAAGGATGTCCGCGAAAACGGTGCCTATGGTCTGATGAAGGCAGTCGACCTTCTTCCAATGGTGTTTTCAGAGTGAGTTTCAAGGAAACAGCTCTGAAAATTATCCGCGAAAAGACCGCAGACGCTGACTGGATCAGAGAGCCTCTGGTAGGATTTGCGGATGTTTCGTCCAAACACATCCGCAGTCTTCGGTCATCTGTTGCAGATGACCACGTAATGCCGGAGGAGGTTTTACCGGAAGCGACAAGTATCCTCTCCTATTTTTTACCGTTCACAAAAGCAGCCGGCGCGTGTAACAAAGACGGTGATTTCCCGTCTCAGCAGTGGGCGGATTTGTATAATCAGACGAATGCGTTAATCGCTGAAATTAATGAGGCTCTTGTGTCTGCTCTCGAAGCAGATGGCGTAAAGGCAGCAATTCCTGCCGGCGGATTTGATACCGGACGGCTGCTCAGCCGCTGGTCTCAGCGGCATATCGCAGAAGCGGCAGGACTTGGAACTTTCGGGGTGAACAATATGCTCATCACGAGAGCAGGCAGCATGGGACGCTTTGGTTCGGTTGTGACAGCATTGGAGGAGAAAGCAGATGTGCCGCTGACAGAAGAGCTCTGTATCGCAAAGGCAGGAGGCAAATGTCTTGTATGCGTGAAGCGCTGCCCGACCAAAGCGCTGTCGGAAAACGGGTTTGACCGGCACCGATGCTATGCAGTCTGTCTGCAGGCCGAAAAGACGCTTGGAGCGGATGTCTGCGGGAAATGTGCAGTTGCAATCCCCTGTGCAATAAAAGAATGAGGGAAACCGCTCCCTCAAAAAATATTATCTTCTCTTCTCCACGAACTCTTTGATTTTCTGGATGGTTTCCATGTGGAGTTCGTGTTCCATGAAACAGGCATCTTTGTCTGCAGTCTCCTCGGAGACGCCGATGCTTTTCAAAAATTCCACAAGAACGTCATGGCGGAATCGTACCTGAACACCAACACTGCGGCCGGTTTCCGTAAGAGTAACCCCCTCATACTTCCGGTGAACAATTAATCCCTTTCTGCTGAGCTTGACAAACATCTCCGAAGCAGAGGAAGGAGACACCCCTAAGTCATCAGCGATGTCTTTTGCTTTTGCATATCCCTTCTCCTCGGAAATGTTGAGGATGGATTCCAAATAATCCTCCTCTTTCATGGTGAGCCTGCAGTGGGCCGAAGAACATGCGGACGCTTCCATTATGCCTCCGAAGCGGGAACTTCCGGGACAAGTTTGCCGCAGAAAATCTCCAGGACACCGTTTTTCAGCCGGGTGGTAATTGCTGCCGGATCAATTCCGGAGAGCGGAAGCTCAGCACGGTATTCGCGGTTTTCGCCTGCTAAGAGCTGAAGCTTTCCGTTGGCATAGGAAAGCGCGAAGTCATTCGGGCACTCTCCCGGAAGCTCGGTCTGAATCGTGAATGAGGTTTCATTCTCAAACACCTCAATCGGAATCATACGGGTTGGAGGAGCAGAATTCTGCTGTCCCCCCACCACGAATTTAACGCCTACAATCGGCGGAATTTCGCCACCGTCTTTTCCGGGCAGGTGGTTTCCCAGTATTTTATGAATGATATCCATCAGGTCTTTGTATGAGTCGTCAGTCGGGTTTCCCATGACAGTCCTCCAAAACCAGGGGTTGCCTGGTTGTAATTACTGATTAAGTATCTCTTTGATTCTGCTAAAGTCTTTCTGATGACACAGGAGAAGAGATGCAAGCTCTTTTGTCTCACTATCTAACTCATTTCCTGCGTACTCTGCGGATTCTACCTTCATTAACGCCTTTTCAAGGAGTTTTCTTTCGTCCTCATTGTAACGGTACTGCCAGGAGTTACGCTCTGCATCGCGACGTCCTGCGGTGTCAAGTGAAGGTCTGACGCGCTGTAATGCTGCATCAAAGTGGCGGTTAAAGATTTTAACACTCGATACCGCAAGAGAGATTTCTGCGGCATCGCGCCCTGCCATTGCTTTTACAAACTCGCGGATAGCAGTCATTTTTGCCTCGCGGACGAGTGCTTCGATGTCGGCACCGACAAACCCATCGGTTTTTTCAACGAGAGAGTCGATGTTGATGTCTTCTGCTAAGAGTTCCTGTACCTCGCGGAGGTATACCTCAAGAATCTGTTTTCTTCCCTCTGCATCCGGAGGCGGGACAAAGATGTGCTGCTCAAGACGTCCCGGACGCATTAATGCCGGATCAATCATGTCAGGTCTGTTGGTTGCCCCAATGACGATAACATTCTTGAGCTCTTCTAAGCCGTCAAGTTCGGTTAAGAACTGGCTGACCACACTTTCGGTTACATGAGATGAGCCCTCATAGCTTCCGCGTTTTGGAACGACTGCATCGATTTCGTCGAAGAAGATAATCGACGGCGAGGCAAGGCGTGCCTTTCTGAAGATTTCACGGACACCTTTCTCGGACTCGCCAACCCACTTGGACATGAGTTCCGGACCTTTTACGGAGATGAAGTTGCACTCGGATTCGTTGGCGACTGCTTTTGCAAGAAGCGTCTTGCCGGTTCCCGGAGGTCCGAAGAGAAGGAATCCTTTCGGAGATTTGGTTGCGAACTGTTTGTAGACATCAGCATACTTAATCGGCCACTCGACAGCCTGCTGGAGTTCTTCCTTTACCGAGTCAAGACCGCCGACATGAGACCAGCGGATATCCGGCACTTCGACGAACACCTCGCGCATTGCACTTGGCTGAACCATCTTTAATGCGGATTCAAAGTCCTCTGCGGTGACGCGAAGGCTTTCAAGCTTTTCGGGGCTTGGGGTTTCATCCGGGTTCATGTTCGGGAACTCGCGGCGGAGGGCGTGCATGGCTGCCTCTTTTGCGACAAGGGATAAGTCTGCTCCGACAAATCCATGCGTTCTGTCCGCATACTTTTTGATGTCCACGTTTTCGGAAAGCGGCATGTTTCTGGAATGGATTTCCAAAATCTGCTTTCTTCCATCCTTGTCAGGTACGCCGATTTCGATTTCGCGGTCGAACCTTCCGCCGCGCCTGAGAGCCGGATCGATTGAGTCGGGCAGGTTGGTCGCAGCGATTACAATGACCTTTCCTCTGGACTTCATGCCGTCCATTAAGGATAAGAGCTGCGCTACGACACGGCGTTCCATCTCGCCCTTGGACTCGTCACGCTTCGGAGCGATTGAGTCAATTTCGTCGATGAAGATGATTGCCGGTGAGTTCTTTTCGGCTTCTTTGAAGATTTCGCGCAGTTTCTCTTCGGAGTCTCCATAGTATTTGGAGACGATTTCAGGGCCTGAAATTTCATAGAACTTTGCCTGAGATTCGGTGGCGACAGCTTTTGCGATTAAGGTCTTACCGGTTCCCGGCGGTCCGTAGAGCAGAACTCCCTTCGGCGGTTCGATGCCGAGTTTCTCGAAGACTTCGGGATGTCTGAGCGGGTACTCAATCATCTCGCGAACCAGAGAGAGTTCGCGGCCTAAGCCTCCGATATCTTCATAATGGACTTCGGGGCGGTCACTTTCCTCATCTTCTTTGTGGACGCGGTCTTTATAGATGAACTGGGTTGCCGAGGTGACAATCGCATATTCTGACGGAGAGACATCAGTGACAACAAAGGTATTGTAGTATGAAGGGATTTCATATCCTTTGTAGACGAGTTCTCCCAGAAGTCTGTCGCGGAATATTTCGCTGTCATGTATTTTGACACTCTCCTCGCTCGGCTGGATGGTGATTTTATCTGCATAGAGCGGAGTGATTTTTTCAATCTCAACAGGACTGTCGAAGTTCGCGACAACTTTTAATCTGACATCTTTGGTTAAGACGATTTTTCCGGACTGAACAACCGGGTGGAAGTGTGCTCTGGCAAGTGCGGTTTTTCCGCCTGAGATTTTTACATAGTCCCCTGCCGAGATTCCGAGTTTTCCCCGGTCGTCAGGAGAAAAGAATGCATAGCCGCTTTCATTGCTGTATGCATGCTGAACGGTTAATGAGATTTTTTTGGTATCGGTCATATTTCATCACGT
>SUTD01000025.1 GCA_015063085.1 Methanocorpusculum parvum
TCGCTAGGATATCAAATTCATCCGAGAAGCAACGCCAAAGCGGCTGCGGGAGCAGCTCGCGAACGCAAGTGAGCGAGAGCGACGCGTTGCTGCGCCGAAGGCGCGTCTGCGTGGTCTGCGTTCTTTCTGAATCAATCCGGAGATAATCGCATCTCCTTCTTTCTAAATCAGTTCAAAAATGATTGCGAAATGAAAAAAAGGGTTTAGTCAGAGGGTTTCTCCAACTAAGAATCCCCTCTTACTTTCTTCTTAAGACAACAGCTGCTGCAAGTCCTCCGAGCACCATTCCAAGGATTGGTGCCGGGCTTTCAGCCGGCTGTTCCGGAGTGTCCGGAGTGTCTACCGGCGGAAGGACTTCAGGCTCGTCCGGGGTTACCGGGGTTTCCGGAGTGTCCGGGATGACCGGTTCGATAACTTCGGTGTTTACAACAGAGCCGTCCTTAACGAATCCGATGTAGAACGGGGAGCATCCGGCAATTGCTGCCTTGTAGTAGGCAATGCCTGCCTCGTTCCTGACGAGGTTGGTTGGGAGTGCTTCCCAGGTAATTGTTCCATCTTCGCCGACAGTTCCGTGGAAGAGCACGATGTCGTTTGCAGTAAATCCTGCTGCTTCGAGGTCTGCAACCGGAATCTGGAAGGAAAGTCCGCCGTTAATCTTTGCAGCGAGGTTGTAGCCCGGTGCATCGATTTCGAATGCGTAGAATCCATTCTCCGGCATTGCGAAGTCAGGCTTAATGTTTAAGGTGACCTTTCCGGAAGATCCTGTCGGAAGCTCCATGCCGGTTACGACCTTGGAGGTGCCGAAGGAGACGATACCGTCAGCCGGGACGTCACGCGGGTAGTACTGGTAGTTTCCAGAGCCGGTGTCGACTGCGGAGCCGGAGGAGGTGGTCTTTGGAATTTCCTCAGCTAAGACATAGGAAGAGAATTTCTTGTCACTGGTGATAGTGATTGTATAGAATCCACCTTCTGGACCAGCGATAGAGATATTATCATCTGGTAAGACATCAACAGTATCTCCTTTGACATGGTATGCTTTCAGTAAATCTGAGTTGGAAATCAGAGATACAGGGACTGTAAAAGTGATTTTAACTTCTGTGATGTTGTTGTTGATTGTGTCAAGATTCTCGTGGGTTGCAGTAATCATAGCAAGAACATTTGCTCTCTGTTCTTTTTTGGTAACCTTTTCTTTGACCTCGTCTTTTACCTTCGAGTCAATTTCAAGGAACTCCTCAGTAGGAACACTCATTTCATAGAGAACCTGCTGTTTCACTTCTTCAGTACCAGTGCTTTCAGCAACCTCTTCGGGATATGAAACACTTACTTTCTGAATACTTCCAGTAATCTCTCCGGAATCTCCATTGGTAGTAGGTACACTCTCAAACTGAATATCCATCTTAACACCAGTGGACAGGTCAGTGATAGTAGTGACAGTTCCAGTAGTTTCTACTTTCGTTGTCTCATCTGCTGAGACAGAACTAATAGTAGTTGTTTTTCCATCCTGTGCTACATCAATAGTAACAGCAATTTCTGGCTTAACTTCTGCACCAACTTCTTTCCAGACAGCGGTTACAGAAGTGTCTGCAGTTACAGTGTAAGAAACGCCTGCGGCATACTCAGTTCCGTCAATCTGCCATGCTTTGAAGACTTGACCTTCCGGTGCGGTGAATGTGCAGGGTGGAAGGTCGATTACATTGGCATCAGAGTATGCGAGATTATCCTCCATACTTCCGCTTCCGCCACCTGCATTGTAGGTAACAGTGTACTTTGCAGGGACAGTTACTGAGAACTTATCAGAAGTAGTGGTAAACGAATCCGAGAAAAATACTTTAACAGTTACTTCATGAGTGGAGGGGACTGATTCTTCAGTAAATTTGAGTGTAGCAGTATTGCCTATTTCTCCATCAACTTTGATTCCATCAATGTACCACTCATAGGAGGATCCAATTTGCGGCACTGAGAAAGTTCCTGCAAGTTCATTCTTGAATGAAACGGCAGAATCCCCTGTAATCTGAAGACCAGTATAAGTTACAGTTGGGTTATTATTAACTGAAAGAAGAATATCAATTGTATCTCCATTCTGATTATTTCTAATAAAGTCTACATTTGAAATCTCTACAATATGTTTTGAGCAATCAGTTCCTGAAAGACTGTCATAACCTCTAAATGCAATTGTCGGATACTGAACATCATTGTTTTCAAAAGAACCACCGGAGATAGTAATCTTTGAAGTATCACTACCACACCCTTCCATCCAATTATCTAATGCATATCGTGAACCACTTATTTCACCATCAGAAATACTTACTTTATAATTTCCAGAAGATGCAGCTTGTTGTGGTTGAATCCAAATTCCACGCTGACCACCAGAGATTACACCACCTTCCATTTCAAGTTCTGCAAAGCCAGAAGACAATGATGTCGATGATGGAGCAAGTCTTACCGCAATGTAGGTTGGTGAAGATATAGTGCCATCAGTAATTTTGAGTGTGGATTTAGCACCATATCCATATACATCAACTGCAAATGCCATATTTGGTCCATTAGATACGGATAATCCACCATTATGAATGATAGAACCCCCATTAACAATGAGATTTCCACCCTTCGAATCACCACTAACTCCTATTAGCACACCGACGGTGCGTGCACTGGTAAGAGCAGTTTCAACTGTTTTCAGTGAATTTACAATAATGGCTCCAGTTGTGCCATCAATAGTAAGGGTTGCTCCATTTTTAACAGAAATAAATTCATAATTATGTGCAGTTGAGGACCCATCTAAAATATTATCACATGCATAGATGTTGTATGAGGACAAATCAAGCTCGACATTACTCGTTACTTGGATTCTGCCAGTCACACCAGAACCCTCAGTACCAATATTATCAGTAAGAATAATATCACTTCCGAGATTCACAGTATTCCCAGCAATTAAATTACTATTCAACTCTTCAAAAGAATTGACAGTAATCACTTCCGCCCCGACCGGCATCATAAACACCAGAGAGAGCGCCAGAAGAACAGCTAAAGCTGTTGCTAATCTAAACGATTTCATGTTCATAATTCATTTCCTGCATAAGCCAATTTGCAAATCCAAGCCCAGAGAATTTAGCGCTGAGAATCTCTAAGATGGAGGCAAATCCTTATACCGAAGAAATATAGGTTCTCTATGAGGTTAAAGGTGTTGCCGGAATAGATAGTTTATGGCAACCCTGCAAGTAAATTAGGTAAGTTTTCTTCCGGCTTTGAATGGATAGTTGGAACACGAATCCACACGAATCAAAACGAATCGCGACCTCTAAAGGCGGCAGTTTCGTTCCGCTTATCGCGGAACTGCCGCACGGTCGCTGACGCCCTCGCAGTCGGCTCGGGCGTAAAGTAGATGTAATTTTTTGACAGCCACACTTATTTCCTATCTGCCCGAGCCGACTGCGAGGGGCGAGGGAGCGAAGCGACTAAGCCAAAAGCAGGCACGAAGTGCATGCGAAGGCGTCAGCGTGCCGCGGCTTCCGGCGATAAGCCGGAAAAGAAGCCGTGTATAGGCACGCGATTCGTTTTGATTCGTGTGGATTCGTGTTCCTCGAGTGAGGCAACACTCTATCTCATGTTGTATTTTTGATTCGTGTGGATGGCGAGAGCCGGAGGCTCAAGCCATGAGTAAGGACAGAGGCAAAAGGGAAACAACTGCAACAACTTCATAATCAAATTATCGAACCCTATTTTCCAAAAAGTAAAACCGTCTCTGCCGTTTCAATCACCAAAAACCCGTCTGGAAAAACCTGACAGACAAAAAATTACTGAAGAGGCACAGCCTCGTCAGCCTTCCTGTACCGCACAAACAGCGCAATAACAGGCGCAATAAGAATCGGCACAATCATCAGCGAAAGAGCCCCGGATAAATTACCCGTAACATCTGCCGCAAAACCCACAGCCGCAGCACCGAGACCGCCAACCCCCATCGTAAACCCAAGCGTCAGACCTGACGCAAGACCGGTCTTTCCCGGCAAAAGCTCCTGCGTCATCGTAACCGAAGTCACATAACAGAAACTTGCAAAAAACGCATAGCTCATAACACCAAAAAGCATCAGCCATCCGTCTGCAAAAATCAGCATAAAGCACGGAATCGCAAGCACAAGCCCGAAAACAAGCATCCGCTTTCTCCCGTACAAATCAGAAAGACGCCCACCCGCAAGCTGCCCTGCAACACCGAAAAGCAGCATCACCGTCACAATAATCGAAGAAACCATCGTCCCCATCCCCGAAGAAACCGTCAGAAGCGTTGGAAGATATGTAATTACTCCCGTATACCCGATAGCCCGAAGAGCACAGACCGTCACAACCAAAGCTGCACCGGACCTCGAACCCTCAACAGACGAAAAACGCGCCTTCTTTACCGCAGGCTCAAGAGACTCAGTTTTGCGTGTCAGCTTAAAAATCCACGCAGCACCAATAATTCCCGGAAGCACCATCCAGCATACCGCAGGAAGCCCGCCAAGCGCAATAAGAGCGCCTGCAACAAGCGGACCAAACGCATAACTGATACTCCCTGCAGTCGTAAAAATCGAATTATACTTCCCAAGCGATGCCGGAGGACTTACCCGGTAAACCAAATCCATAGCTGCCGGATGGAACAGCGCATGACCTATAGCAGCCCCGCAAACCAGCATCAGAAGAATCAGATAATTACTCGTCAGAACCGAAAGCGAAATACCAACTGCCCCAAGCAGAACACAGAATGCCACATCCGCATGCTTTCCAGTCCTATCCCCCCAGATACCAACCAGCGGCTGCGTAATAGAGGACACAATATTAAAAACCGTCACAACAAGGCCCGCAAGAAGATACGAAAGCCCCATGCTCTCAATCAGCAGCGGAAGAATAATCGGAAGAACCGGAGTATAGAGGTCAATTAAAAAATGACCTGCAACAGCACCGGTAAGCGGAGAGGATTTTGCCATACTTACTCAGTCTGCTCTCTGTGTACTTCAGTAATAGTAAGCTCAGCCTTTGCAAGAAACGCCTCGCACTTTGCAATCAGCTCCATACCCCGTGTATGCAGCTTTACCGCATCCTCAACAGACGTATTCGGATTGTCAAGCTTTCTTGCAATCTCTCTCAGCTCAGTAATCATCTCTTCATAGTTCGGCTCATTTGCTTCAATTTCCGTCATGATATCTTCTCCACAGCAGCAGTAACCTCTCCATCGGATAAACAGAGGGTTAAGCGGTCATCTTTCTTCAACTGTTCCTTGGAACGGATAACCGTCCCGTTCATCTGCACCAGAGCATAGCCCCGTTCAAGCGGCTTTCTCGGATCGCACGAGAGAATCTTCTCCTTCTGCGCGGAAAGCTCCAGAACCGCAGTGCTGATTCGCATCTTCGCTCCCGTGAATATGCGCTCTGTAATCTGTTCGAGACCGTCAGCCTCGGCTTTGAGCCGGCGGCAGACCGCAGACGTAATCCGCTCTTCAAGGTCTGCTGTCTGCTGATGCATCATATCAAGCCTGCGCGACAGACGCGACGGGTCAACACGCATCTTCAGCTCAGCAACAGCCGAGCGGTTCGTGCTGAGAATCGCGCGGGCTCTGTCATGCATCCGGCGCCGGAACTCCTCGAGATTGTTTGCAAGGACAGTTCTGTCCGGAACAACAGTCTCTGCCGCAGCAGACGGCGTGGGCACTCTGCGGTCACTGGCAAAATCAGAGAGCGTGACATCAGTCTCATGTCCTACCGCGCTGATGATGGGAACCTCCGAGCGCCGGATTGCGCGGACAACATCGGGATGGTTGAAGACAAACAAATCCTCAAAACTTCCGCCTCCGCGTGCAACAATAATCACATCGACTTTGCCCTGCAGCGACTCGATAGCAGACACAATCGACACCTCCGCCCCTGCTCCCTGCACCTGGGCTGGTGCGAGCAGAATCGGCAGCGGATATCTGCGCGACAAAACGTTTCTGATATCCTGCAGCACAGAACCGGTCTTCGAGGTCACAACCCCGACGGACTTCGGAAACAGCGGAGGGCTTCTCTTCTCGGACTCCGGACGCGGGATGGTTCCCTCTGCTTCGAGCTGTTTTCTCCACAGCTCCTTTTGCAGGTAAAGACCGGTCTTTCCTCCGGCAGCCGGTTCAATCTTCTTGACAATAAACTGCATCCTGCCGGACGGAGGATAGTAATCCACATGTCCGGTGATGTTTACCGCAAGACCGTCTTTTAGCGGGAATGCAAGATGCTTTGCCGCATACTTCCACATCACACAGGACACTGCAGCATCGGTCTCACCTTTTTCTGTCAGCGAGAAGTACAGATGCCCGTTTGCAGCCGGACGGTATCCGGTAACCTCTCCGGTAACAGTAATTCCCGTCAGCAGCTCGCAGTCCAAAACATCGCGGATGCGCTCGCCAAGCTCGGAGACCGTAAGTATATCCGGGCTTTCCGGCTCTTTTGGCGGAAGCGGGTTTGGATCTTTTACCGGGCAGATAAAAGAAGCGCTGCCGCTCTCGCTTTCGTCAAAGGAAAGGGTAGCCTGAACGGGCGCTTTTTTTGCCATGATGATATATTGGACGTTTTAGGGGAATAAGGGTATGGCTTCATTGGCGCTGACCATAAATTCGGTTTCGCTTCGAAAGTTGAGGGGTGTTTTTCCCCATTCATCTTAGATAAAAAAAGGAGAATGCAGGCACAGTATGACATTTGGAACACGAATCCGCACGAATCAAAACGAATCGCGACCTCTAAAGGCGGCAGTTTTGTTCCGCTTATCGCGGAACTGCCGCACGGTCGCTGAAGCCCTCGCAGTCGGCTCGGGCGTAAAGTAGATGTAATTTTTTGACAGCCACACTTATTTCCTATCTGCCCGAGCCGACTGCGAGGGCGCAAGCGTGCCGCGGCTCTCGGCGATAAGCCGAGGAAAGAGCCGTGTATAGGCACGCGATTCGTTTTGATTCGTGTGGATTCGTGTTCCTCGAGCGAGGCAACACTCTATCCCATGTCTTATTTTCGATTCGTGTTCCCATCATGTTCAGGCAACGGCGCAGTCCATAAAAAACGGAAACCGGTTAACGAACTGCATATCCAACACCTATTTAGATTCCCGCGTACAACTATCCTTCATGTACCAGCTCGAAGCATCCAGTATGTTCTTCCACTCATACAAAACCCCGGAGATTTTTGCCGCCATGAACAGCGCAGGCCTTGACTCCGTGGAGTTCTGGATGGAAACACCCGAGTTCTGGATGGCAGGAGCAGACATAGAGGAGCTTCTGGAAGCAAAAAAGCAGTTTCCGCATCTCTTCCCGATAGCCATGCATGCGCCCATCTTCGACTTAAATCCCTGCTCCTTCAACCCGAAGGTTGCAGAGCTTTCTGCTGACTGCACCAGAGAGTGCATCGAAATGCTCGAAGCCTTAGGAGGGGGAATTGTTACAATACATCCAGGAAAGCGCACATCAAAGCGTCCGGTAACCTATCTGGATAAGGAACGCTTCCACCATTACTTAGGACGTCTCGCAGATCTCGCCGGAAAAAACGTGCAGATCGCACTCGAAAACATGCCGCCTGCAGTAAACGCCCACATAACAACCGCACCCGAAATGCGCGAAGTCTTAGACGAATACTCCTGGCTCTATTTCACCTTCGACTATGCCCACGCACAGGCAGCAGGAAACCCGTTCTCCTTTATCGAACAGTGCAGCGACCGCATGGTAAACATCCATGCAAGCCTTGGAAGCCCGGGCAAAATGCATTCGCCTCTTGCAGGAACAAAAGAAGGTGAAGAACTCAAAAAAGTGCTTTCGAAAATCGGATACACCGGGCGCGTCACTTATGAGTTCGAGGACTTAAACTTCGGCGAATTAACGCTTGAAGAAAAAACAGCGATTCTTACAAAAGAGACAGAATGGTATAGGGAGTAAAAAAAGGAGATTACTCTCCGTCCCCTTCCGCATCTTCCTCATACGGAATCGGGAAAATCATTTTTACCTTTAAAATCTGGCGTCCGCGCATCTTGGTAACAACCAGCGTGATATCGTCAAGCACCTTAATCGCCTCTCCAAGACGCGGAATGTGACCAAGAGTTGAGAAGATAAGACCTCCGATGGTCTCATAGCTTCCCGGATCTTCCGGAAGTTCGATATCGAAGTGCTCATTTAACTGACTGACGCGAACCTGCGCATCGAGCATATACATACCCTGCGAAATCTCGATAATGTCATCGACCTCATCAACATCAGTCTCATCCATAATATCTCCGACAAGCTCCTCTAAGATATCCTCAAACGTAACAACACCGGAAAAACCGCCGAACTCATCGAGCACAATGGCCAAGTGAACACGGCGGACCTGCAGATCGCGGAGCAGGTCATCAATCTTCTTCGACTCCGGAACACAGTAGACCTCAACCATGAGGTTCTTGACCGTCAGCTTTGTGTGGTCTCCGGAGGTGTATGCATTGAATACATCCTTAAAGTTAATCGAACCGACAATATTGTCCACAGACTCGTGATAGACCGGAAGACGGGAGTAGCCCGTCTCTCTGATATAGGCAACAGCCTCTTCTAAGGTTGCCGAGTCCTCAATCATCGAAACATCCGGTCTTGGCGTCATAATCTCCTTTGCCGTAATGTCATTGAAGCGGAGAACCGAGTAAATCATCTCCTTCTCGTCCTCTTCGATTGCTCCTTCCATCTCTCCGACATCAATCCAGTCACGGATTTCCTCTTCTGTTACTGCCGGAACATCATCGCCCTTCTTTACCACACCGCGAACCTTGTCGTACACCCAGAAGAACGGGGTAAGGAGGGTTGTGAGCAGGTAAATCGGAGTTGATGCAAAGAGTGCAATCTGCTCCTGATGCGTGTTTGCATAGGTCTTCGGCCCAACCTCGCCGAAGACGAGAATCATAAGGGTAACCACTCCGGTTGCAATCGCAATACCGGCATTGCCGAATAAATCAAGAGCGATAGCTGTTGCAAGAGATGCCGTTCCGGTGTTTACCACATTGTTCATAATCAGGATAGTGATTAAGAAGTGATCCGGATTTTCCTTTAATTTCTCAAGACGCTTTCCGCGTTTTCCGGTCTCGGCCAGAGCCTTTACCTTTGCACGGTTTAAGCCGACCAATGCAACCTCGGATGCCGAGGAGAATGCTGACAAAGCCAGCAGGATTACAAAAAGAACGATATTCGTATACATTACTCGAAAGCCCACGCCGCATCTGCGGCTAATCGATTAAGAGGATGTCTGCAAACGGTCATATGAATAATTCTGTATTAATATGAGCCCTGACAGCATAAATATATCTTGTCAATCCCGGCAAAAACTCCGCTGACGGAAAAAAGACACCGCATTTATCTGTTCCAACGCCCCATGTAGATACATGGAAGATGTATTTATTGCCCGTGCCGGAGCGCTCTCTGCAGACCGCAGCACGGAGAAGAAGATTCAGGCATTATGTGAGGCTGCAGGGCTTGACATGATGGTATCGAAAGGGGACTTAACGGCAGTAAAAGTCCACTTCGGCGAGCGGGGCAATGATGCATTTGTGCCTGCCATGAGTGTTGCAGCAGTGGTTGAGGCAGTAAAAAAGATCGGAGCAAAACCGTTTTTGACCGATACCAATACCTTATACCTTGGAGGAAGGAAAAACAGCGCCGACCACTTGGAGACTGCCGCACAGCACGGTTTCTGCTATCCGGTTGTTTCGTGCCCGGTAATCATTGCCGACGGCTTAAAAGGCCAGAACTTCGTAGAGGTCGAGGTGTATGGAAAACACTTCGATTCGGTAAAGATTGCATCCGACATTGCTGCTGCAGACAGTCTGGTTGTGGTTTCCCATTTCAAGGGACATGAGGTTGCAGGGTTCGGCGGAGCAATCAAGAATCTGGGAATGGGCTGTGCCGCAAACGCGGGAAAACGCGAGCAGCACAAGACCCGTCCCTTCGTTCTGGAAGACAAATGCGTCACCTGCGGGGCATGTATGAATGCCTGCGGAGAGTTCTGCATCGGCCTTGAAGGAAAGTCGATTGTAATCGATTACGATCACTGCGTTGGATGTCTGATGTGCATGAACGTCTGCCCGGAGCATGCAATCGATCTGGACTGGCAGGATGACGGAACAGAGTTCGTGGAAAAGATGGCCGACTACGCCGCAGGTGCTGTGGCAAACAAGACCGGCAAGGCCTTCTACATCAACTTCTTAACCAACATCACCCCGCACTGCGACTGCACGGCATGGAATGATATTCCGTTCGTCAAAGATATCGGCATTCTCGCATCCCGTGACCCGGTGGCTCTCGACAAGGCATGCTATGATTTAGTAAACGCCGCAGAAGGAGTGCAGGGTTCACTGCTCCCGGACCACCACGAGCCTGGCGAAGAGAAGTTCACCCGCGTCTGGCCGGGAACCAACCCGGAACTCCAGCTCGAAGCGGCCGAGGAAATGAACGTCGGACGGCGCGAGTATAAGCTGGTGGAGATTTAAGAACCCCGGAAAAATCCTCAACCCCGTATCTTTTTTCCCCGATTTCCGCATCGGAAACCATTTGCACCAAATCCCTCCCCATAGGAGCAATGCAGAAAAAAGTCTCTTCTGGAAAAAGACGCACAAAGTATTACCCGGCTTTGGTATTCGTTGCACCAGATACAATACTCACGAAAACCGCGTATGATATTTTGAGGAGAGAAGCCCCCTGCAGTCACACAAATAACACAAATATCACATTCACACCACATTAGTATTACGAATATTATTATCGTAACATTATATACACATTAAATTGAATTTGTTTATGCTGATAACGCAGGAGTCCATCATGGCATTTTACCAGATTACCTACAACAAAAAGTACGATTTCGCAACCCTCCACAACTGGGGATGCACCTTCCGCTGTCCGTTCTGTTCCTACAAACTCAGAGGCGGCGCAGATTCCAAACCAGGATTCATGACTCCAAAGCCTGCGTCCTTTCTCACAACAGAAGAGATAAAAACCGTCCTTTCCGGACAGCGGCCGAAAACGGTATCTCTTATGGGTGGAGAACCATCCCTTGCACCGGATTTGGAAGAACTTCTGGCATTTGCAAAACAGGAGCTTGGAGCAAGAACCAAACTCGGACACACCAACGGGACACGAATCCCAACAGAAAATCTGGATTATGCCAACGTCGGATTTAAAGCATGGAGCCGCGACCTGCACTACAGGATTACCGGAAAACCAAAGGACCTTATCTACACCAACTTCAAAAACGCTTGGGAAAGCGGGATGCAGATGGAGGCAAACCTTGTCTATATCCCGGGTTTTGTCGGACTTGACGAACTGGAAGGACTGTGCGGATTCCTTGCAGGACTGGATGATACCATTCCTTTACGTATCTCCGGATACATCCCGGTTCCGGGACAGCCGTGGAAACGGCCCACGAAAAAACAGATGGCAGAGGCAAAAGAGACCGCGG
>SUTD01000026.1 GCA_015063085.1 Methanocorpusculum parvum
CCCGACCCCGGTTCGCGTTGTTGTTGAAGAGTAAGGCTTAATTCGCCGGCTCTCAATATACACAATAACTTTTTTTGATTTTTGAAGGGCCCGACTGAAAGATTTTCTTTCGGTCAATACCATACAAAAGAGCGTAAGCTGTCCTTCGGTTCGGTAAAAAAATTAGATTGTAAACAGGTGTCTGTCACCGGTTATCTGAAAGAGTCCGGCTCTGACTCCGCAGTCAAGCCATCCGTATCCGTATGAGAAGACAGAAAGCGCATTTACATAATCATCCGGCAGGAGTCCTGTGCCGACCGCAAGCGCACGCTTGGCGGTTTCTTGGATTTTAACTACAGCTGCATAACATCCTGTCTCTGAATCCGGGGCCGGAATGGAGCCGTCAAGAGCTCCGGTGAGCATCCGCTGATACCGCAGGGTTTTCTCTTCTAATTTTTCGAAGAGTTCTTCCGGGAACTCTTTTGCAAGTTCCAGACAGTTGGTAAATGCTGCTTTGGTATAGCCAAGGTAGATTCCGCAGTCGAGCCATCCAAGCCCGTACTCGGATGCGGCAAAGGCGTTGACTAAGTCTCCGTGTTTTAAGAAAACTGCGGCATCGGATGCATAGCAGGTAACCATCTCCAAAATCTCGTCTGCTGTTCCTCCAAGGATACTTCCCTTTGGAACTTCTGAGACGGCAGCGCCTGCAGTTTTCTGATAATAGGAGACGAGCTCTTCAATCAGCATAATCCGGCAAATCTCTCTAAGTACTCGCGTTCCATATCGTGGAGTTCTGCTGGAACAATCATCACGTGAAGCGGTCCGCCGAAGTCAAAGTTCATCATCTCTTCTGCGTTTCCTGCATGCACGACCGGTTCCGGAGATCCGGCTCTGGCAATTCCAATATACGTTGGAATCGTTGCTCCAACGCGTCTTGCCTGCTCTTCCAGGAGTTCAACTGCTTCTGAGACTTTCATGTAGCGTTCCTTGTCCTTCTGGATGTCGAGGAAGACTAAGGTGTGCAGATTGTTTTTGAGGTTCTCGGAGATGACTTCAATCGGAGTCATCGGGAACCATTTTCCGTACGGGAACGGAACGGAAACGGATTTTCCAAAGCGGTAGTTCTGCAGACCGGAAAGCCCGCAGACTGCGGTTGTAATGGATGCTCCGTGGATGATTTTCGTCTCAACGCCTGCTTCTGCACAGCGGCAGCGGATGTCTGAATGGGTTGTTGCAACCATGGAGTCGCCTGCAGTCAGGAACACTGCATTTCCTTCCTTTGCTGCATCAATGATTTTGTCTGAATGAATTTCCACGTCTTCTCTGTACAGCGGGATGATTTTCTTGCCGTAGTATTCTTCGAGGCGCGGGATGGAAGAGCCCATCAGAACAGAAGTATAGACTTCAAGAAAAACTGTGTCTGCATTTCGGATGGCGTCTGCTCCGCGAACAGAGACATCATATTCATCGAAAAGACCAAGGCCGATAAACGTGAGCATAGATACTCATTATGGGTTCTTCAGGGGTTTAAAGGTGAGCGCAAACGAACGGCTGCAAGGCAAAAGCCTGATATACCTTCACGCCGATATACATTGTTAACGAGGTAAAGTTTCATGATTGACAGTTTCCTTGAAGGCAACAAGATCTTTCTGGAGAAAGATTTCGAGCGCAAAAAAGAACGCTACATGCAGTTAACGACTTCCCAGCACCCGACTGTCCTCTGGATTGGCTGTTCTGATTCCCGTGTGAATCCGGAACGCATTACTCACTGTCGTGCAGGTGAGCTGTTCACTCACAGAAACATTGGTAATATTGTTCCAACCCATGACTGGAACTTTGCAACAGTTTTAGAGTACGCAGTCAGTCACTTAAAAGTTCAGGACATCGTTGTCTGCGGTCACTCCGACTGTGGGGCACTGAATGCTCTTGATGCGGATATGAGCAAGGATTCATACATCCCTCTCTGGATTAACCACGCACGTGAGGCGCAGGTTCGTGTTGATGAGCGCTTAGGCGAAGCAAAGACGCCGGAAGAGAAGGCAGCCAGAAAGCGTGAGATTGAATATGAGAACATCCGTCTTCAGCTTGAGCACTTACGTCTCTATCCTCTTGTCTCCAACGCAGAAAAGGAAGGAAAGATTCAGCTCCACGGACTGTTCTACAACTTAGAGACCGGCGAACTCTCAAAGATTGCATAATACCCGTATGCCTGCGGCCTTTCGGGTCGTGCGGTATTTGGGATTCTTTTTTTTTTATAATTCTAAGAATCTTAGAACATCTTCCTGTGTCTCTGCACACAGTACTTTGTCTTTTGCATCAACCGATCCAAACCATACATGAATCGCTGAAAGTCCTGCGTTTCTGGCAGGCAGCACGTCGCGGTCGTGTCTGTCTCCAATCATGACTGCTTTATCTGCGGTTGTGCCAAGCGCTTCGAGCGTCTTTTGGAACACGAGCGGGTTTGGTTTTTTCACGCCGAATGTTTCCGGATTTACCACGATGTCAAACATTCCTTCGAGATTAAGCTCGTGAAGGCGTACTTTTGTGGATTCTGCATCTGCGTTGGATACCAGCCCAACAGAGACTCCTGCCTCTTTCAGTGCGGCAGGGAGTTTGCAAAGCGTCTGATACGGCTGCATGCAGAATTTTTCCAGGACATCATAGAGATACAGCATCTCATCGTATCCGTCGAGATTGTTTTCTGTGAAGTACTCGGTTAGAGAATCGGGAATTCTGGTCGGCGTGTCCGGGTTTAGAATCGAAAACAGAAGATCTCCAAACACTCCTTTACAGGCAGAGACTGCTTCTGCCGCGGCAAATCTTGCGGCATAGAGATTATGAAGCGTGTTGTCCATGTCAAAGAGGACTGCGTCATATCTGCATGCAAATGATTTCATTATCCTGATTTTGTCATGGATAGTATTTCATTTTTGTCCTCAGGAAAAAACGGAAAAAGGGGTGGGTGTACGTGTCATTAAGTATTTTATTGGCAATGTGCTGGTGATTCTGGTGGTGGTGTGTGAGGTGTAGAGTGTCCGATATCTCAGGGGTGTACTGTATTGAATTACGGTTTTTCACCAGCACTATGCTGCCGTCTGCGCTCTTCTCGCAGGCTGCTATACATATATTGGACACTGGTGTATTTATAGTTTTGCCTCATTGCATGGCATTATTGTTTGGCCATGATGCGATGCTATCAAGCAAAGCATTATGTGTGCAGAGAGCGTATTTGTATGAAATGGTTGAGCTGACTGGCGATTTTTCTGAAATACTTACTCTCCTAAAAGACAATCCGCGCGGAATGTCAGTTACCGAAATTGCTGATGCAGCGCACATCAACCGAAATACCATCGCACGATACATGGACAACCTCTTAATGGCGGGAAGGGTTGAGATGCGGATGTTTGGAAAGGCAAAGGTTTTCTTCCTCTCCAAACGCGTCCCGGTTTCTGCCATGCTCAATCTGTCCTCAGAGATGGTTCTCTTAACTGATTCTGATTTAACAGTTATTCAGGCAAATGAGGCTGTATGTTCCTTCCTCTCCTGCGCGGAAAATGAGCTGGTGGGGCTTCCAATCTACGAAGGCCGCGGATGCACTCTCTGCGGAGAAATCTTAACCGAACAGATTCGAACAGCACTTCGGGGAGAAACCGTTCGCGGCGAACTGCGTCTCTTCAAAGACGGAGAGGAAAAAACGCTCGATCAGCGTCTCTACCCGCTGGTTCTTCCGGACGGAAAGCCGGGAGTCACTATTATATTAGATGACATTAGTGAGCGTGTTCGCGCAGAGACCGCACTCGAGCAGAGCGAAGCAATGTTTCGCCGTCTGGTCGAGACGGTATCGGATGTCATCTGGTCTGTTGACGAAAATGCGGTAATTCAGTACATCAGCCCGCAGATTGAGTCTCTCCTTGGATACAATCCTGCAGAAATGGTTGGAAAACAGTTCTCGGACTTCATGCCGGACGGGGCTGGCAAAAGATTTACCTGGGGAATTCTCTCGGAAATTTCCAAGGACAATGGGTTCTCGCTTACTCAGTTCCCGCTGCTTACCAGGGACGGGGAGAAAATCTACTGTGACTTCACCGGAACTCCGGTTGTCCTTGAGGAGGACAACAGCATCTTCCTTGGATACAACGGCGCGCTGTCTGATGTCTCGGAACACCGGATTGCCGAGCAGAGCGCAAAACGCTGGAAGTTATTCCTTGATGCTGTTATCGACAACATTCCGGGATTAATCACGGTCAGTGATTTAAACACGCACCAGTTTTACTATGTAAACCGTGCTGCAGAAATCTTCCTGAAAAAAGGAAAGCCTGAGTTCATGCAGACCACACTCATGGAACTCCTTGCGAAAGCAGGATCGGATGAACTGCTTGAAACTGTTCGGACGGCTGCTTCGTTCCACCAGACCATGCAGATTAAAGAGACAGTAATTACGGTCGGCGGAGAGGAGAAGCATCTTTCCGTGCAGGTAATCCCCATGACGCTCTCGGTCGACCGTGAGTATCTGATTCTCATTGCTGAAGACATCACCGAGGAAGCACGCGACAGAAAACGCCAGGAATGCCTGCGTGAATTCCTCCTTACCTTAGACGGCATCACTGCAGTTTCTGACCTTTGGAGTCCGGTTCTTTCCCTGCTTCCGAAAATCTCCGGATTTGAGGCGGCGGCTGTATATCAGAGAAGTATCTTCGATGATTATCTGCTCTTCCGCCAGGAAGGCGGGCGTTTTGTCCCGTCCGTTGAAATTGACTCAATTGCTGATCGAATCATTCGCAAAGGGGAAACTGCATTCTTTGACAAGCACCGTATGGATTTATTCCCCGAAGGCACTATCCCGCTGATGAGCGCAGCGCGCGCTCTGGTTGTCATCCCGGTAGTCTTCCGCGGAACAGCCGTTGCCTGCATTGTGCTTGGTTCATCATCCCCGCTGTCTCCGGATTCGGCTCTGCAGTCAATCCTGGAATCCGCTGCATTCCAGATAAGCACAACAGCGTCCCGCTGTTTCGTTCAGGAAGAGCTTATGAGAGAGCGTGACAGAACCAGAAAGTACATCGAATTAGCAGGAGTTTTCCTTGCCGCTGTTTCCCGTGATGGAACTATTGAGATGATAAACCGTCATGGTGCAGAGATTCTTGGCTATCGCGAAGAGGATTTGGTAGGCAAAAACTGGTTCGAGACTGTTGTGCCGGAGTCGGTTCGCAAATCACGCCTTTTGGCATTCCAGCAGATGGTGTCTTCAGTAGGCACTGATGACTTTGCGCAGTACAAAGGAGAGGTTCTTTGTGCGGACGGAACGGAGAAGGAGATCTTCTGGAGAAGCTCGATTCTCAGAGAAGAGTGCGGGGCAGTCTCCGGAATTGTAACATCCGGAGAACTCATCTAACAGAAATCATCTATATGTTAGAACTCTAACATGAAGGTATGAAATCATTACCCTTCGATAGAAAACCGAGCGGAAAGGTCACCGTCATGTGTCAGGGAAAAGAGGTCTCTGTTCACAGCACCTGCGTCTTCTGCGCACACTGTGCAGGAATCCGTGTTAACCGCAGAGTTAACCCGAACCCGTACGCACAGGCTCTGAGAAACTCCAAAGGCGGTCTTGCACTCGACCAGCAATTAATGGAAGGTATGGTTATGTTCAACATCGCAGTTGAAGACCCGTCAGCTACTGATATTGAGTGCAGTGACGACAAAGATGTCGGATATGTTCCTCTCTCACGCAGACGCTAAGACTGCGAAGAGAAGACACACAATCATTTTTCCAATTTCGTTTCCGGCACCGGTTACGTCGCCATTTACTCCGCCGAACAGTTTTTTTGCAAGAAGACAGAGCCCTGCAAATGTGAGGATTCCAAGAAGGATTGAAGCGGCCGCTCCGCGAATCGGGATGAAGAGCAGAAGGGGCAGTGCGAGAATTACTGTGTAGACTGCAAATCTTCTCTTCGAAAGTCCGTAGATGTAACTTTGGATTCCTTCGTGGAATGGTTTTCCCAGAGCGGAAAAGAGCCCCATAATCATTTTTCCGCAGACTTCGGCGGTAATTACTGCCGCAGCAATCATTTCGACCGGAAGCGATGCGAGGGCAGCAAATGTAATGAGAAGTGTTGTCATTCCAAGAGCCAGAGCACCTGCGCCTGTTGTTCTGTCCGTCATTGCCCGGATGCGTTTTTCCCTGCTTCCGTGAGCCATTAATCCGTCGCCGAAGTCGAGAAGTCCGTCGAAGTGGTTTGCCCCTGAGATGAAGATTGATACAGCGATTGTCAGTGCAGCAATCACCAGTGAGTTGTCAAAGCCAAGGAGAGCGGCAAGGATTGCCGGTACTGCCGCGATAAATCCGGTAACATATCCGGCAATCGGATATATCCAGCTGTGCTTTGCAAACGCGTCAAAGTCAGCAGGTTTTCCAAGCGGAAGAATTGTTGTAAACTGAAGAAGGGCACGGACGGACTTCATGCTGATTAGTGTTGGTTTTTCTCTCTCATAAAATGGATTGCTCGGCAATTTGGCTTTAGGATTTGTCCAGTTTGTTTGCTTTCGCCGGTTCGCTTCGCACAATTCATATTTCCTTATCACAAATATAATTCACACATGTCCTTCCTATCCGAACGCGTCAACTTCGAGCCGGAGTCTCCGCTTTTTGCGGTTATCCTTGCAAACTCAGTTGTATCTACGATTCCGGGCGTTTCCGGAGCCGGAGAAAATCCTGAAAGCAGTCTGTTTGTTCCGCCGCTTGATGCAGAGCTGATCATCAACGGGGAGCTTTCAGGCGATATGACGCCGAATACTCCAACCGGATGTCCGACACCTGCGCTTCTGACGCTTTCGATGATGGATTTAATCGGAATGAAGCCGCTTTTAATCTCTGCCGGACTGAAGCATCAGCCGGATGTTCCGCACATGTCGCTTGGAGGTCGGATGGGCGGAGACCCGCGCGAAGGAGATGCAGTGCCTGATGCATGGGATTTGTTCGAGAGAGGAAGATGGGTTGGCGAGTTTTTATCCCAGTCTCATGATATGCTTGTCTTAGGCGAGTGTCTTCCCGGGGGGACTACAACTGCACTTTGTGTTCTCCGCGCTCTTGGATACCGCGCAATGGTGAGCAGCTGCTTAAAGGAAAATCCGGTGACCTTAAAGGAGAGTTTTGCAGAGGCTGCAGTTTCGAAAATCAGAGAGGAAGGAATCACAGATCCGTTAGAGATTGTATCAAAAGTGGGAGATCCGATGATACCGGTCGCTGCCGGAATCGCAGAGGGATTCCGCGGGAAACTGTTCCTGGCAGGGGGAACCCAGATGCTTGCAGCCGCTGCTTTAATTCAGGCTCTTGGAAATGTGGTGCCGGATGTGGTGACAACCACGTATGTCTTCCACGATAAGACTGCATCCTTCAAGGAAACAGCAGCAGCAATTGGAGCGGATGTGTATTATGTTGATCCTGAGTTTGAGACAATCGGTCATGCAGGCTTTGCCCGCTATGCCGAAGGAGAACTCAAGGAAGGAACCGGAGCAGGCGGGGCTATGTTTTTGGCAGGCGTTTTAGGATTTACTCCGGAAGAGATCCGCTCCTCGATTCGCGAACATGCAGACCGATACCAATGAGAAAAGAGCTCATCGAAAAAATTCAGGCGGCTGATTTTTCCTGCCGGCTCTGCGGGGCGTGCTGTTCGGGCGCAGACAATGAAGTGATGGTGACGCCTGTTGAGGTCGATACGCTGATTGAGGCGACCGGGCTTTCCTTCGCTGAGATTGCAGAGCCGTATCCTGACTGGATGGAGTATCCGGACGGGACAAAAATTACCTTCGGGTGGGTGCTTCGCAGAGGTGCTGACGGGAACTGTATGTTTTTGCAGGAGAACCGATGCACTGTTTATGCATCGCGCCCTCATATATGCAGAACGTATCCGTTTATGCTTGATGGAGATGAGTTGATTGTTTCCGAGTGTCCGGCTGTTGGATGCAGTGTTTGTTCTGATGCAGAAGAAACAGCAGATGCTCTGCTTTGCAGACGCGATGCAGAGGATATGGAATTTACTCAAAGTGAGAAACAGTATCAAAAGCATAGTATTGCCTCAGGTTCAACAGTAATTATCGACAGCAGAGGGGTGCACCTCTGGAAATAATATGACAGAAATACATATCGTAGGCACAGCCCATGTCTCACAGAAGAGCGTGGATGAGGTTCGGGAGATGGTGGAGTTGGTAAATCCGGACGTTATCGCGATAGAGCTCGATCAGGGGCGATTTGCCACTCTCAAAAAGATGATGAAGGAAGAGGAGGATGCCAGGGCAGGCATTGTCCGCGAAGAGGAGGACAGCAAAGCCCCTGAGGTTAAGAGTATTTTATCCGGCAACTTCATGGTTATGATTGTGCAGTGGCTCTTATCCTATGTCCAGAGGAAGATTGGATTAAACGTAGGTGTTGAGCCGGGGGCTGAGATGAAGGAGGCAATCCGCCTTGCAGAAGAGCGCGGGATCCGCCTGATGCTCATCGACCGCGACATCAATATTACTCTTGCACGTTTCTGGGGCGGGATGAAGTTTTTCGAGAAGATAAAACTCATCTGGGTGCTTCTCCGCTCGGTTTCCGGAAAGGATGATGAGACTGATGAGCTTGATGCGGTAACGATTGATTCACTGACCAATCAGGATATGATTGATGCTGCCTTAGCGGAGTTTCATCAGTTCTCGCCTGCCGGTGCACACGCGTTAATTGATGAGCGTGATGCGTATCTGGCACACGGTGTTGTGTCTCTTGAACACAGTCCGTTTGAGCGGGCTGTTGTTGTCTGCGGGGCAGGACATGTGCCGGGAATTATGCGGTACCGCGCACATCCGGAAACGCTTCCTCCGATGAAGGAGCTCACTGCTCTTCCGAAGAAGTATCCGTGGGGAAAAATCATCAGCGGGATTTTTATTGCGGCGTTTGCTGTGCTGATTCTGGCGATTGGATTTTCCGGTGCGACAGACCTTCTTATCTGGGCAATCCTCTTCTGGGTTGTTTTAAACGGAGCATGTGCCGGTCTTGCGACACTTCTTGCCCGCGGACATCCGCTGTCTGCGGCGGTCGCTGCTGCTCTTGCGTGGATGACATCATTAAATCCGTTCCTTGCCTGCGGGTGGTTTGCGGCACTGGTGGAGGCAAAGATGCGTCCTCCGACAGCTAAGGATTTCAAGGCCATTGGAAATGCAGAGACTGTCTCTGAGATGTTTTCCGTGCCGCTTTTCAGGATTCTTCTGGTGGCGGCTGCGGCAAACCTGGGTTCGATGGCGGCGACGTTTGGCTTCTTCCTGCTCTTAGGCCCGGTCTTGGGCGTTAATCTTGAGATGATGACAAATATTCTGATAACCGGATTTACGAATCTCTGGCACTTTATTATCAGTCCGTTTGTTGCGCTGTTTTAAGCATTGGGATTTTCCCATCCCAATGGTTTTGAGAGATAGTTGTACATTTTCCCGCAGAGTTTTTGTGGGGTGTGAGTTTTTGCTCAATATTTTCTGAATGGTTTTGCGTAGATTAAGGAGCGAAGAAGGGCAGTGACCAGTTCGGTTCTGCTTGCGTATCCGAGTTTTTCTGCGGTTCTGTCGATGATTTTCATTTCATCGTCTGTGATATTTACACGACATGCGTTTCTTTTCATGGTTTTTCCTTGTGTGTTGTTGCCAGTTGCCAGTTGCCAGTTGCCAGGCAACAACTGTTCTGCAGAAAGGTATGCGCGGGGCGGAATTTTTTTCCCGCACGGTTTCTATCGCGCTCGTTTCCTGCCTTGTTTTCGTTAACATTCTTGATATGTTTAATACATATTACTTACAAAAATAAACAACAAGGAATTTTTCATCACGGCTGGCGTGCTCCTTTGAAGGAGGACGGCTCGGTGTTTTTCATCCCTTGCTTTTTCCAAAAACGCATGTGGCATCTGGCAACTGGCAACTGGCAACTGGCAACATGCGAGAGGCGCGAGCCGAAGGCTCAAGCCATGAGCAAGGCTCGAAGAGACTCGAAGCTGGAGCAGGCACGAAGTGCATGCGGATGCGTCGCGGGTAGGCGGGTTGTTTCGTTTTTTATAAGATTCGACTGCTCCGCCTGCCCGCTACGCTGTCGCGGCGGGCTTAACGGCGGAGGAGGTCAGGAAGGATTTGGGATTTGGCTTTGGAATCGTTCCGGCTACAAAAAACCGCAAACACCGAAGCCCTGCTCTTCACTCGGCTGTCGCCTCGTTTATCGCAGGTCTGGCGGGTTTGCTTTCGCACGCCCTTTGGTCGTGCTCAAGGCTTGAGCCCCTTCGGGTCTCGCGCCTTCCGACTGCTCCTTCGGGCTTCGCCCTCGGCGCACTCGTCTTTTTTGCTGTCGCAAGTCTCTTCGAGCCTTGCTCATGGCTTGAGCCTTCGGCTCGCGCCACACGCCTGCACTACATATACATACGGTTGGATAGGGCGGGGCACAGGCGTTTCCCCGCGAGAGGATAACCATGCCGTTCTCGTCAGCCTTCGGCTTCCGATTCCGGCACGGATATCGTCTCGCGGTTCACACGCCCGCTGTGTAAGCCCGCCGGGTTTCCCGGGCAGGCTTTGGAGTTTATTATGAAACGATTAGATGACAATTCGGATTTACTGAAAGTTCTTCGCTGTGCTTTTGAGACGTACAATACGCTGAAATACGGGTATATGGAATCGGTGTATGAGGCAGCTCTGGAATATGAGCTTTTGCAGGCAGGTTTTTCTGTTCGCCGT